>CAYQKK010000010.1:38047-95695 GCA_964417955.1 uncultured Planctomycetaceae bacterium
CCGCCCCCCCCCCCCCACCCCCCCCCCCCACCCCCCCCCCCGCCGCGGCGGGCCCCCCCCCCCCCCCCCGGGCTCTTCCCTTCAAAGGTCGTCTCGACTAGCCGAAGACGGACTCTTTGCCGAGGTCCTTCGCGAGAAGGTAGTAGTAGACCGGGCGAAGCTTCTTCGTGTTGGACTTGCCGATCTTCTCGGTGCAGCGCTCAAGGGCCGCGTCGAGCTCTGCGCCTTCAGCCACGCCGAGCTTCTTGCCGACCCAGTTCTTGACCGTCTGGAGCTCGTCGGCGTCGCCGGTGGCGACGATCAGAGCGTCAGCGTTGTAGATCGACGGACCAAGGGCCTTGGCGACGTTGGTGAGAAGCGTCTCATCACAATCGATGCCCTGCTTCGTCATCTGCTCCTTGCACTTGGTGATTACGTCGTCGAGTTTGCTCATCGGATTGGGGGCTCCGTGAGGAGGAGCCAATTAGGGGGGTCTAGGAGAGTGGTTGCGAAGCCCTATGCTGCGGATCGGAGGACGCGGTTCCAGCGAAAACGCCGGATCCCGCACGAATCGACGCGACCGGGTTCATAGCAGGCTGACAAAGCGTTCAAGGCGAATCAAGGCGACTCACGGGGTACTTCCCCCAACGGGCTCAGAGCTCAGATAGCGAGATCCTCAGGCTAGCGATCCAGGCTGGCTCGCCCGCCGTCCAGTGGCCGTAGGTGGTGGCGAGGATCGTCGGCTCGCGGTCCTTCGGATCGGCAGCGCCAGGGTCGCCAGCCAGCAGCTCGAGAGCCGGGTACGCACAGTCCGATGCCCTGAGGTTGTCCATCAGCCGCAGGCGGAGCTGCCCCTCTCGCCCCTCGATCAAGTCCTCGAACGTGCCGACCCACGCGACCCAGTCGCCCCAGCGGGGACTATCGAGCCCCATGTCGCGGAAGCTGATGAATAGCCGACCATCGGGCAGCCAGAGGACCTGGTGGCGATCCCCGGTCAATGCGCCCGCCAGGGGCCGGGGCCCGCTCCACGTGGCACCCTCATCCGTGGATATCACCAGCTGCGAGTTCCGCTGCCGGCTGTTCTCCCGCAGGAGGAGCGCGATCGTATCGCCATCCCGTACCACACCGGGCTCGCACAGGTGACCCAGGGGCCAGCGAACGATCGGGCGCGGCGTCGACCACGTCACGCCTGCGTCGGACGAGCGCGTTTGGAAGACGGTGAAGCCGCTCGGACCGCGCTTTGGCCCGAAGAAGCGCCCGTCGTCGTGGAACCAAGCGAGCGTGTCGCCGCCCTTCACGGATACGTGATCGCCCATCACCACGATGCCGCCCCACGGGGAGACCTCGCCGCCCCCGGGCTGGGCGGGGATCTCCAGCTCGCCCCAGGTCACGCCCCCATCGCTGGAAAGCGCGCGACGCGCCGGGAAGAGCCCGCTCCACATCACGACGTTCTCCACATCGCCTTCGGCCGACGGTACGCGCATGAGCACGGGCGTCTCTTTGGATGTCGCCCAGGACTCGGGGACCGGCAGCCTCTCGCTCCAGGTGCGTCCGCCGTCCGTGGATTTCTTCATCACCACAGGTCCGCGTCCGTGGCCCTTGGGATAGACGCACAGGATCGTCTTGCCGTCCGCCATCACGTCCGTGGAGGGATGGCCGAGGTATTGGCCGGGCTCGCGATCCACCGTGACGACGCGCCCCGTTTGCCCCGCAAGGTCGAGCTCAGGAATCGTCCAGCCGCGGGACGGCGCACCGTGCAGCGACAGCTTCCTTGGTGCCAAGCCGCCTTCGGCCACGCGCGCCTCGATCAGATCTGCCAAGGCCTCGGCCTGCCACGCGTGGCCGCTCGCCGAGGCGCGCACGCCGTCGATGCGCCAGTCCTGCATCATCTCCGCGCCGCGCAGGCGATCGGCCGCGTGCACGGCCACCACGGGCACCCGCAGCTCGTCCCCAACGCTCCGGACGATCCCCGCATAGGCGTTCAAGAGCCGGTCGAAGCCCCAGTCGTCGGTGGGATCAAAAGGCACATCGATGTCGATTCCCGGAGGCGCCTCGCCGAACCGCGCCCGCAGGTCGTCGGTCCAGACCATCGCGCCGGGCTCCGCGAGAATCGCCAGCGCGCCCGCGCCCTCGATCGTGGAAACGATGTCCACCAAGTTGGAGCGAAACGCACCCGGCGCGACGCGGGGAAAGTCCTCTCCGCTCGGCAGGTCCACCCACGCATCCGCCTGGCCATACTGCACGATGACGACGTCGGGATCTCGGCTCAGGACGTCCCGGCGCAGTCGGTGCAGGGCTCCGACCGTCGTATCACGGCGCAATCCTTCATTCTCCACCTCCACGCGTACGTCACCGAGGCGCTCACCCAGGATCGTCCCGAGGCGTTCGGGCCACGCACGAAGCGACGCGCGCGGGCCCGAGCCGGCGACAAAGCCGTCACCCAAAGCGACGATACGCAGCACCTGGGGATCGGGCGATTGGAGCGCCGCACAGACGAGAAGCGATGGGAGAAGAATCATAGGAGGGATTAGCGGAAGAGAACGCTGGAGGGGATGGCTTGATCGCGGCCCACGCCGGGGCCCGACCAGCGAACCTCCAGCGAACTCGATCCGCGTGAGTTGAACCACTGAACGGCCATAGGGTGGTAGCCCGCTTTGAGCGCAACCCGCCCCTCGGCGCGGACCGCGCCGTGGAGCCCGTCGTTGTCGACGACGAGAGTATCGCCCACGTAGAAGCGGCTGCCGTCGTCCGAAACGAGCGCGAGGGTGTAGAGACCGTCCTGGGGTACGGAAAGATAGCCAGTGAATTCCAGCGCGCACTGTTCCTGGCGAGTCACGAGTCCGAGGTCAAAGGACATCGCCTTCTTCCGACCGATGGGGTCGCGCTCCGTCATCTGATCGAGCGTCTGCCAACCGCCCTCATAAACCTTGACGGAGAGGCCGGGATCAGGCGGACGAATGAACGCCACGGGGACCAGCCAGTCGCTCTCCTGAATGACCTGGTACGTCCCCTGGGCCACAAAGGGACTCGCCTGGGGCCCCGCTCGGTCGCTGCTGAACGCGCGCGCTCGAAGCGTAGCCGACGAATCGACGAGCAGAGAGCCGTCATACTGCGGAGACCCAAGGGTCACTTCACTTCCGTCGAGGGTGAACCGGATCTGCGTCCCTTCACGGGAGGAAAGGCGCACAGGAATGGGATTCACCGCCACGCCGCTCGGCGGGTCGATCTCGACCTTCGGCGGCGACAGAAAAAGTGACAGGCGCGAGAGCGCGGGGGTGGCGAGGGCGCTGTCGATGAGAACGCGGATGCGGCTCGCTTGGGTCAGCCCCACCCGCAGAATGCGGCGCGCGCCGATCGTCGTACCAGCGCCAAGGTCACGCCACTCACCTCCTTCGCTCCCCACCTGCACTCGAAAGCGCTTCACCCGCTGGCCGAGCTGGATCGGCTCCTCCAGCCAAACCTCGTCGAAAGTCACGTCTCTCGGGAGCACAAACTCGGCCCAGGCGAGGCACTTACCGTCAGCGTCGTGGTCGTCGTCCACGGCCCAGTAGCTATCGCGACCCGGGTTGAGCAGCGACGACGGGCCCATCGAGTCAGCACCGCCACGCACGTTGGAGCTTGCCGCTTCGCCGCCCTGAAGATCCATCGCTTCCCGGAGAAGGTCGCGGCCGTGGGTCGCCTGCAACACCGTCCCCAGCTGGGCGATTCGGCGGGCGTCCACATCGGTGATCCGTCCGCGGTTGTCGGGCGGCACGTTCAGGAGGAAGTTCCCTCCGCGACCCACCGACGCGTACCAGGTGTCGAGGAGCTGCTCGAGGCTCTTCACTTCGCCGTCGAGACCCTCGCGCCAGAACCAACCGGGCCGAATCGACGTGTTGCACTCGTAGGGCACCCAGTGCGTGCCGCCCTCGTGGCCGCGGTTGAGCTCGTCCACCTTCGACGTACCGAGGGTGATCTCATCACGGCGAAGCGTTGCCCAGTTCGTCTCGTTGCCGATCGCGCGCTCGTTTCCGCACCAGCGAATGTCCGGTCCGGCGTCCGAGAAGATCACCGCGCCCGGCTGATGCTCGCGCACGACGCCCACGAAGCGCTCCCAGTCGTAGGTCTGCCGCTTGCCGTTGGGTCCTTCTCCGTTGGCGCCGTCGAACCAGACCTCGCTGATGGTCCCGTAGCGGGTAAGAGCCTCGGTAAGCTGCGTCGCAAAGTGCTCGTTGTACGGATCGCCCGTGCCGTAGGTTGCCTCGTGCTTGTCCCACGGGGACAGGTAGACGCCGAACCAAAGGCCTTCTTCTCGGCAGGCGTCGGACAGGGCCTGCAGCACGTCTCCGGTTCCGTCGAGCCAGTCGCTGGAGGCCACGTCGTGGGTCGTGACGTCCGAGGGCCACAGGCAGAAGCCGTCGTGGTGTTTCGCAGTAATGACGACGCCGGTCATGCCCGCCGTCTTGAAGGCGCGGGCCCAGCTTTTCGCGTCGAAGTCTGAGGGAGCAAAGACCTTCGGGTCTTCACGTCCCTCACCCCACTCCACCCCGGTGAACGTGTTGGGGCCAAAGTGCACGAAGGCGTAGAACGTGCGGTCGTGCCAGGCGAGCTGATGCTCGTTCGGAACGGCGCCGAAGGGCGCCAGTGCGTCGGCCCCCACGGTGGTCTCCGGTTCTTGAAGACAGTTCAGCGCGAGTAGAATCGGTGCGGCCAGGGTGATCATCGTGATGCGGTTGTACGAAAATCAGGTCATGGGCCGGTACAATCCGTGGCGATGACCCATCGTTTCTGCCCCGAATGCGGCGCGCCCTGCGTCGAAAAGGTCCCACTGGACGACCATAAGCTCCGCTCGGTCTGCACGAAGTGCGATGCCATCCACTACGTGAACCCTAAGGTGGTCGTGGGCTGCATCGTCGAAGCGGGTGAACGGCTTCTCTTGGCCAGACGCAACATCGAGCCTGCGCTCGGGCGCTGGACCTTCCCCGCGGGCTACTTGGAATGCCTTGAGTCCTGCGCGGATGGCGCGGCGCGCGAGACGATGGAGGAGACCGAGGCGAAGGTCGAACCCTTGGGCCTCTTTGCGATGCTGGACATCCCCCACATCTCGCAGATCTACGCGGTTTACCGTGCACGGCTCGTCGGCGATCATTTCGCCCCCACGCCCGAGTCCAGCGAGGTGCAGCTGATAGGGATGAACGAGATTCCTTGGAAGGATCTCGCGTTCCCGAGCGTCGCTACGTCGCTCCGCCTTTACGCCGCTGATCGCCAGTCCCATACGTACCGCACCCACACGGGCATCGTGGAGTGGACGGGGGAAGGTTCCCGCTTCGATCTTGAGCAGTACAGGCTTCGGGAGCACCTCGCCCGTTAGCATGTGCCCATGAAAACCGTTGTTCTACTCAACCAAGATCAGATGGGCCATGGAGATGGCGCTCTGTCCCGCCGCATCCTCAAGACCTTCCTGCAAAAGGCCATCGCCCTAAAAGACCTTGATGCGATCCTCATGGTGAACAGCGGCGTCAAGCTGAGCGGCCCCGGCAGTGAAGTTCTCGGCGAGCTCACGATGCTCGAGGACCAAGGCGTCGACATGGTCCCCTGCGGCACCTGCCTCAATCACTACGACGTCACGCCAGCCGTCGGCAAGGTGGGCTCCATGGACGAGATCATCGCCGCCATGAGCAAGGCCGAGAAGGTCATCACGCTATAGCTGCGCCGAAGTCCTTTCTGCGCCACTTCCGGATTCGGCGGGGCTTCGTTCTGACGATCGCGCTCGCGTTCGGCGCGGCGTGGTTCTTCTGCGTACGCATGCCGGGCTCAAGCTTCGACGGACCTCCCGCTCCGTTCTCGGCAGAGGAGTCGAAGCTGGCGGCTACGCTCGATCGCCATCTGCACGAGCTAAGCCGCGAGATCGGAGCGCGCAGCACCACGAATCCCAGCGGACTGGAAGAGACCCTCGTTTACCTCGAAGGCGAGCTCGCGTCCTACGGCTACGAACCGCTGCGTATCCCGTTCGAGGTGAACAGCCAAACCGTCGCCAACCTCGAGGTAGAGCTCGTTGGGACATCCGCCCCACAGGAGATCGTCGTGGTCGGCGCCCATTACGACGGCTTCTACAGCGCCCCCGCCGCGAACGACAACGGATCCGGCACCGCAGCCCTCCTGGCCCTCGCCGAGCGCTTTGCGACCCAGCGCACCGCTCGCACCCTCCGCTTCGTCTTCTTCACCAACGAAGAGCCGCCCCATTTCCAACAGGAGACCATGGGCAGCCTCGTCTACGCCAAGGCCTGCGCCGAGCGCTCCGAGGACATTCGCGCCATGTGGAGCCTGGAGACCCTCGGCTACTACAGCGATGGAGACAAAACGCAGAACTACCCGATCCGACTCCTGCACGCTTTCTACCCGAGCCGCGGCAACTTCATCACCTTCGTCGGCAACGTGATGTCCTCCGGACTCGTGCGCAAGACCATTGGCCGCTTCCGCGAACACGCCGCCTTCCCCAGCGAAGGCGCCGCCCTGCCCTCGATGGTCGCAGGCGTCGGGTGGTCCGACCACTGGTCCTTCGCCCAGGTGGGCTACCCTGCCTTGATGATCACCGACACCGCCGTGTTCCGCGACCCCGAATACCACCAGCCCGGTGACCTCCCCGAGCGCCTCGATACGGAGCGCATGGCCCGGGTCGTTCTAGGACTCGCCGCCGTGCTAAGCGAATTCACCGACGTCGGCCAGTCCCGCTAGCGGCACCTGAAGAAAGAGGACGCGACCCACGTTTGGGTCGCGTCCTCTCTTCTGGCTCAGCGAGCGACGCTTAGCTCTTCACTTCGAAGTCGGCGTCCACCGGCTCGTCGCTGTCCGCGCCGGAGCTAGCGTCGGCACCGCCCATGTCGGGGGCGGGGCCGCCTTGGCCAGCTTGGGCCTCGGCCTGCAGGATCTCGCCCAGCTTCTGCGCCTTCTGCGCGAAGGTGTTGCGGGCCTCTTCCAGCTCGGCCTTGTCCTCGGAGGTGCGCTTGCCTTCGAGCTCTTCGATGGCGGCCTCGATCTCCTTGAAGTCTTCCTCGGACAGCTTGTCCTTGTTGTCGTCCAACTGGACCTTCGTGCCGTGGGCCAGCTGCTCCAGCTCGTTCTGGAGGTCGACCACCTCGCGGCGGGCTTTGTCCTCGTCGGCGTGGGCCTCGGCGTCGCGCTTCATGCGCTCGACCTCTTCCTCGGAGATGCCCGAAGAGGACTCGATGCGGATCGACTGCTCCTTGCCCGTGCCCGCGTCCTTCGCGGTCACGCTCAGAATGCCGTTGGAGTCGATGTCGAAGGTCACTTCGATCTGGGGCTCGCCGCGGCGGGCCGCCGCGATGCCTTCGAGAACGAAGTTCCCCAGCAGTCGGTTGTCCTTCGTGAACTCACGCTCGCCCTGGAAGACCTTGATGTCCACGGACGGCTGGTTATCCGCCGCGGTGGAGAACGTCTGGCTCTTCGAGGTCGGAATCGTCGTGTTGCGGTCCACAAGGCGCGTCATGACGCCGTTGAGCGTCTCGATGCCGAGGGACAGCGGGGTCACGTCGAGCAGCTGGACGCCCGAGACGTCGCCGCCGAGCACGCCGCCCTGGATGGCCGCGCCAAGCGCCACGACCTCGTCCGGGTTGACGCCCTTGTTGGGCTCGCGCTGGAAGAACTCCTTGACCTTGTCTTGGACGAGGGGCACGCGGGTGGAGCCGCCGACCAAGAGGACGTCGTCGATATCGCTGGGCTTGAGACCCGCGTCCTTCAGCGCCTGGGCGCACGGCTCAATGCTGCGCTTGACCATGTCGCCGATCAGCTGCTCGAACTTAGCCCGAGTGATGTTCTGCTGAAGGTGCTTCGGGCCCGAGGCATCCGCCGTGATGAACGGGAGGTTGATGTCCGTCGACGTTCCGCTTGAGAGCTCGATCTTGGCCTTCTCACAGGCCTCCTTGAGCCGCTGGAGCGCCATCGGATCGCTGCGGATGTCGATTCCTTGGGAGTTCTTGAACTCCGTCGCTACGAAGCTGATCAGCGCTTCGTCGAAGTCATCGCCACCAAGGTGCGTATCGCCGTTCGTCGCGAGCACCTCGAAAACACCGTCGCCGATGTCGAGGACCGAGATGTCGAAGGTGCCGCCGCCGAGGTCGTAGACCGCGACTTTGCCTTCCTTCTCTTTGTCGAGGCCGTAGGCGAGGGTGGCCGCCGTGGGCTCGTTGATGATGCGCTCGACGGTGAGGCCGGAGATCGCGCCGGCATCCTTGGTCGCCTGGCGCTGGCTGTCGTTGAAGTACGCCGGTACGGTGATGACCGCGCGGGTGACCGGTTCGCCGAGGTAGCGCTCGGCGGCCTCCTTGAGGTACTGCAGCACCATGGCGCTGACTTCCGGCGCCGAGAAGTGCTTGCCGTCGATGTCGACCTTGACGACCTCATCGGGGCCACCCACGAGGGAGTAGGCCACCTGCTTCTCTTCGTCGCCGACCTCGTGGTGGCGTCGACCCATGAAGCGCTTGATGGAAGCGACGGTCTTGGTCGGATTGGTCACGGCCTGCCGCTTGGCCGGGGCGCCGACGAGACGCGTGCCGTCACCCTGGAAGGCGACGACCGAAGGGGTCGTCCGCGCGCCCTCAAGGTTCGTGATCACGATGGGTTCGCCACCTTCCATCACGGCCACCACTGAGTTCGTGGTGCCGAGGTCGATGCCGATGATTTTGCCTGTGCTGCTGCTCATACTTGGAAGGTATCAGTGAGCCTTTCTAGGCTCGGGTTGTCCGCCGGGAAGGGCCCCGGGCGGTGGATCAGCCTTCTAAAACAACTCGTGTGCCAACTCTCGCCGCGGGGGCAAAGAGGAAGGCAAAACGGCCCCTGCGGACCGTAAGGGGCGATTGAGCCGGTCGCCTGGCGCGACTCTGCCATTCTGGCAAGCAGCCGAGAGCCGCGCCTGACAGATAGGCACCGCACCCTTCATTGGCGCGAGGATCACTCCCCTACCCGCTCGAGCTTGGTGATCCGCCCGTGGCGGTTCCAGTCGAGCACGTACAGGTTGCCGTCCGCATCCGCCCCGATCCCGTGGGGTGAAAGGAATTCCCCGTCCGCCCAGCCTTCCCTCGGAACGCCGTTCACCGCGCGCTTCTTCGGATCTGGATTCTCGCCGAGATGAGCCAAGACCACGCGCTCGCCTTGCTCGTCCAGCCCAAGCAGCGTCACGCGACCCCGCAGTTCTGCCACGGCGAGCCCGTGCTTGCTGAACGCACCGTTGCAGGGACGTTCGAGTCGGGGCGCCTCCGTCCGCACGAGCTTGCCGTCCATGGCGAAGCGCTGCAGACGATAGTTCTCTCGGTCGCAAACGACGAGATAGGGTTCCTCTCCGCCTAGCTCCATCACGAGGCCATGGGGCGTCTGCACCTTTCCAGGCTCAGCGCCCGGGCCTCCGAAGAAGCCGAGGTACTCGCGGTCCTTTGAATAGCGATGGATCCAGTTCTGCCCGTAGCCGTCGGCGACGAAGATCTCGCCGTTCGGTCCCACCGCGATGCCCGTGGGCTTGTACTGGTCCGCCGACTTGTACTTGCCCGAGATCTCCGGCCACGGCAGCGTCCAGATCACTTCGCCGAGCAGGGTCGTCTTCGCCACTTCGTGACGCCCCGTGTGCGCGAGGTAGAGAAACTCCTCGTCCCCCTCCTGAACCAAGGTCATGCCGTGCAAGCCGCCCGCCCAGTCCTTACCCCAGGTCGTTTCGATCGTGCCGTCCGGGCGCGCAATGATGATGGCGTGCTCGGAGTCGGTGTTGATGAACACCCGGCCCTTCGAATCCACAGCTATGCAACCGTGGGTGTTGCCCAGCTCCATCCCGTCCGGGACCTTCAGCCAGTTCGGCACCCAGCGGTAGCGATTCGCCTCGGGGCCAAGAAGGATGTCGTCGGTCGGTGCCAGCTGCGCGGCACCGTTCGCTGGCTTCTTCGCGGGAGCGGGCACGGGCTCCTGCACGTGCTCCTGTACGGGCATCGAGAGGGACGAGCTAAGGATGAGCGGAATAACAATCAGCATGGGAGTCAAAACGAGGGCAACAACGGGATGAATAGGAGAGTGAACTAGATGTCTTCGCCGTGGAGGCGCTGCCTCCAAAGGGCATCGGCAGACCGCAGTCGCGTCAAGGCTTCGCGGCCTTGGCTGAGCCGCTTCTGACGAGACTCGATAGAAGCGCGCGCTGCTTGGCCGAGTCGCTGTTCGACACCTCCGCGAACGTCGGCTAAGAGGGCCGAGCTGCGGGATGACAGCCGTATGCGCACGAGGGCCCGCGCGAGGAACAGCCATGCGAACGCGATGATCGCTGCGCTGACGAGGAAGTCGCCGCCGACATAGCTGTCACGGACGAAGCCAAGAATCACACGCAGCAGCACCCAGACCCCGAGGCCGTACACCGGCAAGTCGATCGCCAGTCGTAGCGCCTTGGGCACCGCACGCCCGGCCTCCCGTGGGAGGTCCACGCGCACAAGTCGGTCCCATGCGTCGTCAACGGCGCTAGCGGCGTGGCCGTCCAGCTCGCTGGACGAGGGCACTTGATCCCCTGCCGCTCCGTCGACGAACGCGTCCTCAGCCGCCAGCCTCGCTCCAAGGAACGCATCACGCTGAAGTGCCTCCAACTCGGTCGCACCGGGCAGAAGCCCCGACGTTGACTCGAACTGTCGCTCGCGGACCGCGCCGCGGAGGCGATCGGCGGCCACGCTTCCGACGGCGAGTCCCGCGGCCAGCACCGGGTTCCGCCGAGCCACCGCTGCGCCTGCCCCCATGCCAACGGCGGAGAGGCCCCCGACGCGTAACGCGTAGCCGCCGGGACCGTCCCAAACCTTCGCGGCATCGTTCCAGAGCATGCGCGCGAGGTCCGGTTGGCGCACGTCGAGGCGCTCGTGGATCGCGTCCACAAGCCCGCTGCGCCAGGCCTCGGCGCCGGAGCTAAGCCCTTCGTCGAGGGAAGCGGCCGCGGCGTCGATTTCGCCCGCGCGGCCTTGGATGAGCGCGGCGATGCGCGCGACGTTGCCGACGGCATTGCGCCGGCGAACGCTGCCCAATTTCTCGGCAGCGATGAGACCGGAGAGCTGAGCCTTCAGCGCAGGGACGTCCCCCCCGTCAGGATCTGTCTTAGCCGCGCGGGCGCTGATTGCTAACACCGGAGCCTCCGGCGAGCGCCAGCGCTCGTCGCGCAGCGTCCGCAGCTGGGCGAGCAGTTCTTCCGTCGAAGACTCGTCCAGCTCATCGGTGCGACCTAGCACGAAGACCATGCCGCGCCGCTCGGCGAAGAGATCGATGAACGTCGCGGAGCTGAGCTCGGCGATCGACTGTCGGTGGGCCACCACAACGAGAACATCCGCGCGCGCGCTCAGCCCTTTGACCACCTCTCGGTGAACCGTCGCAACGCTGTTCGTATCGGGGGCATCAATGAGAATCTGGCCGCGCCAGAACGAGCCCGCCCCCGCGTCTGGGTCCGCGTCGTAGGACACGACGTTCGGAGGCTCGCCGGGGAGCCCCTCGAGAATGTTCGAGACGTCCGCGTCCCGGGGACGATAGATCACCGGCGCCGACGTTGTCGGGCGGTCCACCCCCTCGATGGCCACGTCGCGACCGACGAGAGCGTTGAGCAGCGTGGACTTGCCTGCGCCGGTGGAGCCCACAAGGCAGATAACCGCCGCCGACTTCGCGCGTTCCAACTGTTCACCTAGGTCGCCGCGAAGCTCACTGACTTCAGCCCCCATCGCCGCCATGGGCCGCAGCTCACGCACTGCGTCCAGATCACGATCGAAGTCGGCCAACAGGGACGCCAGAACGGCGCGCGAAGCGCCGGCGTGGATTTGGCTAGATGGCGTGGTGTTTCCCATGGTGCGGGGTCAGCTTCCGGATCGCTCCGAAGGCAACACTATGTTCTCTCTGGACCCGGAAGCGAAGCCGCTTGGACAATTCGTTGCGCCTCATCCTTCAATGCCGTCAGGGGGCGGCTCTGCCCATGGCTGCCACTGGGCGTCCGCAGCAGCGCGTCCACCACAGCCTTGGTGATCTTCGGAGTCCGCAGCTCCACCCAGCGCCGACGGGCAGCCGCGGCGACGCCCGTGCCGAGGGTTCGGGAAAGTCGCTCGGCGGCGGCCGCGCTGAGGGCTCCCCCGCCCGCCACCGCGAGGTCCACGCCAACCCCACCGGTATGGACAATCACCGCCCCCGCCACCCCGAGCGGCAGTAGATGCAGCGCATCCACGGCGAGCTGCAGCGCCCACTCTGTCCCGTGCTCGTCCAGCTCGGCTGCGATGATCTCGCGACAGGCGGCCTGATACTCGCGCATCAGGTTGGGGTCCAACTGCAGCGTCTCCCGCGCCGCCTCCAGTGACAGCGGGGCGGCGCCTGCCGCGGTCACATCCGCCAGTGCCGCACGGACTTCCTCTGGCGTATCCGAGGACCGGCGCACAGCCCGTAGCTCCACCTGCAGTGGCTCAATGAATGCGCTCCAGCCTGCTTCCAGCTCCGCGCCCTCTGCGTTGAAGAGCGTGACGGCTCGGGCGTCCTCCGACGCGACCTCCTTGGGCGCGCCGCCTCGCACCTTTCCACCAATCCACTTGGCGGTCCCCACGACCTGGTGGCTTGTCCACCGAAGGCCGCGGCGGAGCTCGCGCTGCACGGCGGTCGGCCGCTCGTCGAGGACTTCGCGGAATGCCGCCAGAAACGGTCCCATGGGCATCGCCTCGCGCGCCACCGCCTGGGCGAGGCGAGTCGCGTGGTCCTCGGCCAGCGCCGTCACCCCGTCCACCTTAGCGAGGAGCGTACGCGCCCCCGCAGCCAGCACTCGGAGGTCCTGATCTAGCCCCTCAAAGGACGCCTCTAGCGCGCGCGCCTTGAGATCACCGCTGGCACCGAGCTCCCGCAACCACGTCCCCATCGCGACGCTCCCCTCGGTGCCCTTGGACAGCAGGATCGGTACGAGTGCTCGCTCCCCACGCGCGACCTCCAGATCGAAGGGCGCGTGGAAGACGGCCTCGGGTTCGCCCCCAAGATCTGCGGCAATCTTCTCTGCGTGCTTGAGGGTTGTCTTAGCGTCGATCGATTCATTGTAGACCAGCACCCACGGACGCCCGTGCCCTAGCCAGTCCGACAAAAACTGAATCACATCGTGGTTCTGGTAGGTATGCCGCGTCACAACGACGATGGCGACGTCCGTTACCGCGAGCAGCGCGTCGGTCACCGCCCGGTTTTCCACAAGCACGCTGTCAAAGTCGGGCGTGTCCACCAGCAGCAGCGTTTCGGGGAGCGTCTTGGTCTCCACGAGCAGTAGCTCTGCGACCTCGGAAGCCTCGGCCGTTTCGGTGGCGGCTGTCACACCTTCCGGCCCAGGGGTGACGCCACGCATCGGAAAGCGCTGAAGCGCCGGCTCGCTCTCAAGTGCGCTACGCAGCTCGCCCGAGAGCGCTCCGACCAAGCGCCGCGTCGCGCCCCCGGTGGGCAGCGAGGGGCTGATCTTGGCGGGCGGGGCGCTGCCCTCGGACAGCGCGCCTGCGACCAGCGAGTTGAAGAGTGCCGACTTGCCCGCGTTATTAGGACCCACGATGCCCGCAACGAGGTGCTCATGCCCACCGGCGGTTCGTGGAAGGAGATCCCGATCGAGTCGATCGAGCGCCGAGGCAATTTCCTCACCGAGGCCCGCGCGCGACGCGCGGAGCTCGACCAGTTGCTGCCGCAGCGTGCGCAGCTCCGCTGGAGAGCGTCGCGTCACTCCTTCTCCCGGGCAGCCGCAAGGGCCCTCGCCACGGCCCCTGCCTTCTCGGAGCCAGCCCCCGTGGCAGCCACCAGGACTTCCAGCTCGCGCTCTGCCACCTCGAGCTCACCCGCGTTGATGGCGGCGAACGCCCGATTCACCCGGGAGTTCACATCGCCAGGCTCCAGGTCGATGGCGGCCGCCCAGGCCTCCATAGCCTCGGGGAATCGATCCATCACTTGGAGCGTGTAGGCGCGCGCGCGCAGCGCAAGCACCGACTCGGGCTCTGCCACCAGCGCGTTATCAAAGCACTTCAGCGCTTTGTCGTACTCCTTTGTGTTGAGGTAGGTCTGCCCCAGCCGCAGCTGCACCTCGGCACTTGTGGGAGGCACCGTGGTCAAACGTGCCAGGTCAAGCTCGCGCACAGCCTCGCTCAGTCCACGCTTCTGCAGACGTGCTTGGAGCTGCGCAAGATCGGCCTCTAGCGGAGGGGCCACCCAACGTCCACCGAAGGGCGACGCCAAGAGCAGCCGCGCGTTCCCGCGGGTCTTGCAGAACGCAAAGTCCTTGGCCGCCTCGCCCACCCTCCAAGGGCCGGTGCGCACCGCATCGAGCCGGCCGTCCGCGCCCACCACGAGGGACCACGGCAGCGGGGGCGCCTCAGACGTATCGAGCCTCCAGGCCACCAGCTCGGCCAAGGTGCTGGCCGTTGACGCGATGGCGCCCAGCTCGTCCCCGTCGAAGCCCGCCGACGCTAGGAGGGCTGCGCCCTTGTTGAGCTGAGCGGGGAACGGCGGCTCCTCTAGCTCTGCCGCCAGGTCGATGGAGACCACGAGCGCCCCCGCTTCCTTGGCTTCCTTACAGAGGTCACCCACGGCGCCCAGCCCCACGATCGAGTCGGGCGCGCTGGAATCCCAAGCGAGCACAATCACCGGCTGCCCCGCGCCGCGCGGTCCGTCGGGCGTCAGACCAAAGAGCTGGGCGGCACGCCCGCTCGCGCCGCGTGCAGCGAGACTTGGAATAGAAGATGGCGCCGGTAGCGCGAGGCGCCGCCCCGCGCTGGGGTCCAGATCAAAGGCGGGCAGCTCGGCTCCGTCAAAGCGTACTTTGTCGGGCTGGTTGACCTCCCGGGCCACGCCCTCCCCTTGCTTGAGCACGAAGCGCTTCCTGCCCAAGCGGACGGTGCCGAACTCCTCCATGCGCCCCGTGCGCGGCCAGCGCACGGCCAAGCGCACCCGACGACTACGTCGCGACGTTGAGGCCTCCTTAGGGCTCGGAAAAGCGAACCGCAGCCAGGCGCTGGATTGGGCGAGGTACCCGGACCCCACCGACCGAGTCCTACGCTGGGTTCGACCGGGAAAGAACTCCCCGCCCACGGCGTCCTCGGGGTCATCGTCCTGGACCTCGGTGGCGAACACGACGCCGCCAATGGCCTCGGTGCCCGACTTCCCCGTGCCTTCGAGGCGTACGCTGACGCCGGGGACACCGTCCGCCAGCCGGTTGCAAAGCACCTGCACCCGCGGCTCCGTGCGCGCCGTCAGAACGATGTCATCGTCGCCGTCGAAGTCGATGTCGATGCGCGCGGCGCTGCGACCGTCACCCGAACTATCGAGGCCCAGAACAGCCGCCGCATCCGCGAAGTCAAAGGCAGCCCCTCTGCTGCCGGAGTTCAGAAAGGCCACGTTCCTTTCGTCGCCGCTCCATGGCTCGCCTAGGCGCAGACGCTGGTTCAGATCGGCCCAGCCCTGTAGATACGTCTCGTAAGTGGCCTGGTTCTCGGCCGCTCCGAGGGAGCGACCGGGGGTTTGCGACACCACGTGCCGCCAGAACGAGCTTCAGAGATCTGGAGCCTTCCCCTTCGAGCGCGAAACAAACCCATTGGGCACGTAGAGATCAAGGGCCCCGTTCCCATCGAGGTCGATGGGAATCGCACCCCATGCCCACCGACCGTCCGAGGCCAGCGGCGACTCCTCGAACTTCCCGTCCTCGGTTCCGAGAAGCAACGTGTTGCCCTTTGAGTGACGACGGAACAGCGCTCGCTCGTCCGCACGAACACGCGCCTGGAACGCTTCTTGACCCGTGATCCGACGACCCGCCGACGACGCCATGTTGGCCACGTACAGATCCGCTTGCCCGTCGCCGTTCAGGTCGGCAAACGACGCGCCCATGCCCGCGCCGATGTCCTCGGCACCGAGGTCGGACGCGCGTTCGGTGAACTGACCCGCGCCAGAGTTCAGGTAGAGCCCGTTCCGGCCGAAGTCGTTGGCCACGTAGAGATCCATGTCCCCGTCGCCGTCGTAGTCTTCGAAGGTCGCGGCGAAGCTGAATCGCGCGGCGCCCACGCTGAGCCCCGAGCCCTCGGTGGCATCGACGAACGCGAGGTCATCCGCGCCCTTGGTGAGGTTCAGGAGCAGCGTGTTCTCCTGCCCGTTGGCGGCGTCGTGATAGGGCACAGGAAACGCCGTGCCGTTGTACGGATTCGCGTACGCGCACGCGTAAATGTCCACGAGGCCGTCGCCGTTGATATCGGCAGCGGCTAGACCGGTGATGGAACCGCGGTTGAACGACGCCGCCTCGAAGTAGGCGTTGCCGACCCGCCGGAACACACGCAGTGCGCCGTCAAAGCCCAAGCACGCGTCTCGGTCGCCGTCACCATCCAAGTCCACGAAGACAGCGCTCGTCGTCGCGTCCACGAAGTCGAGCCCCATGGCGCCCGCCACCTCGGTGGCCGTCCCATCCCCCTGCCGCAGCCAGAGCTGGTTGGGTATGCCCCCGGGCTGCGGCAAGTAGATGTCCTCGATGCCGTTCCCGTCGAGATCGGAAATCGCGACCCCGTGATGTCCGAGAACGCCTACGCCGAGGCCGCTGTCGAGAAGATCGCGAAGCTCTGGAACCGAAGGGCGCAGGAGCGCAGCACGCGGGCCGTTGAGCACCGCGCCCGCGACGTCCACGAAGCCATCAGTCTCGGCAGGACCCGCTGCCTGAACCCTCGAGTCGATCTGCTGGTCGTAGGAGAGCAGCTTGAGATCGGCCCCCTCCTCGATCACCCGGAGGCGAAGAGTGCTCGTGACGGTGATCGGCCCTTGGTTCTCGGGTGCGCGCAGGTGACGTAAGAGCAGTCGCGCGTCGAATGCGCCCGGGATCTCCGGCACCGGGCGGACCTCCTTCGTGCGAATCTCCGTCCCGCGTGTCGGCGAGCCGCCGAGCGCGCTCGTCACAGAGCTTCGCACCCGAAGTAGATCATCGACGGCATCTTCCGCCCCGCTATCGGCATCGACCTCGACCTCTGCCAAGGAGAAGCGCTCCACGGTGATCGGGTGCCCAGGGCCACCGGCCACAAAGCTTGACGCGGTCCGATCTCCGAGCGTCCCAGCTTCCCCTGGGAGGACGCCGCGCGCATCCTCTGCAAAGAGTGGCATGAGCTGCTCCAACGTCTCCAGCTCGCCGCCCTCCACAAAGCTGCTCTCAAGGGCCCGGACGAGGGCCGAGACGCGGGACGCGACCTCCTCCCGTCGAGTCAGCTCCGCCAGCTCGGCGGCGCGCACCTGAACCAGATCCTCGGGAGAAACCACGGCTTCCTGGGGCTCGCAGAGGAGGAAACCTGCAGCCAAACACGCGAGCGTCATCATGGGGAGATCATAGGACGCCCCTCGGGGAATCGCACCGCTGTATGTGCTGGACCGCGCGCAACCGGTGGCTCAGCGGACCCCTAACCTCTGACCGAGGTCCTCGATGACGTTCATGATGGTGAGGAACGCGTCGTGTGGACTGTCGTAGGGGCTGAAGTACTGGTGCACATCACCGTCAGAGGCGCACTTCGTTGAGAGGTAGTAGACGTGATCCGAGGTGGTCATATCACGCCACTCCTCCAGCAGCTGGGCATCACCGCACGTGCGCGCAGCCTCGGCGAGGGCATAGATCGCATCGTGGGCCGCGCGCTGCATGTGGTTCCCCAGCCACGCGGAGAGGTCGCGCTCCTCGTCCGCCCAGGAGATGGGCCGGGGATAGCGAATGGACTCCTGGGGCAGCTCCCGCGCGGCGAGCTCCGCTGGGGTAGCAAAGTCGAGGTCCTTCTCGGACGCAAGCACCATGTCTGGCAGCGCCGCCATGAACTCAAAGATGCCGGTGGAGCGGGGCTGATGCTCGCCGAACGTCTCGTAGTCCATGTAGAGACCAATGAAGCTCTTCCCCCCCGGCAGGGTCTCGAGCCATTCAACGAAGGTCTCGGCGTAGAGCGGAAACTGCTCCCACGCCTGGTTGCTAAAGCGGAAGGCGATATCGTCCGACAGCGGGTAGTCGCGCAGCATCAGCGGAAAACCGTCGGCCTCTTCCATGCCGTACACGATGTTCGAGGTCTTACCGTGCAGCAGCTGATCCGCTCCCTCGGCGAGGAGGACATTGAAGCCTAGGGCCTTCACCTGGGCAGCCACGCGCTCGTCGGTGATCAGCTCCGTGTTGCGAAAAGACGTGGGCACGACGCCGAAGTGACGCTTCAAGAGCTCGCGCTGCTCTTCCACTTGAATGCGGAACTCCTCTGGGTCGGCCAAGGCAGCCAGACTGTGCCGCGAGGTCTCGCAGAGGAACTCCACCGCTCCCGTATCCGCCAGCCTGCGGAAACTCGTCAGCACCTCGGGCGCCCAAAGTTCGAACTGACGTATCGCCGTGCCAGAGATCGAAAACGAACACCGAAACGCGCCGTCCGTGCGTTCGATGGCGTCGAGCAGCGTCTGATTCATCGGCAGATAACAAAGCTCTGCCACGCGTTTCGCGACGTCCTCGTTCAGCCAGTCGTCGTAGTAATCGTGGCGTACGCCAATGGCGTCGTGGGGATAGGCCTTGACGCGGAAGGGCTGGTGAACCTGGAAGTAGAAGACGAGTGAGGTCAACGGGTCCCCCCCAGAGCCAGACCCTTTGCAGGGGGCCCTTTCGCCCGGGCCACTGCGGCCTCAAGGGCCGACTCCAAGTACTCGGCGCTTCGCTCCCAGGAGAGCTTCCGCAGCTCCTCTTGGCCACTCTGCACGAGGGCTGCGGCTTGGCCGCCGGCCTGGCCCCGCGAATCGAAGATGCTGGCGATCGCCCGGGCCATCTCGCGCGCATCCCACGGTTCGACGGCTGGTTGTGATCTCAGAACCTCTGCGACTCCAGAGGTCGACGTCAGGACAACAGGCGTGCCTTCCATCAGCGCCTCTAGGGGCGTGAGGCCGAACGGCTCCGAAACGGACGGCAGGACGAAGACGTCGGCCTTTCGATAGGCCTCGCGTTTAGCTTCGTCGCTGATCGAGCCGAGGAAGAACACGCGACCCGCGAGTCCGAGCTCCGCCACCGATTCAATGAGGCGACTGCGCTCTTCTCCGTCACCCGCAATGAGCAAGCGAGCCGTGGGATGGGTCTCAGCCAAGTGCTGGGCTGCGCGCAGGAGAAACCCAACCCCCTTCTGGCGGGTGAGCCGGCCTAAGAAGAGCGCGGTAGGTGGGGTTGATGGATCGGACGCGCTGGGGCTCCTCGGCGGACTCCCGTTGGGCGTCATCGCGTTGTAGACCACATGGACGTTCTCGGGATCGGCTCCGTAGTGCTGAAGGAGCACGCCGCGGGTGTATCCGCTCACTGCGCAGACGGCGTCCGCCGTCCGCACCCCCGCACGCTCGACGCTGGCGATGGTTCCGCGCTCAAGGCCGAGTTGACCGCCGATCATCCGCGAGCCCCCTCGGTCATAGGCGGTAGAGTGCACGTGGACCGCCGCTGGTCTGCGGGTGGCCATCCGCAGCTGCAGCGCCGCCGGGTAAGTCATCCAGTCGTGGGCATGGATCACATCGAAGTCTAGGTGCGCGAGTCGCTCGAGAGCGCTCTTGGTGAAGGCTCGGACCGACCCTACGAGATCCGCTCCGTAGAGGCGTGAACCCGCCGCTCCCCATCCGGTCCATCCTCGGCCCCCTACCGATGCGGCAGAACCGTCGGAACCGCGCGCCCCATGCTCGGAGGAGGGCGAGTCCGTGGCATAGGGATGGAAGTCCGCGCCGCGGCCAGCGCCACTTGGTGACGAGCGCTCCCACGTGCTGGCCACGTAGACAGGATCCGGCCCGGACGGGCCACCGCCCGCCAGCTCTTCAGCGTAGGGCCGACACGCCTCGGGCAGCGCCAGCTGTACATCGTGGCCACGCTCGGACAGCGCGCTCGTGAGCCCGTGGCAGGCTGCCCCAAGGCCCCCAGCCACCGCGGGTGGATACTCCCAACCTAAGACAAGAACCTTCATGACTTGAGGCCTGCGGAGAGCATCTGCTTCGCGCGCGCTCCCTCAGCGATGTTGAGATCGTAGCTCAAAGATCCAAGGGGTATGGGGTGTCGAGGGAGAGCGCCCGTGGAGACGGATTGCTCATCGAGAAACGGAGCAGGGGAAACGGTTTTGCCCGCAGTGTGGGCCCAGGCCATGGGGGCACTCGCCAGTGACGGTGCACTCGCCAGCTGCATCAGCATGCGCTGCCGGCCTCGATCCTGCCCAAAGGCACGCAGGGAGGCCTCGACAAAGGGCCCGATCAGGAAGGGCCAAACGGCGCCGTTGTCGAGGGATTCACCGTCGAACTCCAGGTCGTCGCGATCCAGGGTCGCGAAACCAAGGGGCGGCACAAGCAGCCTGGACTCCGCGACTCGAACGAGGATCCTGCGCTGTGCCGTTGTGAAGGGCGCGCCTTCGAAGGACGCCGCAAGGAGCATGTGTGGCCGCAGGCAGAGACCGCGGAGGCCGGCGCCGCCGTGCCGTCCCACGTAGTCACGTGCGCGATCAGGCCGGGAGAGCCAGAACTCGTCTTGGAACCAGCGGTGCAGGCGGCGGCGGATCGCCCGCGCCTTGTGGGCAACGGCGCCCTGGCCCGCTTCCTCGGCCAGCTCGGCGGTGTGCTGGGCGGCCTGGTGCAGCAGCGCCGCATGCTCGATGAAGATCTCGCTCTCCGCCTCGCGGCGGCCATTCGCTGAGCCCGCAACCATGCACCAACGGGGCAGTCCGGCTGCGGCGGCTCCTGGGCAGCTTCCGCCGCGGGCCTCTTCCTCCATGCGACCTGTGACCCCACGGAGGAACGGGAGCGTCACCGACGTGACGTCTCGATCGAATCTTGGGGCCACCAGCCGCGCAGCACGGGCCGCCCAGAGGGCGACGTCGAAGCGCTCTCCGGTGACGTGAGCAGAGGCTTGGAGAAGCAGTTCCCTCAGCTCCGTCGCTGACACCTGGGCGGTCGCGCTGCGGCGAATCAGGTCGCCAGGCAGCGCCATCGCCCAGCGCCGCAGCTCGTCTGGCGAGCGGCGAACAGCACCGCTTCCCGGTGACGCCCCTTCGGAGTCGGCCGAGTCTAAGCGGCGGGACCCGCGCGCCAATAGGCTGCCAAGCTCACCGCTTCGCTCAGAGCGATCCTCGCCGGAGCCAGGCACCACTCGAAGAGAAAGCGACACCGCCTCGGAGGAAGCAGGCACGGACCACCGAAATGTACCTGGGCTGAAGCGGTCTTCCACGCGCCAGCCGCCATCGGGGTCCATCACCCGCACGCCCAGTCGCCATTCTGGCCCAGGCTCAAACTCCAAGGCACCCTCTGAAGGCACCACCTCTAGCTCGGGAAGCGCCGCGTAGGGACGCATGCGCGCTGCCATGCGCCCGGACCGGGTCGCGCTCAGCCAAACATCAGGGTCGAGCTCGTCGTTCGAGAACGTGATGTCGCCAGCGGGCCGGCACGGCAGACTGAGCCGCATCGCAAAGCTGTGATGTGCGGGGACCTTCTTCCGGGCGCCCATTCGGTGCAAGCAAGGCGCGAGGCCCCATTCGAGGTCGAGCCCCATCCCATCGCCGTGGAGCTCGAATTCGGGCGCCGCCAGTCGCCCAAGGGACGGATCGACTCGATGGAGTTCAAGGTCTCCTACCCAGACGATCCGCTCCTTCGTTCCCGACGGGAGGGATGCGACGAAGACGCCATCGTCGGTGCGCTCGGCCACCAAGGACGAAGTGGACATGATTCGGCCACTGCTAGAGGCCGACGGAGCGGCGCACCCTCCCGCCCCCTCACCCAGCTGCTGAAACCATCGGCCGTGTTCGACGGCACCGAAGTCGCCTCCGAGCACGCTGGCCCGCAGACCGCCGACGCGCCATTCGGAGCTCCCGCCCTGCTGTTCGAGACGTTCGAGTAGGGAGAGGATCATAGGGGTGAAAACGAGTCCGCCGCGGGCTCGATGGATGGACGGTTCGGTGTGGCCGTCTGGGCCCCCACGGTAGAGATCGCCGGGGGCCGGTTCAAAGGCAATAGGGCGACGCTTCTCAGGCCCAAATCTGTCATCCCCTGGCTCGGTCTGTTCTCATGGAGCGCGAGACCCGGAACACCCCGACACCAGCCTTCAGGAAGTGCCACCTATGTCCAGCAGCTTGAATCGCGCCCAGCACCAGAAAGCCACGCTGACTTTCGTGCTCGCCGGCGGCCGAGGCCAGCGCCTCAGTCCTCTGACCGAGGGGCGCGCAAAGCCGGCAGTGCCCTTTGGGGGAGCCTATCGGATCATCGACTTCACGCTATCGAACACGATCCACTCGGGGCTCAGGCGGGTCTTCGTGCTCACCCAGTACCAGGCGTACTCGCTAGAGGAACATCTGCGCTACGCGTGGAACTTCCTCCCGCGCCGGCTGGCCCAGTTCATCGTTCCCCGTCCGCCTCAGCATGGCGGCACCGGGGCTTGGTACCGCGGAACCGCTGACGCCATCGCCCAAAACCTGCAGCTTCTCGAACAAGAGGAGTGCCAGCACGTCCTCATCCTTTCCGGGGACCACATCTACAAGATGGACTACAGCGACATGCTGATGGACCACGTGGCCGCTGGGGCCAAGTGCACGATCGGTGCCGTGGAGATCACAAGCGAAGAAGCCTCGCGCTTTGGCATCCTAGAGATCGACAAGGACTCCCACGTGACCGGCTTCCAAGAGAAGCCAGAGTCCGGTGCCACTGAGATTCCTGGCCAGCCAGGGAAGTGCCTTGGCTCCATGGGCATCTACATCTTCGAGAAGGAAGAGCTGATCAAGAGGCTCGAAGAAGACCTAGCGAAGACGACCGGCACAAGTCACGACTTTGGCAACGATGTATTGCCAGCCATGGTGGCGGACGGCACCAAGGTCATCTCGCACTCATTCCGCGAGGTGGTGGCGCCGGGGGCAGCGCCCAACGACGACCCGCCCTACTGGCGCGACGTGGGAACGATCGACGCGTACTACGACGCGAACCTCGACCTCTGCTCGGTCACGCCGAAGTTCAACCTCTACGACCGCAACTGGCCGATCTACACCCTTTGGCACAACGATCCGCCCGCGAAAACGGTCTTCGCTGAGCCCCAAGGGCGCAGTGCCCACGTCGTGGACTCGATGCTCTGCAACGGTTCGATCGTCTCAGGCAGCCGTGTACGTCGATCGATCCTCTCGAACCGTGTCTACACCGGAGAAGACACGGACATTGAAGACAGCATCATCATGAGCGGCGTCGAAGTCGGCGACCACGTGGTCCTAAAGAAGGTCATCGTCGACAAGTGGGTGAAGATCCCCTCCGGCACGCAGATCGGCGTCAACCTTGAAGAGGACCGCAAGCGCTTCACGGTCACGGACAGCGGTATCGTGGTCGTACCGAGCGGCTACGACTTCCAAGCCAGACGGCGCAAGTCCGATCGCAAGATGCCCAGCGACTCCGACTTCGCGAGCCTCTAGAGGTGAATTCTCGAAGCGAAGCGCAAGGGCCGCAGACGCGGTGCTGCTTTGCGAAACGCAGTGGTCTGTCGATTCTTAGCGCTTATTTCAGGTCTAGGAGCCTGCGCCACGGAACGCGAATCCGCTGGCACGGCCAGGATCAGCGCCAGCTGCGTTGCGCCAAACCCCGAGTGGAGCACTAGGCCGACCCCGAAAAAGGAGAGAGCGCAGTCCGCGAAGGACTGCGCTCTCTTTTTCATCTACCTCGAACCGAGTTGCCTACTGCAAAGTCACGGCCAGGCCGTTGGTGAAGTTTGACGTGGGGATGCCGATAAACACGTCGCGGTACCAGGCCTGGAAGCGCCACGTCTCACCGATCACACCCGAGACCGCACCGTTGGGCTGCGGTATCGAGGTGAGATCCACAGAGAACTGGTAGCCCCCCACGGCGCCCGAGTTCAGCACGTCGCCCGCGTAGCGGCCCAGGGGCAGCCCAACGCACAGCGTTCCGTTGCTTCCACCGGCGTTCGGAACATTCGTCTCCGTCGGTGAAACGAGGAAGTAGCCGAGCGATTGCGTGGGCAGGTTCGTGACCTCAAGGGTCAGGTCATTATCCGCCAGGACGTCGCTACCGGTACCAGTGAGCTCTGCCCCCACGCCCGTCGAGTTCTGAACCCCGGGCGAGCAGTAGACGCTGCCAACGGCGTTGGCATCGCAGACGATCGACTGAACGGCGAATCCGTCAATGCCAGCTTCGTGGATGGAAGCCGCACCGGAGTCGTTCGCGGTGAAGCGGACCACAAGGCTCGATCCAACGCCGACGCCAGCTGCCGCCAGCTCGGACGTGGTGATCGTCTCTTCGCTCCATGCGGGAGCCGTTGCCGTCTCGAAGACGCGCACCGTCTGGAAGCTGGCCCCGCCGTTGGCGCTGACCTCAACCGCGAGCACATCGTCGCCGTTGTCGTTCGACAGCGCCTGGTAGCGGAAGAAGGAGACGACACTCTGCGCATCCGTCACCGTCGTCGCCGGGGAGGTCAGCGTCACCGAGCCCCCGTCGATGTCCGTGTTGCCGTTGCCGTTCTGGGTCAGGTAGCAGCTGCCGCTACCATCGCCGTCGCTGGCGGGGTCCCAGGCCCAGCCGGCATCGTTGACGGGAACGCCTCGCTCCCATTGACCCGTGCTTGCGCCGGCCACGGAAGTGGACCACCCAAGGTTGGTCTGGAAGTTGTCGCCGAACGTCACGTCGGCCTCACCGACGCCGAGGACGAGCGGATCGCTCGGGCCACCGACGGGATCGAAGACCTGACCGCAGTCGGTGCTTTGGGCACTGACGTAGAACTCCGGCATGTCGCCGCATTCGAACGGAGGAAGGTCCGCGGCGAACATGCCGCTGCCGATCGCCGTCATGGGAATCGACTGGAACATGCCCGCGGAGCTGGCTCGCACGTGCAGGGTCTCAGAGCCTGCCAAGAGCGCGCCCGCAGCCTGGAACACCACCTGGGTGGACTCCCCACGGGGGACGATCGTCGGCGGGTTCTGGAGGTTGATGCCAGCGCCGCAGATGCCCTGGGGCGAGTCGAGGAAGGCCTGCAGACCGCCGCTGTTGAGGCTGGTACCTGAGTTCTGGCCGCCCGTTGAGTTGCAGCCGCCGTGGGTGTGGATGCCCACAGCAGCGTCCATCTCGTCCCAGATCACGGGCGAGCCCGAGTTGCCGCCGGTCGTGTCCGCCGTGTACTGGACGGTGGAACCGTTGTTGGTCACGAGGCTGCCCGTGTGGGTCTGCTGCGTCTGATTGCGGGTGCTCGGCGTGTTGTCGGTTCCGAATCCAGTGATTCGGATCGTGCCGCCGCCCGCGGCCGGCGGGGGCAACAGCTGGAAGCCGGGGCCCTGGGCCGCGGTGACCGTCAGGCCGGTGGTGCCGTTCGCGAAGGTGCCGAAGTAGGCGTAGTCATTGCCGACGCCCTGACCACCGTTCGTCTGGACCGAAGCCGGGTCGACGGGGTACTGGTCACTGGGCGGCGGGTTCTGGATGGAACCGTTGCTAAGCGACGGCGGAACGTTGAACTGCAGCACGTTGATGTTGCCGGTGCAGTGACCTGCGGTGAGAGCACAGCCAGCGCAGTCCTGGATCAGCCAGCCCGTGCACCCGATGGGCAGAAGCCGCCCCGAACGCGGATCCGTGGAGGGCAGGCGATCGTCAACGGGACCGCAAATGGTGTCCGTGCCGGCGGGCGCGATCCCCATGTCGATGGAGGCGACCTCAACGCGGCTGGATCCTGTTCCGGGCTGGGCCCAGATCTCGATCACGACGCTGTCGCCGTTGAAGTAGGCGGTGGAGTTGTCCCAACGCTCCAGCTCGATGGCGTTCATCGTCTGGTAGCCGCCGTCCACAAGGGACAGCACGCGCAGTTCGGCGCCGTTGCCACTCAGCGGGTCGCCGGCAAGCACCGCGTCCTTGAAGTAGATCCGCATCCAGTCGGCCCCCGGCTGCTGGACCATGAGCGATCCGGTGAGCTGGAGGTCGGACCCGGTGGCCGCCGCGGGCGTGACCCAGCCGGAGTCAAGAACGTAGGGGACCTGGGTAAAGGAAGGGGCTTCTACCTGGGGAAGCGGCGCGGCGAGAGCCGACGCGCTACACAAGGCGGCGCTCAGTACGCCGAGGAGTCTTGAGGAGGAGATCATCGTCTTGGAGAATGAGAGATGGGAGGGGCGGTAGCTTCTGCTGCGGTCGCCCAAATCCGCGGGGCCCCCATGGTACGAAGCCTCCACGATTCTCCGATCCCCGTTCACCGGGTATCGCCGCAGCCGTCCCGCTCGAGCCGAGCTGCTCGTCTCTCAGGCCATCGAACTGGCCCAAATTGACGCACCACTCAGTCTAGAAGACGCGTCCGCAGGTAGGACGGCAGCATTCTCCGCCACGTCGGCCAGTCGTGATCCCACTCATCCCCCCACTCGTCCACGTGATTCGGGATCTCTCGCTCCCCTAGTGCGCGCGCCACGGCCCAGGACTCGGCAGGGTCCTCCCAGCGACCCGTGCCGTGACTGAGAAGGATGTGACGCTCCCGCAGCTTCGCAAGCTGCGGATGATCGTCCGGCAGGTTGGGGACAAAGTGCAGAGGCGAAGAGAAATACCAGGCCTCGTCCATGTCTCCGTCGATGAACTTCGAGAGCTCGTAGGTGCCCGACATACAGATGGCCGAGGCAAAGAGGTCAGGGTGGCGGCAGATGGCCGCGAGTGCGTTGTAGGCACCGATCGAGCAGCCCGTTGCGATCATGTCGAGGGTCGTCGGATCCACCCCGCCGCAGTCCTTCGCGATCATCGGGACCAGCTCATGCTCCACAAAGGCGTCGAACCCGGCCTGGGCACGGGTCGCAACCGGCGTGGTGTTGTCCTCTTTCAGCCACACCATCCCTGGAACGGAATCCACCGAGTAGAGCTTGATGACTCCCTCTTCCAGAAGTGGAGCAAGGGCGTCCACGAGGAGAAAACGCTCGCACTCCTCTGCGTCTCCAGCTGCCGTGGGAAAGAACACGACCGGCGTGCCGACTTCCCCCCAGCGCACGACCTTGACTTCTCGGCCCACACGGTCCGAGTACCAGCTT
Source organism: uncultured Planctomycetaceae bacterium (assembly GCA_964417955.1). Lineage (GTDB taxonomy): Bacteria > Planctomycetota > UBA1135 > UBA1135 > Saltatorellus. Next base: position 65,017 of record CAYQKK010000010.1, read on the forward strand.
TCAGCGATTCGACTCATGGTGTTGGTTAGCGGTTGGCTCCCTGTGCCGACTCAAGGCGCCAGTCCTGGATGGAACTCCAAAAGCGCTCGGTGAACTCCTCGATCTCGTGTTCGGGGAAGAGCGCCACGACTTTCTCGCGTACGGCCTCGCGTGCGTCCTTCGATCCGAAGTACTCCCAGGCCACTTCCTCCAGTGGACCAAGGTGTTCGGCGCAGAACGCCTCAAAGCCTGCGACATCGAAGGCTTTCTCGGCGAGCGCAGCGTACTGCGGCAGCTTTTCGTCGAAGGTTCCGGGCCCATCGGCGATCTCGAGGTACGGCGCCCAGTCGAGGTTCCGCGGCTTCTTCCGCAGCGTTGCCGCGTTGAACAGCGCCCAGCGCAAGTTGGCGAGCACGAGCCATGGAAAGTGACGGTGCAACGACGTCACCTGGGAGTCCGGACACGGGTTGGCAAAGTCGATCGGGTGCCAAACGCCGTCCTGGTGCAGGCTCTCGCAGGAATTGAAGTCCCAGCCGAAGAACGCGTTGATGGTCAGGGTGATCTGCTTCAACTTCGTCATGTCCGCCTCGGACAGATGGTTGAAGTCGTTCGTGTAGCGCTCATGCAACGGCGCACTCGGGTCGTACTCCACCACCCGCACATCAGGGCCGATCCCGATGCACCGGATGAAGTGGTCAAACGGCAAGATGCCCTGCTGCAAGTGCATGATGAACTTGCCGCTGCCGTCGTATGCCTCCGTAAGCTCCTCCGCGTTATCCACCTTGGAGACGCCCACCCAGCCACCGCCGTCGTAGGGCTTCATGAACATCGGGTAGCCCACCTTCTCGCCCAACTCGTCGAGGCTGAACAGCTTGGCGTAGCGCTCCAGCGTCGGCTTGAGGTCGGGACTGTCCACGTACTCCTTTGGCGGCACCAGCCACGTGTCCGGGATAGGCATCCCGAGCCGCATCATCGCGCAGTACGACGTTTGCTTCTCCATGGACTGGACCGACCAGGGGTTGTTCAGGACGTACAAATCGTCCATGAGCACCGCCTTCTTGATCCACTCGCGCGTGTTGGTGTACCAGTGCGTCAACCGATCGAGCACGAGGTCGTAGCGCACCGGCCCGCGCAGATCGAAGGGTTCGATCTGGAGCCGCTCGATATCGAACCGGATCTCGTCGCCGCCAACGCGGAGCGTCGGGTCCCAGCGCTTCATGATGCCTTCGAAGCAGCGAGGCCAACAAAGGTCCGCGCCGAGGGAAAGGCCGATACGTCGTGTGATTTTGGCCATGGGCTACTCGTAAACCATCCAGAGAGGACCGGGGAAGAGCCAGGTGAGACCGTCACGTAGACGATCGCGCCAGTTCTCCCAGTTATGACCGTCCTGGGATTCCACCAGAACGGCTTCGACGCCTTGGCGCTGCAAGAGCGGCAGGAGCGATCGGTTGTAGACAATCAGCGACTCGTAGGTGCCGCACGAAAGGAACACGCGGGCCGCCGGCTTGGACGGCTTGCGGCGGTAGTGGTTCACAAAACGAACCACGTCGTCGAACACCGGCCCGCGGCCGTGCGGGCCAATATCGGTGAACGCAAAGCTCCCCGACTGCAGGAAGAGCTTGCCGAACCGATCGGGAAACTGGAGCGCGGTGTAGAGCGATGCGACGGCCCCGAAACTTGCGCCCAACAGCGCGCGATTCGAAGGTCCTTCTAGCAGAGAGAACTCATCCTCCATCAGCGGCACGAGCTCGTCCGCGATGAACTTCGCATGGTGCTCATTGGCCGCGTACTCCTCGGTGCGGTTCGGCGACTGGGTGCAGCAGACGATGAGCGGCGGAATCTCTTGTAGGTCGATGAGGTTGTCGAGCACTCGCTGGAGCCCGGCGAACTTCAAGTAGTCGAGTCCGTCGTGACAGATCAGAAGCGGATAACGCCGGGTCTCCCGGTAGCGGGGCGGCAAGTAGATCGACAACGGACGCACATCGCCGAATATGTCGCTCTTCAGCTGACGCTCGAGCACTTCCCCCTGGCGCTTCGAGCGATCCTCCAGGGCCCACCACGGCTCCACATAGGCGGGTCCCGTGAACACCGAGTTCGCGCCAAAGGGATCCCGCGCGAGCTGATCGTTGAGGGGATCACGCATGAGCCGGTGCTGGCCGTTCGCAACCACCTCCAGCTTGTACTCCACGCGCGCCGCTTCCTGCACCTCGATCTCCAATGTCCAGACTTCGGGGTGCACGCGATAGAACTCCTGGGCCGACTCCAGCCCAAAGATCCAGTGATGCAGCCGAACCTCATCGGCCTGCCCCACGAACGCAAAAAGCGCGCGGTTTCCGTCCACCACCGGGAAGCCCGAGGTCTCCGCCTCAACGGCCGCTGGACCCTCTGATGCGATGCGATGTTGAAGCGCATCGAGGGCGTCTTGTACGTCTGTTTGGCTCATCGCAGGATCGACCCGTCCGTTTGCAGCTGCCCGACACCGTCCCCGAGTGACCAAGCGTCGGCCCCTCCTTGGCGAAAGACAGATTGACCGCCATCGAGGGTCACGACCGCCGAAGGCGCAAGGCGTCGACTCAGGATCGCCACGCGGGCCCTGTCCTGGAGGTTCAGCCGGCTAGCCGCGTGGGGTAGCGCCGTGATCCCCGTCGCCAAGCCGAAACCTGGCCCGTGAACTTCGGCATCGCCCGCCCCGCGGGGAGGCGAGTCATGGAACAGCACGATCCTCTCGGTGAGCACCATCGCACCGGCTGACCAACCGGCGATCCCCGCGTTCTCGTTCAGCGCCTCCATCACTCCGAAGAGGCGCATGCGATTGTAGAGAATGCCGACATGACCACCGGCGATCAGCAGCGTCCCAGCATTCGCGAGAAGCTCCGCCATGCGCTCGGTGTCCGCTTTCAGGGCGTCACTCTTTCTGGCAGCCGCAAACGTCTCGTCGTTCAGTTCTGTGACCCGCGCACAGTGGTGAGCATCGAGCGCGCGCAAGGACTCAAAGGCCGGCGCAAGCGCGGGCCCCACGAGGTCGTTCGGCTCCGCAGGATCGGTCCGCGCGAGCAGGTTACGTAGCGCCGCGAGCTCGGCGCCCAGCCGCACGTGGTAGATGCGGCTCAGCTCGCGCATTCGGTCGTAGCGGTCGAACATGAGCTCGCGCAGCTTCACGTCACGCTCGAAGGCGCTCTCGCAGGCGGGCCAGGCCCCAAGGTTCTGCACGCCCGTCCCGAGGTGATCCTCCAGCGCGCCAGTCTCCGCCTCACGCTCCTCCCACCCCGCAGCCACGAGCACGAAGGGACCGTCCATCCCAGCGTTGTCGAGAACTCCGCGGAGGCTGGGCTGGGCATGCTGGGGCCCCAAAAGCGCCACCTTGCGATGAACCGCCGCCGCGCCTTCGGCCGGCCTCTGCGTTGTCTCCACCATCATCGAATCAGCCGTCACAAACGATGCGCACGTCCTGCGCCAGCCGATCAGCCAGCTCCAGCGTACTGCCGAGGTCCATATGCCGCGCCACCATCCAGCCGTCCCCGGTGACGACCTGGGTCCAATCCTTGCGGGCTGCGCCAATCGGCACGAGATCCACCACCGGGATGTGCTCGCCGCTATCGCTCAGAATGCGTTCGAGCCCATCGATCCGCGTGATCTTGCTGCCCCCGCCCGTCGCCCGCTTAAACACCAGCGCGGCGTTGAACTTCTTCTCCATGGACTGCGAGGTCTCCCCAGAGGTGATGGCCTCGGCCCAGAGCTTGAAGACGTCGCCCTCGCAGGAAAGGTTCATTCCGTGGGAGAGTCTCCCCCCCGGAGCGCGCGCCCCCACCTCGCCGAAGATCGCTTCACCGTCCTTGTCCGAGCGGTACCACTCCATGTGCGCCATGCCCGTCTGAAGCCCAAGGGCCTTCAGGGCGCGCCGCCCAAGCTCGACGCCCGGCGCGATGTCCGCCTGACGGATGTCCGAAAGGCACACGGCCTGGGGACTGATCCAGGGATTCTGTCGGGCCACAAGTGGCTTCGGCCTGTACCACGCGACGTTTTCGAAGAGAGTACGGCCGCCGGAGAGAATGGCGTCGTAGGTGAACTCTTCGCCTTCCACGAACTCCTCGACGCTCACTTCAGGCACGTGCTTGACCGCCTCAAGAATGCCCCCCAGTTCTTGTTCGCTGCGCACCACGTGGGTGTCGGCTGATCCCGCGCCATCGATCGGCTTGATGATCAGAGGGTAGCCGACCTTGGCCGCTGCCTCCTGCACCTCGGCCGTTGTGTTCGCTCGGTAGTGGTGAGGCGTGCGCACACCGTGGGAGTCTAGCACGGACTTCATGATCTCCTTGTCGCGGAAGGCTCGGGCTTGCTCCACCCGCAGCCCAGGCACGTCGAAGGCCTCACGCATCCTCGCGGCAAGCACCACCCCGGGCTCCCAGAGGCACTCCACCCTTTGGGGCTGCAGCCCCTTGCTTCCGAGCCATTCCCGCGTCTCGCGCACCGTGGCCTCCTCGTTCCAAAGGTCGCGGACCACGAGATGGTCGTCCAGGGCAGCGCGCACCTCGGGCTCCATCGCGGACGGAGACTGGTCGCCCACGCCGAGAACACGTACCCCGGGGAGCGCGTTGAGCGCCCGGGTGAAGTGCCCGTTATCAGCGGGGAACGATGGGGAGATAAGAACGACGTTGAGTGTCATGGTCTAGCCGCACAATGGGCCGTAAGACGGTGGCGGAAACATGGGGAAGGGGGCGATGGAGACGCGCTACTCGTCGAGCTCCACGCGCAGGGTCTCCACCACGAACTGCAGGCCGCGACGCACCACATCGGTTTCGGGGTGGCGCAGTATCACGTAGCCCTCTCCCTCGTAGCTGGTGGATTTTGGCTGGCCCGGCTCCGGAATCTGCGCCTCGATCACGAGATCTCCCAGCTTGGCGCGGATCTCCTCCAAGCCTGATACCCGCGCCACCCTGCCACCGCCTCCGGTGCGTGACTGACCGCGCAGGTACGCCGCCCCCGCCGAGTACTTGCGCTCCGGGGCTTCGAACCGCCCGAAGACGGAGGCCTCGGCCCAGACCCGGTAGAAGTCCGTGTCGTGTGCGTAGGAGATGAGGCTCGTGAACTGTGCGCCGGGGGGCCTCGCAGCCACCTCAGAAATGGCGATCGAGCCATCCTCGCGACGGAACCACTCCATGTGGGTCATGCCGTTCACCATGCCGAGGGCGTCGAGGGTCTTTGGCCCCGCGTCCATGATGGCTGCGTACTCGGGACCGTCGATGTCCTTGGGCAGGAGCACCGTCCATTGAATCCACGGGGTCTCCATGACCTGCAGGGGCGTCGGCGCGTACTCGGATATGGAGTGGAAAACGTGGCGGCCCCCCACCGACACACTGTCGAAGGAGTACTCCGTTCCCTGCACGAATTCCTCGAGGAGAAGCGGGCGCTCGGGGCTCGGCGCCGCGCGTGACATCCAGGACTCGAGTTCCTGCAGCTGGTCGACCCGGAAAGTGTCCTTCGCACCGGCCCCCGCCGGGGGCTTGGCCACGAGGGGCATGACCTCGCGCGCGAAGGCAGCGGCTGATTCACGGTCCGTCGCCAGCGCGTGGCGGGCGCACGGCAGATCATGGCTGCGCAGAACGTCCTTCATATGGGCCTTGTCCCGGAAGCGACGTGCCTCGGCGGTGTCCATGCCCTGGATGCGAAGCCGTTCCCGCACGATGGCAAGGGCCTCCTGAAGCGGCTCTAGGATACCGATGAGAGCATCCACTCGCCCGGTCCCGAGGGCGCCCGCCATCTGGCGCACGGCCGCCTCAAGCTGATCCGGGCTATGGGCGTCCTCCACCTGGACAAAGCCGACAACGCGCTCCCGCACGCGGGGCTCGAGCTTGGCCAAAAAGGAGTCCCGGTGCTCCTGGGCGATGATCCCGTAGGTGGTATCCGGAAGCAAAGCCGCTGAACTAACGAACCTCAACGTGCTCGGCAGCGCGTAGGGAGCAACGAAGACCGTGGAGGCAGGCATAGGGGTAGAGTCTATCGGCTCCCGTGCATAACAGCACGCACGGACGCTCGCGCCGGGAGAAAGAAGCTAAGGTGACTCCATGCCATCTCCGCTCCGTATCGCGATCGCCTCCTCGGAGTGCGCCCCATTCGCCAAGACCGGCGGCCTCGCGGACGTCGCGGCCGCCCTCGCCAAGGCCCTCTGGGCCCGTGGACACGACGTGCGCCTCTTCGTGCCGTACTACCAGCGCATCGATGATGGCGGCTGGCCCACCGAGGACGGAATCGCCCCGTTTGACCTGGAGTTCCCTGGCCGTACCTACCGGGCAGAGACGCGTACTTCGCCGCTCCCCCATTCCCCCGGCGGTGGCGGGAACGAGGGGCCGCTCCAGGTGGAGTTTCTCAACATCCCGGACCTTTACGCCCGGAAAGAGCTCTACACCGAGGACGACGACGAACCGATCCGCTGGGCCGCGTTCTGCCGGGGCGTGCTGGAGACCTGCCAGATGTCTAGCTGGGCGCCTGACATCATCCACATCAATGACTGGCACACGGGGCTCCTGCCCCTCCTGATGAAGACGCAGTACGCGTGGGATGAGCTCTTCCAGGGCACGCGAACCCTGCTCTCCATTCACAACCTCGGCTACCAGGGCGTGTTTCCCGCCTCGTCCATCCAGGCCATGGGCCTTTCCGACGCCCGCGGGCAGTTCCACCAAGAGCGGCTGGACGACGGGATCGTCAACTTCCTCGAGACGGGCATCCTCCACTCCTCTTGGCTCTCGACGGTATCCGAGACCTACGCCAGGGAAATCCAAACCGCGGAGTTTGGCATGGGCTTGGAAGGTCTCTTGGCCAAGCGGGAGGACCACCTCATCGGAATCGTGAACGGCGTTGACTACTCCGAGTGGAGCCCCGACGTGGACCCCCACATCCCCACGAAGTTCGGGCCTGCGGATATGACGGGCAAGCGAGAGTGTCGCGATCGCCTCCTGGAAGAGATGAACCTGGCCCCGAACCCCACCGGTCCTGTGATCGGCATCGTCTCCCGCATGACCGGGCAGAAGGGATTCGAGCTGCTTCCCGACATCCTGCCGGTGTTCCTGAAGTCCGCCGACATCAGGCTCATTGTCCTTGGCAGCGGCGATCCGGCGTCCGAGCGCTACTTCCAGTGGCTGCGGGATTCGCTCCCGGAGCGCGTCGGCGTCTACTTTGGCTACAAGAACGAGCTCTCCCACCGCATCGAAGCCGGCAGCGACATGTTCCTGATGCCGTCGCGCTACGAACCGTGCGGGCTCAACCAGATGTACAGCCTGCGCTACGGCACCGTCCCCGTCGTGCGGGCCACCGGTGGACTCGCGGACACGGTCGACCGCTGGGACCCTGAAAGGCGTGAAGGCACCGGTTTTGTCTTCTACGAGTTCACCCCAGAGGCCTTGCACGACACCCTGCGCCACGCCCTTGACGTTTGGCAGGATCAGGAGGCGTGGAGTCAGATCCAGCAGGCGGGCATGCTGCAGGACTTCTCCTGGCACGCCCAAGTGCTCCGCTACGAGGATCTTTACGCGGCGATGCTCGCCGAATTTTAAGCCATGCACGTCGTGTTCCTTGAGCCCTCGTTCCCGCGGAACCAGCGCGAGTTCGTTCGCGCCCTGCGCGAGGTAGGCGCCACCGTTTCCGCTATCGGCGAATCCCCGGTCGCGGGCCTCGACTCCGAGGTCAAGAGCTGGCTGGCGGCCTACGAGCAGGTGCCGTCCGTCACCAACGGAGAGGCCCTCCTCGAAGCCGTCAAGCGCATCCAGTCCAGGAGCTGGGTGGATCGGTTAGAGACCACGGTCGAAGCGCACATCATGCCCTGCGCCTGGGTTCGCGAGCAGTGCTCGATCCCCGGCACCTCCACGCGCACGGCGTGGCTATGCCGCGATAAGCCGGCTATGAAGGACGCGCTCAGGGAAGCCGGCGTCGCCACCGCCGAGAGCCTTGGGACGAGCGACCCCGCCGAGGCGCGCGCGTTCGCTGAGCGCGTGGGCTACCCCGTCATCCTGAAGCCGCGGGACGGCGCAGGCGCCGCTGGCACGTACCGCGCAGACGACGCGGCCTCCATGGAGACAGCGATCACGGGCAGCGGCCTCGCCGCGGGTGCGGGCGTCGCCTGCGAGGAGTTTGTCGAGGGACACGAGGGCTTCCTCGACACGCTCACCGTGAACGGCAAGGTCGTCCATGAGTTCGTTTCGCACTACTACCCCAACGTGCTGGAGGCCATGCGCGAGCGCTGGATTTCCCCGCAGATCATCGCCACCAACCAGGTCGAAGAGGGAGACACCTACGACGAGGTCAGGGCCTTGAGCAGGCGCGTGCAGGAGGTCCTTGGCGTAGAGACCTCCGCCACCCACATGGAGTGGTTCTTCGGTCCCAAAGGACTCAAGTTCAGCGAGATCGGCTGCCGCCCGCCGGGAGTGCGCATGTGGGACGTCTACGCCGCGGCCAACGAGATCGACATCTATCGCGAATGGGCCCACCTCGTCGTGCACGGGAAGCCCGAGCAACGGCTATCGCGGCGCTTTGCGGCCGGCATGGTGGCGCTGCGCCCCAGCCAAGACGGCACCATCGCGCGCTACGAGGGACGAGAAGAAATGGAGCGGCGCTTTGGCGCCCACTTGATCGACTCACATTTCCCCACGCCTGGCACCCCGACCCAAGGGGTCGAGGCGGGCTACCACGCCAACGCGTGGGTGCGAGCGCGCCACGAGTCCTTCGACGAGCTCAAAGCTATCCTCGACTGGGTCGGCGAGAACGTAAAGGTGATCGCTGGCTAGCGGACCGAGGAACGCCGGTTCTTCACGTAGTCAACGAAGAGCGAAGCTCCCAGGCGGTCGAGCCCGGCGAAGTACGCGCGGCCTCGGTTGGCTTCGGTGAACTCTTCGATGAAGTTCACCAGCATTGGGTCGTCCGTCAGCATGAAGGTCGTGATCGGAATCCCGTGGCGTCGGCAGATCGTGGCCTCGTCCATCGTCTTCGCCACGACGCGTCGGTCGAGCCCGAACGGGTTCTTGTAGATCTCCCCGTTGCGCTCGGTCAGCGCGCTCGGCTTGCCGTCCGTGATCATCAGGATCTGCTTGTTGGCGCGTTTCTCACGCCTCAGGAGATCCCGGGCCATCTGCAGCGCTGCCCGCGTGTTGGTATGAAAGGGCCCAACGCTGATCTTGTGGATGTCATCCAGCGGCACCTCGGTGGCGTCGTCGCCAAAGGTAATCACCCGGAGTCCGTCCTTGGGGTAGCGCGTACGGATGAGCTCGGTCAAAGCCAGCGCCACGCGCTTCGCGGGCGTAATGCGGTCCTCGCCGTACAGGATCATCGAGTGGCTGATGTCGATCAAGAGCACCGATGCGCAGCTTGAGAGGTGCTCGGTCTCGTGGACCTCGAGGTCGTCCTCGGATAGCGTGAACGATGCCCCGTCGATGCCGCGTCGCAGCGCATTGCGCACGGACGCGGTCGCGTCGATGAGATCTGAAGGGTCGCCGAACTCAAAAGCGCGCGTCTCGGGAAGGCGCTCCTGGCCGACGCCGGCGGCCGCGACGCGGTGATCGCCGGCGACGTCCTTGTTGAGCCCCGTAAAGATCCTATCGAGGGACTCTTGGCGCAGCGCGCGCTCGCCCCCGGGCGCCATCTGCAAGCCCGTCGGCGAATCCGCCACGAGGCGCTCTTCCTTGAGGGCGTTCTTCAGGTCCTCGATCGTGAATCCCTTCGGGAAGAGGTTGTAGCGCGCGGCCAGCATGTCGAGCCACTCCAGCGCCTGCTCTGGATCTCCATCCGCCTGCAAAAGCAGGTCGTGATAGAGATCCTTCATGCGCTTCAGGAGGTCTTTCAAGGACTCCTTGGACGGGTCGTACTCAGCGTAGGAGAACCGCATGGTGTCTACCGACCGAGGCTCTTGGCCATCTGGGCCAGCATGTCTCCGAAGACGCGCGTACCCGTGGACCCGTCCTCCCGGGAGAGCAGCGAGTTCTGGTGCAACCCTTCGAGGACAAGCTCCATCATGGACGCTCGCTCGCCTGGGGTCATGCTGTCTGCGCCAGGGACGTACTCGCCGACGAGTCCGTCAAGCCCCTTGACCTTGGACAGGCGGGCATGGTGTTCGCCGTCCCCTGTCACGTCGTCAAGCTCGAGCTGGTCTCCCGATCGGAACCACTCCAGCAGCCCTTCGTACACGGGCTCCGTCGCGCCAGCGTCACCTTCCGACTCGGCGTAGCCGTCGGGAAAGGTACGCCCGAACGCACTGCTGAGCGCCTTCCCCACGAGGGACTTCGCCACGACACTCATGCCCTCGCGCTCGCCGTCGTACACAAGCTCCACTTTGCCCGTGACCGCCGAAACGGCCGCGTAGAGATCCGCGGGTCGGACGGTGGCCGACGACTCCCCCGCCGAAAGACCCCGGCGCTCCGCGTTGGAAACGACGTTTTCAAAGAGCGCAATAGAGAGGCGAGCACTCACGCCGGACGACTGATCCACAAACTCCGACTCGCGGGCCTCAAAAGCCACCAAGTCGATCGCCTCGCGAATCGGACCCGGGATGGAGACGGGCAACGCGTCCTCGCCGCGCTCTTGCCACGCCTCCTGGGACGTGATCTCCATCGCCTGCCCGAGGTCGCGGGGATAGTGCGTCAGGATCTGCGAAGCGATGCGATCCCGCAGCGGCGTGATGATGCTGCCGCGGTTGGTGTAGTCCTCGGGGTTGGCGGTGAACATCAGCCCGACGTCCAGCGGCATTCGAATGGGGAAGCCGCGCACCTGGATGTCACCTTCCTCCAGGATGTTCAGGAGGCCCACTTGAATCCTCGCCTGGAGGTCGGGCAGTTCATTCACGCAGAAGAGCCCGCGGTTCGCGCGGGGAAGAATGCCGAAGTGAATCACCTCTGGGTCCGCGAACGTCAGCTTGCGCGTCGCGGCCTTGATCGGGTCCACATCTCCGATCAAGTCGGCCACCGTGACATCCGGTGTCGCCAGCTTCTCCTGGTACCGAGCGTCGCGATGGATCCACTTGATCGGTAGGTCGTCGCCGGCCTCGGCCGCAAGCCGCAGCGACGGCGCCGTCACGGGGGCGTAGGGATCCTCGTTCATCTCGGATCCCTCGATCGCCGGGAGCCACTCGTCCAAGAGCCCCGTCAGGGACCGCGCGATGCGCGTCTTGGCCTGGCCCCGGAGCCCGAGGAGAATGAAACTGTGCCCGGACAGGATTGCGTTCTGAATCTGGGGAACGACGGTCTCTTCGTAGCCGACGATCCCGGGCAGGATATTCTCACTGGCCTTCAGGCGCTCGATCAGGTTGCTGCGCATCTCCTGGTGGACGGTCCGGCTGGACCAGCCGCTGGCCCTGAGTTCGCCTAGGGTTCGTGCAGCCGGGGGGCCATCACGACGGGTGCCTTCGTTGGGTGTCATAGGCCCCAAGATAGACCCTTCGCCCCCACATCCCACCGATGAAGGTTGTTGCTCTTCCAAAGGTGGGCGATACTCGTCCGCCATGACCCCCGTCCGCGACAAATTTGCACGCCCGCTGCGGAGCCTCCGGCTGTCCATCACGGACCGTTGTAACCTGCGATGCGGGTACTGCATGCCGGAGGAGTCGTACGCTTGGCTGCCCCGCAAGGACCTTCTGACGCTAGAGGAGCACGTCGCCTTGGTCGCCGCTCTGGCACCCATGGGGGTCTCCAGGGTCCGCATCACGGGTGGTGAACCTCTGCTGCGACGCAACGTCCCGGAACTCGTCCGCGGCCTAAGTGGCCTTCCCCACCTCGAGGACATCAGCCTCACGACCAACGCGGTTCTCCTGGCCGACGTCGCGACCGATCTCAAGGCCGCAGGCCTCCACCGACTCACGATCAGTCTGGACACCCTGCGCGCCGAGCGTTTCGAAAGGCTCACCCGTCGCAACGACCTCGCGCGCGCCCTCGAGGGCATCGAGGCTGCCCGAAGGGCTGGCTTCCACGGAACGAAGCTCAACGCGGTGATCCTGCGCGGCGAGAACGACGATGAAATCGCTGACCTTCTCGCCTTCGGCCGCGAGCACGGGATCGAGGTGCGGTTCATCGAATACATGGACGTCGGAGGCGCCACGCGCTGGTCCATGGACAAGGTCGTCCCAATTACAGAGATCCTCCGCAAGGCCAGCGCAGCCTTCGGCGAGCCCGAGCCGGCGGATAACGAACGCACTACGGCGCCCGCTGACCGTTTCCGCCTCCCGAACGGCCAGGTCTTCGGTGTCATCGCCTCGACCACGCGTCCCTTCTGCGAGGGCTGCGACCGCGCACGGGTCACCGCCGACGGCAAGTTCATCTCGTGCCTCTACGCGCTTGAGGGCACTCGTCTTTTGGAAACGATCCGGGAGGGCGGACCAGCGACGGCCGCGCAGCTCGTGCGGGACCTCTGGCTCGACCGAGACGACCGAGGAGCGGAAAAGCGACTCCTAGCAGAAGAGCGCGGCGCACTTGCCATGGCGGACGAACTCAAGGGCAAGCCGCACCTCGAGATGCACACTCGCGGGGGCTAGGAGCCTGTCGCGCATTGCCGAATCCGCGTAGCACGCGCCCAATTCCGGTGGACTGCGTTGCCCCAAGACCCCGGTGACTACTGCCACGAGGGGTCTGGAAGCGCCTTACCCACCGAAATCGGGCACGCACTACGCGAATCCATCTATGCGCGACAGGCTCCTAGGATTCTTTCGGGCCAATGGCTGGAGCTACTGGACCTTGATGCCCGCGCGGTACTCGCCGGCTTGGAGCGTCGGCAGTCCCAGATCGTCGTAGAACTCCCAGTGCCCCTCGCGGAGGCCGTTGACGAAAAGGCCTCGCTCTTTCACTTGGCCGCCCGAGTAGTAGGTCGTCCAGCGCCCTGTCGCTACGTTCTCTGAGTACTGCCCCTCCTCTAGCACGGCGCCGTCTTCGGAGTAGGCGGTCCAGTCGCCGTTCCGGCTCCCGTCTTGGTAGTTCATCTCGCCAAGAAGTGCACCTGCGCCACTGTAGGACGCCCAGACCCCCGTACGCAGCCCGTTGGCGTAGTATCCGGTAGAGCGGAGCGTCCCATCGCTGCGCCAGTTCTTCCAAAGTCCGTAGCGTACGCCCTGCTGGTAGCTGCCCTCTTCGCGCAGGCCGTCGCGGAAGGCTCCGCCCCAGTGCTGCGAGCCAGAGTCCCCCTGCAGGTTCCCTGCAGATCCCGTCAGCAGCGGTCCACGCCCCGAGGTCAACTCGGATTCGCCATGATCCTCTTCCCCGACCAAGGTGAGCCCTGTCTTCAGGACGCGCCCGTCATTTGAATCAGCAGCGTCTAAGTCGTCCGCGCCAAGGGCGGTTCGATCGATCTCGTCCAGTTGGGCCAAGGAGGCGAGGCGCTCACCCTGCTCGGCGGGCGAGCTGACAGCCGAATCCAAACCGTTGGGTCCAAGCGCCAGGGGGAACGCGCCCCCTACAGCGGCGTCGCCTGCGCCTTCCAACGGCTTCGCTTCCTTTGCATCGGAGCCCCCGAGCCCAAGGGCAAGAACACCTAGCGCCACCACCATCACTGCCCACAGGGGCAGCTCGCGCTGACCAGGGCCAGCTCCGAACTGGCCTGACCTGCGGTTTGGAGCGGAATGCGGAGAGTTCATCGGGGGGGGGAGGCGGAGGGGACGTCGTGGAAAGGGGAAGGCAGCGATCAGAGCGAACAACAATCCCCATCCAGTTCGCACCCAGATGAAGGTTGGTCAGCGCCGCCGGGTTCTATCGTGAAGGATCTCCGGTGAGGCCGCCTTCACCCAGCGCCCGCAGACGTTCGCGCCTTTCTGCTACTAGAGTGGAGACCAAGCCATCCAATTCGTCACCCTGAAGGTCTCGGCCGCGGATCACGCCTTGCTCATCGATTACCATCAGCGAGCCGGGCGCCGGCCTGTGCCAGGCCTCCGCGATACCGATGGCCGCCATGGCGCCAGCACCGTGGATGAGGGCATCTCCGGCCTGAGCGAGCTCATCGGCGAGGGCGACACTGATGGGACCGTCGAAGATCTGCGTACCACCAAACGCCCGTTCGGCGAGGGTCGCCATGTGCCCCTTGCGGTCACCCGACGCGCTGGCTCCGAAGAGGGCGACCGGCGAATCCCAGAACTTGCGCGCGAAGATGGCGTCGTTCTCGTGGGCAGCGATCGACACGGGGGACGACTCATCCCAAAAGCGAATGACGGTCACCTTGCCAGGCAGTCGCGTGGACGTCACTTCGTTCCCGGCGGTGTCACGGGCCAAGAAGCGCGGGATCCGGCTGCCCACTGCAAGATGGTCGAGGCGCCCTTGAAGATGCTCGCGAAAGCCGCCGGCCGCGGACTCGCTCCCCCCCACAAGATGATCACCGCTGTCGAAGATCGCGGCGATGCGCGCCCTGGCACGGGCGGCGGCGCGGCCCGCTATAGACGCTGAGTCGCCAGCCTGAGCAGCCCTGTGGCTGACGGCGACGGCTTCCCAAAGGCGAAGCTCGGTACGGACGGCGCGCACCCGTCCAGACTCGGTGGGTGCGAGGTACGAAAGCTCATGGGCGGCGAGCGCAAAGGGTGCGCGGTCCCCGCCGCGGACCCTCAGGCTTGCCTCGCTCAAGACGACCATCGGAGCTGATTCGCCCCAAGCGTCGACGGGTGCAGGCAGCGACGCAGCGGCGACTAGATCGTCGAGCAGGGGCTGCAAGGCGGAGGGCTCTCGCGACTCCGACCAGGTCCAGGCGTGAAGCGACTCTGTCGCCAGCTGCAACGCAAGAATCTCGCCGCCCATCTGCACCTCGGTGTTCGTCTCCACCGACGCAACTGAGCTCGCAGCCGACCCCGACGCCATCAGCGTCGCAAGCGCGATCACGACGGCAGCGGCGTGGCTCGCACCTGGGCGCCGATTCGAAGATCGCAAGCGAGCATCGCGAGGACTGATGCTGGGTATTGGATTCAAAGTCATAGCGAGCGACTCCTGAGTGTTGGTTCGTTGAATGTGGGCGACCCCATGGTGCGATCTCGGCAGGCTCGGTTCCATTGCCGCCCGTCCCCACTATCCCATGAACCGACGAATCCCGCGACCCCCCAATGAAAAACAGCGCCCCCGCTTCCTCCAAGGAGAAAGCGGGGGCGCCGTTGAAGTGAGCACCGAGCGGCTCAGGTCAGACTCTCATCCGACCCGGACCTCTCAACGCTCAGCCGACTACATCGTCCAGGTGACGACAACGCCGTCCGTGAAGTTGGACGTCGGCATGCCGCCGACTGCATCACGGTGCCAGCACTGGAAGTGAGCGGTGCCACCGACCTGTGCAGCGTAGGGACCAGAGCCCTGCGGGATGTTGGTGACGGTCCAGTCGCCAGCGGTCGTCGAGATCGAAAGGATGCCGGCGCCGTCGGAGAGAGCAGCAAGGTTCTGGAAGCGACCGATGTTGGCGCCGAGGCAGATGTTGCCTTGGGAGCCGCCGGGGGTGCCAACGAAGCCAGCCGTCTGAGCCGTGATGAAGAAGCCGAAGCTGTTAGCGGTGATCGTGGCCGTAAGGGTCACGTCGTCAGCAGCGATGCTGGTGCTACCCGTAGCAACCATCGTCGAGTTGACGCCGGTCGAGTTCGGGTTCGACACGCAGCCGTTGCCGCCGCTGATCACGCTCGAGCACTCGCCCGTGTCAGCCTGAAGCTCCATGTACCACGAAGCGTAGGAGTTAGCCGGGCCGCCGCAGCTGTTGTTGTTGCTGTAACCACCGAACCAGTAGCAGTTCGAGTTGGTGCCAGCCGGATCCTCAAGCCACCAGAAGTCGCTCGTCTGGAGACCAGTTGCCTCGTCGGGGGAGCAAAGCGAAGCCGGGCCGAAGTACGTGTTCGTGCCGTCGACAGGGTCGGCGCCAGCAACGTAGTTCGGGTCGGTCGACTGCGGGTCACCCGTGAGGAGGAAACCAGCAAGGCCGACGCCAGCGCCGGTGTACTTGTAGCTCCAGCCGAACGAGTCCAGGTCCTGGACGTCGTCGAAGCCGTCGCCACCGTCAGCGCCGAGGCAGAACTCTGCGCCGCCGGAGAGGTCGAGAGCAACCGTCCAGCAGCCGTTGGCCGGGGCAGCGCCCGTGTCAATCGTTGCGTCGGGGCTGGTGTTGACAGTACACGGTGCGTAGCTGCTGTAGAAGCTAAGCTCCCAGCCGCTCGTTGCCGTGCCGAAATCGCAGTAGCCGATCTCGACGCAGTTCACGTTGTACTCGTCGCGGTTGCCCGGGTTGTTCGTGTTGAACGACGACGGCACGTTGCCCTCGTCGTAGTTGGTGCTGAGGGGAGCGAAGTCGCCCTGACCACCAGCCGGTGAGTAGTAGCCCGATCCAGCGGTGTTGCTGTAGATCGTGTCCGGACCGAAGTTGGCAACTGCGCCACCGGTACGGGTCCAGGTGCCGGTCGACACGTGGTAGATACCGGCGTGCTTGACGGCACCCGGGACTTTTTCCGCAGTGAGAGTTTGCGGGGAGTTCTGTGCGGAAGCACCAGCCATGAGGGCGATGGCGCTAGCCGTGAAGAGCGAGGAACGAAGCATCAAGCAGTCTCCAGAAGGAATGAGTTGGTCGAAGAAATCGCAAACAGAGGTCCGCGACTCCCCCGTCGCCCGTCGAGAACACTGGTCCTGGCCACTTGGCCAGACTCCCCAGTTTCCTGTTCGAGCTTGGAAGCTATCAATGGAAGGACGGTCGCCGCTGGGCGGAGGTTCCGTCTTCTCCACACTTTGACGCTACCTGCCCGAGCGCTCTGAGGCGAGAAGTTCATCCGACGAGATTCGAATTCTCTGTCTCACCCCGGGACGGAGGACCATTTTCGAGACGCAACCCGCCCTATCGCGCTGATTTTGGGGGCCTCGGCACAAACGAACTTGTGCGACGAACGTACTCCCGATACGCGGGGCGCCGCTCTGCGATGTCCGCCTCCGTCATGGTGACGCCCGAGACCTTGACCAGCATGAAGGTGATGAATGCGGGTCCAAAGAGCCCCCAGTAGGAGGCGTGGGACACCGCCACTAGGCCGATTCCCCACCAGACTAGGGACTCCCCGAAGTAGTTGGGGTGCCGGGAGTACCGCCATAGCCCCGTGTCCAGAACCGCCCTCTCGCCGTCGCCCTGCGCCCCATCAGCGGGTTGACCCATATCGGGTTCCGATTCAGCCTCACGAGAGCGCTGTCCCGACTCTTTCAGTTTGAATGCGGCGAGCTGCCCGTCCGCCACGGCTTCGAACAGGAACCCAAACGTAGCGACCGCCATCCCCAAGCAGCTCAGCGCCGTGAACCCCACGGTTCCCGGGGCCAACAGCATCAGTGGCGTGGCCACGATCCAGGCCATGGCGCCCTGCAATAGGAAGACAACGTAGACGCTCTTCCACCACCAATCGCCCCCACGGGCCTCCCGCATCTTGCGATAGCGGCGGTCCTCACCCGTGAGAGCGTGCCTCCGCCCCAGGTGCAAGGCCAGGCGCCAAGCCCAGGCTCCCGTGATCAAGAACACCAGCAGGCGCCCGCCCGTCAAGGAGGCCCCTCCCGCGAGGGAGTACACCAAGCCCGTGCCCCAGATCGCTGGCCCCCAGACCGGGTCCACAATGCTCGCATCCTCGTCGCGGAGGTGCAGGGACCAAACGCAGAGCATCAAAAGTGCCGCAAATGCTAGGGCGATCAGGGCTGGTTCAAGGTTCAGCATGCTACTGGGAGTTCGCGCTCGGTGACCACGCGGATGAATCGAAGCGGCGGGAGGCTATCCTTACGGGCTATGCAAACCCGTGCGATCCCTGATTTCCTCTGGACATCCCTGCTCA
Source organism: uncultured Planctomycetaceae bacterium (assembly GCA_964417955.1). GTDB lineage: Bacteria > Planctomycetota > UBA1135 > UBA1135 > Saltatorellus. The sequence continues at coordinate 82,754 of CAYQKK010000010.1, forward strand.
CTCTGTGCCTGGCCGCGCACCTAGTCCCGACGGGCGCTGCGGCGAGCCAAGCGGAGCCGGTACCCGTCGAAGCCCCGCCACCGGTGACCGCGGATGACATCGACCAGGCGATTCACCGCGCGGTGCGCTTCCTCCTCGCGCGTCAGGAGCTCGACGGTTCCTGGAGACCTGACGAGCGAAAGTACCTGTCGGGACAGACGGGCCACTGCGTCTACACCTTGATCAAAGCAGGCGTCCCCACATCGCACCCCGCCATCGAGCGCGGACTGGCCTACCTTTGCGCCAACCCGCCGCGACTGACCTACGGTATTGCATGTTCTTTGCTCGCCGTACACGCCGCTGATCCCGAGCGCTATCTCCCGCAGATCGAAGAGTGGACCGAGACCCTACTCGGAGCCCACGGCACTGGGTTCGGCTACCCAGGCAGCGAACACTTTAACAACTACGCTGAGGACCTCTCGCTCACCCAGTACGGCGCCCTCGGCCTGCGAGTTGCGGAAGCGAGCGGGCTCGAGGTCCACCATGAAATCTGGTCCGACCTCATCTCCTACGCGCTCAGCGTGAGCAACGACGACGGCTCGTTTTCGTACCACGCTGGCTGGCCGCATACAGGGTCGATGACAGCGGCTGGGGTCGCTGTTCTGCAAATCGCGATGGACGCGCTGGAGGCGCAGAATCGCATCGGTGTCCGCGAAGCGCGCCAGATCAACGAGCGCATCGAACAGGCCTACGCCTGGCTAGGCGAGCACATGCGCATGGATCGCAATCCGGACCCCCAGTCTGAGAACGACGGCGCGGGACACATGACGCGCTGGGCGCTCTACTACCTCTACGGGTTAGAGCGCGTGGGCGGATTGACGGGCGAACGAACCTTCGGAGAAAGGGACTGGTACAAGGAGGCTTCCGAGTTCCTCGTCCGCAACCAAGGGGGCGAAGGCCAATGGGGCACTCTCAACGGTGAGCCCCACCCCGGCACATGCTTTGGTGTGCTCGTGCTCAAGCGCGCCACAGCCCCATCGAGCGGCGTCAAGCCAAGGAACAAGCCCACCTACGGCGACGACAAACCGGCACGTCCGATGAGCATGCGCATCGCCGGTGACACGCCCTTGACCGCCTGGATCTCGTCGTTCGGGGACAAGACGCTCAAGAAGTTCGAGTGGGACGAGGACATCGGCCAGGGGCCGCGCGTCATTCGCGTCGAGTACGTCAACGTCGAGACCGAAGAAGTGCTCGCCGTCCAAGCCGGCAACCCGGATGAACCGGCGAAAAAGGGACGCTTCGGCGTCCAGTTTTCGATGGACCAGCCCGGCGTGTTCCGCATTCAGGCACACGCTCTCATCCGACCGATCGATGACGAAGACGGCGAGGAGATCCTCGTGAAGTCCCAGATCATCGACGTCTCGGTGGACGCCGCGCAGTCCCAGGGGATGCGCGACGCGACCCACGATCTGACACTCAACGCCCTGAGGCAGACCGTCTGCACCGCGACCGCATCGTCGTTCGCGACAGACAGCCAAGTGCCGCGCTTTGCCGTGGACGGAAGCACCTGCTATCCGTGGCTTTCCAAGCCAGACGACGAAGAACGCTGGATCGAGGTCGAGCCAGATCGCCCCCAGCGCGGGGACTTTGTGGTGCTGACGCCCGCTACGTTCAAGCCGGACAAGCGCACCCACTGGGGCCGGCCCGCGCTCGTCTTTGTGCACGTCAACGGCAAGAAGGTCGGCGAGTTCCCGATGCACCCCGACCCGTTCGCCAAGACGTACATCCCGTTGAAGAAGAAGACGGTGGTGCGCAAGATTCGCGTCGAGATCCTGGAGACGACGCCGGGAACGGACGCGGGCCATGGAGCGGCGTCAGGCTTCGCCGAGGTCGAGCTGCAGCTGCGGCCCGACCTGCGCAAGAAGCTCAAGCGGAAGTGAGCAGGAGCTATCTACTTCGCCAGCTCGAAGATGACCTGGAGCTTCAGGAAGTCGACGTCTTTCACCAGAACTGAGATCGTGTAGCCCTCGGTGAACGAGAGGATGCGCTTGCCCACGGAGATCTTCAGCGTGGCGCCGTCGATCTGCGGCCGATCGCCGATGGCTTTCGCCGGCAGGAAGCCTGAGACGTTGAGTTCGGAGATGCCCACCTCCATGCCGCCGCGTGAGACGCGCACGACTTTGGCATCAAACTTCTCATCGATGCGCGGCTCCATGAACTGGCACACCTTCAGGTCCTTCAGCGCGATCTCCGCCATGGACGCAGCCTCGCTCTGGATGCTGCAGTGGGAGGCGGTGTCGTTGAGGTCTTCGGTAAGCGCCAGGGTGCCCAACTCCTCGGCGGCCTCCGCCTCTCGCGTCATCACGTCGTAGAGCCAGCGGTGGACGATCAGGTCTGGGTAGCGCCGGATGGGTGACGTGAAGTGCAGGTACGCCTTGCGGGCCAGCCCGAAGTGCGTTGCGACGTCCTCGTGGTCTTTCACCTCGTACACGGCGCGCTCCACTAGGCCCATGATGCGCTGGACGAGGGCTTCCGCATTGCGTTTCCGCCGCGCGAGTCGGATCATCCGCCCGATATCACGACCGGTGAGCCGATCTTTCACGGGCACCCGGATGCCGTGCTTGGAGAGCATCGCGGCAACCCGCTCGATTTCCTCCGGGTCTTTCTCGGGGTGCACCCGGTAGATCGTCGGCAGGCCCTTCGCCCGGAACCAGTCTCCTACGGCCTGATTGGCCGCGAGCGCAGTCTCCTCGATCAAAGTCTGCGAGAAGTACTTCGGCGCGTCGACGATGGCCTCGACCTCGTGGTTGGCGTCGAAGACAAACTTCTTCTCTCGGCTATTGATCCGGAGCGACCCTTTCGCGTCGCGGATTTTCTGCTGAACCCGGGTCCACTGGGAGAATTGCTCAAGGGGCTCGCGGAGGCTCTCCAGCTCGCGCGTCTCTTCGGAGTCCACGCCGTCGAGGAACTCCTGAACGATGCGGTAGTCGTTCCGGTGAACGCTGTTGATGACGCTCTTTGAAACGCTCGACGACACTCGCTCGCCGAGTTCATCGAATTCCATGAAGACGGAAAATGCGAGGCGATCGCGATGGGGAACGAGTGAGCAGAGCCCGTTGGAGAGCTTCTCCGGAAGCATCGGAATGACCTGGTCCGGCAGGTAGACGCTCGTCCCCCGTGAAAGCGCCTCGTCGTCCAGGGCCGTCCCGGGGCGGACGTAGTGGCTGACGTCGGCGATGTGAACGCTGACGTGGTAGCCGCCGCCTTCACGGGGCTTGATCCCGATAGCGTCGTCGTAATCCTTCGCGTCGGCCCCATCGATGGTGAAGATGGTCTCGCCCCGCAGGTCCAGCCGGTCACCGTGATCCTCGGGTCGGGGATCCTCCGGGAGCCCCTCCAGCTCGTCGAGGACATCCTTCGGAAACACGGTGCGCAGCCGGAAGGACTTGACCAGCTCCATCTCCTCGGAGTGCAGATCGCTGTAGCAGGCAGGGCCGTGCTCCATGGGACCAAAGGCACCTGGCCGACGGGAAATCCGGGCCGGAATGGCCGCGTCGGGGTCCGGAAGGCCCTCGAGGTCGGCGGGATCGATCTCGTATTCTTCGCCGTCGTCCGTTTCCAGGGTCCAGCCCCGATCGGGTGGCGCATCCGCGGGGGGAGAGACCCCGTCTGCCGCCGAACCGTCATCGCCACCGCCGAGGGCCTTCTTCAGGTCTCCGAAGCTCCCAAAGCCACCGCCCTTTTTGCTGTCACTCCCGTGGCCCTTCTTCGATTGTCCCATGGGCTCCAGGGTACGCCAAAGGCCACGCTGGGTTCCACGGAGTGGCTGCTCTGGCTGCGTCGCCCCGAAATGAAGATTTCTCCATGAATCTGATCCTAGATCCGGCACCCGAAATTCGTGATGCTTGTGCAACCGACGGCCTCAAAAAGCGAAGGTAACAAGAGCGACAGGTTGTCATATCGCGTCCACGGGTCCCCCCGCCCGGTGAGCGCACCCCGCGAGCCCGCGCAGCGAGCTCGCCCTGCCTGACCCACCTCACCAGAATCCACACTCTGGCCGCGGACGACTCCGATCCGTGGCAGCTGCCAGCTTCTGCCCCCCAACCCAGTAGGCCCCCAGCCTTGCTGGTCCTGACTTCTCTCGGCGCTGACGCACATCAGCCCCGGCGAGCCACCAGAAGCTCCCTCAACAACGAAGATCCGCACATGACTCTCAACGCTCCGCTGCATCGCGCGTTCCGCACCCTCGGGTGGTGCCTCGCCTTGGGTGCAACATCGCTCGCACCGGCCCAGGCCGAAAACGTTCACGTCACGCTGCGAGGCAGCTACATCGAGACGGTTCTCTCCAGCGGCGTCACCGTCCCCAGGGCAGACCTCCGGGCAGGCACCTCGACGGGAGCCATTCTCGCCCACCCCTGGGGCACGACGATCCGCAGCGCCGACGGGCGCAACCTGGAGTCGTACTTCATTCGCAACAACACGAGCAGCCACTGGGACGTTGATCTCGGCAGCTTCTCGCCCAGCCCCGGGGCCGCGGCTGACTTCTTCCTCTTCGAGATTGGCGGCAACGACAGCGTCCAGGTTCAGGCGCGCTTCCCGAACGGCTCCCTCGGCACGCCCGTCTCCGTCTCGGGTTGGACGGCGACCAACATGACCGTGGACGCGGGCCCGAACCGTGGCTCCAGGCCCTACGGCCTCGCATTCCGATTCGAGGATCTCAGGAACGCGAGCGGCCAGGCTCTCACCGCCGGCGACACCATCTCGGGCGTCCGCTTTATCTCGGGCAACATCGACGCCGCGTCCTTTCTCGTGCGTGACACGGGCTACCACGGCGGCAGCGATGGCAACGGATCCCACTTTTTCACTCCGGCCGTGCCGAGGATGTCGGCCCCCATGGAGCTCACGTTCCGCGGGCCTTGGGAGTCGGAGACAGGCGAGAGCCCGAACCCCTTCCTCGACTACCGCTTCAGCGTGACGTTCAGCGGCCCCGGCGGCCGCACCTTCCGCGTGGCTGGCTTCTTCGACGCCGATGGCGCTGACGGCGACGTAGGGAACCTTTGGAAAGTCCGCTTCGTTCCCCCTGTGAAGGGCAGCTGGACGGCCACGGCTAGCCTTCGAGCCGGCAACGGCGTGGCCGTGAACCTCGCCCCCACCACGGGCACCCCGGTCGCGCCCGTGGACGGTAGGGTCGTCAACTTCAACGTCGGCGATGTCCGCAACGTCGAGCGCGGCTTCTACCGCGTCGGGAGACTCGGCGAAGCCGGTAAGCACTACCGCAAGTTCGAGAACGGGTCCTACTTCCTCAAGGCGGGAACGAACGGCCCCGAGAACTTCCTGGCCATCCGCGCCATTGACGACGTCACGAAGTCCGGCGGCGAAGGGCTCATCCACAGCTACGAGCCCCATCGCGGAGACTGGAACGCTGGCGACCCGTTGCTGGATCCGAACGGCGGTTTGGATGACGGCAAGGGCGTGATCGGCGCGCTCAACTACCTCGGCGAGCAGGGCGTCAACTCGCTCTTCATGATGATGATGAACCTCGGCGGAGACGGCAAAGACGTCTACCCGTTCCTAGGCCCTCGTCGTCGCTCATTCGAGAAGCTCCACTACGACACAAGCCGCCTTCGCCAGTGGAACACCATCTTCGAGCACGCCCAGCGCAAGGGCATCTCACTGTCGTTTGTTCTCAACGAGACCGAGGCAGAGAACGAGGCTTGGCTAGACAACGGCCAGCTCGGCATCGAACGTCGACTGTTCTACCGCGAGCTGATCGCACGCTTCGGGCATCACCCGGCCGTTCGCTGGAACCTCTGTGAGGAGAACGATTTCAGCGCCGCGACGCTCAGCCAGTTCGCCGCGTACATCTCGGCCATCGACTCCAACGATTCGATCATCTCGATCCACAACAACCCGAACGACATCGGGATGTTCCAGTCCCTGAGCTCGAACCCGGACATCGACGCCGCGTCGCTCCAGTTCGACCCCAACCAGGCTGACAGCCAGGTTGAGCAGGTGCGCCAGATCACGGCCCAGACCGGCCGTCCCTGGACGGTGGACGCCGACGAGCAAGGGCCATGGCAAACCGGATTGACCGGCAGCAACGGCGTCGACACCCGCAAGCGCATTCTCTACGACGCGCTGTTCAGCGGCGGAGGCGTGGAGTTCTACTTCGGGTACCACGACCTTCCGCTGGGCGGCGACCTGAGCGTCGAGAACTTCCGCACGCGCCAAGAGATGTGGACGGCGGTGAAGCACGCCCGTGCATTCATGGAAGGCCAGCTGCCGTTCTGGGACATGGAGCCCAACGACAACCTCGTGCGCAACGAAAACGGTTCGTTCGGCGGCGCGGAAGTGTTCGCGAAGACGGGCGAGGTCTACGCGATCTACTATCCGAACGCGTCGAACACCGGCCAGCTCAACCTAGAGGGCAACAACAGTCTCCACTTCATCGAGTGGTTCAACCCGCGGACCGGCGAGTTCGTAGGCGGCCAGAGCCCCATGGGGGTCAACGGCGGCTGGCAGAACATCGGCTCACCGCCGTTTGACTCCAGCAACGACTGGGTCGCCTTGGTGCGCAAGCAGCTTCCCCTCTGGGCGCGGACCGACGCCGGCTCGGTGTCCCAGGGAACGATTCAAGACCTCGAGGTCAGGCTCGGCTCGTCCTACGCGAACAGGAGCTACTTCCTGCTCTCTAGCTTCTCGACGACTGGCGGCGGCTTCCTTCTCGGCGGCACCCACGTTCCCGTCGACTTTGACCGCTGGACGCGCTACGCCCTCGGGGACTTCAACGGCAACACCTTCGAGAACCAGTTTGGAGTGCTCGACTCCAGCGGCGCCGCCAACATCCGAGTGAAGCTCAACGCGACCTACCTCAGCGGCATCATCGGCCGCACGATGCACCACACGGTCATCCTCACCCAGCCCTATGACTACGCCTCGAACGTCTTCACGTTCCAGGTCATGCCGTAAGCCGAGGGGCCGCTACCCGCGAAAGACGCCCCAGAAGAGCCATAGACCAAAAGCGATCGCGCCAAGGTCAACGACGAGCCGCAAGGGCCGCCAGGAGAACGCTCCTGGCTTGGCGCTTGCGGCTTCTTCTTGGGCCGATCCCTCAACGGCTGACATCGCGCTTCGATCCCCGAGCGCGATCGCGGCCAGCAGCGCGACGACGATGAGCACGGCGCCCATGCCCAGCGCCGTCCCCAGCAGGGGCTCTCGCACCGTTGCCTCGCGCGCAAGCTCGGGCGCGAGCCTCGCGGCTTCCCGACCGCCCAGCGCAAGGCCGAAGACCGCCGTCTCCAGAAGCCGCGTGCGGCCGCGGTTGTGAAGGAGGTCATCCAGGCCAACGTAGCCCAATGCCAATGGCACCGTGAGCTCGAGGAAGCGGACGTGCTGGGGAAGGAGGTCGGCCATGGGAGCCGCAACGAGACCTACCCCCGCTAGGACCGCAAAGATGCCTGCGGACGAGAGCCCAGAGGCCCGCGAACCACGCCGTGCGGCAACGACGAAGAGGAGCGCCAGCAAAACACCGTCGAGGAACCGCAGAGGGCTCGCCCAGGCCGCTTTTGCAAAGCGCACCGCCGGCCGTACGTTGCGCTCGATGATTTCGTCGGTGGCAGCGAAGACCTGTGCCTCAGCGCCTTGGGCGAACTGCCACGCCCCAAGCTCTAGGCCATTCCAAACCACCGCAGCGGAGTCGCGGTGCTGGGGGCTCGTGTCATAGAACAGATCCATGCGCACGCCGAGGGACTCGAATTCGAGGGCATCGGGCACTGAAAAGTCCACCACCACGTCGAGCCACTCGGAAATCTCGTTCAGGGGGTCGAGGGCCATGGGCGCCTCCGTGACGGTCACCGAGAGCGGCTCGAGGGAGGCGGCGTTGGCCTTCGGTGCCTCCGCGTCGCGACCGCCTGGGAAGAGCCGGTAGTGGTCCGTCACATACGCCCCGATGCTGTCGCGGTTCGCGTCAAGCTCACCCGGCTCCATCTCGCCGTCGAGATCTGAATCAAAGGCCTCGATGACCTCGCCGAGGGACAGCACTTGGCACCGAAGCTGCAGCTGAACCTGATCCCCCCGAACGTGGACTTCCGAGAGTGAGTAGGACCCGACGTGGACCGGCGCGGCCGATGCGGCCGCCACCGGAAGAAGCAGCCCAGCCAGAAGGATCATGACTTCGAACCCGAACGCTTCGCCCCTGGCTTCGGAGCCGCCTCCAGGGCAGCCTCCAGGGCCTCTTCCACGGTATCCAAGGGCTGGAACGTCAGCTTGGATGCCGCAGACTCTGGGAGCTCGATCAGATCGGGCATGTTCTTCGCGGGAAGGAGCACCGTCTTGATGCCCGCGGCCAGCGCGGCCAGCACCTTTTCCTTCACCCCACCCACCGGTAGCACGCGGCCGCGAAGGCTCACCTCACCGGTCATGGCCACCGTGCTGCGCACGCGGCGCCCTGTGAAGAGCGACACGAGGGCAACGGTCATCGCGACCCCCGCGGAGGGACCGTCCTTGGGCACCGCCCCGGCCGGGATATGCAGGTGAACATCGGACTTCGCGATGAGATCCTTGTCGATTCCAAAGGCCTCCGCACGGGTCTTGAGGAGAGTCTGCGCCGCGAGGGCGCTCTCCTTCATCACGTCGCCGAGCTGACCCGTCAGGCGCAGCTCGCCCTTGCCTTCCGTGTACGCAGCCTCGATGAAGAGGATCTCTCCGCCCACCGAGGTCCACGCGAGACCCGTGGCCACGCCGGGCTGGGCCGTACGGTCGACCACCTCATGCTCGCGGCGCTCGGGGCCGAGGATATCCCGCACCTCATCCGGTCCGATGGACATCGGCTTCTTACGCCTAGACGCAAACTTTGTCGCCGCAAAGCGGCACACGGCCGCGATCTTGCGGTCGAGCTCGCGCACGCCCGCTTCGCGGGTGTAGCTGGAGATGATCTCACGCAGGGCTGCAACGGACATCTTGAGCTGGGAGGCCTTAAGGCCAGCCGCCGCGCGCTGCCGTGCGAACAGGTGCTCGCGCGCGATGGCGAGCTTTTCCTCTGCGGTGTAGCCCGCGAGTCGAATCACATCCATCCGGTCGCTCAAGGGCAGCGGGATGCGCTCCTCGACGTTCGCGGTGGCGATGAACAGAACCTCGGAAAGGTCAAAGGGGACGCCGAGGTAGTTGTCTTGGAACGTGCCGTTCTGGGCTGGGTCAAGCACCTCAAGCAGCGCCGACGCAGGATCCCCATGCATCCCTTGGCCGAGCTTGTCGACCTCGTCCAAGAGGAACACCGGGTTGCGGGTCTTGGCCTTGCGCAGACCCTCGATGATCTTCCCGGGCATCGCTCCGACGTAGGTACGCCGGTGCCCGCGGATCTCTGATTCATCGTGTACGCCGCCAAGGCTGATGCGTACGAACTCGCGCCCGGTGGCCCGGGCCACGCTCTGGCCGAGGGACGTCTTGCCAACGCCCGGAGGACCCACCAAGCACAGCGTCGGGCCCTGCCCCTCGGGGTTGAGCTTCTTCACCGCCAAGAACTCGACGATGCGGCGCTTGACCTTCTCAAGGCCGTGATGATCCGCGTCTAGGACTTCCTGAGCCCGGCTGAGGTCCACGAGGTCCCGACTGCGCGTATTCCATGGGAGCTCCGTGAAGACCTCCAGCCACGTCCGGAGCATCGAGTGTTCGCTCGCCTGCTCTGGCGTGCGCTCCAGCCTGCGCAGCTCGCGCCGCACCTCGCGCTCTGCCTCTTCAGGCAGATCGAGGGCATCGACGCGACTACGGATCTCCTGAATCTCGGACACGAGGTCGTCCCCCTCACCAAGCTCGCGCTGAATCTGGCGCAGCTGCTCGCGCAGATAATATTCGCGCTGCGCACTGTCGAGGGTCTCCTTCGTGTCGTGCCGGATCTTCATGCTCAGCTCGAGCACGGCGTGGGCTTCGCCAAGAGCCTCCAGCAGTCGATCGAGGCGCTTCTTCAGGTCGAAGGTCTCCAGGAGCTCCTGCTTCTCGTGGGCGGGCATGTCCAAGAACGTGGCGACGAGGTCCGCGAGCATCGCGGGCGACTCGATCCCCTGCACCGCTTGTTCCAGGTCCTCGGGCGTGCCCTGGGCCATGGCGAGCACCTCTTGGGCGCGGGCCTTCAGCGCGACGAAGCGTGCTTCAAGGGCGCGGGACGGACGCTCGACTTCCTCGATGCGACGCACGCGCGCGATCAGCACGGGCTCGGTCGCCACGTACTCGATGATTTCGAACCGTGACTGGCCCTGGCAGATGGCCTGGTGCCGCCCGTCGGGCGCGGTCCAGTAGCGCATGATGTCCCCCACCGTCCCGACGCGGTAGAGGTCTTCGGGACCAGGCTCCTCCTCGCGCTCGTCGTGCTGAAGCAAGAGTCCGATCTCGCGCTCCTCTGCGACCGCGGCTCGCACCGCCACCACCGAGCGCTCGCGCCCCAGCATCAGCGGCAGGACCACCCCGGGAAAGAGGATCATGTTCCGCACGGGAACGATGACGAGCTCCTCGGTGCCCGCCTGCGCGCGCGGACGGCGCTTAGAGGAGGCCTTCTTGCGAGTGCTCTTCTTCGACGCCTTCTTGGCAGTCTTGCGAACTACCTTCTTCTTGGCGGGCTTCCGAGCGGGCTTCTTGGCCGGCTTTTTGGTGGGCTTCTTGCGAGTGCGCGAGGTCGATTTACGTGCCATAAAATTGCAGCAGCCCTGGTCGCTTGGGCGCTGCGGGAGAGCCTAAACGAACAGGGCTGTGCAAACACACGCCATGCGCTGCTTTCGGGGCGGCTACTCGGAGGCGATCGGTGCCACGAAAACGCTGTTCGAGCCCTCAAAAGCCCAGCGTTCCAGGGATCCGTGCACGCCCTCGAAGCGGCATTCGGTGGGATTGCCCACCACGGACTCCTCCACCTCGGCCAGCGGCGTGTACCAGCGGGACTCGGGCATCGTGCAGCAGGAGCGGTCTGCGATAGCCTCGCCCTTCACCGCCAGGGAATCCTCGACGTCCATCACAAACAGGTCGTCCTCGAAGTCCACCGTCACGTTGGCCAAGGTGACCTGCAGGACCGACCCGAGGTCTGTGATCTCATCGATGAAAGCAAGCGCTGCCTCACGCACCAGCTCACTGGGCGCATCCACCCAGATGTGGGAGGAAATTTCCGGCTCCTCATCGGTGCCGAACACCTCGGCCCCTTGGAGATTGCAGCTGCCCTCGAGCACCGCAACGACCTGCGTCCCCGCCAGATCGACGCCGCCGTGGCTGCCTCCGGTAAAGGACCAGCCGAGGGCCGCGCGCCGTCCCGCGGACACCGCCTCAGAGCTGATGTGGCATGCGCCACCCCAGACGGTGGCGTCCCGTGCCTCCACGTAGAGGCCCGAAGGCGTTGGCTCTGACGAATCGGCGGCCGCTGACGGTACGTCCATTGAGTTCGACACGAACTGAAGGGACCCCCATGAGAGGGCTCCGAGTCCAAGCGCGATGGGGATCAACTTCATAGGAATCACAAAAGGTCGGAGAGCGGCGACTCAAAGCAGTCGCGGCCCTTGCGGCAGTCTTCAGGCCCGCACTGGAATCCGTCGGGTCCTAGAACTTTATAGGTCACCCCGCACCAAACGTGCTGACTCGCATCGAGAACGTCGCGATCTTCCAGCGGTGGTGTCTCAGCGATCATCAGCTTCTTCGAGGAGATGTGCTGGCAGTAGGGGCTCAGGACGGGCTTCTTGCCCGGTTCGGCGCTGTTCTTCATGGTCAAATCCGGGGCGTCGAGCAGTAGAAAGATCGTGTGTATGGGACGGACTTCATCCGGCAAGCCCCTCCAGTGCGCGGTAGAGAACGCCCTTGATCAGGTGCACCTTGTAGCCGTTGTTCTCCAACGGCACCGCATCGGCGACCGCGGCTTCGCCCGCTGCCTTCCAAGCTTCTGGGCCCATTTCTTGGCCGACGAGCGCGGCGCTAGCTTCCGGGGACGGCCAAGGGGTGGGCGCGACGCCGCCGAGCACAACGCTCGCCTCCTTAATCGTGCTGCCCTCAAGAACGAGCGACACCGCAACCGCGCCGAGGGCGAAGTCGTAGGAGGCACGCTCCTTGAACTTCATGTAGGTCGAGCGCGCGTCCTTGGGAGGCCCGGGAACCGTGATCTTCGTGACCACTTCATCCGCGTCGAGCACGCTCTCCCGATCAAGGGCTACGTCGGGGAGCACGTAGTACTGGAAGAGCGGAATCTCGCGCTCGCCGCGCGGCCCCTTCGCCGTCACCGACGCCTTGTAGACCATGAGCGCCGTGGCCATATCCGACGGGTGACTGAAGTACGAGGGGCCCCCACCGAGGATCGCCGCGTACTTGTTGAACCCGAACTCAGCCAAGCAGACGTTGCCGCCCTTCTTGAAGCAGCTCACGCCAGGGTGGCGGTAGTACGGACAGCGCGGCTTCTGGTTCAGGTTGCCGCCGAGGGTCGCCTGGCTTCGAATCTGGGGGCTCGCGATGGACTTCGCGGCCTCCACCAAGCCTGGGAAACTCTTCGCGACAGCACTGGAGTCGGCGATCTCTTGGATCGTCGCCAGTGCGCCGATGGTCAGGGCCCCGTCAGCGCTCACCTCGATGCCCCCAAGAGCCAGGTCGCTGATCTCCACGAGCGCCGTGGGCGCCGCGATGTCGTCTTTCATGACGGTCAGAAGATCCTGGCCGCCTGCGAGCACCTGGGGCGCCGTGCGCGAGCGCTCCTTCGGCAGCTCGGCAATCGCCTCGTCCAGGGTCTTTGGTGTCTTTAAATCAAATGGCTGCATCAGACCTTCCCGTAAAGGGCCTCCAGAACGTTGTCCGCGGTGAACGGCATCTTCGTGAGGCGAATGCCGCACGCGTTGTAGATCGCATTGGCAATCGCACTGTGGCCGGGGATGATCGTGGCTTCCGCCATCCCGCACACCGATTCGCGCTCGTCCTCATCGTCGATGAGCGCCACCATCTCGGGCATCTCCTGGG
>CAYQKK010000011.1:0-1600 GCA_964417955.1 uncultured Planctomycetaceae bacterium
CGCGTAGGGATCCATGATCCCGCACTGAACGCCAACGAAGCCGCGTTCCGAGCTCAGCGCAGCATTCACGCGCTCAACTGGCCCAAGGCCTAGCGAGAAGGCATCGTCCAGCGCGAAGGCTGTACCCACACAGATGGAAGCCGAGGAGGACAATCCTGCGCCGACAGGCAGGTTGCCGCCGAAGAGAATATCGAAGCCGCCCTTTAGCTGGCCTGCGATCGTTTGATCAGGGTTCTGCGGGCTCGCGGCGCCTTCTGACAGCCCGAGGAGCGCCAGCACGACGCCCAGCGGGTAGTCGAACCACTCCCCGATGCGTTCCGTGGGGAGGCCCTCGATGGGGGCCTCGAAGACCTTCTCCCCGAACGTGGACGCAAGGCGGATACGCCCGTCGGACCGGGGGGCGACGCAGAGGAACGTGCCGCGGTCGATCGCCGTGGGAACCACCGGTCCGCCGTTGTAGTCGAGGTGGCCCCCAAAGAGGTTGACCCGCCCCGGGGAGAAGTAGGAGAGGACCTTGCCGGCGGGGCCAAACGCCTCTCGAAAAGCCGTCCGGTGGGCGGCCAGGCTAGCTGAGAGGCCTCCTCGTCGTCCCAAGGCCTCGCTTGAGCGCAGCGTGGGGGTCGGTGATGGTGAGAGGGGTCCCATGGGCGTGGAGAGGGTCGGCCAGTGCTGGATCAGGGGAACTATCGGCAGGAATCCCAGTCGAAATAGAGACGATTGGTGGATAGTCCCGCCGATTCACCACTGCGGCCTACCTCAGAGGGGCACTATGCCAAACGGCTTACGCTCGAGATGCTCCTCGATGCGGGGATAGGTAAGGTAATGGGCCCAAGATGACGAATAATCCAGACACCATGCAGCATCACTACCCGTCGCGACCCCGTCAGGCCCCGGCCGCCCTCGCGGCCCTGCTTTGCGCGACCCTCGGGGCGGCGTCCTGCGCCTCCCTTAGCGTGAAGCGTGACACGGCGACCTCGGGGACATTCAACTCTTCGGCTCGATCGTTCACGATCCTTTCGTACGCGATCCCCCGCCCCTCCATCCAAATCGCCCACGAGAACATCGCTGATGCGGGGCTGCCGAACACCCATGCGACGAGGGTGACTCACACGGACTGGGGCTGGTTCGACTGGCTGCTCGAGATCATCTCGATCCGCAGCGCGAGGGTGAAGGGCACGTGGGGCTTCAACGGCGAGTCCCTTGGGCTCGATCCCTCCGTCGTGACTGACGGAGAGTGAGCGTCACCGGAGCCCGGGCTACTTCTTGTCGCCAGCGGGGTCGTCCGTTGTCTCTTCTATGAGGGGCACTTCGACGTTGAGCACGAGGTCGACGCCAACGGCCTTAGCCTTTCCGTTGAGCCTCTCCTCGCCGACCCGGAACCGAATGCGCTGCAGCGGTTTGAGGCCGCGTTCATCGGCGTAGAAGCTCGCGAGGGCTTGGGTCGCTTCTTTGAAAGGCTCGATCTTCGAGCCAGACTGTGGCGCTTCGAGAGGGTAAGCCCAGACGTTGCTCGGCTTGCGCCACTTCCAGTCCGCGGCGCCTGCCCCTTGCTCGCGCGTTGTGTTCATGGACTCGAACTCAACGGCGAAGGGCTCACCGA
>CAYQKK010000011.1:1700-55836 GCA_964417955.1 uncultured Planctomycetaceae bacterium
CCTTGCTCGCGCGTTGTGTTCATGGACTCGAACTCAACGGCGAAGGGCTCACCGACGGGGTCGAGCACGAGGGAGGCGTAGGGGGACAGCGCGCGGATGGACTTCCCTTCTGGTTCGATCTCAGAGACGATCTCGGGGCGTTGGCGCACGCGCGTCCACTCCTCCGCAGCCTTGGTGATCGCCGCCCACCGACCCATGGATGAGCCGGCCTTCGGCGGCGCGAGATCGCCGATGGGAACGCGGTAGAACCAGGCGCCTTCCAGCGCGCGAACGTGCATCTGCCCTTCCACCTCGGAACCGAGCACCGCGGTCAAGCAGTCTGCCGGCACGAACCATGTGTCCGCGAAGCGCCAGTCGAACTCTTCGGCTTGGACCGTCTCCTTCCAAAGAACCTGTCCTCCCGCGGCGAAGTCGAAGGCCGTGGGGCGGGGGCGATCGGCTTCACCTTTGGGGCGGCTCCACTGGATGTCCTGGAATTCAGCGCCCGCGCCCCCGTCCTTGCCGTAGCTCTGGATGGATGAGGGCAGTCCCGTGCTTTCGTCGACCGTCGCGACGAGGACGCCGTAGTTGCCGAGCTGGGAGGTAAACGTCCTGCCGGCCCCAACGAAGCGCGGGGCGTCGGGCCAGAAAAAGAGAGCGCGCCGCAGCTCGATGTCGATCTGCGTCTCCAGCAGGCCTTGACCCTGTAGAACGAAGCTCGACGACTCCGTTCCCTTCTGCGAGTCGCGCCCAAAGAGCCTCGTCCCTAGCTGGAAGCGTGCGAAGGAGCCGCTCTTGTTCGATAGGACGATCCGTGCCCGTGCGGGTATGCCAAACGACGCAACGAGCTCGTAGGCGTCGTCCGGGGTCGTCAAGAAGCGCACCTCGGAGGTAGCCTGCATGCCGCGCACCTTGCCGATCTTCGACTTCCGCGGGGCCTCCTTGAGTGCGGCCTTGGCGGCTTCCCCTGGAGACTCAGCCGAGGACTCAGCCGAGGACTCAGCCGGAGACTCAGCGGGAGGGGACTGGGTCGCTGGAGAGCTCTGCTCAGCCGCATCCTGCGCGGGTGCGCGTAGGGAGGGAGCAGCGAGGGACAGTCCCAAGAGGGCGGAGAGGAAAGGTGCTGAGCTCATGGGAGGCCCTAGTCAGGACGGGACGCCTAGTTTCTAAGGCAGTTTATGGGCGTACTCAATCCACGCCTCGGTGTCCTCACCGTAGTTGACCTGGGCCATGCGCTGCAGGTCATCGAGGAGCGACTTGCGCACGGCTCGGCGATCGACCCGGTCGATAAAGGCGGTCAGCGAGCGCGCCGCTTGCCCCTTCAGCGATGAATCGACGCTGCCGATCCTGGCGATTGAGCGGCTCGCAGCCCTTGCGACCAACGGAGAAGGGTCTGAAAGGAGGAGGCTCAAGCGCTGAATCGCCTCGGTATCCACAAGCTCCGCCAAGAGGAGCGACCCATGGACGCGAACGGAGGCCTCCTCGTCCCCGAGGGCGAGGCGCGCCGCGTCGATGATCTGATCCCTCGGCGTTCCCTTGAGACTGCCGAGGCGCAGCGCACGGAGCGCTCGACCGGCATTGCTGCGAACGTTGACGGGCTTCGTCGCATCGGAGAAAAGGCTCGCGATCCCCCCAACCTGGGTCTTGGGAGAGCGCAGAGTCGACAGTCCGAGCAGCGCGTTAGCGACCACATCTTCGTTCGTATCCTGAAGCGCCCCGAGGAGTGGTCCGAGGGCCCTTGGGTCATCGCTAAACCCGAGGGCGGCGGCGGCCACTTGGCGATTGACGAGGGGGCCTGTCTGAAGCTGGTCCACCAGGAGGGTGTGATTCTTCTGCACGTCGCGGCGCAGTGTCGACTCGAGCAGATCGAGTCGTGTCAGGTCATCCGATGCCTTGCCCTCGAGGACGATGTTGTTCCAGGCCCTCAGCGCCTTGTCGATCTCGGCGACGACAAGGCCGGCAGCTCGCTTGTCCTTGAGAGCCTCCTGGTCATAGGGGACGGCCTCCGTGGGGCCAATCCACTCCACCTCCTCACCGTCGAGGGCTCTCGCGTCCTTTCCGGCCGTCGAGGAGCAGCTGGCGGCACCACCTAGAATGAGGGCTGCGGTGAAGGCAAGGCCGGCTGAGTGGATCAGGTGGGTCGTAGGCATAGTGAAATCGAGCGCTTTGGATTCGCGGGGGGGCAATGCGGACGCGTCCCAGTTCGATTTCTTCCCGCGAACCTGTCAAGCAACTTCGATTCGCTACCGTCGGATTTGCTCCTGGGTCAGTATTCTGCGCGCAACTATGTCCATCCATATTCTCGATGCAATGGCCCGGGAGGGCTTCGAGCAGGTTGTCGCCCTCTTCGATCGCAAGTCAGGCGTTCGCGGCTTTCTCGGCATCCACGATACCGTTCGGGGTCCCGCCTTCGGAGGCATCCGTAGGCGCGAGTACCGCGACGAGCGCGAGGCCCTGCTCGACTGCCTCCGGCTTTCCAGGGCAATGACCCACAAGTCGGCGCTTTTGGACCTCCCCTCCGGCGGCGGCAAGATCGTGCTCAAGGACACAGAGGATGTGGACTGGCCCGCGGCCTACCGCTACATCGGCGAGGTCGTCGACCAGATGGGAGGGCGGTTCTACACGGGCCCAGATCTGAACACGGGGCCCACTGAACTCGGGTTCGTGACGGAGAAGACGCGCTTTGTGACTGACCCGGGAGCGAACGGCCCCGGCGAGCTGGCTGAGGCCACGGCCGAGGGCGTCTTCATGGGGATCGCCATGGGCCTCAGGTCGAAGTTCGGCTCGACGGACTGGGGGAATCGCCGCATCGTCGTTCAAGGACTGGGATCCCTCGGGGAGGGACTCGTGCGCCGGCTCGTGGGGGAGGGCGCCGAGGTCGTGGGCGCTGACATCGACGATGACCGCGCCGACGAGGTGCGCGAACGGCATGGAATCGAGGTCATCGACCCATCGATGGCCCTCGATGAACCCTGCGACGTCTTCAGCCCGAACGCTGTGGGTGGCAACCTGCACGACCTCTCCATCAGCCGACTGAAGTGCAAGGTCATCGCCGGCGGCGCGAATAACCAGCTAGCCCGCGCCATCATCGGCGACGAACTCTTCGACCTCGACATCCTCTACGTCCCAGACTTCGTGATCAACTCGGGCGCCCTCGTGCGCGGCACGATCTTTCACCAGCAACAGCGGCGTGAGTCCGTGGAATCTATCGGGCTACGCATCGGAGCGGCCGCGGAGAAGATCCTCTCCAGGGCACTCGAAGAAGACGACCCGCCCCTGCGCGTGGCCATTCGCATCGCGCAGGAGCGCATCGACGCCTGGCGCCGGGACGCCTGAGGTTCACTCCTGCAGGGTGGCCGTCGCGCCTGATTCCCCGAGCATGAACTCGGTGCCGGCTTCCTGGTGCTTGCGCTTCACGTAGCCAAGGACGACGCCGCCGTCTGCCTCGAAGGAGTAGGCCCAGGTGGTGACTACCCCGAGGTCCCGCGGCTCGCCGCCGTCGATGGAACGCATCAGCCGCGTGCCGGGGGCCACCGGATCGTCGTGGCTGACGCGCAGTCGAAAGAGGCGCTTGTTGAGGCCGCCGTACGTGTCGATCTTGGCGACCACTTCCTGGCCGATGTAGCAGCCTTTGGAGAGCGAGAACGCATCCTCAAGGCGCGCTTCCTGGGGGTAGACGTCGCCGGTGATCTCCTGGCCGAATACGCCAGCGACGGATTCTGCGCGGAGACTGTCGAAGGCCACGAGGCCGCCCGGGGTCGCGCCCTGGTCTTGGAGTAGCTGCCAAAGGGTCGCCACGTGATCGGGCTCCGTCTCGATGCGCCAGCCGGGCCGGCCCGCGACGGGAAGCGGCGTGATGCGCGTCATCGCAGCCTCTTCCGACTCGCCCCAGTGGAACGGGACGAACTGGCCGGCATGCTCCGTTTGGATCTCGCTGTCAAAGTCGGGAAAGGTGGCCGCGAGCACCTTGGCCGCGTCAGGGCCCACGAGCTCCAGCGGCGCGTGGCTCGCGGACTCATCGCTGAGCTGGATGTCCTCCGCAAAGAGGAACATGTCGAGGGCCTCTCGCAGGGACTCCGCTTGACCCGGATCCGTCGACAAGAGGTAGCCCTCGCCGAGGCTGGCTAGGTCAAAGAGCTGGATCACCTTGCCCTTACCGGTCAGCAGCATGTTGCGGTTGCCCTGACCGGGCTCCAGCGTCTTGATCTCGTTGGCGAGGATGCGGTGCAGGAAATCGGTCGCGTCCGAACCAGCGATGCTCAGGAGACCGCGGGTCGTTCTGTCCAGGAGAAGGGCGCCGGCCCGGGCACCGGCCGCGTACTCGGCAGGCACATCCCCGTAGGTCACGACGTCGCCGCCCGCCTCGAGGGGACGAAGGCGGGCGCCGGCGGATTCATGGAGTTCACGAAGGGGGCTGTGCTGCATTCGATTCGAAGTCTCGTTCCTACAGTTTGATGCCGATGCCGACCGTGCCGATCAGGCCTTCGACGTCGACGCTGGTGTTGGCCACGTCGATGGAGGTCGAATCGTACATCGCGCGGAAGTTGAGGAAGTAGGTGCCGTCGAGGTCGAGGAGCGCGCCGAAGCCGACGCTGTAGCCGAAGTAGTCCTCTGACGTGGTTTGGGTTTCGAGGTCGACGCCATAGCGCCAGTTGGCCTCGATGTAGGTGTCGAGCTTCCACAGACCGAAGAGCCGCTTGCGCAGGCCGATGTCAAGCTCGGGGGTGTCGTTCGTCTCAAACTCGCGCTGGTCGATGCCCGCTACGACGTCGACGATGCCCGTCATGAGCGCGGCGTGGACGCCGTAGCCCGTGAGCTCGACGTCGTCCTCGCCGAGGCCAGCGAGGTCGCCCTCCGCATCGTCCACGACGATGGCGCGGGCCTCGAGGCTTAGGAAGTCGGACGGGAGGGCCTGGCAGCTGGCCAAGGTCAGGACGGCGAGGAGGGAGAGTGCTTTCATAGGAGGAGAGGTGCCTCGGGATGGGAGGAGCAGGTTAGCGGCTTGCGCCGGTATTCTCAGCCCGATTCGGGGACTGGGCGGCGTTTTGACCGCTCTGGGCGGGTATTCTCTTCGCCGAAACCTGCGTCGAAGAACCGCCTGAAATGCCGGAACGAGCGGCGGATCCTGGCTGTGAGCGGCGCACTCGCGGGCTATGCATCCCGCGACGCGAATGGGTCGCGTTTTCCACTGCCATGACCGTATCGACCACAGCACAGGCCGGCGCCCCGGGATTCGAGGCGGCTGGCGGCTCAGCTCAGAACGTTGGAGCCTCACCGCCGAGATCGCGGCTGCGCAATGTCCTCATCGCGCTGTTCGCGATCGGCGTGCCCCTGGCGTGGATGAGGGACCCGCAGCTCGTCTGGCAGCCGCTCCTTCCGATCCCTCTGCTCTTCCTGACCCCGCGCGGCGTGAGCCGGGTGCTGGCGCTGTTTGTGGCCGTCCTCGTGGTGATCGGTGGGGGCGTGACGACCTACCGCGTCGGCATGGCCGTGCCGGACTGGCCCGCGACGTTCAACGAGAACATGTGGACCTACGACTACGGGACGATGTTGGGGGAGGGCCTCGGCGTGACCCTTGAGCACGTGCATCGGCTCTGGGCGTCAGCCCTGGGTCTCGTAGCGATCTGCGTGCTGCTGTCGTGCTTTATCTACCGCGCTCCACGATCCCAGACGATCTTCAGCGCCGTTGTGCTCCTCGCGATCATCGGGCAGGGACTCCTCGGGGGAACGCGCGTGCTGGAGAACAGCCAGAACCTCGCCTTCCTCCACGGCGCCATCGCCCAGGCCGTCGTCGCTGGGATCATCGCCTTGGCGGTGTTCTGCAGCCGCACCTGGCAGCGCTCCCAGCCCGTCGAATCGAAGTACGCGCGTGGAGCCCACTTCCTTGGGCCCTGGGTCGCACTCTTCGTCTACCTGCAGATCGCCCTGGGCGCGTGGTTGCGCCACCAGGGCCAAACCGTGGCGCTGCTCATCCACGTCACGCTGGCGCTCTTCGTGGTGGTGGCCGTGCTCGTCTTCGCGAAGCAGCTGGGCGTCGCCGCCAAGGAAGCCTCTGAGCCCGACCGCTTGAGCGTGAGACCGCTGGCACGCCTGCAGGCTTGGCTCCTTGGCTCCCTCGGCGCCCAGTTCTTGCTGGGTGTCCTCGCCACCTACGCCATCTACAAGCTGTCGGGCGGCATGAATGAGCCCGTCGCCGTCGGCGAAGTGATCTTTGCTACGGCACACGTCTTCGTCGGCGCCGTTCTCTTATCCTCCACGGTGGTCGGGGCGATGTACGCCCGCCGCACCCTTCGACTGCATCCCACCTAGGCCCCGCGAGTCTCTTCCATGGCCAGCACCAAAATCTTCACCGGCGAGCCGCGCGGAATCGTGGCGCCTTGGGCGGAACTTCTCCGCGTGCGCGTCGCCGTCATGGTCTTCCTGACGGGCGCTCTCGGCGGCTGGCTGGCAACCCGCAGCCCCGAGCTCGCCAACCTCGCGCGCTGCGCCGAAGCCGCTTTCTACATCCTGCTGGTCACGGGCTGCGCCAGCATCCTGAACCAAGTGGTCGAGCGCGACCTCGACGGGCTGATGGATCGCACGAAGGATCGGCCCCTCGTGACAGGGGAAGTCTCCGTGCTAGCGGCGGTCGTGGGCGCGGCGGCCATGGGGGTCCTCGGAACAGCCGGGTTGGCGCTGTCCTTCAACCTGCTGTCGGCGGTGCTCGTGCTCGCCACCCTGCTGGTCTACGTCTCGATCTACACGCCGCTCAAGCGCGTGAGCACCCTGAACACCGTCATCGGTGCCGTGCCCGGGGCCGCCCCCGTGCTGATCGGCTACGCCGCCTTGGCCGGTGAGATCGGGCCGCTGGGCTGGGCTCTGTTCGCGACGATCTTCGCCTGGCAGTTCCCGCACTTCATGGCCATCGCTTGGATGTACCGCGAGGACTACGCGAAGGCCGGGCACAAGATGGTGCCGACTGAGCCTGGTTCGGAAGGGACGGCGGGTCGCTACGCGTTCCTCTATTCCCTGAGCATCGTTCCGGTCACGCTGATGCCCGCGCTCAGCGGGCTCGCGGGTCCGATCTACGTCTTCGGCGCGCTCATTCTTGGGATCATGTACATCGTCCCGTCGTACCGCTTCATGCGCGAGGAGAACATGGGCAACGCCCGCCGCCTGCTCCTCGTGTCGATCATCTACCTGCCAGCGCTGATGGCGCTCTTGTTTGTCGATCCCGTCCTGCGTGGATCGGCGCTCTAGGGCGTGGTCGAACCCAAGCTTGCGGCCGCCCTCATCTCGACGGCGATCATCGTGCCAGCGGCGCTCTTCGCCCGCAGCGCGCAGGCGGAGGCTCCATCGGGGAAGGCCCCGGCGATCGTGGGGCGCGTAGGGCTCAGCGCACTTTTCCTGTTTGGCTTTCTCTGCACGCGCGGCGTAGAGATCCTCTACCTCTTGGGCCCGGACACGCCTCTGACGGCGGAGTCCTTCAGCGAGGGCTACTTCGCCGTGTCGGCGGCTCACTGCGCCGTGGCGGCGGTCAGCATCCTTTGGCTGATTCTCGTCCTGCTGCGCACGGCGAAGCGAGGCGTATCGCAAAGGCCCAGCAAGTTCCTGAACGGTGCCGTGCGCTTCCTTTACTTCGTGACCGGCGCCTGGCTCTTGCTCGTGGCGACCTACTACCTGTTTTGACGATGCTACGACTGAGAGTCTCCCTCCTCGTTCTCGGACTGCTTGCTCCGTTCGCAGCGGGCCAAGCTGCGCGGCCCGATGCGGTGCCGACGACTTCCGATTCGTTCACCAGCGGGGCGGCGCCCGCGCCGGACTCGGACGGTCGGTTCGGCGACGTGCCCGACTTCACCTTCGAGGACAGCCGCGGTGGCACGCTCTCGAAAGCGGATCTACTTGGTGCCCCTTGGATCGCGGTGCCGTTCTTCCTGCGCTGCACCGGCCCATGCCCGAGCATCACGCGCGATATTCGCGCGAAGCTCCACGACCAGCTCGACGGGACGCCGATTCGCATCGTGTCTTTCTCGATCGACCCCGAGATCGACACGCCGGAGGAGCTCCGCGCCTACGCTGAGTCCATCGACGTCGACCCGGAGCGCTGGCTGTTCGTGCGCTCCGAAACGGAGGCCGAGATGCACGCGTTCATCAAGGAGGGGCTCATGGTGCCGCTTCAGCGCAACGAGGGCGTTGACGATCCAGGCCAGGCCATCACCCACGGAACGCGCATGCCCGTGATCGACGCCGAGGGCCAAGTCGCCGGTCTCTACGAGCTGCGGGATCCGGCGCTGGGCGAAGACGGGCTGCCCTTGGCCGTGGCGGAGCCGATCCTGGCGGGACGCTACGGTCTGCTCATTGCGCGCGCGCGCTCTTTGGCCGGGCTTGACTACGTTTGGCCGCTGCCGGGCGAAGGTCACGGCTCCCGCATTCCGCTCCTCAACGCTGTGCTCAACGGAACGTCCTTTCTTCTTCTGATCGCGGGGATCTTCGCGATCAAGGGCGGGCACAAGGAGAGGCACGAGCGGCTGATGAAGCTGGCGTTCCTGTTCAGCGCGGCGTTCCTTGGCTTCTACCTCTACTACCACTTCAAGGTTCAGCCGATCCAAGGGGGCGCGACGCCTTACAACGGCACCGGTGCGATCAAGACGGCCTACCTCGTGATGCTGCTGACGCACATCGTGCTGGCGGTGGTGAACTTGCCCATGGTGCTGCGAACGTTTTGGCTCGCACACAAGGAGGATTGGGAGCGGCACAAGCGCATGGCGAAATGGACGTTCCCGATTTGGGCGTACGTTTCGCTGACCGGCGTCCTCGTGTACCTGATGCTCTATCCGCTGAACCCGCCGCCGGCTTAGCTCAGCCGATGAGCCTGCGCTATCCCCCGAAGGCGTCGCCCTTGCGCACGCGCTCGGCTTCGATGCGACCGATGCGGGCGGCGGCGCTCAGGCCAACGGGGCTGCACCACAGCTCACGGGCGCGGTTCCGGTCGCCGGTGTAGGCCAAAAGGAACCGCAGGCGCTCCGCTCGACTTAGGCCGTAGGGGAGGGCGGCGAAGCCGAGGGTGCCGAGGTCCTTCGCGAGCCAACGTTCGGGCACCTCTTTCCAAACCTGGGCGCGGTGAAGGTCGATGAGCACAAGCTGGCGCGCCGCGTCTTGCTCCTCCGTGACGAGGATGTGCCCGAAGTACAGATCGCGGTGGTTGACCCCAGCGGAGTGCATGGCGCCCACGAGCTCGGCGACCTCGCCGATGAGCCGCCGGCGGTCTCCCCAGGCGTTCGTGCCCTGTTTCCGTGCGAGGTCATCGACCGTCCGCTGCGTACCCACGTCCTGGGTGATGATGAAGGAGCGGCGGTGGAGCGGCCCCTTGGATCGCACGCCCCAGCCCGCCAGTTTCGGCGCGGGCACGCCCGCTTCACCGAGCCGCTCGAGGGCCCGTACTTCCCGGCGTGCGTCGAGGGGAGGGGTTCGGAGTGACGCCAGTTCTTTGACCGCTTCGATCAGCCCGACCCCGGACTGGACCTTCGCGAAGTAGCGCCGGCCATCGAGCTCGAATCGAAACGTGCGACGGCCGTCCTTGTGCCGGAACGCGTCGCCCTCTTGGGCGTCCAGCCAGTCGAGTGGATCGCTTTCACCGATGGCCGAGCGCAGGGGCTCCGTTGCGGTCCAGTAGTCCAACGGGGGCGCCGGCTACTTTCCGCTCTCGTCCTTTGCGGGCGCGGAATCCTGAACCGTGCTCGCTGGGTCCGCGCTGGACTCTTCGCTGGAGTGCTTGCTCGAGCGATTGAAGGCGGTGTAGAGCAGGAAGGCGATCACGAGGAGCGCGGGGATGCCGGCCACGAGCCAGAGTTGGCTGCTGCTGTTGTGGACGGCCTCGGTGGTTTCGGTGGACATGGCCCAAGTCTTCGGACTCGGGCGGCCAGGCGCAAGCCGATTGGCTCAGGCGCCTTCGACTTCCTCGGCGACGGCGGCCGTCATGGCCCCGGGGACAAGGCCTTTCGCGTAGCCGAGCGCGCTATCCTGGAGGGCCGCTCGGGGGGTGGACATGATTCGGATCCACGCGGAAGCCAGTGCTTCCTGTTGAAACGGCTCAGACAGCACCTCGCCCGCTCCAGAGTCTTGAACGTAGGGCGCGTAGCCCGCTGCGCCTGTGACGAGCACCGGCGTTCCCGCACTCAGGGCTTCGAGGAGCACCATTCCAGCGGGCTCGCTGCGGCAAGGGTGAACCAGTAGATCCGCGCCCTGGAGCAGCGCAGGGACGTCGTCCCGAGCCCCCAGCCAGCGCACCGAGTTCGATACGCCGAGCCCCGCCGCGAGGTTCTTCATGGACCGCTGCCCACCCGATCCCGCAATGGCCAGGACGGCTTTCCCTGGGCCGCTGTTATTCACGGCCTTGAGTGCCCGTAGCGCGCGGTCGAAGCCCTTGCGGCGAAAGTCCGAGCCGAGCGCGAGGCCGAGGAAGTCGTCCCCGACGCGGAGCTCCTCTCGGATGCGCGCTCTTAGTTCGTCCGCGTCAGAGCCGCGGCTGCGCGTCGCGCTGAAGCCGGGTGGTAGGACGCGGAAGCGCTCGTCCTCAGTTCCGTATTCACGTTGGATGATGGCCTGTTCGCGGCCATCCATGAGCAGCACGCGCGGGCGCTGACCGGTCCCGAAGACGGCGCGTTCCAGCGCGAGGAAGCCGCAGCTGCGCGGCATGAAGCGATGAAGCGGCGAGCGGTCGCGGCGGATGCGAGCGGAGTAGCACGGATCACCAGCGAAGTAGAGATCGAGTCCCGGCAGCCGGTCAAAGCCTAGGACGACATCGGCTGGTTCTTCTCGCAGGCGCGACGCGAGCTGGCGCCCGAAGTCGGCGGCTCGCCCATGGTTGCCGAAGCCCTTCGTTCGCAGGGTTTCGACTCGCAGGGAGCCGCCGGTGTCGGGCTGGCTGTCCGGCCGCGGCCCCTTCCACTCCTGGGTGAAGACGCGCACGTGATGCCCGCGGCGCTCTAGCTCGACCGCGACGTCGAGGGCGATGCGCTGGAGTCCACCGTGGGGAAAGTAGCGCAGGATCGCGATCGCCACGCTGCGGCCGGTGCGCCTTGGCTGGGGTCGTTGGGGGAGCGGCGGAGTCGAAGGCATCGGGCGGCCTGTCACCTTAGCGCTGGTCGATCGTCGTATCCCTTGGAATGAAGAACGATCAGCCAGAAGTGCTTAGCAGAGCGCCGCTCCTGTGGGCCTGCGTCGGGTTTGCGACCGTGTTGCTTTTTGGAGGTGGCTGGCGTGTGCTCGCCAGGGCCCGCGGCTCAGGGCCCGAGGCTCTTTGGGTGCGGGACCGCGGTGCCGGCGCTGACTTTGCCCTCGATGCGGACGGAATCGTCGTCGCTCGCCATGTCCACCAAGGCACCACCTCGCCCCCGGTCGCCGAACCGTTGCCCGCGGAGCTCCAGGCTGCGCTCGTCGCCGAAGGGATCGCGCCCATCGCCGTCGAGTTGGACGCCGATCGCTGGGATCGCGCTCGCCCGGCGGGCTGGCTCTTGGTGGGGGAGCTTCCCCCGCCGCGCCGCGGCGAAACCCATCGCGGCGGCCAGTTTCTCGAGCGCTGGGTGCTCACCGGATCGCCCGAGCGATGGCAGCGCGCCTTCCGCCTGCGTCTCCCCTGGATGGCCCGTGCCCTCGCCAGCGAATCGAGCGGTGTCTGGGTGGGGGCGGCCCGCAGCTGTGCGCTGCGCTTCTACGGCCACGACGGAGCGCTGCACGTGGACAAGGAACTGCAGGACGCCGACGGCATCGAGGCGCTCGCAATCATCCCTCAAGACCAAGGCGGTGGCGGCGTCTGGGCCGCGGCGGGGGGAGCGCTCGTGCGGCTCAACCGCCTTGGAGAACGGCTGCCGGGCCAAGGCGGGTTCGCTCACTTGGTCGCGGTCAAGTCCAGTGACAAGCCCCTGTCCCGTTGGTGATTTCAACGACTCTTCCGACAAGGCGTTGGGTCATCACTATGCTGGTTCGGCATGGGCAAAGTATTCGATGCCGTATCCGAGGACGTCGCGGCGTTCATCGCCAAGCAGAAGCTCTTCTTCGTGGCCACGGCGCCGCGGGAAGGGGGGCACGTGAACGTGTCTCCGAAGGGGCTGGACTCGTTCGTGCTTCAGGGTCCGAACAGGGCTGCGTACCTGGACCTCACGGGTAGCGGTGCAGAGACGATCGCGCACCTGCGGGAGAACGGTCGGATCACGATCATGTTCTGCGCCTTCGAGGGCCTGCCGAACATCGTCCGCCTGTACGGCCGAGGGCGCGCGGTGCTGCGCGACGATCCGGAGTACGCGGCTTTGGGCGCGACCTTGCATGAACGCGCGATGGAGAGCTCGGGTGCGCGCTCGATCGTGGTGATCGAGATCGACCGTGTGTCCACATCTTGTGGCTACGGCGTTCCATTGATGGAGCACACGGGTGAGCGCGCCATCTTGGACGAGTGGGCCGTGCAGAAAGGAGACGCGGGCGTCAGGGGCTACTGGGCGGAGAAGAACGTCAGCTCGATCGACGGGCTGCCAGCGATCGATCCACCTCCGGCGACCTGAGCGCGCACCCGGTGGCTACTTGCCGTCGATCTCGCCGCCGTAGCCGAGGGCCCGCAGGTTGTCCTTCGCCTTTTCGGTCAGCTCGTGGGTGATGAACGGGCTGTTCGGTTGGAAGTACGCTCCCAGCTGACTTAGCGCCGCATCGAGCAGGGGCGGGGCAGTCTCCATGAAGAGTTTTCGGTCGGTCGCTGGGGTGATCCCATTGAGCTCTCCAGGGTCCTCATCTAGGTGGTAGATCAGCCTGGGGCTGGTCTCGGCGTAGATGATCTTTCGGTCCTGGGCTATGGCAGCGGCCACGTTGTTGTTCGCGGCGAAGACCCATTGATCCCCAGCGCGGGCCTCGCCGATGGCGGAGTAGCCGGGGAGGCGCTCGTCCCCGGGCAGCCCCGCAGCGTCGAGGACCGTGGGGACGATGTCGACGAGGGAGAGGAGGTGGTCGACCCGCTCGCCACCGCGTTCCCCGTTGGGTAGCCGCACGAGCAAGGGGATCTGCAGTCCCTCGACGTTCAGGTCGCCGTGCCCACCGTAGCGGGGGAGGCGTTGACGCAGGCCTTCCCCGTGATCCGATGTCACGACGACGATCGTGTTGTCGAGCAAGCCGCGCCTTTCCCACTCGGCGAACCAGCCCTTGAGAACGGAGTCCAGGTGGCGGATCCCGCCGTCGTACAGGGCCACCATTGCCTCGTGCTGTTCGGGGGTGGGGTCCGCCGAGCTGTTCCACCATGCCCTCGCGTCGATCTCGGCCAGCCGGGCCTTAGCGTCCTCGATGAAGAGGCCATCGAATGGCGGCGGCGGCTCATAGATGGTCGAACCCTTACGACCGAGCGAGCCCGAGTGAATGCCGAATAGGTGGATGAACTGAAACGAGGGGAAGCCAGGCTTCATTTGCTCCAGCGTCTCCTGAACGAAGGCGTCGGCTTCTTCCACGGAGGTCGCTCGCTCGTAGCGATCGTAGCCGCGGGAGAAACCGTATCGATCGCCGAGCCAGTTGCAGGAGTAGACACCGGAGGTGAAGTACCCCTCTGAGCTGAGTCGTTCCGCAAGCGTGGGGAAGTCCTCGGTCAGTGCCAGCTGTGGAATCAGGACCCCGTGCTGGCTCGGAAAGAGCCCCGTCAGCATCGACATGTGCGCGATGAGCGTCCACGACATCGTCGTGTAGGCCCGGTCGAACACGATGGACTCCTTCGCGAGCTCGTCGAGGAACGGCGTCGTGTCGCGCTCGTACCCGTTGAAGCCGCAGTGGTCGTAGCGGAGCGTATCGAGGGAGATGAGAATGAGGCTCGGTGGCACATCCTCGTCTGCGGAGTCGTCGGCGGCCGCGGCGGTGGAGTCCGCGGCGGTTCCTTCGGAGCTATCAGAAGCCGCCCCGCAGCCGCTCCCCATCAGGCTTGTGAGTGAGAGAGCGAGGAGACCCGTGAGGTGCTTGGTTAGATTCATCGGGGCTCCCTTGAAGGGCGTCGTCAGTTGAGGGACGCCGTCAGTCGATCGCGTTGACCTGTTTCTCGGTCACCGATAAGACTCCCAGCACCGAGTTTGCAATGTCTGCACGATCTTCGTCTGTGCAGGCTTGAACAAAGCGGGCCGCCTGCTTCTTGAAGCGTTCGAACTCCTTGTGCAGTGGGGAGGCTTTGATCACCTTCCGCTTCATGCGTTCTTCGACTTCGCGGATCTTGGATTCCAAATCCGCAATCTGCTGGTCTTCCGTTCGTCTTTGAGCCGCGCTGGCTCCTTTGGCTGCCGCGTTGAGACCGCCTTCTACTTTCGTTGACATTCGCTTGTTTGAGGTGGGGGGGAGGCCTGGCAGGCTCTACTTCCCAAGGACAATCCCTCTGGCAGGCGCCGAGGGAACGGTCACGCGCCCTATTCAGCCCATTGCCGCACTGAGAAGCTAGCAGTCGGAGCCCCCTATTCAAGAGGAGTTGAAGCGACTTCTTGATCTGAGAACTCAGGTCGGAGCGATCCCCAATTGGTTCCCCGAGTGTGTCGCCCCGTGAGGCCACCAATTCCCTAGAATTTCCGGCTCCCCATGCCAGATGTTCACGCCGATATCGAAAGTGTCCTCTTCCCCGAGGACGTCATCCGCTCCGGGCTCGCCCGCGTCGGGCAGGCCATCACCGATCGGTTTCGCGGCCGCGACTTCACGGTGGTGTCGATCCTGAAGGGCTCCTGCATCTTCTCTGCGGACCTCATCCGACAGATCCCCATCCCGCTAGAGCTGGCCTTCGTGTCGGCATCCTCCTACGGGGATCGGACTACGTCTGGCGATCTGGAGATCAACTTCTTTCCTACGGGCGAGATTGAAGGGCGCAACATCCTCCTCGTGGACGACATCCTCGACACGGGCAAGACGATGAGCTGCCTGCGGGAAGAGTTCCTTCGACGCGGAGCCAGCGAAGTGGCGACCTGCGTGTTCCTCGACAAGCCGAGTCGGCGCTCTGTCGATCTCAACGCGGACTTCCGCGTGCTGGAGGTAGAGGACAAATTCGTCGTTGGCTACGGCCTCGACTTTGCCGGTCGCTACCGCAACCTCCCGTACGTGGGCGTGCTCAAACCAGCCATCTACGAGAAAGTCCTGAAGCCCACGCCGCCACCGGCGCAGGATTCAGCTGGCAGCCGCGGCGCCTCCGACCGGCCTTGCCCCACGGGCGAAGGCGCCGTTTCTTAGGAGAGATCACCGTGGGCGAAATGGACACGTTCGTCATCCCTGACGATCGAGTGGGCTTAGAACTCGATGAGTTCTTGTGCCTGCAGTATCCGGGCCTTTCGAAGGGCTTCCTGCGGCAAGAGATCGGCGCGGGCCGGATTCTTGTGGACGGCGCCCCGACGATGGCGGGCAAGCGCCTCCGCTCTAGCCAAGTGGTCATGGCGACGATCGACTGGGAGCGCGCGCCCAAGCGGCCGGAAAGCCCCGGCATCGAAGTGCCCGTGCTTTTCGAGAACGATGCGCTTCTCGTGGTCGATAAACCCGCAGGACTGGCGGTCGAACCCGAGCGCTGGATGCGCGAGCTTGGTTCGCTGGCCGGCGCGCTGCTTCAGCTTGCGGTCGATCGCACCGAAGAGCAGAAAGGCAGTCTCGACTCGGGGCTCGCGTTCCGCCCAAGGCTCGTTCACAGGATCGACAAGGATACGACGGGCCTGGTGCTCGTGGCCAAGAACGTGGAGGCCGAGCGCGTGCTCCGCAGCGCGTTCTCCGACGGCACGATCAAGAAGTCCTACCTCGCCTTGGTCGAAGGTGAGCCGTACCTCGACGACGACGAGGACTCGATCATCGACGAGCCGATCGGCCCCGTGCTCAAGAAGAGCGGGCGCATGCGCATCGCCCCGGACGGCAAGCCGTCCCAGACGCGCTTCAAGATTGCGGAACGCTTCGACGGCTACACCCTCCTGCACTGCGAACCGATCACCGGACGAACGCACCAGATCCGCGTCCACATGGCACACGAGGGCTTCCCCCTCGTGATCGACGCCTTCTATGGCAGGCGCAACGAGTTCAAGCTCTCCGAGTTCAAGGCCGGCTACCGCCCCAAGCGCGGCATGCCGGAGAAGCCGCTGATGAGCCGCCTGACCCTGCACGCCAGCGAGGTCGAATTGGCGCCCGCTCTCGCCGAGTCCCTCGGGCTGCCCGCTGGCGAGCCCTTCCGGATGAGCTCTCCGATCCCCAAGGACCTAGCGCGCCTGTTGAAACAGCTACGCAAGGTTCGGCCCCCGCGCTGACCCTTGCTCCTCACACGAACCCGGGGCCCCCTTGGCCCAACCCCTGCATAAACAAGAATCGTGAAACTCAAAGTCAGACCCAGTGATTTCAAAGTCACCGAGCGCCTCCGTGAAGGCGTTGTCCAAGAGCACGGCGGTCATCGCGTCTACCGCGTGATCAAAGAGAAGCTCACCTCCCTAGAGGCCGCGACGGAGCTCGCCGCACACACCGGTGTTTCGTCAGGCGACGTGGGCATGGCGGGATTGAAAGACCGCCAGGGCGTAACGACTCAGTTCATGAGCGTTCCGCGCGGCCCGAGCGTGTCGGTTTCCGCCGGCGGGCACACTCAGTCCCTTGGAATTCAGAGCGTGGGCTTTGCTGAGGAAGCGATCACCTCGAACGCCTCCGAAGGCAACGACTTCCAAATCGTTGTTCGCGACCTTTGGGACAAGGAGGTCGATCACCTGCGCGGGTCCCTCGACACCGTGCGGGCCTCCGGGCTGCCCAACTACTTCGACTCCCAGCGCTTCGGCAACATTCGTCACGGGCAGGGCTGGATCGTGCTCGATCTCTTGCAGGGGGATATCAGCAACGCGCTGAAGAACCTCGTGGCGAGCGCTTCGCCCTTCGAACCGCCCGCGCGCCGGCGCCTCAAGGAAGCGCTCGCGCGCACCTGGGGCGACTGGAACGGCTGCCGCGCTATCGCGGGCAAGCTCGGCCGCCACCACTCCGTCTTCGAGCACCTCAAGCGCGACCCTGACGACTTCGAAGGCGCCTTCGACCGCGTTGGCACCCGCGAGCGCCTCATTCACCTCTACGCGTTTCAGTCGCACCTTTGGAACCGCGCCCTCGGACTCTGGGTTCAGGATCAGTTCCCGGATCGCATCAGCCTGCGCGGCATCGAAGGGATGCTCCGCTTCCCGGCCCATGAGTTTCAGCTGCCGCCCGAGTGGAACGGGACGTTCATGCTCCCCGGCAGCCAGCTGCAAGGGGTCACCGATCCGCTACAGCTTGAGCTGTACGAGCGAACCCTCGAGCGCATCGGCCTGACGCCCCAGGCCCTCGATATGCCGAACCTCGCGGGGTTCCAGCTCAAGCCCGAGCCGCGCACCGCCGTCGTGAGGCCCCACGCGCTGCGCGTGCGCCCAGCGGAGGCGGACAACCTCCACCGCGGAGCTCGCATGGTGAAGGTCCAGTTTGGCCTGCCCCGCGGCGCCTACGCGACGATGGTGGTGCAGCGCCTGGTGGGCCAGTCCATCGGTGGGGTCGACGAGCGCCCACCGCGGGAGTTCCAGGGCACAGGTGACCGCGGCTCCCAAGGCGAACGGCCCCACGGCAAACGGCCCCACACAGACCGCTCTTACGACGATCGGGCACCGCGTGCTCGCCGGTCCCGTGGAGGGAGGCGCCGCGGTACCCGTGGCGGCCCAGGTGGCGGCTCCTCCCGAAGGGGGGGGCGAGGCCGAGGCCGCGGCAGTCGTCGCAGGTAGCTGAAGCCATTTTTGCTAGTCTCTTCCTAGTCCCGACACGCTCCTCCAAGCAGCCAGACATCCTTCCCATGAGAATGCGAACCAGCAACCCTGTCCTTAAAGAGTCCGCTTTTGCCCCGGCCCATGGGGGAGTCGTTCTTGGAAGCGCCCTTGAGGAACAAGAGCGTCAGAGTCTGATGACCATCCAGGGGACGCTCACGAAGACCGCGCTTCTCCTCGCGGTGGCCCTTGCCACCGCGTCTTTCACCTGG
The DNA here is from genome assembly GCA_964417955.1 of uncultured Planctomycetaceae bacterium. Taxonomy (GTDB): domain Bacteria; phylum Planctomycetota; class UBA1135; order UBA1135; genus Saltatorellus. Next base: position 19,648 of record CAYQKK010000011.1, read on the forward strand.
CCAAAGGCCGAGCTAGTTCGTCAAAACCTTCTGTCGAGCACGGAGTTGACGATGTGGAGCGTCGGCGGGATGCTCGGCGGCTTCGTGCTGTCGATGATCATCATGTGGAAGCCCACGTGGGCCTCGAGGCTCGCGCTTCCCTATGCGGCGGTCATTGGTCTCTTCCTTGGCGCCGTGTCGGGCATGTACAAGGCGCAGTTCAGCGGCAAGGAGGCCCTCGCAGGTCTTGGTGGCGGCATCGTCTTCCAGGCGGTGATCCTCACCTTCGCGGTGACGCTCGCGATGCTTGGCCTCTACTCGCTGCGGATCATCAAGGTCACGGATCGTCTGCGTTCGATTGTCTTCTCAGCGACCGCCGGCATCATGCTCTTCTACGGCGTCGCCTTCGTGCTTCGGTTCTTCGGCGTGGAAGTACCGCTGATTCATTCTTCGAGCATGCTCGGCGTTGGTTTCTCCGTCTTCGTGGTGGGCCTGGCGGCCTTCAACCTCCTCCTCGATTTCGACATGATCGAGAAGGGGAGCGCAGGCGGCGCCCCGAAGCACATGGAGTGGTACGGGGCCGTTGGCCTCGTGGTCACCCTCGTCTGGCTCTACATCGAGATCCTGCGTCTCTTGGCCAAGCTTCGCTCCAACGACTGAGGGCCTCCTATCCGCAGGCCGAACCTCCCCAATCTGGCACCGACGCGGCGCTTCTCGTTCTCTTCGAGGAGCGCCGCGTCGTACTATGGGCGCCATGAGCACTGCGTCCCAAAATCCCGCTGAGGAGCCCTCTGTAGGCGTCATCGGCGGCTCCGGCCTCTACGAAATCGACGGCCTCACCGACCTCGAGGAGATTGTCCTCGCTACGCCCTTCGGGGATCCCAGCGACTCTTTCATGGTGGGGAGGCTCGACGGTCTGAGGATGGTCTTCCTTCCGCGCCATGGCCGTGGCCACAAGATCTCGCCCTCCGAGATCAACTACCGAGCGAACATCTGGGGCATGAAGCGCCTCGGCGTCGATCGCATCCTCGGCGTGGGCGCCGTCGGCTCTCTCCGCGAGGAGATCCCCCCCGGTGACTTCGTGGCCGTTGATCAGTTCATCGACCGTACGCGTCACCGCGCGGATACGTTCTTCGAGGACGGGGTCGTGGCCCACGTCATGTTCGGCGACCCCGTTTGCGGCGGCCTCCGCGAGGTCCTCCGCGACGCCGCGACGGAGGCTGGCGTCAAGGTCCATGACGGAGGCACCTACGTCTGCATGGAGGGGCCGCAGTTTTCCACACGCGCTGAGTCCGAGATGTATCGAAGCTTCGGTGCCCACGTGATCGGCATGACGAACCTGCAGGAGGCCAAGCTCGCCCGCGAGGCCGAGCTCTGCTACGCAACGCTCGCCATGTCCACCGACTACGACTGCTGGTACGAGGGGCATGACGACGTGACCGTCGAGGCCATTCTCGCGGTCATGGCGAAGAACGTTGGATTCGCCAAGGAGGCCGTGCGCCTCGCAGCGCCCCGTGCGATGGCCCTCGGCGCCTGCGCCTGCCACAAATCCCTGGAGACCGCTATCCTGACTTCAAGGGATGCCATTTCAGACGAGGCGCGGCTGAGACTGGATCTACTTCTCACCAGACCCCTTGCCGGTTCGTAGCTCTTTGCAGCCGACCCCGCATGGGGCCGTCCGATGACTCCGCCAACACCCTCGCCTCCCATGAATCTCCCCGCACATCGCTCTCTTCGCCTGGCCCTTCCGTGGGGCGCTGCCCTGGTGCTACTCGCTACGGCTTGTAGTTCGAGTGGAGCTGCAGGTAAGGACTCCCTCGGGCAGAATCTTGCACGGCGTATCGGCGGGCACATCGGGCCTGCTGTCGCCGATTCGGATGAGAGCACCGGTCCTCACCGCTTCATCCCTTCGATGCTTGGAATTTTCGAGACACCCGCCGCCATGGTCGTGGCTGCGGACATCGACGAGCACTACCGCTCCCCGGGCAGCGATGGCTACGAGGCAGCTATGGACAGCGTCTTGGCGGGGCTCTACGGCGCTGGGTTTGGCGCTGAAGTTGGCTTCGAGTTGAAGGTTATCTCCGAGCCGATGTCGGCCCCTGCCTGGACTCCGATAGCCGCTGCGATCAACACCGTTTCGGTGGCAGGCAGTCGGCGAGGGTTCAATCCGATCGCGCTGTTCCAGGAAGAGTCAGATCCCTTCCGGCTGCTCATGGCAGAGGGGTCGGCTCCGTGCAATCTTCGCGGGGCCGCGGTGTTCCGAATGGAAGACGTTCTTCCGGGGACCATTCTGGTCACCGAGGAGTCGGTTCGCAGCGTAGAGCAGGAGGCTGTCGAAAAGGGGGCCATTGCGGTCGTCTCGTCGCGCCAGTTGGACTACTGCCTCGATCCGACGGGAAGGGCGCGGCACCTCGACGCGATCTACCACGGGTCTGTGCGGCCGGGCTCGACGTTTCCCAGCTTCTACGTTTCCCCGCGGATGGCCAAGGAGATCGAGAAGGCCAGCCAGGAGGGCGACGAGGTCGAACTGCTTGGCCGCGTCAAGACCGAGGTACGCGCGCTACGCACGGTCGTGGCGACGATCCGCGGGACCGAGCGCCCGGATGAAGCGGTCTACGTCGTTTCGGCTGTCAGCGGGGTTGGCGCGAATGACAACGCGGCCGGAGCGGCGGGCATTCTCGAGGCAGCTCGCGGGTTCAAGCGCCTCATTGGTTCTGGCCAGCTTGAGCGCCCGCGCCGGACCATTCACTTTGTCTTCGGCAAAGAGGCCGAGGCGGGCGGCACCGCGCTGGATGAAATGGACGATACACCCGTGGCAGGCGTGGTGGCGGACATGATCGGCGCAAGCTACGCGCAGACCGGCGCGATTTGCCTTCTCGAGCGAGGTTGGGATCCCGGCGCTTTGGTAGCACTTCACCCCGACTCCCACACCCCGTGGGGCGCCGGCAGCGTCGCTGAAGAGGACATTCTTCCGAACGGGCTCTCGCTGATCCTCCGCGAGGCGCTCGTGGACGTGGGCGAGGAGATCGCAGCGGAGTCGGGCGCCCCCTGGAGTACGCGGGAGCATCCGTGGGAAGGGGGCAGCGACCACGACACCTTCCTTGGGCGGGGCGTCCCCGCGGCGCTCGTATGGCACTTCACCGACTTCGCCTACTCGACGAGCCTCGACCGCCTGTCCAACGTCGATCCAGACGAGCTGCGAAGGACGGCTGTGGCCATCGTTGCGGCGGCCGCGGCCGTGGCCGACGCCCGACCCTCGGATTTGTCCGGCTACTTGGAGTCGCTGGCGATCGAGCGCGACCTTCGCTTGCGGGCCGTTACGGCCAGCGACGCGGATCAGGGGCTTCGGGTTCTTTGGACGGACTGGTTCGCTGGAGCGGATCAGTGGCTACGAGCCCTGACCGCTGGCCAGCCACTGCCAGAGTTCGAAGGACTGCGGGCACTCGACTCGATCGAAGAAGGTCGGTAGCGTCCCGCGAGATTGCCTATGCTGGCTCCATGCAAAATGATGAGGCCGAAATAGGAATGGGCAAGGGGAGCGCGCCCTCCCGCCGCTCTGTTCTGCGCGCCGCCACTGTCGCGGCGGCTAGCGCGCTGACCGCGGGCTCCGCGTCGGGCATGCAAAAGAAAGTGGCTCCGCGCGTGCCGCTTCCAGGGCGTCCCAAGCCCAGCTCTCCCGTGTTGGTTGGCTCAGCCAACGCGCTGCGCGGCATGCAGCAGTACTACGACGACCTGCAGAAGGGTGCGGCCCCTTTGGACGTGGCCATCGAAGTGGTCAAGCTTGTGGAGGCTGACCCCAAGGACCGCTCCGTGGGGCTTGGCGGCCTCCCCGATGAGAACGGGGACGTGACCCTCGACGCGGCGGTGATGCACGGCCCCACGCACAACTCCGGGGCCGTCGCTTACATCAAGAACATCCTGCATCCCTCCGAGGTCGCGCGCCTCGTCATGGAGCGCACCGATCACTGCCTCATCGTGGGCGATGGGGCCTACCGCTTCGCCCGCGATCACGGGCATCCCCATACGGAGCTCATGACGGAGGAGACGCGCAGGATCTGGATGAAGTGGCGGGAGTCCATGAGCGATCGCGATGACCGCTTGGTCCCAGCCGCTCCTACCGGTGGCCGTCCTGGTGGCCCCCCAGGCAAGCGCAAGAGCCTCAAGTCCGGGATGGTCGTGCCCGTGGACGGTGAGGACGTCGCGGTGGAGGACCTGCTCTGGAAGAAACGCATCACCGGCACGATCCACTGCTCGGCGCTCTCCACGGGCGGCGAGATCGCGTGCACCACGACGACGTCGGGTCTCGCCTGGAAGATCCCCGGCCGCGTGGGGGACTCGCCCATCGTCGGGGCCGGGCTCTACTGCGATCAAGAGGTCGGCAGCGCCGGCGGCACGGGCCGCGGTGAGTCCGCGATTCTCGCCAACGCGAGCTTCGCCGTAGTCGAGCAGATGCGCTCCGGAGCCCCGCCCCGCGACGCACTCCGCACCGTGCTTCAGCGCGTTCAGCGCCAGGCCCTGCGCATGGCCCAGTGGCAGCCCGGCCTCGTCGACTCCAGCGGCAAGCCGACCTTCGACCTCCAGCTCTACTGCGTGAACCTGAAGGGCGAAACTGCCGGCATGAGCCTCAAAGGCCGCGGCTCCTACGCCGTCGCCGACGCGGCGGGCGGCCCCCGCCACGAAAAACTAGAAGCCGTCTAGTGCCCACCCCATCCTGACGTGTTCGGTACCAGGTACGGAACACGTCGGGGTGGGTTAGCGGCGGCGGGGGGTCATGCTGGACAGGAACTCGGCTTCGCTGAGGCGGCCGTCGTAGTCGATGTCCAGGGTGTTGAGGACGCTTCGGAGGCGTACGGGGTTGAACGAGCGGCCTTCGAGGCGCTCAAGGTCTTCGATGTCTACGAAGCCGTCGTTGTTCAGGTCCAGGCGGCGGAAGGGGGGCACCGGGCCAATGATCTGGGGAGGGTGGGCGTCGCCCATGTCCATCATTTCGCCGAAGAGGTCGAGCACGGTGCTGGCCCCCGGCATGACCGGCGTGGTGATGCCGCGACCGACCTTGAGGGGATTGAGGAAGGAGGCGAGGCGACCGAGTTCCTCGATCTCCAGGGTCTTGCTGTCGTTGACGTCTAGGCGGACGAAGACGTCGCCCGCGCCGAAGGCCTGGGTTTCTTGATCGTAGTCGCGCAGGATGGTCTCGAACTCGAAGCGGCTGATCGCAGCATCAAGGTCACTGTCGTAGGCGGCTCGAAGCTGCTCGGGGGAGCGCTTACGGGGTGAGCCGTCAAGGTCTGCCGCCACTGGCGGGATGATGCGGCGCTTGCGCGCGGACTCGCCGGCGATGTAGTCGCTGAACTCTTCGTAGTTGATGCGTCCGTCGTTATCGACGTCGAAGACGCAGAAGCGCGGCGCGTCGAATCGCATGGATGCGGCCGCCTCGCGGAAGCTGACCCAGCCGCTGCTGTCGTCGTCCGCGATGCTGAACCAGAGCCGCTGCTGGCGCTCCGGGGGATGACCGAAGACCGGGTTGTTCGGGTCGTTCAGCCCGGCGCCACCGCCAGCGCCACCGCGATCGGAGTCCACCGTCGAAGCCCCAAAGGCTCCGCCGGAGTTGTTGATCGCGTTCACCGCGCTCGGCGAGCTAATGCCGCGCGGCCTGGACGGCTCGCCATTCCTTGAGCGTGGGACTCGGCCGGAGCGACCTCGCTGGGGGGAGGCAGGTGCTGAAGCGGTGGGTGCAGGGAGCACCACGCTGCCGGGGGTCGGCGCAGACGCGGTTCTAGGAGAGAAGCCTAGGCTGAGTCCTGCTGACAGGGCCAGCAGGGCGGGAAGGGCGACGACACGGTGGTTTTGGCCGGTAGGCAGCATGCTTGAAGTATCGACCGGATCCCGGCGCCAAGGGAGCCCAGGACACGAAAAACGGCCCCGGGGAGCCCCCGAGGCCGTCCAATGCGGTCCTGAGCCCCGCTGAAGGGGGGCTTGGGCACCCAATCACGGCGTCCGCTTCATCTGGCCCGACTTCTTCAGCTCTTGGTACTCGTTCAGCTTCTCCTTGACCTTCCCGGACAGCAGGATCACCCCGAGGACGTTGGGGATCGCCATGCCGAGGATCATGAGGTCGCCGAATTCGAGCACCGCCTCTGCCGTCAGCACGGAGCCGAGGAAGGTGAAGGTCAGGAACAGCGCCTTGTAGACGAGCCCAAGGCCGTCACCGAAGAGCCAGGCGAAGCAGCGCTCGCCGTAGTACGACCACGAGATCATCGTTGAGAAGGCGAAGAGGGCTACGGCAACGCTCAGGACGTACGGGAACCATGACAGGGTCGTGCCGAAGGCTTGGCTCGTGAGGGCTGCGCCGTTGCCAGAATCGATGAAGGTCGCGAATTCGGTGGGAACGCCATTCAGTTCCTTTTGATAGGCGCCGGTGATCACGATCACGAGGGCCGTCATGGTGCAGACGACGATGGTGTCGATGAGCGGCTCCAGCAGAGCCACGATGCCCTCTCGGACGGCGTACTCCGACTTCGCCGCCGAGTGCGCGATGGCGGCAGAGCCCACGCCGGCCTCGTTCGAGAACGCCGCGCGCTGGAAGCCGACGATAAGCACGCCGATGATCCCGCCGAGGGCAGCGTCAGGGTTGAAGGCTCCGTCGACGATCGTCTGGAAGGCCGGCCCGATGTCGGCGGCGTTGCTGAGGATCACGAAGAGGCAGGCCGCCACGTACACGCCGCACATCAGCGGAACAATCTTCGAGGCCACGTCCGCGATGCGGCGCAGGCCGCCGAGGATCACGGCGCCGACGCCCACGGTCATGATGGCGCCGTAGACCCAGCCGTACTCGCGAACGCCTTCTTCGTTGAGCCCAAAGAACGGGATCGTCTCGCCGATCGCACCGAGCGACTGGTTCACCTGGAAGCTGTTGCCCCCTGCGAGGGACCCACCGATACAGAGGATCGCAAAGGTGACGGCGAGGACCTTACCGAGGCCTCCGAGGCCGCGCTCCTTCAGGCCGTCCGACAGGTAGTACATCGCGCCGCCCATGACGCTGCCGTCGCCGCGCACCTTGCGGTACATCTGGCCGAGGGAGCACTCGGTGAACTTCGAGGCCATTCCGAGGAATCCGGCCAGAATCATCCACACGGTCGCGCCGGGCCCGCCGAGGGAGATCGCGATGGCGACGCCGGCAATATTACCGAGTCCGACGGTGGCGGATAGCGCGGCGGAAAGCGCCTCAAAGTGGCTGACCTCCCCGTGCTCCTCTAGGTCTGGGTCATCCCATTTGCCAGCCGTGACCGAGATCGCGTGCCCCACGAGGCGGAGCTGGACGAAGCCCATGCGCACGGTGAAGAAGATGGCGCCCAGCACCAGCCACAGTACCGCGAACGGAATCGTCTGCTGGCTGAAGGTCTTCTTGCCGTCCGTGAACGGAATCTCGGTTGGCTCTACGCCCACCGTCCCGGGGATCGGGATCGGGAAGAAAATCACGCCTCCCACGGCCGTGTTCACCGCCGTCATCTTCTCGTCGATCTTCGCCTGCCAGTCGGGACTTGAGTCGCCCGCATCTGAAGCAGCGTCAGCCGCGGCCTGGACCGGGGCCTCTAGCGACGTCCCTTCGGAGTCCTGCGGAGTAGCTGAGGAGAGAGCGGCTGAGCTCGGTACGGCCGCAAGGAGCAGCAGCACGAGGGCAATCAGCAGACGTTGGGGGGATCGCATGGGCGTTGGGGAGGGGGTGAGAAGGGAGGGGGCGGGCAGTCTGCCAAATTTGGGGCCGCTCCGGACGGATCCAGGGGGTGCTGTTGGGCAATCGCCCATGTCGGCGATTCCCAGCGGCTACGTGGGACGGCGCTTAGGAAGCCCGCCGGCGATGCGCCCCGTGAACATGAAAGTGCCTTCGATCCGCATCCCGGGCTGCGGAGCCGGGTGCCCATCGCCCTTGAGCTGCCACGGGGATAGGAAGAGCAGCAGCGGACGGTCGGGGGCATCGCAGATAGCGATCTCTACGGGCTCTCCCGTGAGCCTGTTCTTGATTCGGCGGACGGCTTGGATGCGCAGGGACACGTCGCAGCAACCACCTGGCTCGTCGGGGCCCCCGAGCGGCCGAATGTCCGCTCCGGCGACTCGGCTGAGGATTGATGGATCCCGCACGTCCTCATTCGCGATGACCCGGTCGACGTGGACCGCGAAGCCAGCGACGCTGATCGCGAGGACGTGCCCCGGGGAAATCCTCGATCCGAGACGCCGGGCGTCGTAGATCCAGGTGGTGAGCCGGTAGGCCCCGGCTTGGCTAGCTGCTGAAGCCGGCCGCCCGGGCGCCTCAATGGCCGGGGCAGCCCAGCCTGCCAGGAGCGCGTCGAAGGGGCTGTCCGGGTGCCGAACGATCGAGGTCACCGCGAATCGGAGCCTGTGGGGGACCTTGAACTGGGGGGTAAGGGTCCAATACGCCCCGGTCGTTGCGCGGTCCGCTCGCACCTCAAGCCCGCCCCCTAGGCCGAGGACCCGGTGGTTTTCGGGGTCGCCTCGCAGGGCCGCGGCTTCCCCATGGGCCTGGATGAACTCGATCAGGCCGTCCTCACCAACGTCTGGTGGGAAACCGATGCATTCGAGCAGGAAGTCCATAGGGCGTCTCCGGCTACCATGTAGCCATGGCCTTCCGGACCCCCAGCTTATTCGGTGCGCGCTCCCCGCGAGAGCTCCAAGTCGCGACTCGCGTCGCCGCGTCCACACTCTTACGCATTCGATGCGGCCTGCCCCTGGGCGGCTGCGTTGTCGCCGGCCTTCTGGGATGTGCGCGCAGCGCGCCGGTGGAGCTAGAACCCCTCGTGCCCGCGGCGCCACCTAGTTTCGCCACACGTCTTGCGGGGATCGATGTGGCCCATGTGGAGATCTACGGCGGGACCCATGGCAGCTATTCGGCGGACGACCTGCGCGTCGCGAGGATCGAAGGCTCCAAGGACGCACATCAGGTTGAGGACGACGGTGGGCTTCGCAAGCGGACGGCCAGCGGCTATGTCCTCGGCGGCCACCCGGTGCGACTCAGCTTCGACTACGGCTCGCTTTACTTTGACGCCGAGGGCGCGCCCGAAGGGGAGCGCGTGACGGTCGATGTGGCCTGGATCGATCCGCCGGCCATGAAGCCGCTTGAGGCTGCCGAAGCGCTGCTCTCTGCCCTCGACCCGGGCGACAGCGCGACGGTTTGGTTTGACGCGGGCCTTGGTCAGCTTGGGAACGTTAGCGCAACGGGTCTTGAGCGCCTCGGTCTCGCGCCCATGCTACTTCACTCCCAGCGCGTCGCGGAACTTTCGGACGCAGCCGAGGCCGAAGCCCTCGCTGCGATCCCCGCCGGAGCACCCTTCGCCGACGGGGGCGAAGAACCGACGCCTACCCTCGCGCTCGAAGCCTTCTTGGCGTTCTGCGAGTCCGAGCTCCTAGTGCGTCGCGGTGCCGACGCGCTTCCTTCTCTCGCCGCTCCCGCCGACGCTTGGTTCGGTGGCACACTGCCCCTCAAGCCGGGGCCTGCGGGCGCGGCCTTGCGGAGCCTCGCGGGTGTCATGCACCGCCTCTTCCTCGAATCTGTCGCGGGGACTTCTCCGGATGGATGGGACGTCGCGGACGCCGCACGTCTCCATCGGCCCAGCGTCACCGACGAGTGGGCCGTCCCTCGTTTCTTGCTTTTGCGTCAGATGATGGGCGCGACGAAGTTTCGGACGCTCCTGCGCTCGTTCGTCGACACCCATCGCGGGGGCGAGCCCGTCGGGTGGGAAGAGTTTGCGGCTGCGGCTGAGGACGCCGTGCCAGGCTTCGGTGCTCGCTTTGTCCGATCTTGGTTGCGGAACAGCACCGAGCCCCGGGTCAAGACCCGTTGGACCTTTGACGCCGCGCGCGAGCGCGTGCTCTTGCGAGTGGACCAAGTCCATGAACTCCAGGCTGGCGCCGCTGCGCCCGCCTTCCCCTTCCTTCTGCCCGTTCGGGTGACGAGTCTTGAAGGCGAGGTGATGGATCACTTGCTGGAGGTCGATAAGCGTCGCGACCTTCTGGAGGTCCCAGCTTCCGCGGCTCCGGCCGCGCTGGAGGTGGATCCGGACGGAGCCCTTCGAGAGCTGATGAGCCTCGAGTCAAGGGGCGCGGAAGTCGCTGCCCCTAAGTGATCGCAGGTGAGTTGAGGTGGAAGATGTGACGGGAGGACAGCGCGTGCAAAGCGAGTTCAGGGTGGACGCCTTCGCTCCGCCGCCCAAGGAGCTCCGACGCGCTTACCGCAGTCTCGTCAGGGATGTGAAGCTTGCGCTGCTTTCGGAGATCGGTGCGCGTTCCGTGATGGATCACATCGCGCGCCGTGCAGGCGACGAGGACTTGGCGGTCGTCGCGAAAGAGATCAACGAGGACGGCATTGTCCTCGTCGGCCGCGTCCAAGAGCTGATACGCAGCATGGGGGGGCGGCCGCGGCGCACGAGTTTTCGGCGGCGAGCCTTGGCGCGCGTCCTCGTCTACGGCGCCCCGTTGACGGGACCCCGACCGCCCCTGCGCCTGATCAAGCATGCCGAGGAGACGGTCGCGCGCTGGTACGCTCGCTACGCGGTGTTCCTGGTGCGCATTGGCGATCACGAACGAGCCCAGGCCTTCGAGGACTTGCGTGCGATCAAGGAACGCCACGCACAGATCATCGGGGCGTGGGTCAATAACATGGGGCGCGGGTGGGGCCGTTCCTTCTGATCTGCACCAGGAATTCAGTGGCGCCACTGAAGCCTGAACCACGGCCCCGAGCCCCCCAAAGGAGAAACGCACATGCCCTGGATCCACACCGTTCCCGTCGACGAGGCCACCGGCCGTTTGGCAAAGACCTACCGCGCCGCCATCGAGCGAGCCGGCCGGGTCTTCGGCATCGTGCGCGCCCAGAGCGCGGCGCCCGCGGTCCTCGATGCCTCGATGGGGCTCTACCAAAAGATCATGTACGCGCCGGATGGGCTATCGCGCAGGCAGCGCGAGATGCTCGCCACCGCGGTGAGTCAGATCAACGAGTGCCACTACTGAACCTGCAGTCACGCCGACGACCTCCGTGCCGAGGTCGAGACTGAGTGGAGTGAGCGAGCTGCGTCGGAGCGCGAGGAATTCGTGGAGGGGATCCGCCGAGGATGGAGTGAGCTGGATGGCCTTGGGGCCGAGGACCGTGCTCTGTGCGCGTTCGCTGAGGCGCTTACGAAGGAGCCCGCGGCCATGCGCGAGACCCACGTGGAGTCGCTGCGCTCGGTTGGCTTCGACGACGTCGCGATCCACGACGCGATTCAAGTAGTCGCGTACTTCAACTACATCAACCGCGTGGCGGATGCGGTCGACGTGGAGCTTGAGCCGGAGTACCCTCCGCACCCGCGGGAGACCTCGGCGTGACGATTCGAGGGCTGGTTCCCGGTGAGGCCCAGCGGGGGCTGCTTCTGCACTCGGAGCCGGAAGAAGTGATGGACTTGCTTCGTGCCTGCGAGGGGATTGAGTGGTCCGCAGCGACAAGCGGTTCCGAGGTTCACTCGGCGCTCCAAGAACACCGACCGTCCATCGTGTTCTCGATGAAGCACTCGGGGTTTCCGGGTGATGCGCATCGCCCCGCTATCGATGCACCGACGGTTCGCTGGTTTCATGTCGGTGGTTCGGGCACCGACCACTTGGCGGGGTACGACGCGGGGCGCGTGACGCTGACCACCTGCGCCGGGGTCCTGGCGCCGTTTCTGGGCGAGCGGGCGCTGGCTGCGCTCTTGTATCTGTCGACGGGTCTTGCGGAGACCGTGCGCTCCAATGCGAGTGCCAAGTGGAATCCGACTCGATTCGAATCGCTGCAAGGGCAGACCGTGCTCGTGGTCGGTGCTGGGGCCGCAGGGGCTGAGTTCGCGCGTCGCCTCCGGCCACTCGGCTGCCGCGTTGTGGGGATCCGGGCGAGTGGAGAGAACCACCCTCATTTCGACGAGATGCATGGGCCGGAAGCCCTCGATGCGTGGCTGCCCCGCGCGAACGTGCTGTCCCTGCACGTGCCGCTCAACGCGTCGACGCGCGGGCTGATGGACGAGCGCCGTCTGCGGATGCTTCCGGCGGGTGCGCTCGTTCTCAATTCGAGCCGCGGTGCCGTGCTCGACGAGGCGGCCCTCGTCGCCGGCCTCAGCGCTGGGCTAGGCGGCGCGTGGCTAGATGTGTTCGAAGTCGAGCCGCTGCCTGTGTCGAGCCCCCTGTGGGGCCATCCCCGCGTGCTCGTGACGCCGCACTGCGCTGACCAGGTGAGCGACTACCCGCGGCGCTTCGCACAGCGGTTCGCGAGCGTATGGCAGGAGCACCTTGGGGGCAGCTCTCCCGTGGTAGACTCTCCCAGGAACTCCTAGCTGAGCGAACCGACCCCGGATCGCCAGCGACACAGGCCACAGATTCGGGATCTATGACTTCACTCAACGACCGCACGCGTTCGCACTCCACGGCCGCCGTTCACCTTGGCAAATTGTCCCTGGGGCTCGTTGCGCTCACGGCCGCGTCAGCTTTTGGTGCGGCCCCGGTGCTGCCCCATGAGGACGACCCCAAGATCCTCGATCGCAGGCCCGCTTTCCCAGGCACCGGCTACCGGCGCATCGTCGAGCGCGGCGGCAGTGGAACGGCGAACCGCGAGTTGGGCACCGATGCCTTGGGGTTCAGCGCCCAGGGTTTTCGTCTGGAGTCGTGGCTGACCCTTGAGGACCTCGGCGATGACGGTTCAGGCAACGACTGCTGGGGCTACGTGTCTCCTTCCGGCCGCGAGTACGCGCTGATGGGGACGTCCACCGCGACCGTCGTAGTGGAAGTGACGGACCCCGCGAACGCGACCGTCATTGAACGTATCGACGGCCCGGTCAGCCTTTGGCGGGACATCAAGACGTACCAAGATCGCGCCTACTCCGTCAGTGAAGGGGGCAGCGGAATCCAGGTGATCGATCTGTCGAACGTGGACGCGGGGGTTGTGACCCTCGAGAACACCGTGACGGGCCAGGGCACGGATGCAACGCACAACGTCGCGATCGACGAAGTGAGCGGCTTCCTGTATCGCACGGGCGGCGGCGGGAACGGCCTGCGCATCTATAGCCTTGCCAATCCTAGCTCGCCCCAGTTCAGCGGCCAGTACCAGTCCCGGTACGTCCACGACGCCCAGATCGTGACCTACACGTCGGGTCCCTACGCGGGCCGGCAGATCGCGTTCTGCTGCGCAGGGTTCAACAACGGCTCGGGCGATACGGGGCTGACGATCCTCGACGTCACGAACAAGAACAACATCTTCACACGCGCCCAGATCGCCTATCCGGACCGCGCCTACAGCCACCAAGGGTGGCTCTCCGCCGACCGGACGCGCTTCTACCTCGGGGACGAGCTCGATCAAGGCAACGGGGTAACGGTCACTCGTACCCGTGTCTTCGACGTTGAAGACCTCAACAACGCGACGTTCATTGGCAGCTTTGACAACGAGGTGCAGGCTGTCAGCCACAACATGTACGAGCGCGACGGGTACCTGTTCCAGGCGAACTACACGTCGGGCGTCCGGGTCTTCGATATCGACGCGAATTCGGACAGTCCAGAGGAAGTCGCGTTCTTTGACACCGCGCCGGACCTGAACTCGCAGAGCTTCAACGGGCTCTGGAGCTGTTTCCCTAACCTCCCAAGCGGCACGGTCCTCGGCAGCGACCGTGAGCGCGGGCTCTTTGTGCTGTCCTTCCAGCCCTTGGCCGTGGACGTTCCCACTGCCCAGCTTGAGGCCCTCGATGCGGCTGGCGAGGCACTGACGGCTCAGGTGACTGAGTTTGATGCGGGCACGTTTGATTCGGCGTCGGTCCGCCTCGTCATCGACAGCGGTAGCGGCCCGATGGAGTTTCCGATGACGCCCACCGGCGTCGCGGGGGAGTATGCCGGTGCGTTCCCCCCGCTGGCTTGCGGGTCGACGGTCGCTTGGTACGTCTCGGCCCTCTCCACGGACGGCGTCGAGGCGACCTACCCGAAGGGCGCCCCCTTAGAGCCCAATGTCTCCTACGTGGGGGACACAGCGGCGGTTGCCTTTTACGACAGCATGCAGTCGGACCAGGGCTGGGTCGGCGGCCAGCCGGGGGACACCGCGGACCGTGGCCAGTGGGTCCGGGAAGTGCCGATCGGAACGGATGCCGAGCCCACGGGCGGCTTTCCCGCGGGCGGTCGGGTCTGCTGGTTCACGGGCCAGGGGACCCTCACGAACAACACGGACGGCGACGTGGATTTCGGATTCACCACGCTCCTGTCACCGGTCATTGACATGTCCCAGATGACGCTTCCGACGGTGGAGTACCGTCGTTGGTTCTCGAACAACATTGGAGTCAACCCGCCGAACGACGCCTTCGTCGTCGAGATATCGAACGACGCAGGCGCGAACTGGACGCTGCTCGAGCAGGTGGGGCCCCTGGGGCCGGGGACTTCGCGGGGGTGGATCCGAGTTTCATCTCTTGTGCCCGAGTTCCTGCCGCCGACCTCCCAGATGCAGTTGCGCTTCATCGCCTCGGACACGGGGCTGCACAACATTGTGGAAGCTGGCATCGACGAATTCCGCGTGATCGATGCGACCTGTGACGACCCTTCGGGTGCCCTCTACTGCACGCCGGCGGCGAACTCGACGGGGAGCCCGAGCACGATCGTCCAGGAGGGAACCGCGTTCCTCGCCGTCAACGACCTTGAGCTCGTGGCGAGGGACCTTCCAACGTCCCAAGCCGGCTTCTTTATCGTCTCCAGCGCGCAGGCGTTCGTAGCGAACGCCGGTGGGAGCCAAGGCAACCTCTGCGTGGGCGCCAACACCGGCCGCTACCTGAGCCAGGTGGGCAACTCCGGGGCCACCGGGGAGATCCGCCTCGTGGTGGATGCAACCGCGGTTCCGCAGCCAGCGGGGACGCAAGCGACGCTCCCAGGCGACACTTGGAATTTCCAGTGCTGGCACCGGGATCAGAATCCCGGGCAGACCTCGAACTTCACGCCGGGCTACTCGGTGACCTTCCGGTAGGGGTGCTAGCCGGTCTAGTCGCCGAACGTCGCTTCTATCTCGTGGGTTACATCGACCTCTTGGTGGAACGTGATTTCCAGTTCGTCGGCGCCGGCTGACATGGACCACTCGACGTCCATCTCGGCGCTGCCGCTCAGCTCGCCTTCGATGGACTCGGGGCGGTTTTTGGTCAGGTTCCAGAGGATCGTGAACTCGCCCTCTAGGGTCCGGGCGAGGGTTCCGTCGAGGTAGGTCTCGTTAGATCCGCGTTCGTCGGCCTCTTCTTCCAAGTCTTCGATGACGTCGAGATCGCCTTCGACGTCGACCTTCACCACGATCTTGGCGACGCGCGTGTCGTCTTCTTCGGTGATCTCCGCGAGGGTGGCCGTCAGGTCGCCGTCAAGATCCTCGTAGCGCTTGATGGAGGACTCTCCGGGCAGCCTCAGTTGGACAGCGCCCTCGGGGGCGTCGTCCGCTTCTGGCTCCGCCAGCTGGATGACCGCTCCTCCCGGATCGAGGAGGTCGCTCAGGAAGCTTGGGGGGAGGCTCCACGATCCGCCCACTTCGAGGTCTTCCTCGACGCCTCCCAAAAGGCCCGACAGGTCCACCCGTGGCGCGAGGTCTTCAAGCCACTCCTCCTCGCCCTCAGCGTCCTCCGCGTAGGCCGCGCTCCACTCCTCGGACTCAGGGTCGTAGGTGAACACGACGGTGCTGCCTGTGAGGTCGCTTTCTCCTTCGGTATCGAGAACGGTCACTCCCTCGCGTTCTTCGCCCCCGCGCTCTGTTCCGGTGTTGAGCGTTTCGTAGGACCGCACGATCGTGAGAGGCGACCCCTCGTCGTCGACCTTGGGAAACTCATCGCTCAGCTCAAGGATCCGGGTACTCGTATTGATAGACCCACTTCCAACGTCCTGGTCGTTGCCCATGATCCCGAGGTTGGCGGCGATGGTCTCCCGCGTCGTTGTGATGTCCCAGGCTGACGAAAGCATGTCGCCTTCCTCCAGGACCAAGCGTGGGACGTCCTCGGCGAGTGGGAGGGTCGTGAGGGCCAGGCTGGCGATGAGAGCGGCTTTCATGGGGAGTAAGGCTGGGGGTCCAGTCGGTTGGGGTGCAGTCAGCAAACGTGGGGCTGCACATTTCGTTCGGTCCCCCAGGGTACGGCCGACTACTTGGGTAGTTGGCGAGAATCGGAACTTCTTCTGGGCCACATCGATGACGACTGCACAGAAGCGAGAAGCCCAGGCGGCTCCCATGGGGGAGCGGCTGTTCTTTCGTTGCTTCGCTTCGCCCCTGACAGCTACAAAGCGGGTTCGCCATGCTCTTGACCAGCTACGTCTTTCTCTACGTCTTCCTTCCGGTCTTCCTCGCGGCGTACTACTTGGTTCCGCGGACGTGGCGCTCCTGGGTTGTCGCTCTCGCGAGCTACGTTTTCTACGGTTGGTGGCGACCGGACTTCGTGCTGCTGATGTGGGTGTCGACCATCGTCGACTTCTCCTGCGGCAAGGGCATCACCGGGGACAAGGCGAAGGACCGCAGCGGCAAGCGCTTCGTCGTTCTCTCCTGCCTGTGCAACCTGGGACTGCTGGCGTACTTCAAGTACGCCAACTTTGGGATCGAGAGCTTCAACGCGATCCTAGCGTCGATGGGCCACGATCAGGTTTCGTGGACGGCGGTCGTGCTGCCCGTGGGGATCTCGTTCTACACGTTCCAGACCCTTAGCTATACCATCGACGTCTATCGCGGAGACGCGGAGCCAGCGTCTAGTTTTCGGGACTTCGCGTGCTACGTGTCGATGTTCCCTCAGCTCGTGGCAGGTCCGATCGTGCGCTACTCGTCGGTCGCCGAGCAGCTACGCAGCCGCACGCACAGCCTGCAAAAGGCTGCGATCGGCGCGCTGATCTTCCAGGCGGGCATGGCCAAGAAGCTGCTCTTGGCGGACACGTTCGCGATCGGCGCCGACGTAGGTTTCGGCGCGGACTCCCTGACGGTGTTGGAGGCCTGGACGGCGGCCCTGTGCTACACGTTCCAAATCTACTTCGACTTCTCGGGGTACTCGGACATGGCGATCGGTCTCGGGCTCCTGATCGGCTTTCAGTTCCCGATCAACTTCAACAGGCCGTACATCTCCCATAGCATCACGGAGTTCTGGCGGCGCTGGCACATCTCGCTCTCGTCGTTCTTGCGCGACTATCTTTACGTTCCGCTGGGCGGCAATCGAAAGGGCGCGGTGCGGACGTACGTGAACCTCGCGCTGACGATGCTTCTTGGCGGACTCTGGCACGGAGCGGCGTGGACCTTTGTGGCCTGGGGTGCCTACCAGGGATTCTGGCTTATCCTTGAGCGCCTGTCGGGTCGGCGCAGCCTCTTTGGCGGTCTACCCGGGTTCGCGCAGAACCTCCTTACCTTCGTGCTCGTGGTCTTTGGGTGGGTCCTCTTCCGCGCAGATAGCGTGGGCGAAGCTGCTCAGGTGCTCGGCGCGATGGTTGGAGTCACGAGCGGGGCAAGCGCCGGGATCTTCGTGGAATGGACGCCCCTGCAGACGTTGGCGATGGTCGTGGCGCCGATCATCGTCTGGGGGTTCAGGACCACCCAGGAGCACGCGGCATCGCCGAGGGTGTGGTGGATGGTGACCATGTTCCTCCTGTTCCTTGTCTCCCTAGTTCACTTACACCGGGCGGCCAACGTCCCGTTCCTTTACTTTCAGTTCTGATGGACGCGCTCATTCAGATCCCGAGTGAGGAAGAAGGTGCTCCCCACCCCGCGGGCCGGTGGGGGCGCGGGGTCGCCGCGTGCGGGCTGGTTCTTTCAGGGCTCGTCGTGCTCGGGACCCTCTGCGTAGATCTGGCGTTCCCAGCGCCCGTGAAGCACCCGATCGGTCAGGAGGCTCGGGATCTCAACGAAGCCAAGCGAAATCGGAATCTATGGGATGGGTCCGCTGCCAATTGGGCGGACACTCGGCTGAGAACCCGCTCGAGGGTACGAAGGTCGATCGCTCCGTTCTGGTCGGCTTTCCTGATGGAGGTGCTGGGGACCGTGCCCCGTGATCTCGTGGCCGGAAAAGACGGCTGGCTTTTCCTGCGCAATCGCGTGGTCCCACCGGCCCGTGTACGCGATCGCGCGATTCGGCTGACCGCGTTGAAGGCGGCTGCGGTCGAGCGCCGGCTAGCGCGGCTTGGGTCGCAGTTGATCCTGTTGCCGATCCCACGCAAAGCAGTGGCGTGCAGGGAGAAGCTCCCGACGGGCATGGACCCCGACATAGAGTTCGAAGCCAATTTGTCGAAGGCCCTCACGGCACGCGGCCTTGAGGCGATGGACGTGTCCCGCGCCTTAGCCCAAGTCCCCGTGGAAGGGCGTTACTTCCGTCGCGACTCCCACTGGGAGCCCCGCGGTGCAGCTGCGCTGGCGCAAGCAGTGGCCCAGGAGTATCCCGAGCTAGCGACCGGAGAAGTGGACGTTGAACTCGTCGAAGAGCGGGGCCCGGCGGAGAAGGCCCTGTTGGTTTTCGCGGCCATTGGTCACGACCACCCCGTCAACGACTGGGTGGATCAGGACACGGTGCTGACTCAAGTCATCAAGTCAGAGGCGCTCCAAGGGACCCTTGACGAGGGGCCCTTGGACGTGGATGTAGCCGTGGTGGGTTCGAGCTTCACGAAGGAGCACCAATTCGCGGAGCTGCTGGTGGCTGCCCTCGGGCAGCTCGTCTATCCCGGTGGAGTCCGCGCGAAGCCCTTTGGCGGATCGCTGGGGCACTTCGCCTATGTAGCCCAGCAACGGAAGCTCCCCCGGCACGTGCTCTTTGAGTTCCCCGTCCATCAGTGTTTCTTGGTCGGCCATGGGGGCAAAGCCGTGCAACGCAGCCTGACAACCTTCTTCGTGTGCACGAGCCACGCGGGCGCTGCGCCGCTTCCGAAAGAGCGCCTCGCTCCGGCCGAGATGACCCAGCAGGGCGACAGTGGCGTCAAGGTGTTCTTCCCCGATGGCACGCTCCTGTCCACCGGCGACGGCGTCCTTCAGCTGCGCGTTAGGACCCAGACAAAGAAGATCACCGAGTGGCAGCTACTCTCTTCTGACACGGGTCAGATTTGGCCCCATCCACCGGGGGAGTACGATCAGCTCATTCCAATCATCCAGGACCAGCCGAACGGTCACCGCGTCAGGCTGAGCGGTGTCGGGGCGCCCGGCAACGAGCCCGAAGTGGACGTTGAGGTGGTGGTGGATGCCGATCTCGACGCCTCCGTGGAGATCCCTCTCACGGCCGATGGTGAAGCGAATTTCCGCGGGCCGCTGAAGGCGCTGTCCGTGGGCACCCACGACGTCGTGACGGTGCAGTGGAGCGATCAGCCAGCCTCCGTCTCGGTGCTCATCCGCGGGGCCAGTCCTGACGGCGTCGAGCGCGTCGTCAGGGCGCAGTTCAAGGGGCCACGGTCCCGCATCTGCGCGCTTTCCTTGACGCCTCTGCGAGGGGGCCAACTGACCTCCATCGAGGTTCGCGGTGCAGCCAGCGAAGTCCAAGCATTCCTCGCGCCGCAGCTCCGCGACTAGTCCTCAACCAGGCGCCCCAAATCACCTACTCTCTCGACGTATGACTGCCGATGCCCAACGACGTAGCGCGGGAGCCGCTCTTTCCTGGCTCTTTGCCGTCCTACTCGCGTGGGGCGGCGCGTGGCACGCGCTGAGCGCGGCGGGCCATGGGGATTCAGAGCCGGTGCTTCACGGGCTCCACTCATCGCCGAGCGGCCCGCGCGTGGCTGTTCGTCGTTTGGATCACGGCGCGCTGAGTCCAGCGCTTCGCGTTGCAGCCCTGCGGCTCGGCCTGCGGTGGCAAGAGCGGGGCGTTCACGTGATGATCGCCGGTGAGCCCGAAGCGGGCGCCGGTGCATCCTTGCCGGCACCCCATGATGTCTTGCTTGGTTCCTTAGATCCCACGGCGGTGGGGGACCCTGAGTCGGTCGCGCGTGCTTGGGAGTCATGGGGCCTTCGACTGCAAACAGGCGCCTGGCTCTTGCCCGACGGCTCTACCGTTTCCAGGGGCGGGAGCGTTCTCTGCCTCACGATCACGCAGCGCTCCCTCGCGGACGCGGCCCCTCGATTGAGGGGCGCTGGGCTGCGGGAGGCGCTGGAGTCCGACGCCAAGTTGGTCACGTTGGTGCTCGCCTCGGAGCCCAGCGCGGTTCCTGCCGCCACGGCTCTCCGGGCGCTCTCCCTCGACGCACCTCCCGTCGCACCTGGGATCGTGATGTGGAGCGGCGGCCAGCGCGTGTTCGAAGCGGAGCTAGACGAGGCCGGTAACGTCACCCCTCGCCTGCTTACGTTCGCGAAGATCCCGGAAGCGCTCATTTCCAAGCCCACTAGCGCTGCTCCCCACGTGGAGCTCACGGATGCGTGCTTGCGCTTCTCAACGGCGATCCGCGCCCTAGGCCAAGACATGGAGCCCGCGGTTCCCATAGGAATCGCCGAGCTCGTAGGGGTCGAACCCTTCACCCGCGACGGTGCCCTCCAGCGCTGCGGCTGGTACGACGCCATTCATCATCGACTCGTCCTCGTGCCCGACGTGGCGGCGAGTGCGGACGACGCTGTCGAGGACTTCCTAGAGACGGAGTTGCTGCGGACTTTTGGAGCCCCCGCTTCCCCATGGCTCCTGCGCGGCCTGATCTACGTCTTCACCGGACGCGCGGGTGGATTCTCCCTCGTAGAGCTCGAGCCGCGTGGCGAGCCTGTCAGCTTTGGGGACGTTCTTTCGCCTTACCGGCGGCGTCCGCGTCTCGCCTTGGCTCCGGTCGAGGCACGCTTGGCCCGAGGTGTCCTCGCCGTGTTCAACTCCGATGTGGGGGCCGCGTGGGGAGCTCGGATGGAGGAAGATGAAGAGATCCTCCGGCGCCTTCGCGACCAGTGGCAGGCAAGTTTGGTGAAAGCGCCCGTTGTTCCCGTGCCCGGTGAGCCGCGGAGTTGGTCCGGTGGCCATGTGATCGAGATCGCCAATCCTGCGCGCGGAGTCGGTCAGCTAGGTAGCATCGAGCTGCACCGGGACCTTGAGAGGGTGGCCTCGCTGGGATTCAAGGGTGTTCAGCTGGTCGTGCATGTTCCCGTGGCTCCCCCGGGGGCCCGCGAGCGCGAGAGCGTGCCCGCCGAACTCCAGGCCTGGGGCCTTGGCGTGACGGTGGAGGGTGACGGTGCGCTCCTTGTGAGCGCCGCGGCAGCGCGAGCCCTGGGGTTGAGCGTCGTGTTGAAGCCTCGCTTTGTGACGAGCGCTTCGGCGGGACTCGGAAGAGCACAGAACCACGGAACGCCGGAGCGCATTCGGCTCTACGGAGAACGCCGGGCCGTCGCCATGGAGGGGCTGGCGTGGCTTGCCGAGCAGGCTGGCGCGGAAGCGATCGTCATGTTCGATCCAGAAGAGCTCCCACGGGTCATCGGGGACTTCCGCCGCGAAGAGCGCGAGCTGGCTGAGGAGGCTCGGGCCCAGACGCGGGAGATGTCGGTGCGCTCTTCCCTGCCGTTTCGAGGAGAGCGCATCGCGTTCTGTCGGAACCACATAGGGATGGGAGCCGCTCTGGAGTCCCGGGGGCTGACGGCGGGCGTTGAGCCCGCCGAGGAAGCGCCGAGCCTCGGCGAGACCGTGCGCGTCGGACTCGAGCTGGTTCTCTACTCGGATGGCATTCATAGACTCCATCGCAGACAAATGCGCTCCTCGAGGGACGTTGCCGGCGGCGAGCTAAGGCTGCTTCGCTTTCAGTCACTTATGCCACAATCACCGGCAGGGGAGGAGCCGACGTGGTCCGTGCTGTCACCTCTTTCCGGCATACCGCAGACGGTCTTTTTCGGTCCTTGGCGGATGCAGTCGAAGGGACCATCGGCCGCAGTCGGCGCGGCGTCAGAGAGCGCCGCACCCGCCAACCTGCGGGACTTCCCGGACGAGCGCCTCCGCGGACTCGCGACGTACTCCCTTTGATGGCGCAGACTCCCAGCGCATGCCTACTTCGGCAGCTTCGCCATCAGCTCTGCCGCGACTTCCTCGAGAGTCACCTCGTTGTCGGGACCCGGATCCGCAGACGCCGCGCAGTCGAAGACGCGAGCGTTCTTCCAGACGCCTTCCTTGCGGCGGGCGATCAGTCGGTAGCGCTCCGTGCGGATCGTGCCCCACATGGCTTTCGCCGAGCCAAAGTACGCCTCCGTTTCCGAGCGGACGGCCTTGGCTGGATCGGTCAGCACAGCGGATAGGTCGAGCCCGTCTAGGGGCGCGGCCATGGGGGCGCCTTTGAGGCCGCATAGCTGAAGCAGCGTGGGGGCCAGGTCGATGGACGAAACAAGGGAGGCGGTTTCGGTGCCTGGCGCGGTGACGCCCGGGGCGCGCATCATCAAAACGCTGCGCAGGGATCGGTCGAGCATCGTGTGCTTACCCCAGACGCCGCTTTCTCCAAGGTGCCAGCCGTGGTCGCCCCAGATCACCACGATGGTGGAGTCGCTCAGCCCTTCGGACTCAAGGGCCTGGAGCACGATTCCGATCTGACGGTCAACGTAGCGCACGCAAGCAAGGTAGGCGCGACGCGCCTCGATCGCCTCTTCGTCGGTGAGAGGCAGCTTTTCGTCGGGGCCTTCGAACCATGGCGAGTCGTAGCGCCTGAACTCTCCGCTCCGGTGGTAGGAGGGGGGCCGGAACTCGGCGTTCGCTATCGGCGCCTTGATCTCGACCTTAGCCATGGCCTCAAGGTCGGCGCGAGGCGCGACGAATGGCAGGTGCGGCTTGAAGAAGCCAAGCCCGAGAAAGAAGGGCTCGCCTCTCTCCTTTAGCTCGACGAGCTTCTCCGAAGCGGCCTTCGCCATCAGGCCGTCGGGTAGGTCCGTATCCGCCAGGGCGGCGAACTCAGCGAGTGCTTGGTGGCCTTCTCCGTCTTCGCGGTGCGCTCCTCCCGCGTAGGCAAAGAAGCTGCCCCAGCCGCGGCCCCACGGACCCAGGGGCGTCGCTAGCTCATCCCATGCGTTGGGGAGCTCGTGGCGTCCATCTCCCTGGCCGTCGTAGGCGAAGACTCGACCGTCCGGCGTGTGGGAGATCTTGCCGATGCAAACGGTGCGGTAGCCGCCGCGCCGGAAGGCCTCGGGAAGGGACTGGGCCCCTTTGGCTGGGTCTTTGGCTGGGTCAGCGCTCGCACGGAGCCGCGTCGGGCCTCGGAACAGAGCGTCGTTGGCGAATGCACCCGAGGAATCGGGGCTCCGACCGGTGAGCAGCGCGTAGCGCGAGGGCCCGCAGGACGGAGCCTGCACGTAGTGCTGGTCGAAGCGCAGCGCCGTCCTGGCGAACGCGTCCATATGGGGCGTGCGCGCGACCGTTGATCCATAGCAGCCTAGCTCTGGTCGGAGATCGTCGACCGCGATGAAGAGGACGTTCTTCCGACCGCCCTCGGTGGGGGCCGCCTCGGATTCCTCCTGCGCACCAGCCGCCGCGATCCATCCGAGAGCAGCCAGCGCGGCCACGGTCCAGCGGCTGCCCATTACTCTTTGTCGTCTGCTGCGATCTTGCCGCGCTTGCGCGGCGGCACGCCGTCGATTTCGATGGTGCCGTCTTCGAGGAGGGCCTTGATCTTTGGTTCCTCACCCTGCTTGGGGGAGATCTGGCCCTTGCCGCCAGGAGTCAGGAAGCAGCGCTTGCCGCCTTCGAGGGGAAGACGAATCGGCTTAGAAGTCTTGTTTCGGATATCCATGGGAGGGGGACGGTAAGGGAAGCGGGCCCAGCGCGGGCGATCGGATTGTGGATCCTCGGTAGCCGGCTTCTATTGGGTTCGTTCGATCGTCTGCCAGCGGTCAATCGTTGGCTCTATCTGGGTACGTTCGCCGTCGGGCCAGCGCACCTCAACCGACTCCAACTGGGTCTGCTCCCCGAGTCCGAAATGGAGTTCGGGGGCGTTGCCGGTGAGGTAGCCTTGCCCCGCACGCACGGCGCGACGGAGGACCGTTCCCTCTCGAGTGGTCAAGGTGACCTCGGCGCCGATGGCCCGCGTATTCGGCCCCGGCTGGCGCAGCCGTAGGCCCATCCAGTGTCCCTTGCGCTCGGCGTTGTTCTGGAGGAGCACAGCGCGACCGTTGTTGGCCGTGACCAGGAGGTCGACGTCCCCGTCCCCGTCGTAATCCGCGCCAATCGCTCCGCGGGACGCTTGGGAGATGTGCCCAACGCCGGTGGCCGCTGCGGCGACCTGGGCGAACTTGCCGGTGCCGTCGCCGAGAAAGAGGTGATCAAGCTGCCCAACGCAGATACCCGTACTCTCGTAGTCGGGGCTGGTGTAGCCGTTCGCTACGTAGAGATCGAGGTCGCCGTCGAGGTCGAGGTCGAAGAGCTCTGCGCCCCACGAGGTCGCGCCGATGCCACTCGGCCCAAGACCAGACCGCACGGTGTAGTCGTGGAACGAAGCGCGCCGCCGCTTGGAGCCAGAGTGAGAGAGAACGCTGTTCAGGTACAGGGCGTTGGCCTCGAGCTCCCAGTTCGTCAGGAACACATCCTCATCGCCATCGAGATCCACATCGCCGAGGGCTAGGCCCATGCCGCCCCTCGGGTCGTCGAGTCCAGTCGAGAAAGACACGTCTTTGAACGTGCCGTCGCCCTCATTGCGATAGAGCACGTTCATGGAAACATCGTTCGCAACGTAGAGGTCCTCGTCGCCGTCGCGGTCGAAGTCCCAAAAGACGATCTGCATGCCGCGGCCTTGGATGTCGAGGAGGCCGAGGGTTTCGGTCACGTCCTCGAAGCCAAGCGTCCCTGTCTCGCTCAGCATGTTCCTTAGGAACACGTTGCGCTGACCCGGAAAGGCGAAGGGAAGCATCTCGGTGGGATCTTCGCGCTGGTAGCGCCCGAGTTCCTCCTCGGGCGGCATCTTGTCCGTGTCGTAGTCGAGGTAGCTTGAGATGTAGAGGTCGAGATCCCCGTCCCCGTCGGGGTCGGCGGCGGCGACGCTGGCGCTCCAGAGATCAAGCTTCGGCAGGAGACCGACGGCTTCCACGAAGGTGCCGTCGCCCTGCCCAAGGAAGAGTCGGTCTTGGCCGTAGTTCGCGCAGTACAAATCCAGCGGCCCGTCACCGTTGATATCCACAAGGAGCGCGCCCATACCCGCGTCGCCGCGTCCCAGGCCGGCGTTCGCCGTGATGTCCTCGAAGCGGCCGCCCTCGATGCCGCGATAGACTCGATCGGCGAGGGCCTCCGTGCCCGGTCGACCGCCCCCCTGTAGGATGACCGCGTCCTGTCGTCCGTCCCCGTCGATGTCACCCCATGCTGCGCCTGGGCCCATGGTCGGGCGAATGTCGAGCTGCTCGGCCTCGCCTTCGAAGTGCACGGCGTTGATGCCGCTGGCGGCGGTGACGTCCCTCAAGGGGCCAGATGCGGGGGTCTCGACCGCGGGCATCTTGGTCACAGGCTGCGACGTGGTCTCTCGGGTCGGGTCTCCGACGCGGAGCCAGAGCGTGAGATTCGCGCCTGGGTCTTCAAGGGCAGAGGCGAGTTCCGGGGTGACGGCGCACCGGACGCGACGCGACACATCAACGGGAGAACCAGCCTCGATGAACTCGGCTTCCAACGACAGCTGGGCCGTGGGGGACGAGTGCGACGCGTACATGGCAGCGTCGATGAACCAGCAGTTCTCATTCCGCGAGCTCACCCTGATCGATGCCTGGGATGCTTCCACGAACAGCGGACGAAGCGGGTCCGTAGTGAGTGCCGCGTCGACGCCGTCGATCGAGACTTGATAGGCGCCGAACCCGTTCTCATCCATGAAGCTCCTTCCGAAGAGAAGGAGCGACTTCCCTCCGTCTTCCATCTTCGCGGGGGGCGTTAGCGTCATCTCCAAGTTGAAACCGCCCCTAGAGCCGACGAAGTGACCGTCGCGCCTGACGAGGTGCGCCAGATCCCACGGCTGAGCGACACTCTTTCCTTCGCGGGGCACGGTCTGTGCCGCAGAGGCAGCTTCCACTTGGCCGACAACTTGGGGGCGCGACCCATCCAGGACCACAAACTCGTCCTTGCTGTGAACGATCGCCATCACCGAGATCTCTAGTTCCGGCTTTGCGCCACCAACGCGAAACTCGAATGCGTCACGCTGGCGCGCCGCGCGTTTGACGAGGGGCGATAGCGAGGTCAGCGGAGCCAGGAAGCTCGGGGAATCCTTGTAGTAGCCGAGCGGCACTAGGCCGTCCTCGGTCAGCACTTCTACGAGCGTGGTGGGGGGGGGCTGGGGGGCGACTTCCTGGGCGCCGAAGATTGGCGTCATCCATGCGAGCTGGGAGAGCATGGCGAGTTGGGCCACGGTGCATCGGCGAGCGTTCGGATTCATGTTGGGATGCTAGCCAGATTCCCTAGTGAACTGGGAGTAAAGCGTGCGGACCCACGGCAGGGAATTCGCGCAACTCCGTAACCGGCAACGACATCGGCCGGTCTCCCTCATGTGGAGGCCCTCCGGCCCCGAAAACCCAAGGAGTTGCCCAATGTTTCAGCCGCCCAGATGCCCCAACCCCCGCTGCTCACAGCACGCGTCCCCCGAGCCAAAGTTCTACCTGCGCAACGGGTTCTACAGCCCCAAATGCCGCGCGCACCCAGTCCCACGCTTCATATGCCGCTCCTGCCGAAAAAGCTTCTCTCGGCAGACGTTTCGCGCTGACTACCACGACAAGAAACCCCACCTGAATCCCCAGGTCGTGACGATGGTTACGTCCGGCGTCGGTCTTCGCAAGACCGCGCGAAACCTCGGTATTCCACGCAAGACGCTGGTGCTCAAGTGGCGCAAGATCGCGCGGCACGGACGACGGCTCGACCTCAATCTGAAGTCGCGCGCCGCCCAGGCCGCGCAGGCAACCTCTTGCTCAGGCCCTCTTCAAATCCAGTTCGACGAGCATGAGACGTACGAGATGCGGCGCAACACCCGGCCGCTCTCTGTTGCCACTATGGTGGAGGTGAGAACTCGAATCGTCATTGGCGCTATCGCTGCTCCCATCCGGCCCAAGGGCAGGATGACTAAGAAGCGCCTCGCGGCGATAGCCAATGAGGACGTGCATTTCGGAGTCAGGAAGGACCGCTCGTCGGTCGCATGTCGGAGCGTGTTCCGGAGCGCCCGGAAGCTCTGGCCAAAAGCGACCGACGTGCTCCTCGAGACGGATCAAAAGGCGACCTATCCCTCCTACTTCAACGAGGCGTTCAATGGGGTGCCGCGCTCGCACGCCACAACTTCGGGGAAGGCTCCCCGCTGGGCTGGGACGCCGCTCTTTCCGATCAACCTGACAGAGGCAATCCTCCGCGACCACGCCGGCCGAGTCAGGAGAGACTCCTGGCTCGTGTCCAAGCTGCGTACTTTCCTTAACCTGCACCTCGCGTTCTACGTGTCCTGGAAGAACTGGGTGCTGCCGCGCTTCAACCGCGACGTGCATGCTCCCGGCGTGCTGGCCGGGATGGCTCCCAGAAATCTCAGCATCGGAGAGTTCTTGGGTTGGCGGCAGGCCTGGGGCTGTTTGAGTCCGTGCCCGTTCGGAGACGGCAGACGGTCGGTTGCGGACCCGCTGGAATGCCCGCTCGCTTACAAGCTTCGACTCGCCTGAATCAGACGGGGCGCCCGAATTGCGAGCGGCGAGGACCACACGGTTTGGGGCCAGTTCTATAGGGCCACCCTTGCTCTCGGAGCGACGCTCAGAGAGAAAGGGCGGCAACCTCGTCCCAAGAACCGGCTTCCCGGCCCGAAGGTCCAGCTACGCGAGCTTCAGCTCGCGAATCGTTTCGATGAGGAAGTCGATGGAGGTCTCCTTGTCCACGTCGATGACGCGGCCACTGCCCTTGAAGGGGTTGAAGATCAGGGCGCCGGTCGCGGCGCGACCATCCTTGAAGTAGACCGTGACCTTGTCGGCCGTACGAGCTCCTTGGAGCGCGTCGTAGATCTTCTCCTGACTCATCTGTCGGGCCTTGCGGACCGAAGCGGGTGCGGGTGCGGTGAATGCCATAGCTGTCACAATGCGCTTGCGCGCGTCTCCTGTGCGGTGCGCCTCCTCTGGGTTTTGGACCCGTCGGATTCGCGGAAAGGACGCTCAGTTCAAAGCTCAGTTCGATGCGGGGGGGGGAGGCCCGAGGACTCTTCTAGGCGAGTTGTCCCTAAGCCCTCATCCGGTGTGCGTACCGGATGAGCCTCGATCAAACGGTTGCGGTAGCCTGATCTGACGCCAAAGATGATTTGCCCACGCTCCCGTCCGGTCGGGTGTGTCCACCCTCCGCGTTCGAGTCCGTGGACGGAACGCCCGCTCCGGTGCTGGAGAGGGCAAGAATTTGGTCCAGGTGGGGAACGATGAGACTGGACCATGTCTCGAAGTTTGCGCCCGCTTCAAGCCGCTCTCGCAGCGTAGAGGCTGGCACGAACTCACCCCGCAGTTGGTCGGTCTCGCGGACTTGGGCATCGCCGCCCAGCAGGTGAAGCACCTGCACAAAGCCCACGTGAACGGCACCCACTGGGTTACTGTCATCATTGATGAGTCCGACTGGGACCAGGCGAGTTTCGCCGGTGACAGTCAGTTCTTCTTCCATCACTTCGCGGCGGGTAGCCGCGGGAAGGGGGTCGAGGATCCGCTCGGCGCTGGGGGCGCTCTCGGATCCCGACGGGAAGGCGTCGACAGGGTTCACATGACCCCCGACGCCGAGGGTCAACTTGTCGTGTAGGCGAGCGTCGCCGCCCCCCTTGGTGCGTTGCAGGAGCAATATGTCCTTCCCGCGCGCCACGAGTGTGTAGGGAATGACCTGTTTGAGGGTCGGTGTGCGCTCGGCATAGGGCCGCTCGACAAAGAACCCCTCTTCTCGGATGCACGCGTCGAACTCGGCTCGATTCCAGTCGTCCACTTGCTCGCCGAAGAGGCTCAGCCCGTGGGGGGCATGCTCTGGGAACAGGGCAACTCTCGGAACAACGAAGACGAATTCCATAGCAGAGATCAGGGCTGCATCGGAGAGGCCTCGAAAGGGGCCAGTCCGGCGGAGCCGTGAGGAGAGGTCGGTGACGAAACGAGTGAGCGGTGCCTGGGGATCTCCGAAGAACTGGGGCTTCAAAGGACCGAGGCTTCAGCGGCCTGGGGTTTCACCGGAGCGTCCCATCCGCGAGATATTTGAGATCTCACAGGCAAGGCGACCAGTGACCGGGCCGATGCACTGGATTCGAAGGCGAAAGAGCCATCGCCGTGCGAAGCGATTGGCTCACAAGGATTCCGCCCGTTCCCTAACGCCTACTCGGTCGCGTGCGACCCGGTCGGGTGCTTAGGGGCTGTGGCTTGTTCTTGGGGGAGGCCGTGTGCGACGCCCTTCCCTGCCTCGTTTTTTCAATCCCAGAGTGCGGTGCAGCCCATGGGCCTGCGGTACCTGGGGCGCCGTCAACTCTGATGAATTGCCAGCGCGCCCCAAGGATGGACCGGCTCTGACGATCCGTCAAGGCGTCCTGTGCAAGATCCTGCGTGACAAGAAGGTCACAGCGCTAGATCCAGTGGTGCCGCCAGGTCGAGGATCAACGGGAACTGGCAGAGGCATGTGGGTACGCAAGTGGTTGCAACACAACCTGTTGTATAGGAGTTCTCCGCTAGGTTTCGCTGGAGATCTACGGGAAAGGACCCCACGGTCGCCATAGGAAGGCTCCCGCTCTCGAACAGGAAAGAAAGTGGTGCGAGAAGCCTTGTAAGCCGGATCCTGTACGTCCTCTCCGAGGAGTGAACGCGGCAGTCATTTCTCTGGGACGGACGTTGCCGCCCGCCTCGAACGACCAACCCGGAAGGAAACTGGACGCAGGCTGGCGCCACAAGCCCTTCCCTATTGGGTCTTTCTCCAGGTGGGGTTTACCAAGCCGCCTCCGTCTCCGGAGGCGCTGGTGCGCTCTTACCGCACCGTTTCACCCTTGCCTCTGCGCCCCTCGCGGAGCGTGATCGGCGGTCTACTCTCTGTTGCACTTTCCCTAGCCTCACGGCCGGTTGCCGTTAGCAACCACCTTTGCCCGTGGAGCCCGGACTTTCCTCCCCGCGGTCGCCTCCCCCGAGAGGGAGGCCCCGTGGAGCGACTGCCCCAGCTTCTCGCACCGCGCGGCATGATAACGGGCGGATGCTGGCCAAGGGTCAAGAACTCCAGCATGAGCCGTGGCGACGGATCGTGGAGCCCTGAGCCGTGGCAGGAGCCCTGTGCCACTACACTGCGCTCCCTGGCCCGAGCCTCCCCCCGTCCCCCGACCCTTCCCTCACGACTACGATGGCCCTCGAAGACTACTTCTTCCTCACGAACCTAGAACTCCGCGACTCCAACGAGGCCGGGGAGGTCGCCGAGGGTCTTTCACACTCCTCGATGAAGGGCATGTTCCTCTTGACCGTGCTCGAACTCGCCGCTCGCGGGGAGCCCAAGGGCGCCGTCACTGTTCTGCACGACGCGGGCGACACGGGCGATCGCTACAAGTCCCTCGCGGGGGATCTGGCCGAGGCCGGGTGGGCGGTGGCGCTCCCCGATCTTCGTGGACACGGACTCACGGAAGGCGATCGCGGGCATTCCAACGGACTGCGAGAGGTGTGCCGCGATGTGCAGGAGATCCAGGACCATCTCGCCTATCGCATGCCCCACGAGCCCAAGGTCCTCGTGGGCATTGGCCTCGGGGCCAACTACGCGGCGACCTATGCAGTAGAGAACCCCGGAGTGCTCGCGGGCCTCGTGTTGATCGCACCTTTGTGGGACCCGAAGTTCGAGCGACCCGCTGCGCCCAAGGGGCTGTCGAAGTTCTTCAAGAAGGTGAGCCTCACCGACGCGGGCAGCACCGGCTACACCGCAGACGGACTCACGTCCGCGGCCGCCCAGGCCACGGCTTGGTCCGCATCGGAACTCACGCACTCCGCAATCTCCCTGCGCTCCATCGACGAAGCCGAGCGCAGCGCGCGCGAGCACTTGCCGAAGGCCGCCAGCCTTGGGCTTCCGACGCTTTTCGTGCACGGCGACGCGGACCCGATCAGTCCCGTGGATCCCACTCGTAGCCAATCAGGCGAACACGTGGAAGTCCTCATCGCCGAGGGACAGCGTCACCATCCGCTGCACGACAAGAAGAGCGCCGAGCTGCGTGCCCACATCGTCCGTTGGCTCGCGGGCGTGATTAGCTAAGCGGGCTCGCCCTCGCGAATCCAGTCCTCGAGGAGGACCATGGCGCTCCACGGGTCCCGCCGGGCTTTGCGATCAGCGCCGTGGTACCCGGCGTCGCGCAGGCGTTCTTCGGCTTCCTTCGTCGACAGACGTTCATCCTGGCGCACGATGATGAGCTCTGGATAGAGCGCCGCGACGGCCTCGATGAAGCGGTCCACCTCCGCGGCACGACCACCCTTCGTCCCGTCCATGTTCCACGGATAGCCCACGACGATGTGGCTGATGTCGCGCTCGTCGAGCAGCTTGGCGAGCTCTTTCAGCGCGGCGGGGTCGCCGCCTTCGGGTGCATCTAGGGGAGTCACGATGAGCCGCATCGGGTCCGTAGCAGCGAACCCCGTTCGCCTTGACCCGTGGTCTACGGCGAGGGCGCCCTTTTTCTTGGCCGGCTGGGTCATGGGTTAGAAGCGCTTCGGTCGTTCGCTGAATCCTGGCAACGGCAGGCGTTCGCGTTCTTCGCTGGGAGCAAATAGCTGCGAGATCAGGCCGCGCAGGACCACGGTGGGGCGATCCATTGTCCCGCGGATCGACACCCGCAGAAGACTGTTCTGGATGTAGTAGAGGAGCCTCGTCAGCGGGCCGAGCTTGTCAACGAGGCTGTATCGCACCTCTAGGTCGCTCGTCACGTCGCCCTCAAAAGTCATGAGTCCGGTGCCGACGAGGGACATCAGGTCGCTGTCCACGCGCATGCGATCGATCGCGAGCGAGCCGTCCTCGATCGTGTAGTTGCAGAGCATCTCACGGAAGAGCACCGTGGTGTCGATGCCTAGTCTTTGGGAGAGCGCGCGGAACACAGGGATGGCCCACAGTGCCGAGTCCTTGACCCTGACCTCGCCGCCGCCGCGCATATCGATGAGGTGTTCGAAATCACCCGCCAAGCGCATCGACAGGTTCATGATTCCACGGTTCGCGAAGTTCGAGTCGAACACACCGCGCAGGAATTCTCCGATGTCGACGTCACTCATCTGCGCCGACAATCGGAAAGGGAACGGCGCCTTCAGGTCGATGGCGAAGAGGTCGGCGCCGCCGGCTACGTCGCTCCCCAAAGCCCGCAGGCGTCCGCCCTCGAAGCCGCCGTCGAAGGCCTCGATGACGAGCCGACTGCCCACATACGTCATCTGCATTCGAGCGTTCTCAAGCCGGCGTCCAGCAATCGCACCAAAGAGGCCGTCAATCGTTGCGCGGGACCGGAGCTCTTTGCCCTCATGGTTGAGGTGCAGGTCCATGGACTCCACGAGGGCCACTTCGATCGGCGCACCGAGGTCGATGAAGGCGTCCTGAATGCGAACCTTGCCGTCGAGCTCTACGTGCCGCGTGCCGTCGCGGCGCTCCGTCAGCTCCAGCTCGGCGTCTTCGATATCGAATGAACCGCTTGCCCTGAGATCGTCGAGCACGGTGCGCAGGGTGTCTTCGTCCAAGAAGAAGCTCAGGTGTTCCTCGTCAATCGGGAGCCCCTTGGCGCTCAGGTTCGCGCGTAGCGTCGACCCACCTGGCACCGGCTGGTATACAAGATCCGACAGCTCGATGGGCGTCGCGCCGAGTCGTGCGTCAATCTCCTCTCCAATCCACTCTTCCGTGTCGGCATCCAAGCGGAAGTGAGCCGAAACGTCTCGCAGAATCTGGGAACCACCCACGCCCAGTTTATCGAGGCGCGCCTCGACGCTGACCATGTTGTCGGTGGTGGGGAGCCCCACGTCCTCCGGCAAGGTCATCTCGGCGGCGAAGTCCACGCGGCCTGCGACTTCGACCCCGTCGGTGTCGACAGGGTCCATGCCCCCCTTGGAAGTGCTGGCTCGCCGCGCCACGTTCGTGAGCGATCCGACGAGGCCGCGGTTGGCGATATCGAGGCCAGCGCCCATGGCGGCGAGTCGGCCGGGCGTGCCGCCTTCGCTCGACACGCGAACCGCGACGGGGACGCTCGGTCCTACCTGACGCCACAGTCCCTGAATATCTGCCGCGAGGGAGGTGTGGGGGAATTCCGGCGTTCCTGGACTCGCGAGGATCTCCGGTGGAAGCAGTGAAGTCACGAGCAGCCGCCCCTCGACCTCGCGCGTCACGATGGGGAACTGGGTGGGCTGGACGGTCAACCCCAGGCGCCGGTCGTGGGGGCGTAGCTCAGCGCAGACCTTCATCCCGCCTAGATAGGGGACTAGCTCGGGATCTACTCCCGTCGGATCGGCCGTCAAGCTGGCACGAAGTGCTGCGGCCTCCACCGAGGGCAGCTCGTTGACAGCGCTCAGGGAGAGATCGACAAGGCCCGCCACGCCCACGGCCTCGAGGCTGGCAGCCGCCTCGGGGTTCTTCCGCGCGACCTCCTCCTTGAGCTCTTGCGCCCGTGGGTTGACGCGTCGGGCGTCGACCTCGAACCAGTTGAGGGTCCGAGGATTCCCGTCCGGTGCCCCTTCTCCCGCGACGCGCCCGACCACATGGAGCGGATCGCGTGCGACGGGGCTCTCCGCTTCGATGTCGAGTTGCACGAGAACCCTCCCACGCTCCTGGCCTCCGCCGTCGGTTCGGATGCGAACGGCGCCGTCCGCTCCCTCGATCGGAATGGGCAGCTCGCGCCACCGAAAGCCAACGCCCGCCAGCTGCGCGTCGAGGTCGATGCTCAGTTCACGGCGATGGATAGCTCGCCAGAGCTCAAGGTTGAGGTCGAGGCTGCCGCCGCTGGGGTTCCAGGTGGGGATGAGCTCGCGCACCTCCGGCACGCCGTACAGCCCTTCCATGGCAGTCTCGAAGTCTTGGTTGAGCGGCAGTCGCTCGCTCTTGACGCTGAGGTGGAACGGCGTCGAGACGAGCTCTACCAGGGACTCGTCGCCGAAGCGCCAGATGGGCGTGAAGTGCAGGGAACCCTGGACGCTGATCGGACCGCCAGAGTGGGACCCGGTCATGTTGTAGAACGCGAGCTGACCCGGGAAACGGCCCTCGGATCGAATGCTCCATGTGACGTCCCCGACCACGCGTTTGACCGGCAGGGGGAAGCCGACGTCGCGGCGCCCCGTGCGGCGATCGATGCCGCCGTGGTAGGCCAGGCTCGCGTCGCCGCGCGCCCGGATGAGTAGCAGCCGTTCGAGTGAGCGGGCCACGGGCTGGTCCGGGATACGCTGGGTCGGAAGTCGAACGCCGATCGAAACGTCCGCGGATCCCTTAGGCGCCAGCATCCGGTCGATCTCAACGATCCCCTCCAGATCCGCACACAGCTCGCTCAGCCTGGCCCCGAGTGGAGCGCCGGGCAGATCCAGCCACACCTCGAGGTCAGAGTCTTCGGGCGCGAACGTTCCTGCTCGGAAGGCCGCGGCTCCTTCGAGCTCTTCCCACTCTGCGTTCAGCGTGCCCTTCACGCGCCATGCGCTCGGGAGCAGCGGGTCGCCCGCGTCGCCCGCGTCGAAGCCCACCTCTGCCAACAGGTCGACGCTCTTGACGGGCCGTGACTTGGCTGACTTCAACCACGGCAGGACAAGCCCGCCATTGGTTGCGCGCACCTGGCACACAACGGCAGGCAGCAACGAGCGGCCGAGCTCGTAGGTGGCCTCCAAGGAAAGGTCGAGCTGCGCCTCTGGCTCGAAGCGTGCCAGCGCGTCCACGGGCGCCAGGTGGGTGAGTGAATCGAGATTGAGCTGGAGCGACTTAGCGACACCGCGCACCCGGGCGACACGGTCCGCGTCAACGGTGCCGCTCAGCCAGATCGTGCCGGTGCCTTCCTCAGGCGGCAGCGGCTGCGCACCGAGGGCCGGAGCTTGACTCTCCCTCGCGATGCTGGGCGTGAAGCGGCCCGCGATCCGGGTTCCGATCGCGTCGGACTCCCGTCCATGGCTGCGATCCGGCTGGGTCAGGGACAGGTTGGCCGTTCCAAGGTGCGTGATGCCCTCGTCTTCCAGGGCCAGCGCCACGGAGAGATCGCGGAGCGCTACCTCAGGGCTCTTCGCAAGCAGGTCGACGGTGGAGCCCGTCGCGTCCTCTCCGGCGCTTTCCCCGAGGCCCCGGGAGAGGTCCGGTGAAATGAGGATGGAGCCGCCATCGACATCGACTCGGTCCGCGTGGAAGCCTCTGTTCGGCGTCCAGCCAAAGCGGAGACGGATTCGGTTCCCGACCAGTCCGCCCTGGGCATCGCTGGTGGAGGAGGGCCCCATGGAGAGGCCGCGGATCTCCACGCTCCTCTTGAGCCACAGCACGTCCAAGTCCTCGACGGCCACCTCTTCGCCGAGTGGCCCGTCGACTCGGTCCGCGACGGCGTCGGCTACCCAGCGCTCAAGGCGCGGGTGATGTTCGACACCAAGTGCGACCACAATGACGGCAAAGCAAAGCCAGCCAACGGCCAGAATCGCGGTCCAAACGCACCGCTGGAGCGAATTCGTCGAAATCGCGGAGCCAACCGAATGCGACCCTGGAGCAGCGCTTGGTGCACCTTCTCCGGAGTTCGTCACTTTGGGGTTTTGTGGCTTCACGTGGCTCTATCGGCTGATTTCCGGCAGTTCAGCGCCGTTCTCTGTGGGTATCGTCGACCACATCAGAGTCTTCCATGACCCAGGATCCCGCGGAATCATGTCCTAAATGGCAGATACCCTTCGATTCTGATCGTTGACATTGCCATTTCCGATAGCCAATCTCCCATCAGCGTCACGGATTCCAACTTTGCCACCGCACACTGGAAACCACCCCCCAAGACCCCAATCCGTTCCTTACGGACGGAACCACTAGATATGGCTAAGAAGAAAGCCTCACGTTCGAAGAAGAAGACGACCCGCAAGGCACCGGCACGCAAGAAGGCCGCCAAGAAGAAGGGCGCACGCAAGAAGAAGGGCGCGACCGGCGACCTCATCATCAGCAAGAGCCGCACCAAGGCCATGGCCTCGCTCAACGTCTCCTCTGACTTCTACGGCGCCCTCGACGAGAAGGTCCGCGAGATGATCACGATGGCCGAGCACCGCGCCACGGAGAACCGCCGCGCGACGCTGCGTCCCCAAGACCTGTAAAAGGGTCCCCAAGACCTGTAGCGGGTCCCCGTGGCCCTGCTCCATCGGGGCAGGGACCCACGACGGACACCCAATCTCACGCCCACGGCTGCTTGGTTCTCAAGCGGCCG
>CAYQKK010000011.1:55936-93703 GCA_964417955.1 uncultured Planctomycetaceae bacterium
ACCCACGACGGACACCCAATCTCACGCCCACGGCTGCTTGGTTCTCAAGCGGCCGTGGGCGTGAGTTCGCTCCTAGCGGCGCCGGAGCTTCACGTCGAACGGGCGCAGGTAGAGCGGCAGAATCGCGTCGGAACCAAGGCGCTCCTCTGGCGGGGACGTGCTCTGCGCGCCAAGCGTCAGGAGGGCGGCCGCATCGGGCTCGACGGGACGTACCTCCCGCGGCCTCGGAACGAGGTCGCCGATGACCTTCAGGGCGCCAGCATCCGCGAGCCAAATGGACTCCGCCTTCAGGATCTGGACGGCGTCTGCGGCGGCGACGCAGGTGGGGGCTTGGAATTCGATGACTCCGTTCGCTGACCGTCCGTAGGCCGCGAGGTAGAGGTTGCCCCCGAAGGCGTTGCGCACGACGGCGGCTCGCTCGCCGGGCTCGAGGGCTGCGAGGGCGAGCGCCTCAAACGAAGGGATGCCGAGGAGCATCGGCGCGTCACCTGACTTCAGCCCATCGGCCAGCCCAACGGCCAGCCCTAGGGCAGTGGAGCATCCCACGCGCAGGCCCGTGTAGCTTCCGGGTCCCGTTCCAACGACGATGCGTTCGATATCACTCGGTCCCGCCGCGGCCTTGTCGATCAGGCCAGCCAGGAGCGGCACAAGGTCCCTTGCGTGGGAGCGCTCGGGATCGAGGCTCACCAGCTCTGGCGCACCGCCGTCAACGGAGATGGCCACCGACGACGGGCGCGACGAAGTTTCGATAGCGATGGCGACGCGAGGCATCGCGGCAGTATCGCAGGCCGCGCGCCGGGAGGCTACTCGCCTCAGCTCGCTTCAGCGATTTCCGCCCGAAGGGCCTCAACCAAGTCGTCGGCGATCTCTTGAATGCGATCGGCATCGGGGCCCTCGATCATGACCCGCGCCTTGGGCTCTGTACCCGAGTACCGCACGTTGATGCGACCGTCGGGCCCGAGCTCCTCCTCGTAGCGCCTGCGCATCTCCTGGAAGCGCGGAAGCGTTTCGAGGGACGGCTTGCTTGCGACCTTCAGGCCCAGGAGCACCTGGGGGAAGGGCACGAAGGGAGCGCTCAGCTCTGACAGGGTCTGACCCGTCCGCGCACGCACGCCCAGCACGTGGAGTGCCGTCAAGAGTCCGTCGCCAATGAAGCCGCTGTCCGCGCCGAAGATGATGTGGCCTGACTTCTCGCCGCCCAGGCTCAGTCCATGCTCGCGCAGCCCTTCGACCACCTGACGGTCGCCCACGCCGACTTCAACCACGCCGATCCCGACGGGGTCGAGGGCGCGGTGCAGGCCGCGGTTGCTCATGACCGTGGCCACGATGCGCGGGTCGCTCCAAAGGCCGCGGGCGGCAGCGTCCCGGGCCAGGATGGCCATGATGCCGTCGCCGTCTACGAGGTTGCCCTTCTCATCCACGAGAAGACAGCGATCCGCGTCACCGTCGAGGGCTACGCCAAAGTCAGCTCCGTCCTTCTTGACGCGCTCCTGGAGCGGCTCCGGGTAAGTGGAGCCACAGCCGTCATTGATGTTGCTCCCATCGGGTGCGTGGAAGAGAGCCGTCACCTCGGCACCGATGGCCTTGAGGACGCGGGGGCCCACGTGGCTGGCTGCGCCGTTCGCGCAGTCGATCACCACCTTCGCCCCAGCGAGGTCAAGGGGCTCGCCGCTCTTCGCGAGCGCGATCAGGTGCTCGGCATACAGGTCTTCAAGGTGGGCGTCGAGCTGAAGCCCGTCCGTCTCGTTAGCACCGCCCGGTGAGATGCGCTCCATCTCATCCCGCAGGCGTACTTCGATCTCCGCCTGCTGGGCGTCGGTGAGCTTCGAACCACCGCCCGCGAACAGCTTGATCCCGTTGTCTTCGGCGGGGTTATGGGAGGCGCTGATCATCGCCCCGAGGGACACACCCTCGGTGGCGGTCAGCCAGGCGAGACCTGGCGTTGGCAAGAGACCTGCGGAGCGCGCGGTCACGCCCGAGGCTGCGAAGCCCCGTGCGAGGGCTTCCTCAAGCGCCTTGGCGGACGCGCGACCGTCGTGCGCGATGAGCGCCTCGGCTGCGAGTCCCGTACCTGTAGCCGGACCGAGAACGGCACCGGCCGCACGGCCCAGTGCTTCCACAGCCTCCACGGTGAGCCAGCCCTCAAGGGCCTTGCCGCGAATGCCGTCCGTTCCGAAGATCTCTTGGTTCTCAACCATTCCCGTCTTATTCATCCTGTCCCTTGGCTACGGGCGCCAGCGAAAGCGCAACCGTCCTATCCGACTCATCAATCTCCAGGCGCAAAGAGGCTCCCGGATCGTTCTTGGCGGCCCCGAAGAGTGGGCCGAGTGCTTCGCGCCAAAGCCCGTCGACCAAGTCCACCTCGACCTCGGCGCGGAGCCCCGTTGCTTCGGTCACTCGGTCTTCGTCCACATACACCCGTGCGTTGTTCCGCACGAACTGCAGCAGCTCTTGCCGCATCGTGGTCTGCATGGCCTCGGGGGCGCTCTCGTCGATCATGCCCCGCGTCCTGACGACGGCGGTCACCGTCTCAGTGAGGGGCGAGTAGAGGGCGCCGACGTTGGCTGGGTCGAACGAGAGAAGCTTCACTTCCAGCTCGAGCTGCCCAATGACCGTTTCGCGCGGTCGTAGCTGGCCGCGAAGGAAGAGGTCGTCACCGAGCGTGACGCTGCCCAGCCCCCTCGCCTGCATTTCCTCGGCGTCCTGGTGGAGGCGCTCGACGAAGCCTGTGCCCGACGAGCGTGAAAGATCGAGGGGCTCAAACGCGAGAAGCGACGGATCCGCCACGAGTCGGTCGACGTCGGCCTTGGGACCGCGCACCGTGATCGACGCGGGGTTGAACTCCATCGAGGAGGTGTTGAGCTCTATGCCCACCGGGGTCTGGATCCGCAGTTCGATCGAGTCCCCGTCGCTGCGGCGCTCTAGCGAAGCAAGCGACGGCGCGATCGTCGCGCCAGCGTAGCTATCGACCTTGACGACCATCAGGCCCTCCGGCGAGCCCTTCTGGGTCCCGAAGGTGACGTCGAGTCCGCGGATGGGGCGCTCGACGCCCCAGGTCAGCTCGTCCGGTGCGACGGTCTTGTCCGTGCCGACCCAGCCTTCAGGTACCACGAGGACGCCACCGAGCTGTCCTCCGATGAGGTCGAGATCGGACTGGGCAGCGCTGGCATTGATCTTGATCGAGCTGCCCGCCGTTGGGAAGGCGAGGTGCGTGTCCTCGGACGGCAGCACGATTCGAAGCACGCCGCCAGTGGGGGTGAGCTTGGCGCTGCCTGCCACCTCAACGCGTACGTCGAGGGTGTAGTCGTTCGAAGCACGGATGGAGCGGAACGCCAGGAGAAATAGCCCGACGCCAACGGCGGCGGCCATGGCCTTCTGCCCTGGGTTCGAGAAAATGCTCTTCACCGCTCGGACCAGCGTAGACACGCCTCCGCCCCTCGAGGCCTTCACGTCGTCGTCTCCTCCGAGGCGCGAGCGTAGGACCGCGCCGAGTTCGTCGCGGAGCACGCGGCGCTCCATCTTGCCGTCCTGGCAAACCGTGATGAGCCCAGTCTCCTCGGACACCGCCACGACCACCGCGTCGGTTTCCTCCGTAAGGCCAAGGGCTGCACGGTGGCGCGTGCCCACGGACTGGGCCAGCCGATCGTTCTCGGACAGCGGCAGGATCGCGCCCGCCGCTACGATGCGATCTTCCCGGATCACCACGGCCCCGTCGTGCAGCGCGCTGTCCGTATGGAAGATGCTGTCGATCAAGAAGCGGTTCACGCGAGCGTCGATGCGCTGGGCGGTCTGCGTCCAGGGATCGAGGGGCGTCTGGCGCTCGAACGCGATGAGCGCGCCGCGCTTGCGCTTGGCCATGGACACGCATGCGCTGGCGACCTCGTCCACGACGTCCTTCGCCCGCGACCCGATGACGCGACTGAGGAGCGGGTTGTCCCCGAGGCTGATGATGCCGCGCCGGAGCTCCGGCTGAAAGACGATCGCGAGGATCACCACCGCAAAGCCAGTGACTCCCTCCACGATGAACTGGAGTTCGGCGAGTCCCAGCCACCGAGCGACCCCAAGGAGCGCACCAAAGACCACGATCAGCGCGATCACGACCCCGCGAATGAGCCCGCTTCCACGGGTCGTCCGCAGGAAGGAAAGCACAATGTGCGACCCAATCGTCAGAACGACTATCTGACCAATCGTCTTGGGGTCGAGCAGCATCGTGTCGCCGGGGAAGGCCGAGGTTGGGATGAGGGCTGGAAAGAAGTTCGGGGCACGTCCCAGAAGTGCACATGCATGATGCCCTGCTAGGTGTCCGAGTCACATCGGATCCGCGCTGAATTGTCGTGGGGGCCATTTGGCCCCCCGTCATCACTCATCGGCGAGTCTGGCACCCCTGCGGGAGTCAGATTGCTTTGCGTGGATCCCATCCGGGATTGATCCCGATCAGGAACAGCCGTTGACGATAGCGCGCGTCACGAGGATGGCTTCCCGCATGACGGCGACGTCATGAACGCGCAGGATCTCGACCCCCTGTTGGGCCGCAAAAACCACGGCGGCTGCCGTTCCACCGATACGGTCTGAGGGGGCACCCTGCCTTTCTTTCGCCAACCAGTCGCGCTCTTCCTCGGCCCCGGTGATGTGCCCGATGAAGGATTTCCGAGAGGCCCCGACAAGGACGGGATAGCCAAGGGAGCGAATCTCGCCGAGCCGCCCGAGGAGGGCGAGGTTGTGGGTGAGGCGCTTGCCGAAGCCAATGCCTGGGTCGAGGGCGATTCGGTCCCGTGGGATCCCAGCGGCGATGGCTGCGTCGGCCCTCGCCAGAAGGTGCTCCTTGATCTCGAGGACCGGATCGTCGTAGGTGGGGGCCACCTGCATGGTCTTGGGGTCCCCTTGGGCGTGCATCAGGACCACGTGCAGGTCGACGCTCTTGGGTCCAGAGCGCAGCTCGGCCACGGTGGAGAGCATGCGCGGATCCCTGAGGCCAGCGCTGACGTCGTTCACGATGCGGGCGCCCGCCTTCACCGCAGCCCGCGCGACCCCTGACTTCATCGTGTCGATGGAGATCGGGGCCTCGGTCACCTCGGAAATCGCTCGGATGACCGGCACGACGCGGCGGAGCTCTTCTTCCTCGGAGACTGGGTCGGCACCGGGGCGCGTCGACTCGCCCCCGACATCGAGGACATCCGCGCCAGCCGCGATGAGTTCCTTCGCTCGACGAACAGCAGCCGCGGGTTCGAGGTACTTGCCCCCGTCCGAGAAACTGTCGGGCGTGACGTTGAGCACCGCCATGATCGACGGCCGCGCAGCCTTGCCCTCACCGTTTGCAGGAAAGGGCCAAGGCTTCGTGCTCGCTCCGGATGCTTGACTCGTCAAGTCGCCTGGAATCGGCCGGCTAGGCCGGCGAGAGGCCGGAGAGCGAGCCGCCCTCGCCGCCGATCTCGGGGCCAAGGTCGGTCTCGGGACGCGGCGGAGGCGTCGCTTTGGTCGTGCGTCGCTCCTCGCGGATCTCCTCCGCGGTCTTTTCGCGCAGGCCCTCGGGATCCGTGCCCGCGATGAGCTTTTGGATCTCAGCCTTGTCGAGCGTTTCGTAGAGCATCAGCCCCTTCGTCAGTCGCTCGACGGAGTCGCGCTCCTCGCTGACGATACGCTTGGCGAGGTCGTAGGCGTCCTTCAGGAAGCGCTTGATCTCCTGGTCGAT
Organism: uncultured Planctomycetaceae bacterium; assembly: GCA_964417955.1. Taxonomy (GTDB): domain Bacteria; phylum Planctomycetota; class UBA1135; order UBA1135; genus Saltatorellus. The sequence continues at coordinate 61,626 of CAYQKK010000011.1, forward strand.
CTCGCGGGCCGTCTCCTCGGAGTGCCACTTGCTGTTGCCCAGCTCGGTGCCGAGGAAGTCAGAGCCTTGGCGCTCGGCGTAGTTGATCGGACCGATGCTCTCGCTCATGCCGAGCTCGGTCACCATGGCGCGCGTGAGTTCAGTCGCGCGACGGATGTCGTCCGACGCGCCTGCGGAGATATCGCCGCAGAAGATCTCCTCGGCCACGCGGCCGCCAAAGAGCATCGCGAGCTGTCCCTCAAGGCGCTTCTTCTGGGTGTGATAGCTCTCCTTCTGGGGGAGCATCATCGTGGCGCCAAGGGCGCGGCCACGCGGGACGATCGTCACCTTGTGGGGGACGTCGATCTGTCCCTCGAGCTTGGCCGCAACAATCGTGTGGCCAGCTTCGTGGTAGGCCGTGATCTCAAGGTCTTCCTCTTCGACGTTGCGCGCGATCTTCTGGCGGCCGTAGCGCACCTTGGCCGCGGCCTCCTCGAGGTGCGACATCTCGATCTCTTCCTTCTTGTCGAGCACCGCCATGATGGCCGCTTCGTTGACAATAGCCGCGAGGTCCGCGCCGGAGTAGCCCGGCGTCGCCCGTGCCAGATCGATGGCGTCGATGTCCTTGTTGACCTTCACCTTCTTCAGGTGAACGTTGAGAATCGCCTCGCGACCCTCCATATCGGGCAGGTCGATGGTCACTTCGCGGTCGAAGCGGCCGGGACGCAGCAGCGCTGGATCGAGGACGTCGGGGCGGTTGGTGGCTGCCACGACGATGATGCCTTCATCCGTGCTAAAGCCGTCCATCTCCACGAGGATCGCATTGAGCGTTTGCTCGCGCTCGTCGTGTCCGCCGCCCATACCGGAGCCGCGTCGACGGCCCACCGCGTCGATCTCGTCGAGGAAGATGATGCACGGAGAATTCTCCCGGGCCTGCTTGAAGAGGTCGCGCACTCGGCTGGCGCCGACGCCCACGAACATCTCCACAAAGTCCGAGCCGGAGATCGAGAAGAAGGGGACTTCGGCTTCGCCCGCAATGGCCTTCGCCAGCAGCGTCTTGCCGCAGCCGGGCGAGCCCACGAGCAGAACGCCACGCGGGATTCGGCCGCCGATGCGGGTGAACTTGCCGGGGTTCTTCAGGAACTCAACAACCTCGCGCACTTCGGCCTTTGCCTCTTGCGCGCCAGCCACGTCTTCGAAGGTGACGCCGGTGTGGTTCTCCTTCGTGTACAGCTGAGCGCGGCTGCGACCGAAGCTCATGACCCCTTGGCCCGAACCTTGGCTGCGCATCTGGCGCATGAAGAGCAGGAAGACGGCGAAGATCAGGATCCATGGGCCCCACGCGAGGAGCATCATGGTCAGTGACCCGTCGGCGGGACCGTGGGTCGTGCCTGCGCCCTCGCGAAGATCGAAGGGGAAAAAGCGGGTCGGCACCTCGAGGTTATCGAGCTTGCTGCGCAGGGATGCGAGGCGTGGGGACACCTTCGTGACCTGGAGGGCCACGACGTGATCTTCGTTGGGCCCGCCGAGGGTCGAGCTGAACTTGGCGCCGGCCTTGGCGGTGCCGAAGATGAACAGCTTGTCCGTCCGTCGCGTCGGGCCCTTGAGCTTGCCATCGTCGTCGCCGCTGGGCGTTTCGACGTCTTCGCTGCTTGACTGACTGCCGCTTGAGGCCAGTCCCGTGCGCTCCTGGCTCGTCTCCGTCACGAGCCAAGCTTCGCTGGGCAAGAACGTCCCGGCGTCGATAGCGCTCTCCACGTCCGGCGCCTGCACCGGCGTGTACCGCGCCTTCGCGTTCATCTCGCGCCACTCGCTCTCGTTGGCCTCGAGGCTGGCAGCCGAGGTCCGGAACCGCTGGCCGTTCTCAAGGACACCTTCGATCTCGTTGGCCCCCTTGAATTCCAAGCGCTGGATCCCGCCCGTCACCAAGGAGTGCAGGAAAACGTCCTGACTGAACTCTTTCTCGTTGCGGAGGTGGCTGCCGCTAAACGCGACGAGCACCACCACGATGACGGTGAGGAAGAGGAGGAAGGAGCCAAAGGGACGCGGCTTGCGCGCCTTCTCACCCTGGTTTTGCGAATCGGCCATAGCTTGGTTATCGGCTCGACCGGCGACAATCTCCAGGGGACAAGTTCCTGGAGTCCCATGGGCCTAGGAAAACAGGCTGGGCGCCGTGCCGCAGCGGATCGTGCAGCCGGGCGAATGGTCGCGTGGTCGGCCCCCCAGTGTAGGGCTTTGGCCCATCCAGACCCCGCAGTAGCGGCGATCCTTCGGGTCAGGACGCTATTTTTCGGCCCGGCAGCAGATCCAGGATCCGATTACGTATCGGAATCGTCGCCAGCTGACTTCTCGGCCGAGTTCCCGGCCGAGCTACCAGCGGAGGGCGCGTCGGAGGAAGCCGCGGAGGGATTTCGTGGCGTTTCCGCGCTGGGGCCCCGGGTTTCCGGAAGCAGCGGGTCGCCGGGTCGCGTGACTCCGTACTCGAGCCCGGCGAGGAGCAGCAGCAGAAGTCGATCGGCCGCGTTGGACAGCGCACGCTCCCGAACCGCGACTTCCCGCCCCGGTACGTCGATGGCCGTGCCGACGGTGGGCTGGGCCTGGGCGCGCCCCAGAACGCGCCCGGTGGCTCCGTCGATCAGCTCTGCCTCGATCGTCAGGATTTCCAACGTCTCCACCGCACGGTTGTTGGTCGTACGGGCGCCGATCCCCCGTCGGAAGTTGGCGATCCGCCCACGGATGAAGAGATCGGCCCGCTTCGGATTGACGAGGCGCATCGCCACGTGCCGACGGGCGGCGGACGTGAAGGCCCCGTGGAGGTTCCGCTCGAGATTCGGCAAGAGCGACTCGTTACCAAAAACCTGGATGCCCAGGGTGCGGCTACTGGAGGCTTGGCGCGCTTCGGCGCTCAGTCCTTCGAGGGCCAAGCGCTGGGCAGACCCCATCGCATCCTCCGGAAGGGCCTCCCCGGGGGCGACCGGAGCGAGGCCGGTGCGGTAGCCGCAGCCCGCCAGGCAGAGGACGCCCACGAGGGCGGCGAGGGCCATCGGCAAAAGAGCGCGGGGGATCACTGGTTGCCCCCGCTGCCGGCACCGCCGTCGATCCCATCACCAGCGCCGTCGGATCCGGTCCCGGAGGAGTCCGTCTCGACGTCATCGGCGCTCGTCTTCGGCCGCGCCGGTGTCGTCGGGAGCGAGTCGCTGAGACCCGCTGGGCCCTGGATGCCCAGTCCCGTGTCTCCGCGGAACGCATCGTTCACGGACCCGTCGAGAATGATGGGGGCGTCCACCCGCTCGATTTCGTCGACGCTCGCCAGGAAAGCACGGATCTCTTCCTGCTGCTCTTCGTTGCCCGCTCGCTTGCCGAACTCCAGGGCGCGTTCCGCGTGCTGGCGGGCTCCGTCGGGGCTCTTCACGGTCGAGTAGAACTTAGCGACGATCAGATCGTTGTCTGCGATCCGCTGAAGGCAGTCGACCATCGTGCGATCCACCAGCGGACGCAGCTCGTGGGCTCCGTAGTCCCGGACCCATGTTTCGAGCTCGGTGAGGCTCAGCAGCATGGCGTCGCGGTCGTAGGCGGGGCCGTCGAGGTCCTCTAGGCGCAGTCGCGGAATCTCGGCCTCGCTCTTCACGCGGAAAGGGGAGTCCGGCGCCCACAGCACGAGCTCGCGGTGCTTCTCGATCGCCTGGTCGAAGAGTCGGCCTTCGGTGTAGATTTCGGCGAGTCGCACCAGTGCGTCGTCGCTCCTCTCGTGGGTGGGGTACTCGGTCGAAAGGTACTCAAACACCCCCGGAGCTCGGTTCGAGTAGGGGAACAGGAAGAGGCGCCGGCGCGTGTCGTTCGCGTAGCTTTCGCCGATCGTCCACAGGAGGTCCCCGGCTTCCTCGCGGAAGGCGTGGCTCGGGTAGCGCTGGTCGATCTTCTGAATCAGGCGATAGCCGTCGCTGCGCTCGTCGTCCTTCACGAGGATCTCGGCGGCGCGCAGCCCCGCCGGCACCGCGATCCGTGAGGGCAGCTCGCTCTCGGCAAGGTCCTCTAGGTCGTACGCGTTCATGCTCCTCTCGGAGAGCTCTTCGGCACCCTGCTCGAGCAGCGACTGGGCGGCGACCCGATCGTCGGTGCTGATCTTGGGCGTCTTCAAGATGGAGAGCAGCTGGCCGACCGCCTTCGCGAGCGCCTTGTCGTCGGCCAGGCTCAGGTCGACGGCTCGCACGCTCGTCAGCGCGCCGGGGACCTTGTCCAAACTGAGGGGCTTCGCCTTGGCGATCGCCCCCGTGCTGCAGCTGGTCGCGGCCGCCCCGAGTAGGGCGGTGAGGGAAAGTAAGCGAGGTGAAAGCATCGGTGGGGTCAAGCTAAGCCCTTGGGGCGAGCTTCGCACGGCTGTTCCTGTCGGCGGCTCCGAGGAACTCGAGCTGGCTCTTGGGTCGAGTCTCGAGCTGATGGTCTAGGAAACGCCCGGTGAAATCGAGAATACGATCGCCGAACTCAGGGCGTTCCTCCGCGAGCGTCAGGAGTTCCCGCTGGGAGGTGGCGGCGCTGCCAGGCTCGATGAGGGCGTGGGCCCCGTCTAGGACGTCGACGGGCAGGGTTCCCACTCGGTGCCCCGCCCCGTGGGCCTCGCCGGCGTGCTCGGCGCAGAGGCGGCCCCCGGCCTCGGGTGAGAACGCCGCCCGCGGCGCACCGTGGGGCTGGGTCACCGCGGGCGCTGGTCCGCCGCAGGCGGCACAGGCGGCCAGGGAGGGCTGCAGTCCGAGGCACCCGAGGAGGCGTAATTCAAAGCGTGCGAGCCGCAGCGGAAGGGGCGCGAGCAACCCGGAGACGGATCCATCGTCAGCGACGCTGAGAGCCCGTCCCACCGCGTTGAACTCGTCGAGGGTCCCCGCGAGGAGCGTGAACAGGTCCGCGTCGGCGAAGCCTGCGCGCGTGGAGAGCTCGGTCAGCTCGATGGCTGTGTGGGCTGCCCGGTAGGTCTCGAGGGACGAGGTGATCCAGCGGCGGCGTTGGTCGACGTCGCCCGTTCGGAGCGTGCTGAGCCCCGATCCGGGCCCCGATCCGGGCCCCATGCGGAGGGCGCCGATGCTCGTCATCTCCCCTCGACCAGGAGCTTCGCCCCGGGGCGGCGCCCAGTCGAGGAAGAGGGTATCGAACCAGTCCAAGACCCCGGAGAAGCGTGACTTTAAGCGGTGGGCCCCCTTCGCGATCAGCTCGACTCGCCCGTGGCCCGGGGTCAGCGCGTGAACGACGAGCGATGACTCCCCGTAGGGCGTGCGCTTGAGGAGGAGCGCGCGGCTGCTCACCGGCGGCACCTTGATGCGCGGGGCGGGGGGAGGTCCCTTGGCTCCGCGGCGTGAACGCGCGGGGCTCAAGAGGCTATCGGGGGACGCTCCGATCCCCGGTCCGGGTGATGGAGTGGGTCTTGGGGGGATCCGTTCGCGGGTGGCTCCACGGCTTCGCCGACATCCGGCTCGTGGCGTCCATTGGGTGCACGGGAACCCGCGGGCGTCGCCCGTTCCCGGACCAGTTCGATTCTGCCCGCCGAAGAGCCGAGCACGACGCGCATCACGCGCCGATCCGTCGCTTCGGACACTTCGTAGGTCACACCGTCTTTTGTGAAGGAATTGCCGACTTGCGGGAAGCGCCCAAACTCGGCGAGTACGAAGCCCGCCAGCGTCTCATAGTCCTCTTCTTCGGGGATGGAAAGCGAAGCCTCTTCGTTGATCTCCGCCACGTGCTGGCTCGCGTCCGCCTCGACCCTCCCGTCGCTTAGGCGCTGGAACGGCGGCGCCTCCTCCTCTTCGAATTCATCCTGAACGTGGCCGACGATCTCGGCCATGACGTCCGCGAGGGTGACAAGGCCGGCGGTGCCACCGTATTCATCGACGACGATCGCCATCTTCTGGCGCTGCTCGCGGAAAGCGCCCAGCAGTTCCGGGACCAGCTGCGTTTCAGGGACGAGCAGCGGAGGGCGCATCACGGAGCGAATCGAGGTCTTCGCGACGCGATCCTCGGCGACCGCTTTGGCGGCTTCGAGGGCGGTCAACGTGCCGATGATCGTGTCGGTGGTCTCCACGTAGACGGGGATGCGGCTGAAGCCCGAGGAGGCGAACACCGAGATGGCGTCGAGCAGGGTGGAGTCCGCTTCAATGGCCTCGATCTCTGTCCTAGGCGTCATGACCTCGGCGGCGTCGGCCGCGCCGAACTCGATCACGTTGGCGATCAGCTCGCGGGTCTCAGCGCCGAGGTCCCCGTGCATCTCGGCGTCTTCCACAATGGCGCGGAAGCCTTCCACGAGGCGGCGGGTGTGATAGCTCGCGTCGGGGGTACCGATGGCCCGCAGGAGGATCCGGCGGACGAAGGCAAGGGCGCTCGCCACCCACGTCATCGGGTGGAGCAGGAGCATGAGCGTTGGGACGCCGACGCGCACGATGCTCTCGGCGTGGCTCTGCGCCAGGGCCAAGGGAACGGACATCGTCATCAGGTGCAGCAGGAGGCCGCCTACGGTGCCCGTGAAGATCAGCGCTTGGACGAAGCGCATGACGGGCGGTGAGGTCGGTTCGAACCAGTGCAGCGCAAGCGAGAAGACGAGGACCGCAGCCACGGCACGTGCCACGAAAGCCAGGATGCCAGCGCTCGCCGCGAGGGTCTCGGTGCGGCCACTGGAAGCGCCGATCGCCGGCACGGATCCTGGATAGCCGCCCGGGTCCGTGGCGGGCACCTCGTCGCCGCGTATGTGCAGGGCGCGGAGGAGGCTTGTGCTGAGCGCAGAGAACGTCGCCGCCGCAACGATCGCGGCCCCAAGGCCCATCAGAAGCGAGGCGTCGCTGGGGGTCGCCAGGGGAATGGGGCTCCGCCCAGCCGTCTGAACAGCTTCTTGGCCAGCCACCTCATCCGTCACCTGAGCGGTCACCTGAGCGGTCACCTCCGTCTGGGCGTAGAGCCCCGGGGCCGCCGATCCTGACCCGGCGTCAACCTCGGCTGACGCCGGCTTAGGAGACGGTGGCTCGTCCGAGTCCGAAGGGGCCTCGTCTGACGTGATCTGTAGGGGGAGTGAACTCAAGGGTGTCGGAGGGGAAAGGCTCCAAGGTCAGCATAGCCCACCCGGGGAGCGCCTCCCGTGAGGAATGCGGCCAAGCTCGCTGGGGGCACCTTGTTACGGGTTCGGAACGGTAGGGAGACTTTGTTGAGTTGGCTTGGCTGCCATGCGTGCCATAAGTGCATTTAATGCAATCACTTGCGGCGCATCGGGGTCCGTTGGGCGAGAGGCTGGCACGGGAGTCGCTTTCTGGCTCTTCCTACCGGCCACGACCTTCCCTGTGACCTCCCAAGCATGAACTACGCAGCCGCCCCCCCAGCTCCCTCCTACGTCCAGCTGTCCCGCGAGCAAGAGACCTCGCTGATGACCGCCTTTCAAGAGAGCCGCACCGCCGAGGCTTTCGAGGCGCTGTACCGGGCCACCGCCCCGGGGCTCCTGCACTGGATCGAGTCGCTCTATGCCCAGGGACGCCACGTGGGGGACCCACTCGATGCCGTTCAGGACACATTTGTGAACGTCTATCGGTACGCGGCGTCCTTTCGTCCGTCCGCGACCGGGGGCTTCCGAGCCTGGGTCCGGACGATTGCGTCGAACGCGCTGCGCCGTGCGCGGAGGCGTCCGCGGTCCCTCGGTGTGCTCTTCAGCGAGCTCGACGAGACGGCGCTTCCCGATCCCATGGATGCGTCGTCGGGGCCAGCAGCCGCGGCCCAGTCCAAGGAGGCCATCATCGACATGCGCAAAGCCTATGCGCTGATGCTCCTGCAGTACGCGCAGGCGTTTGAGTCGCTCAAGCCGCGGGATCAGGAGGCGCTCGTCATGGTCGAGGTCGAGGGGCTCAACTACGCCGAGGTGGGGGCTCGCCTCAGGGTTGGGCCTTCGAACACCAAGATGATCGTCTTCCGCGCTCGACAGCGGCTCCGCGCGCGCATGGCCGCCTTCACCCAGGAGGCCGAGGGCCCTGCCCCGAGCCGCGGGGCCCGCGAGGACGTGCACGCGGGGGCCCCCCCTCGTCCCTGGGCGGCGTAAGCTCTGCGGCTATGAAAGCCGACGGAACAGCGCGTGAACGGGTGGACCTCTTGGTGGTCGGAATCGGTGAGCTCGCGACACCGCTCGGGAATGCGGCGCTCGCCGGCAGTCAGCTGGGCGACGTTTCCGTCCGACAAGGGGTCGCCGTGGCCTGTGCGGGCGGACGCATCGTTGCGGTGGGAGACGATGCGGAGATGCAGGCTGGCTACGAGGCCCAGGAGATACTGGATGCGGAGGGCGGGCTCGTGATCCCGGGGCTCGTGGACTCCCACACCCATCCTGTTTTTGCAGGGACCCGCGAAGGTGAGTTCGAGGCTCGCGTGGGCGGCACGAGCTACGTGGAGATCGCAGCCCAGGGAGGCGGCATTCGCTCGAGCCTGCGCGGAGTACGCGCCAGCAGCGAGCACGAACTGACCGCGGGACTGCTCGGCCGCATGGACCGCTTCCTAGCCCTTGGGACCACGACGGTCGAGGCCAAGACCGGCTACGGATTGACCGTCGCTGACGAGCTCAAGGGCCTCGACGCCATTCACGCAGCGAACCGCGCCCATCCCGTGGACCTCGTGGCCACGTGCCTTGGGGGACACGATGTGCCGCCGGAGTTTGACGGCCGCAAGGAGGCGTGGATCGACGTGGTCATTGAGGAACTCTGGCCCGCCGCCCAGGGCAAGGCGGCCTTTGCGGATGTGTTCACCGAGAGCCATGTGTTCGGTTTGGATGATTCGCGCAGAATGATGGAGGCCGCCAAGGGACTCGGATTCGGCCTGCGCATGCACGTCGATCAGCTGACTTCCCTCGGCGGCGCAGAGCTCGCCGCTGAGCTCGGGGCAGCGAGCGCTGACCACCTCGAGCATGTCTCGGAACGCGGCATGCGGGCCCTCGCCGAAAACGGTGTGCAGCCGGTCCTTTGCCCGATGGTTCCACTGTTCCTTCGTGAGACGCAAGAGGCCCCTGCGCGCGCCATGGTGGACTTTGGCTGCGCGCCCGCGCTCTCGACGGACTTCAATCCGGGGTCTTGCTACTGCATGAGCCTCTTCGAAGTGATGAGCTGGGCTGCTCTCAGGTATGGATTCTCCGCCCGCGAAGCCCTCACCGCGGCTACCCTCAACGCCGCTGCCACTCTTCGACTCGCCGGTGACCGTGGCAGCGTCGAGCCTGGAAAACGGGCCGACCTCGTGATCACCGACCTTCCAAATCTCCATCACCTCACGTACGAGCTGGGTCGTTCCCCCGTCCGTGCCGTTCTGAAAGACGGCGCGACTGTCTTCCAGCGAAGCGCTTTCACCAAGCACTCAAAATGACGACTCCTTGCATTGGTTCCCCGAGGGGGGCCTATTGGCTCAGTGTCCTCTGTCTCGTTAGCGCTGGCTGTGGCGGCTCGGTGGATGCGGCAGGGCCCGGGACCCGTTCCGCCGGCCGGTTCTCTGACGAGTCGCAGGATTCCACCGGAACCTCGACGACGAAGTCCCAGCGCGCGCCGCGCACTCCTCAGCTAGAGCGTCAGGTGAAGGCCGCTCGATCGACGCATCGAATGGTGGAGATCCCCGAAGGGGGCCTCGTCGCCGACGGTTCGTTCGTCAAGGTCCCCGCCTTCCTGATGGACAAGTACGAGGTGACCAACGCCGAGTTTGAGGCCTTCGTCTCCGACACAGGCTTTGTGACCGAGGCCGAGCGTATCGGCAACTCCGTCGTCTTCATCCACGGGAATGCAGCGATCGGGCAGCCGCCGTTTGATGTCGTTCGCGGAGCTTCTTGGCGGCACCCCGCGGGCCCAGAGTCCGACCTTGTTGGCAAGTCGGACCACCCAGCGGTTCACATCTCTTGGAACGACGCGACCGCCTACGCTGCCTGGTGCGGCAAGCGGCTGGCGACCCGCAATGAGTGGGTTCGCGCGGTTTCCGCCGGGGTCGAGGGGGCCATCTACCCCTGGGGCAACGAGCTGCAGCCCAAGCGCCAGTTCATGATGAACTGCTGGCAGGGGAACTTCCCTGTGGAGGATCAGGCCCAGGACGGCTACCGGGGCACGTCCCCCGTGGGCTCGTTTCCTCCGAACGCCTTCGGTCTGTACGACGTCGCGGGCAACGTCTGGGAGTGGTTGTCAGAGCGGACCAGCCTGGGTGATGGGCCCGACGACCAGGTGGCGGAGAAACGCGGCGGGAGCTTCCTGTGTCGCGAGGAGGCCTCGATGGGCTTCCACGCCTGCAAGGGCTACCGGGTTTCGAGCTACGAGTGGAGTCCGATCAGCAACGGCAACGACAACATTGGGTTCCGCTGCGTGAAGTCGGTGCCAAGGACGGACCCCGGTCAGAAGTAGTGCTCCCATGGGGGGGCTCCATCCACCCGCGACCCTGTTAGGCTGGCCGCCACAGCCATGTCGAACAAGAAGACTCTGATCCAGCCCCGCACCCTTCGAGGGTTCCGCGACTTCACGCCCTCCATGATGATTCCGCGGGAGCGGCTCATCGATCAAGCTAAGGCGGTCTACCGCTCCTTTGGGTTTAGCCCCATCGATACGCCCGCGCTGGAGTACACCGAGATCCTCCTGGGCAAGGGCGGGGACGAGACGGACAAGCAGATGTACCGCTTCGAGGACCAAGGGGGCCGCGACGTCGGCATGCGTTTCGATCTGACGATTCCCTTCGCGCGCTTTGCCGCGCAGAACATCGGGCAGCTTGGGACGCCCTTCAAGCGCTATCACGTGGGCACCGTATGGCGCGGTGAGAAGTCCCAGCGCGGCCGCTACCGCGAGTTCATCCAGTGCGACTTCGACACCATCGGCACGACGAGCGCCACGAGCGACATCGAAACGGCCCTGGTGATCTACGAGCTCTTCCGGGCGCTCGGTTTCGAGCGCTTCACGATTCGGATCAACGATCGCCGCGTGCTCACTGGCGTGTTGGACCAGCTCGGCCTCGTCGAGCGCCAAACGGATGTGCTGCGAGTTCTCGACAAGCTCGGGAAGGTGGGGGAGGCCAAAGTCACCGCGGAGCTCTGCGAGTCCGTCGGCTTGACCGCGGCTCAGGCCGCGGACGTGTTGCGCTTCGCCGGACTCGAGGGGAATCCCCGCGAGATCCTGGCGGCCGCGCGCGAGCTCGTGGGTACTTCAGAAATCGGCCAGCTGGGCGTGGCCTCGCTGGTCGGACTCTTCGAGGGGGTTGAAGCCGCAGGCGCAGATCTGGACCGCTTCGCCCTAGACCCTTCTATTGCCCGGGGTCTCGACTACTACACCGGGGTGATCTTCGAGACCTTCCTCGACGATCTGCCCGAGATCGGGAGCTGCTGCAGCGGGGGCCGCTACGACGACCTAGCGAGCCTCTACACGAAGGAGAAGCTGCCTGGCATCGGCGCATCGCTCGGCGTCGATCGACTGCTCGCGGCGATGGAGGACCTCGGAATGCTGCCTGAGACCTCGGCCCCGTGCCCGGTCTTCCTGCCGCTCTTCGAGAAAGACCGAGAGGGGGACTACCTGTGCTTGGCCCAGGAGCTTCGCGCGGCCGGCGTCGGCGTTGAGGTGTACCCCGAGTCCAAGAAGCTAGGTGCCCAGCTGAAGTACGCGGATCGGCGCGGCTTCGGACTCGCCGTCATCGTGGGGAGCTCGGAGTTCGAGGCGGGGACCGCCCAGGTCAAGGACCTGGGCACCGGCGAGAAAACCGACGTGCCCCGCGCCGAGCTAGCCGCGTACCTCAGCGCCGCGATAGCGGCCGGCTGAGGAACCGGGCTTTAGGAACCCGGCTGCACAAGACAGCCGGGCGAAGCAGCAGCTAGTTCGTCAGAACGAGCAGGATCGCGTTCGAGAAGTTCGACGTGACCCCGCCGCTCGCCGTGCTGTCGCGGTGCCAGGCCTGGAAGTACCAGGTCTCTCCCGCATTGGCACCCACCGGCCCGTTGGGCTGGGGCATGGCGTTCAAGTCGACGTTGATCGCGATGCGACCGCCGCCGCCGCTGTTCTGAATCAACTCGTTGAAGCGCCCCACGGACCCACCCAAGCACAGGTTGCCTTCGCTGCCAGCTGGGTTAGGAACGAAGGCTTGGGTGCGGCTGTTGAGGAAGAACCCAAAGGCGTTCTGGGGGAGCTGCTGGGCCGAGAGCCGCAGGTCGTTTGCCGACATGGACGTCGTTCCCGCCGCGCTGATCAGGCTGATGTTGCCCGAGGAGTTCGGATTGGCCAGGCAGTAGTTCGTGCCGAGTCCACCGCCCGCGATATCGATGTCGAGGTCGTAGTTGTTGCACGTCCCGCTGACGAACACGTAGACCTGGAGGATCAGGTTGCGCGCCGTTGAGCCGGTGTTGGTCCAGATGATCCGCTCGTTGTCAGTCTGGGTGAAGCCGCTGGCGAGCTCGCCGGTGCCGAAGCCCTCGCCGCAGGGGCCGGCGGCGTCGTAGAGGAAGATGTCGAGGTCGGAAGCGATATCGCTGAAGTAGATCTGTGCGTCGACCGCCTCGCCCGGCTGAACGGTGAAGCTCCAGAAGTCAGGGTCGTCCCTGGAGACCCAGAGGTTCTGGGTCACGCCAGCGGGGGCGGGAAACGCCGCCATGCAGACGTCGTTGTCTTCGAACGGGTCGTCGCTGAGCATCGAGTCGCAAGGATCGACCGGAATCCCCAGGGTGACCTGGATGTCGTAGTTGTTGCACTGGGCGATGGACCCGGGGAAGACGAGGACTTTGATCGCTACGTCCACCGGGGAGCTGCTCGTGTTGAGCCAGCTGACGCTCTCGTCGTTGCTGCTCGAATCGCTCCTCGTAAGGAAGGTGAGCAGTCCACCGCAGGGGCCGTTCAGGTCGTACACGAACAAATCGACGTCAGCCACTTGGTGCGTGAAGAAGATGTCGACCTGCAACTCTTCGCCGGGCGGGACGGTCACCGAGTAGTAGTCGTTGTCCGTCTTGTACACGGCGAGGCCTGACCGAGAGAACGGAGTGGCGATCGCAAGCGCTGTCGCGCAGGTGTCGTTGTCTTCGAGGTTGTCCTCACCGCATTGAAGCGGGGCGGCCGATGCGGCGCTTCCAAAGGACACGAAGAGAACCGCGAGGAATACACCGCTGGAGGCAGTCCCGAGGAGGGAGGTCAGCCGGCGGAGGCTCGTGGAAATCAGACCGCAATGTGGGGCGTGGCGAGTCATGGTGGCGTAAGACGTAGCGATGAATAGGGCACGGACCGGGGAGGCGGGGGGCCCAAGATGCCACTCGATGGGCATGAGGGGCGGATGGTGATGTCTTCAATCTCCTGTCATCTCACCCAGAGACACGGATGCCGGCGGAGCGCCTTCGCCTGATCCACTCGCTTCCTCGCCTCGGCGCAGGCGCGCGATGAGTCGAGCTAGCGCCTGCATTTCCGCTTTCGTCAGCGGCGCGTGCGTAGAGGCCCGCCGGAGCAGCGCCCGGAGTGTATCGAGGAGTCCCACGCAGTCAGGGTGCTTCGCTTCGACTCCCCGGGCGAACTCGCTCGGGGTTTCGTGGACGCCTTGGGCCAAGCCTCGCTCCGCGAGCAGGGTCATGAGGTCTTGCGCGGCGGCAAGGGGAGACGGTTCAGCCCTCCCCAAGGTGCCGCCGAGTGACTGGCCCTCGCTGGGGCGCGCAGGTTCGCCATCCACCGCGGGCGTGCCGCGACGCCGCCAAAACACGGCCCAGGCGATCAGCGCTCCACTCGCCACGAACCCAAGGGTCCAGCCAGCCCACGGCCGTGCAGGCGAACCGTCGCCCGCACTCATCCCTGGGAATGAGTCTCCCACGCGAGTGGCTAGGTCGCGCATCCACCGAAAGGAGCTAGCCAGGGCCCCGGCCACCCACTCCCCCAGGGCCGAAGTTCGGGCGGTGCGAGCTTCGGTTTCACTGAGCAACCCCACGCCGCTCAGCCACCTCGATACGGCAGGGTCGGATTCCTCCAGCGGCGTCCAACCCATGCTCGCGCCGCCGGCCGTTTGATCCCCGGGTGTGGGGTCAAAGGGCAGCCAACCGAAGCCCTCAAAGTGCACCTCGATCCAGGCGTGCCCGTCCCGTGCCCGAACCAGCCAGCCGTGACCCTCTTCCGGGGGGAGCTCCTCGCGGGCGACGTAGCCCACCGCGATCCTCGTGGGAATGCCCAGCGAACGAAGAAGGAGCGCAGCGAGGGAGGCGAAGTGGGTGCAGGAGCCTGAGCCTCGCTCGATCAGATCCAGCGAGCCCTCGGGGTCGAGCATCCCCACGTCGAACAGCTCGTAGCCAAAGGTCTCTCGCAGGTGGCTGACGATGGCCACCACTCTCTCCAGGTCAGTGGTGCTGCCTGTTGCGATGGACTCGGCGTAGGCCGCGAGCGAGCGTAGCGCGAAGAAGCGCTCGCTCCCCTGACGTCCGATGGGCAGCGACGTACTGCCCGCGATCGATCCGCGCGCACTCTTCGCTGCGAGTTCGGCTACCGTCGGAAGCGGCCGCCTCGATCGCACTCGGTAGCGCGCCTCGGTGGCGGCGGTCCATAGCTCTGACGCTCGATCGTAGGTGGCGCTCGGTGTTTCGATGCCCGCTAGGTTCAGCGGCGCGAAGACCACTCCGTTGCTCTCCGCGAGGAACTCGACCGTCAGCTCGAACCGATCGGACCTTCCCGGCGGGACGTCGCGCGCCGGAACTTCGATCCAGCCCTCTTCGCCCGCTTCGAGCGACGCGGGAGTTTTCGCGCGGCGCTCCTGCAGCGAGCCCGTGGAGCCGTAGCGGTCCAGCACGAGTCCGCGCAGGTGGGCCGTGGGGGATGGAAGTGGGACAGCGGAGGTCGCTCGTAGGATCGGCTCGTCGGAGAGCAGATCCCCGAGGCGCACACCTATCGCCCTTTGCGCAGCCTCCCCTGAATGTTGGCCTGGACCCATCGGGCCGGTACGGGGCGACCGTCTCGCTCCCGGCCCGGTAGAACTTTCTTCGTCGCTCTCCCTTAGGCCGCGACTCACCCGGGCCCGTTCGAGGGCCGCTTCTCCTTCGGACGCTCCTAGCTCGCCGTCGCCTGCACTGACCGCCGAAACGGCCACCTCCAGCGCCGCCATCAATAGGAGGCCGAGGCCTAAGGAGCCCAATGCGAGGAGGAGGGCCGACTTAGCGCCGGCCTCGCGCCCTCCCATGGTGAGCACTCGGCCGCGCGCCTCACGCTCTCTCTCGCGACGCAGCCGCCGTGCCGCAAGGCCGTAGGCCGCGGCGAGGAAGAGCACCGCGCCCAACCCCTTGAAGAGCACCAACCGCCCGTTCGGGTCGGTCTGATCGACGCCCATGGACGCGAGCAGCACCACCGCCAGCATCGCGCAGGCGGCACCGCCGGCCGTACCGAGAAGTTCGACGGCACGTCTGCGGCTGAGGGCTGATCCTCCGAGTAGAGCGCCCGCGATCCTGGTGCTCCGGTTCAACGCTGTGAACTCCGTTGGCTGACGCGACCGTTGGCATCGACGAAGAGCCTGAGTCTACGGCAGGCCCCGCGTTCTCGGGCTTGGACCTCGCCTTCCGCTTCCATCACGATGGGGGATGTCGTGGGAATGAGCTCCACCGTCATCGCGACCGCCGCCCTATTCCGCGGCGCACGTTCGCTCGACCCAGCCTCCACCGGATCTAACGACACGTCCGTGAGGCTCTGGAGGTGCCGTAGTGTGCTCTTGGATCGGCCCAGAGCCCGCCGTGGATGGCGTGGCTCTGCGTCCCCCTCCGCCAGTCGATCCAAGGTCCCAAGGTCGACGCTCAGTCCCATTTCGTGGAGCCCTCGCACCACCGACGCCGTCATCGACGTCGCCGCTTCGAACGCTGCGAGGACGCGCCGCGAGGGGTGCGGTCCGGTCAACGGGCGGTGGAGCGTGACCTCTGCCAGCTCGGCACCAAGCTCGGGCCGTTCCATCGCGGTCCATCGCTGGCGACGAAGACTTGCCCGCAGGTGAAGCTGGGTCTTTGAATCGCCCGGCCGAAGGTCCCTTAGCCCCGATGGGAGGCCTTCGCCGCGGGTGGCACGCCATTGCCTGTCTTCGTCGGAGAGACCGGCGAGTTGGCTCATGGCTCGCTGGAGACCGAGGTCGCGCTCAGGCAGCAATCGCGGCAGCGCGGTCAGCTCTATGGGTGCGGGAAGGGAGCGGTACGCTGTCACGAGGCCAAACGGATAGCTCGATTGCACCGCCAGTTCGAGTCCTTTCCACCGCCCGCGCGTGGAGGCGCGGAGCGGCAACTCGAGGCTCGACTCCGGCGGCTCGGATGCGGCCGACGGTCCCCGGGCGGGGGCCAGCGCGGTGATCAGCGTCCGCGGGGCTCTATCCCGCACGGCCTTTGAATCCCCGGGGCCCACGAGTGCAACGAGCAGCATTCTCGCGGAGTGAGCGACGTCCATGCGCACGCTGATCGGCACGGTCTTTCCGGCGTGCACGGTACAGACGGCGGGCAGCCGGATGCCCGTGATCGATCGAACCTGCCGACGGGCGAGCCAGGGAGCCAGCAGCAACACCGTGCTCCCGAGGGCGACGACGATCCAAGCGAGCTCAAGCCCCATCCAGGCAGCGGGTGCTGCCCCCAGGACGATAGCGAGGAGCATGCCTGCCCCCGGACCGTACTTACAGCGAACCCTGCCTCTTGCCACTAGCGTTCGATCCCGCCGTCAGCGTTGAGCCGCGGCGGTGGAACGGCTTCCAAGACTCGCCGGAGGAGAGCGGCGCTCGACGACTGTCCGTCGAATCCGGCTTCGGCGGGGACCAGTCGGTGAGCGAGGACCGGAATGGCGAGTTGAAAGACATCTTCCGGCAGGACGAAGTTCCGGCCATCGAGCAGGGCCCGTGCCCTAGCGGCGCGATCGAGGTCAAGGGCCGCGCGTGGACTCGCGCCCAAGAAGAACGATGGGGGAGCCGCTCCTCCCTGTGGGCGGCTTGGGGACGCGTCGGCGGAGCCGCTGCGCGTCGCTGCCACGAGATCCAGGAGATAGTCCAGGACAGGCTCGGCAACGGCGACGCGGCCCACGGCTTCCATCGCGTCGCGGATCGCTTCGCGAGCGGCGTGCGCGCGGATGCTCGTCTCGGAATCAAGCTCCTCGCCCTGCTGCAGGCCCGGCTGTAGGCCCCGCCGCTCGGCCTCCATCAGCGGGTCGGCGCTACGCCGATCCCGAAGCAGCGTGCGCTCGGAAGCGCGATTGGGATAGCCCGGAGTCAGGCGCATCATGAACCGGTCAAGCTGGGACTCCGGCAGCGGAAACGTACCCGCAAACTCCGTCGGGTTCTGCGTCGCGATCACGAAGAATGGCCATGGCAGTGCGTGCCTTGTTCCTTCCACTGTGACGGCCCGCTCGGCCATGGCTTCGAGAAGAGCGGACTGGGTCCGCGGGGGCGTCCGGTTGAGCTCGTCCGCTAGGAGTAGCTCGCTAAAGACCGGGCCTGGCACAAACCGAAACGCTGCCTCTAGGCGTGAACCCTCAGGTGCCACCGCCTTTGCTTCGGGATAGGAGGCCCCCGTCAAATCCTGAGGAAGCAAATCGGACGTCATCTGGATCCGCTGGAGGCCAAGGCCACTGGCCGCAGCCAGCGCCCTCGCAAGCGTGGTCTTGCCCGTGCCTGGAACATCCTCGAGTAAGAGATGTCCACCGGCGATCAGGCAGGTCACCGCGGAAGAAATCAGGTCATCTTTTCCGCGTATGACCCGGCCCAGGGCCTCCAGCAGTGGCGCAAGGCGGGCACCGATCTCACACGGCTCCATTCCTGGCTGCATTCCCGGCTGCACTTCCGGACGGGTCGACCGGTCCGGCGATCCGGGCTTGTTGACGGCTCTGGGGTCCATCCCTGCACTCTACCCGTGGTCTGAGGGGTGGACACTCAAGTTTGAGACGGATGTGGTCGAAGCCCTGGGGGGATATTCCGTCGCACCAGCCCGCATTCGGCCGACGGGATGCTCCACCTCTCCCAACGCCCCCCGATCCACCATGACCTACTCCGACTCCAACCCCGACGTCGCATCGTCAGATCGACGTTCTAGCTCGCGTGAGTCATCGCCAGGTCCCGTTCGAATCACGATCGATGCCCAGAGCCTCTCGGCCAAGCTAGAGAACCGGTCTGCCCAGGGGATGTTTGTGATCCTTGACGACGCGCTCAAGGTGGAAGTGGTCTCGGCCGACGGGGGCACCGAGGAGAGGGTTCTCGCAAGCCTGACGCGCGTGGCCGCCCTCCCTGGGCAGCGCAGCGGCTGGGGTTTGGAACTGATCGACGAGAACGCTCCTAACTAGCATGTCCAAGCAGTTCACTCAGCCTTCGGCCAAGGTCGGCCGTCGAATGATGATCAGCGTTGCCTTTGGCGCGCTGGCCTTCCTCCTTGTGACGACTTTGGTGCGCGCTTCCGTCCAGATTAAGTCCGATGAACTCGCGGACTCGCTGCGCTCGCGGAACCGGGTCGATTCCGCTGTCATCGAAGTCGCTCGTCAAACGAGCCTGGCGCACCGCCGGCTGGAGAGCTGGCTTGTGGATACCCAGGCCAGAGAGCAAACCGGCGGCGACTTCGAGAGCCTGTGGCTTCGGCTCCTTGAGAGCTCCGAGCTCGCGGCCGATGAAACCCTGGCCCTCGTCGGCCCCAACGGAACGATGCTCGCCGCCGTCGGCCCCCGTGCCGACCAGCCCGACGAACTGAGTTCGCTCCTTCGCGCCCGGGCCCTCACCGGCCGTACCGGCGACGACGGCGTCCGCGCGGGCATGATCTTGCCCGAGCCAAGCGTCTTGCTCGGTGTCTCTGTTCCGGTCGCGTCCTCGCAGGCGACAGGAGGCCACGCGGTCCCGGGGACCACCGCGCGCCTCGCGCTCTTGAGCGGCTTCAAGGTCGACACGAAGTTCCAGGGCGCCGACCATGTATCGCTCTCCTTCTTCCCACTCCACGGCGACGGACTGCCCCGCGAACTGAGCTCCGTCCCGGCGAAGCTCTGGCGCAACGACGGCGCCATCGACGAAGCCACGCGATCATTCCGAACGATCGATGATCCCTCCCAGCGTCCTACGTTCTTGCTCGTGGGCGAGACGACGTCGGGCGGCATCGGCTGGCTCTCGTCCAGCACGGCGGAATCGCTCGTTTGGGAGCTTCTCTGCATTGCAGTCACGCTGCTCTTGGCCCGCCGCTTTGTGGCCAAGAAGGTCCTGCAGCCGCTGACCGAGATGGAGCGTCATGCTTCCAGGCTCGCGCGCACCGAGCACGGCCGCCTCGAGTTTCACTCGCGCGAAGGGGGCGAGATCGGCGCGCTGGCGCACTCGCTCGACGAGATGCTCCACAAGATCCAAGCAGATCGATCGGACTTCGTGCGTAGCGCCCGGATCGCGGGCATGTCCGACGTTTCCATGGGCGTGGTGCACAGCGCCGGCAACATCCTCAACAGCGTCAACGTGTCGACCAAGCTCCTCGCAAAAGAGCTCTCCGAGATCGGCATCACCGATCTCCGCGCGATGATCGCTGAGCTCAAGGACCACCAGGACGACCTGGCGACCTACGTCACCGAGGACCCCAACGGCAAGTTCCTCCTTCCGTTCCTCTTCGCCACGACCGAGGCCCTCGACGACCTCCAAACCCGCTGCCTTGTGGAGCTGGAGTCCGTCGAGCACGGCGTGGGACACGTCATCGACCTGATTCGTAGCCAGGAGAAGTACGCGATCGGCGCGGCGGTGGTTGAAGTGACCAGCATCGCTGATGTCATCGACCAAGCACTCAACATCGCGACCCTCGCTGGCGAAGACGCGAGCGACATTTTCATCGATCGCTCCTACTCAGGCATTGGTGAGGTTCAGATCGACCGTCACAAGCTGACGAGCATTCTGATCAACATCATCTCCAACGCGGTGGAGGCGCTCAACCTGTCGGACAACCAAGACAAGCGGTTGGAGCTGGCGCTCTATCCGATGACGGAAGATCGCTTCGTGATCGAGATCATGGATACCGGTGTCGGTATCGCTCCAGAGAACCTCGACCTGATCTTCACCACGTCCTTCTCGACGAAAGAAGACTCGTCAGGCCAAGGACTGCACACCACGGCGAACCTCTGCAAGGAGCTCGGCATCGCGATCGGTACCGTGAGTGAAGGCGAGAACTGCGGCAGCGTTTTCAAGCTCCGCGTACCCTACACACCGCCCCATGTGGCGGCCACCGAAGGCGACGACGCCGCGGCGGCCCTTCCGGGTGTCGAGACGCCTGCTGCCGCTTTGCCAGCGGATGGATCAGCGGCCGAGCCTTCCGCCGGAGCGGCGGACGAGCCCTCGTGGAGTTCCCACTCGGAGCGCGGCGATCTCTATCGCGATGACCCCTACGGCGGTCAGAAGCCCTACTGATCGGGCCGCGCGGAGTCCCTGGCCAAAAGCGGCCTACTTGTCGAACACGTTGGTCTCGCTCGGACTGATGCGTTCCTCGACGGTCTCCACCGTGAGGTCGAGGCCTTCTAGGTCGAGCTCTACGTCTTCGGCAGACGCTTCCGCCTCGGACGCGCCTTGGCGTTCTTGCGCGGTCTCCGACTTCTCAGTTCGGTTCTGTTCTTCGCTGTTCTCAGGCATGGTGGGGGGCTCCTTTGGCTTGGGTTTTGGGGCTATCGCTACCCTTGGCAGGGTAGATGATTCGAGTGACTGGGCCATCGGCGGCCCTCGATGGATCGCGCAGGGCGCCTAGGCGGTGCAGCTCAGTCGCGAAGCGCTGCAGCTTCTCGATTGCTTCGTCGGACGCTCCGCGGGCGCGACTGGTTTCGACGAGCTTTCCAAGGCTGCCGGCCGCCTGCAGCGCATCGAGCACCCGCTGGCCGTCGCCGCGGATCTCGATGAACTCTCCGTTCTCCGAGTCGTAGAGGAGCACGCGCTCCGCGGCCTGGAGCGGCTTCAGCTGCTCTTCCGCGATCTGCTCGGCGTCGGCCACAAATCGGCCCGTGAGGAAGTCCGGCCGCGCGGCGCGGGCGAGGGGGTCGCCCATCGTGCGCACGGCGTCCGAGTGGCTGAAGCGGAGCGGCAGAGACCGGAGCGCTGGGCTCACCGTCAGTCCGTCCTCGGCACCGCGGGCCGATCGGGCTTCGGTTCGTTCGACGCAGCGAGTCACAAACTCATCCGGGGTCGTGCCTGCGGCCAAGTGCAGGAAATAGTGACTCTTCTGCATGAAGTAGAAGATGTTGTCGCCCGAGAAGATGGGGAGGTTCTGGCGGAAGGACGCCATCATCTCCTCGAACATCTCTGCCGCTTCCTCCTGGGTCATGCCCGACTCGGACTCGTAGTCGTGGTACAGGGCGAGGTCGCCTTCGGCGTCGAGCACGCGGATCCCAAACTCGTCGGGTTGCTTGTAGGTCTTGGCCACCTCGTCGATGTGGAACGTCTGGAGCGAAACCTCACGCACGATGTCGCGGTGCTCCTCAAGGAAGCGCAGGGTCTGCCGCGCCTCCTCGCGTGTCTCCGTCGGGAAGCCCACCATGGCGTAGAAAGTCACCGAGATATCCGCCTTCGTGCAGTTGGTCGCGACCTCGACCACGGACTTGAGGCTCTGGCCTTTCATCATCAGCTTGAGCAGCCGCTTGACGGACGTCTCAAAGCCGAAGAGCAGCTTGCGACAGCCGGACTCGTGGAGCCTCTTCGCGCCGTTCTCGTTGTAGGCCTTCGGCTCGATCCGAGCGTCGGCCCACCAGGTGATCCCGGCCTTCGTTTCGATGAGACGCTCAGGAAGATCCTGGATCATGCCCGGCGGCATGCAGTCCGTGATGAAGTTGAAGTGCGTGGAGCCGTATCGGTCGCGAAGCACCGCGACGTGATCCGCGATGGTCTCGGCCTTGCGGGTGCGGTAGCCCGGGCCGATGACCGTGGGCAGCGTGCAGAACGTGCACTCGCCGTAGTAGCAGCCGCGGTTCACGTCGTAGGGAATCACGAGCTCGGGCGAGAAGTACTTGTCCAGGGGCAGCCCGTCGAGGTCGGGGGGCGGAGCGCTGTCGAGCTTGATTGGGTGCGCGGGTGCATTGCGCAGCGAACGCGCAGGACCTTCCCCGCGCCGATCCCACCAGGCGAGGCTGCCGATCTCGGAGAGGTCTTCCTCGCCGCGCAAAAGGGCGTCGCACAGCATGACCAAAGGGCGCTCGCCCTCGTGGAAGATCATGGAGTCCATGCAGTCGGCCATCGCCGGCACGTTCATGACCTTCTCGCCGATGTAGGCGAGGAACCCGCCGCCCATCGTGACGTGGCAGTCGGGGAGCGCAGCCTTGACCATGCGGCCCAGGGTCAGGGCGGGGATCAGCTGGCTGCCGTAGAGCACCGAAAGGCCGAGAACACGGGGACGCTGCTCGACGATGCGCGGCAGCACCTCATCGCGGTAGAACGCGATGAACGGGTTCTGCTCTTCATCAAGGGTCGCCGCCATCACCTCTTCGGAGTTCTCGTTCGAGTACCCCATGGTGAAGTTGTGGGGCGTGAGCTCGCTCGGATAGTGGGCCGCCGAGATCAGGCGCAAGCCGTGGTAGAGCGTGCGAGTCGCGGGGACGTAGCGGTCCGGGTTCCAGAAGCCGCGCTCTTCCTTCACTTCGGTGTCCTGGCCGCGCAGTACGCGCTTGGCCTCTTCGACTCCGTCGATGAGGGCATCCGCCGACACAGCGCTCTCCGCTGCCGCGCGCCACGCGCGCATGGATCCGAGGCGTAGCTCGTCGCCGTCAAAGCCTTCAAGGGGCAAACGTTCGCGCACCTTGTCCCGCGCGGCGGTGAGGACGGCGGGTGAAAGGAAGTGATCGAAGGCCTCCACCGACAGGTCCATCTGCTGGACGGCGTCGTAGCCCGCTTGGTGCAGCCACGCCTTCAGGCACGGGAGCGCTAGGTGAGGCTGGGTCCAGTGTCCCTGGGGAGGGAAAGCAAGGAGAACCGGAAACGCCTCGGCCCCCTTAGGTACCTCTCGGGTCGGGTCCGCTGAGGAATCGTCGCTGCGCTGGATCATGATAAAATGGGCTCATCCCGAACGGGATCGGCAAGGGGGCGCGTGATCACGCCGGACTGTACGAGGTTCAGGATTGCGTCCGCCGTCTTCTTTGACGTGGACAGGGAGTGGAGCGTAGTGGCGGGCGTGCCGGAATCGGTCAGCACGTGGATCAGCTTGAGGGCGCCCGCGCCCATGCGCAGCGTGCGCACACCGCCGAGTCGCCCGGGGGCGGTGGGGGGCGAGACCACCGCGTAGGTTTGGGGTTCAGGGTGGAGGGGCGGCTTCTCTGCGGTTCCGTCCGCTAGCTGACGGGTCAGATACGCAGCCCACTCCATGAGCGGCAGGCGCGACTCGAACGGGATTGCATTCATGCGGTAGGTGCCACGCCGCCCTGGAAGGGAACCCCGCGCCGCGACCCTGATCAGCGCCATCTCCCAGGTGAGAAGCGACTCAACCGCGAGGGCGTCCGCCGGATCGGCATCGCGGCAGCGCTCGCGCGCAAACGACTCGAACGTCCTGCCGTCCGCGCGTAGCGCTCGCGCCAGCGCGAGGGCGCCGCTGGACTCCTGGGCCATCAGCTGGCCGAACGTCCGCGGGAAGCGCATCAGCACCTCCGGGAAGTCGAGGCTCAGCCAGACGAGTTCGCGCAGTCTCTCTTCCGAGTAGGGGAGCAGCGCCCAGGTGGAGAAAAGGTCGGGGTGAGCGTCGATCAGCGCGCGCTCGGGGGCCGACAGCCCCGCGCCGAGGGCCATGTCGGGAGGGACGCCCTCCACCGGCTTGGACTCCGCGGCGAACTCGTCCCCGAGGGCGCAGCCGGGCTGGGGATTGACGAGGTGCAGGGACAGATTCACGCCGGCGCGGAGTGCTCCTTGTGCGCAGAAGGTCAGCGATGCGTCGAGATCTTCGTCGGTCTCGCCGGGCAGCCCGAGGATGAGCGACAGGATCGGCGTGATGCCGGCGGCCGCGCAGTCGTCGACGACTTGGAGCAGGTCGATGTCCTCGCGCATTCCCTTTTGATTGCGAGCTCGAACGGCGGGCGCGGCGGACTCAATGCCCAAGAGCACGCGATCGCAGCCGGCGCGTCCCATCTGCTGGAGGAGCTCGGCGTCCAAGTGGTCCGCGCGCGCGCGGACCTCCCACGGGACGTCGACGCCCGCGTCCAGCATGCCCTGGGTGAAGGCGAGAGCGTGGCGACGGTCGGCTCCAAAGATGTCGTGGCAAAGGTAGGCCCGCTTGGCCCCCGGGATTCCGCGCAGGGATGCGACTTCACGCACGAGGCGTTCGGCCGGCAGCGGGCGAGAGCGGCGGCTCCACGTGCGGCCGATCGAGCAGAACGAGCAGTCGTACACGCACCCGCGACCGGAGTCGAGGGGCACCAGACCGTCATCCTCTCCGGTGACCGCTTTGTACGCGGCGATGGGGGGGACGAGATCCCACGCGTAGTCAGGCAGCTCGTTCAAGTCCTTGAGCATGGCGCGGTCGGGTGTTTCCAGGGCCTGGCCGTCAGGTCCCCGGAAGGTCACTCCGTCCACGTCGAAGGGGTTTCCGCCCGTGCTGAAAGCCTCCGCCATCTCGACGAGGCTGACCTCGGCCTCTCCCCGCACCACCGCGTCGATCCATGGGAACCGCTCGATGATCGTCCTGTCCGTTCCGTTGCACCCAGGGCCCCCGAGGAGCATGGGTACGCCTGGCCAGCGTCCGCGCAGGATCCGAGCGATCTCCAGGGCCACGGGCAGGGTGGCTCCCATCACCGAAAGGCCGAATAGGTCGGGGCGTCCGCGCTGTTCCAGGAGGTTCGCGGCGGACATGGCGAGTTCGTCCCCAGGATCGAGGGCACCCGACGCCAATCGGTGCGCCAGGTCCTCGAGGGCGGGCTGGTGCCCGGCATCGCGCAGGGCTCCGCCGAGCCGCAGGAGGCCGGGCGGCGGCATGGAGTAGCCGAAGGTGTCGGCGTGGGGGGCGGAGGCGATGAGGATCTTCAAGCTCACAGCCCGAGGATACGAAAGGGCCCCGACGCCTGTTAGCGGGCCGCGCCGGTTAGTATCTCAAGCCATGCTCCAGACCACCGCACCCGATAGGCCAAGCAGCGAATTGGCAAGCGGGCTGGAGAGTCGTCGGGCGGGCGGGGCCCTGATTCTCGGACTCGGGGCACTGGCTGTGCTGCACGCGCTTGTGCTGGTCTGGCAGGGCGTGGGGCCCGTCGACGACGACTACATCGTCTACCGCTACGCCCGAAACTGGCTGGAGTCGGGGGCGCTTACTTTTCAACCGCCTGGATGGAGCGGTCACACGGCGTCCGTCGAGGGCTTCACGTCGCCCCTTTGGCTGTGCCTATGCGCCCTCGCCCAGCTCTTAGGCATCGCTCCTGAAACCTGGACGCCAGCGATCGGCGCGGGCTCCGCTGGACTGGCGACCCTCTGGGCAGGGTGGGCGGCGCGCGCGGTCGCGCCTCTGAGCGCGGGGCGCTGGGTGCTCGTCGTTCCCTTTTTGATGGCGCTGTCGCCCTCGCTCGCGTGGCACGCTGTCGCCGGGCTCGGGACCGCTCCGATGGCGGCTGCTTTGGCCCTCGCCGTTTTCGCGGCCGTCCGCTCGAAGCTCGGGCTCTTCGCGCTGGCCTCCGCGGTCGCCGTTTCGTTTCGGCTGGAGGCGCTCGTCGCCATCTTGCCCCTTGGGGTGGCTGCCGCCCGCGGAGGAACAGGAGAGCGTTCATCCAAGGCGGGGGTCCTGAGGTGGGTGGGGCCCGCGCTCTTCGTGGTGGGACTCATCACATGCATGCGCTGGTGGCTGTTCTCGCAGATCGCGCCGAGCACTTACTTCGTCAAGCGCCTGCCGCTCTCCGATGAACTCGGCTACGGCGCGCACTACCTGCTGCGGGCGTTCACCGAGGGTGGGCTCGGGGTCCTGGCGTTTGCTGCGATCGTGGCCCGTTCGGTGGAGCGGCCCGCGATTCCCCGATCCTTGGCCGCGGCGACGGTCCTTGCACTAGCCTACGTGCTGGCCTGCGGCGGAGACTGGATGGTGTACGGCCGCTTTCTCGTGCCGTTCTTGCCCGTGTTTGCGGTGGGCGCGGGCCTCCTTGTGGTGGGGCTGAAGAATCGAACGGCGCGGGGTATCGTCGCCCTCGTACTGATGCTCTTTACGCTGATGGGCCTACGCCCCGACGTCCGTAGCCAGGCCATTTTCGAGCACCGCTTCTTCGAGGCGTGGTGGCTCCGCGTGGGAGACGAGCTCCGCGAGCGAGCGCCGGAGGGATCCAGCATCGCGCTGTCACCCATCGGAGCGATCGGCTGGCGATCGGGTCTTCCCATCGTCGATGTGCTCGGGCTGACCCATGACGCTTTCCACGGACTCGAGCCGGACCTGGAGTCGGTCGGCGTGAAGGGGCATCACCGCCATGACGGTAGCTGGGTGCTCGATCAGGAGCCGACGTACCTGCTGCTTGGGAACGCCGTTCTGCAGCCGGCCACGGGGACCATTGACGTGAACCCGTGGGAGGCGGACATTGCGGCTGATCCACGCTTTCGAAGGGACTACGTCGCCGAGACCGCTTGGGTTACGGAGCCCGATGGAGCCCGTCACCCAATCCCCTACTTCAGGCGCCGCAGCGCTCAGCCAATTCGGCCATGAATATCACGGCTTAAATGAACCGGCCCCCGGTCGCCAACGGATGGCGGCCGGGGGCCGGTTGCTGTCGAGTTCGTCCTAGTGACGAATGCGCGGAGCGCTGAGGCGCCGCGTCACGACCAAACCAGACTCCGAGGAGATGGACAGCGCACGCGATCCGCGGCCGTCGTAGTTCACCTGGGTGCCGACCGGCGCAAGGAGGCCGACGTCTGCGGCCACGAGGCCACCGTTGACGATCATCTCGCCGTTGGTGTACTTCGAGTCCCTGTTCGTCGGCGTCACACCGATGATGGCGTTGGCGCTATACAGCGTGGCGTCGACCTCGAAGGTCTTGTCCCCGCCTGGCTCGTCCTTCATGGCGTCGTCGAGGACACGGTTCATGTAGTTCGTGTTGATCCAGTTGTTCGTCGGGCTGACCGAGGTCACCACGGCGATCGACTCTCCGGACGAATCGTAGAACACAGGGTCGTCCTTGTCGTCCGGATCCGCCATCGTGAGCTTGGAGTAGTCCCACTTGCCGTTGTCGGTACCGGCGCGCTCGTCGCTGACCCAGTGCTCCGTGTCCGGATCGAAGTGGCCCTTCTTGTTGAAGATCGGGATGTCCTGTCCAGCCTTGAAGTTGTAGTAGCGCGCGGTGTGATCCGCGGTGTACTTCGGGTTGTCGTACTGAGGCGTGACCCACTCCATGACGGGGTCGGTACGCGTCAGCATCTTGCCCGTCTCAACCCAGCGGGTCTTCTTGACGTTCTTGGTGCCGTTCTCAACCTTCTGATACTTGTCGCGCCACTCGAAGTAGTCCTTCACCTTCTTGTTGGTGTACTTCGTGTACGGGGCCGGAAGCCCGTTCGAGACGCTCGTGGTCTTGTAGAACCACTTCTTGTACTTCTCGCCGGTCTTGACCCACTTGTACTTGGTCTCGGTGACCCAGTACGTCTCCTTCTTCTTCTCGGGGTAGCGGGTGACCTTCTCGCCCGTCTGGATGTACTCGGCCTTGCCCGGGAGGGTCGGCTGCGTCTTGATCCACTCTTCGCGGTTGAAGATGGCGAGCTCGTCCATGGTGAAGTTGAAGCTTCCGCCTCCCCAGCCAGTGGCGTTCTTGCCGGTGCTCCAGGCGCGGTGGTAAAAGTCGCCCATGACGATGTTGCCGCCGGCGGCGATGGCGAGGTTGTTCTCGGTGCCATCGCTGGCCATTCCGAACGTCCTGTTACCGCTGACTCCGCCGTCGTCGTAGAGAATGTCGCCGGCCACGTAGACGTTGCCGCGCGTCTTCAACGCACCGCTACCTTTGACGTAGCCAGAGATGATCACATCGCCGTCGACGGCGACGTCGCCGTCGAGGATGATCGGGTTGCTTTCCGTGCCGTGCAAGAAGACGTTGCCGTCGACGATGCCGCTGACCTTGGCGTCGGTGCCGCCAGAAAGCTCCTTGTATTCCTTCCACGTGTTGATCGTCTTCCCGTGGGGGACGATCGAGATGTTGCCTCCGGAGAAGGCTCCAGCCGAGCCTTGGACGGTGCCATAGAACTCTGAATCGTCGATGATGCGGTTGTCCGCAAGCGTCGTGTCCGGCTCACCCGTGACGGGGTCGATGCCGCCGTTGTCCGGGAAGGGCGACGGGAACGAGTCCGGCAGGACGTAACCACCCTTGATCGGGCTGTCGAAGAAGTCGAGGAACATGTTCGCCGAGGTCTCCGGGGAGTCCGGGTCGAAGATGTCGAGTCCGCCGAAGAGAGCGTTCCCGAAGTTGTCCTCGGAAATGCGGCTCACGGTTCCTCCCGCCGAGGGAGCTGCGCCCTCAAGGTTGAAGGCGGACCAGTCGGTGATCTCGTGGCCGTCGCCCAGGAGGGCGTCCGCGCCGATCAGCATGACGCCTGCGACCTTGCTGTCCGGGTCTTCCCGGAAGTGGATGCTCTCGATGGAGCCAACCTTGACGGAGTCGAACGTGCCCGCGAGGACAGGGTTCGAGTTGTACACGCGCTCGGCGTTGTCGATCGTCGTGTGGCAGAGCAGGCAGTTGATGTTGTTCGCGAGGAGCGCGTAGTCAAGGCCGTCCCAGGACGGCGGCGCGATGGTGAAGACTTCCTGCACCGAGCTGCGACGCTCGCGGCTGGAGCCGTCCATTCCACTGCGCGTGACCGCGTCGACTTCGATGACGATGTCGGTTGAGTCCCAGTCGTCCACGCGATATACGTCGAGGCGCTCGATCTCGACACCGTCGATCTCAAGGCGACCCCGGGTGTTCTCGGCGAGCCCGATGCTGTTCATGTAGGCGGTCCGCTTCGGCTCCGAAGCGCTGCCTTGGTTGGTCAGCTGGCGAGTATCGAGGTGGTTACGCAGGGCCCAGAGCTGCAGATTCGCGCCAGAGGCGGACTCGAAGTCGCCCCAGACGTCTGCGATCGCCAGCGAGGCGGCGTTCTGGGCGGCTGCACGGGCGCGGAACATATCCACGTCCGAAACGTTCGCTCGGCTGGTCTCGACGCTTGTTCCAACGAAGGCCACCATCAGTGACATCATTAGAATCGCGATCGGGACCACGGCAAAGAGGGCGGTACCGCGCTGCTCCCAGCACGGCCTCACTCTCTTTCCTCGTATCAGTTCAGTCTTCATCAACTCCCCTCGGATCGGTGGATAGAATTGGACGCAGCACACAGCGTCCTTCTGCCGAGTCGACCGAACGGAGTTCCTAACTTGCGCGGATCTGTCCGTGGCTCCTCCATTGGGACACGGAGTCCAGAGGTGGGATCCGGAGAGGCGGAGATCCCGCTATTCCTGCTCCATTGCGCGACGCAATAGGTCGCCGAGGTTCGTTCCGCCACCCGGCGGAGGTTGGCGCTCTTCCGGCGTCCCCATGAGCTTTTGGACCTCGGGGGAGCGGCGTATCACGTCGAAAGCGCGGATGGTCTCTGCCTCGTCCCGTTCCACAGCGCGCCCTCCGTCGTGGGTCAGCGAGAACGCGATACGCTCGATATCGACGTCCAACTCCATGATTCGTGCTGAACGCTGATCTCCGACGGTCAGGCCTCGCCCGGGGCTCAGGCCTGCGCACTCTGATATGGGCACGATCCCTTCAATGCCAGGGAGGAGGCGCGCTACGGCTCCGAACGTTCCGACGCGCACGAATTCGACGGGGACGACCTGCCCCTCCCAGTGCTCTCGCTCGACGCGCAGCCAAGGGCTCTCTTGGGTCTGCTTCAGCCCCAGCCCAATGCGCCTTCCGCCGTTGCGTACGTAGAGCACGCGCGCCTCGACCACTTCACCCTTCGACACGACGTCCGACGGATGGTCGACGCGATCCACCGACAGATTGGAGATATGGCAGAGTCCCTCGCGGCCTTGGCCGAAGCGAATGAACACGCCGTACGCTTCCACGCGGCTGATACGGCCCTGGATGGTCTGTCCTGGAACGACGGCGTTCGGCGCGCCGCCGCCCTTTTGCATTTGCAGGACGGCCTTGCGGGAGACGACCGCCCGCTGCTTGTCGTCGTCGACGTCCACGACGAGAACAACGACGGCGCGGCCGAGGAGCGCCTTGCGGTCACGTGAGCGCCGGACGCCGCTCACGGAGAACGGCATGTAGGCGTGCAGTCGACCGACCTTGACCTGGAACCCATCGTGGGTGAGTCCGGTGACGCGCCCTGTGACGAGGCTGCCTTCCTCGAGGTCTTCCCAGTCCTCCAGGGTCTCCTCCTCAAGGAGGCTCAAGACCCAGAGAGCATCCTCCCGTCCCCTCAGGGTGAAGCGCTTCGTTTCGCCGACTTTCGGGTCCCGTTGGAAGGCCCGCAGGTCGATCACGCCCTGCTTGCGGACGCCCAGCTCCACAAAGACATCGTTCCCGCTGATGCCCACGATCTGGCCCTCCACGACCTCGAGGGTGTGGGCACCGCGCTCTTTCAGCTCGCCGCGGGCTTCGGCTTCTCGCAGGGACTTGGGGCGAAAGCGTGACATGGGGAAGTGGGAGGCTGCCGGCCGTGGCCGGCAAGGGAATGACGCGGTGAGATCAGAAGCGGGGCTCGTCTCGGCGTGAGGCTGGCACCCAGCTCTCGTTCTCGTAGACCCCGACGCGCCTGAGTTCGTCGCCCAGCACCGCGCGGTTGATGGTCATGTAGTGAAATCCGCTGCGGACGAGGCCCTCGGCGGTCTCGCGTGCGTCCATGGAGGTGTAGCGCCCCCGGAGGCGGCGCATCCCAAGGAGGCCAAGAACCTTCAGCGTAGGGTCGAGGAGACGCTTTGCCCAGATCTCTCCGGCACGGCGCTCCGGTCGATCCGGGCCAGTGATGAGCGGCGCGCGGCAGAGAGTGAAGGGCAGGCCGCTCTCCCGAATGACGGCCTCGGAACGGCCCCGTGCCGCTAAGTAAGGGCTGCGTGCACCCGCGTTGGCGCCCATGGAAGACAGGTACACGATGCGCGGGCCGAGCCCTGGGTCGCCCTCGACGCGGGTGGCGGCGACCACGAGCCGGCGGGTGATCTCCAGGTCGACTTGCGCGTAGGGATCCCCGTCGACGCCCTCCCGCCGTGCTCTCTTGGCCGTCGTTCCGTGACAGAGGAAGACGTGGGTCGGCCCGATGCGCTGGAGCAGGTCGTCGAGGGCTGACTCCTCCAGCGGGCACTCTTCGATGCGGATGCGATCGTCCCCAAGGTCGAGCTTCTCGTCGAGGCGCTGGCGCCCAGCCGAACCTGGCCGGACGTGGGCGAAGACCCGCTGGACGTGCTCGGTCCCAGCGGCCGCGCGGACGGTCTCTAGGCCTACGTATCCGGTGGCACCGATCACGAGGACAACAGGGTCGGCTGGCAGCATGGGGTGAGGGTATCAGAGTCGCGCCGCAGAAAATGGCGCGCTACCCCGGAGCTTCGTCGATCCCGACGGCTATGGTTGCATCATGCCCGACGGACTCATTCCCTGGATCTTGCTGCCCCTCGTGGGGGCCTTGATCGGTTACGTGACGAACCGCCTCGCCGTTCACATGATCTTCCGGCCGGTGGAGCCCAAGAAGATCCTCGGCATGACTCTTCAGGGTCTTGTGCCCAGGCGTCAGGAGGACCTCGCGAAGAGCATCGGCGGCGTCGTCGGCGACCACCTAGTGCGCCCCGAAGACCTGCGCGGCGCCCTCGAGAACATCGACCTAGAGAGCGTCGTCGACCGAGCCCTCGACAAGGGCCTCGGCGCGAAGCTAGAGGAGCTCCGCAAGCTGCCGCTGGTAGGCAGCTTCTTGACGGACGACCGCGTGGCCGAGCTGCGCGGGCACGCCGTGCAGGGCATCATCAAGAACAAGGACGACATCGCGGACGCGCTCCAAGAGGGCTTGGAGAAGGGCGTCAACGTCCATGAGCTCGTGGAAGCGAAGGTCAAGAGCTTCCCGGTGACGCGCATGGAGGAGCTGATCCTGCAGGTGGCCTCTAAGGAGCTGAAGTCCATCGAAATCCTCGGCGGCGTCCTCGGCGGGATCGTGGGGCTGGTGCAGGCTGTTTTGCTGTCGCTGCTTTGACGCAGAGGGGCCGCTCGGCGCCCCCCCCCCGGGGCCCCCCCCCGGTTGGGCGCGGGGGCGTCTGGGGGCAGCGGAGGGTT
>CAYQKK010000012.1:0-6748 GCA_964417955.1 uncultured Planctomycetaceae bacterium
CCGCGCTCCTCACATGCCCCGACGAAGGGAAGCCAGCGGAGGCCGAGTAGGCCGCCTGGCGACAAGATCAGCCTTCCGGGCGATCCGGCGAGGAGGCGGTAGCGGATCGCCTCGCTTCACCGGATCCCCGCCCTAGCAGGCGGCGGGAACCAGACGGGTACGGCACCATCTCGAACGTCCCCTAGCGTGCACCTAAGGGACGCTTTTCGAATAAAGGTCCCTTAGGGGCGAACTAGCGGACGGTTGTGGCCGAAGAATTTGCGCCATGGCGTGTTTCGAGGAGCACGCTTGGCAGCCGTCGTTCGAGGGCATGACCCGGCGAGATCGAATGGGAGGGGTCTTTCGACCCTATGTTCCTGATCCACTCGCAGGGTGGGAGCTTGAGCTGCCCGCCGACCTTGTGGCGGCCGCAGCGCACATCAAGCGCACGCCCCGGAGGACCGGGGACGCCATCGAAGTCCTTCTCAAGGCGGGCGTCCTAGTCCAACGCAACGTCGGCCGGGAACGATATCGGGTCTTCGAGGTTCCCGATGTCATCGACCTTCTCACTTCGCTGGAGCGGCGGCTCGCGAGCCCGGAGGGGAACACCCAATCGAGCCCGGTCGTGCGGCGAGTTCCAAATCGGCCCGGCGCCGATTAGGGGGCGAGCAGCTACAGGAGCAAGTGGAACCTCAAGGGCGCCGTCAGCCTCTCTCTTCGGCAAGCGGCTTCGGTGGGGCAGTCCCAGTCTTCTCCAGGACCTTCTCCATCCTGAAGTTGATGAGGTTGACGCCGTTGCATTCGCTGTCCTGCTTCGCGATCACGGACCATCCGCGTTTCTCGAAGAAGGGGCGGGCCACGAGGCTGATGTCGGACGTGAGCACCGAGAGCCCCTCGGTCCTGGCCCAGCCCTCAAGGGCTGTGTAGATCTCCGACGCGGCTCCTTGACCAGCGACCCGCGGAAGCGCGTAGGCGAAGTCCAGGTAGCCATCGGCTTTGAGCGTCATGAAGGCGCACGGGCCGTCTTCGTCCTCCGCGAGCCAAAGGTGCTGCCCCGCGAACCGCTGTCGAGCCTCTGCACCGCTCCGCGGAGCAGGCGACCAAGCGCTGCGCTCTCTTTCCGAGTAGGCCCGACTCCCGACGCCATGCACGCTCGCATGCATGATGGCGGACAAGACGTCCGCGTCCTCTTCATCGGTCTTCGTTCGCCGAACGACTCGTGCCATGGGGTCCGGGGCGGCTAAGGGGCGAAGAGGATCGAGAGCGCGTTCGAGGTGAGTCCGCCGGGGGTCACGGGATCGGGGCGCCAGGCCTGGACGTGGAGCGTTCCCCCTGGCGGGAGGCCAGCGGCGATGGGATCGATCTCCACCCATGGGACATCGATCGTGGGGCCTTGCGTATCTAGACCCATGGGGACGACGGAGACGAGTCCGCCGATGCACAGCTCGGCCGTGGCGCCGAGTGGTCTAGAGCCCGGCTCGAAGCCGACGGCGAGGAAGTAGGGCGTCCCGGTAGGCGCAGCAGCCACTGTCCACACCAGTTGGAATGGGCTCGCCGTGATCTCTGTTCTGCTGGACCTCCGGAGCGTTGACACGACGGGCGACGGCGTCGCGCACGTGATCTGCGTTGAGCCCGGGGAGTCCACCGGTCCGAACACTTCAGACCCGAGGCTGTTGCCGACGAGCTGGCCGCCGAAAGGCCAGGCTCGGGCGGTTGGCCCGTCGCTGGCGACTCGCTCTCGACGTACCCAGCCCTGCGCCGTGCGCTCGAATCGGTCCGCGCGTCGGTCGAGGCCTTCAATGGCTGCGAGCTCTGTTCCAACGAGCTGGATGTTCGAGTACCCAACCCCTGCCAGCTCGGACGTCGCGCACGGAGAGGCGGCGTCGAACTCTGCGGTCAGAACGAAATGGCCACTCGCGTCCGGCTCGAAGACGTAGAGCTTTGGACACGGGTCTAGCGGGGAAACCGAAGAAGTGGCAACGGCGACCCTGCCCTCGTCAAAAGCGAATTCGCGCAGGCCTCCTCGCCACCCTGTACCGACAGGACTTTCGATCTCGTCGACACGGGTCCATGACCCGCCGACGCGGCGAAAGACGCTGAGGGTTTGGAATGGATAGCGGGTCTCAAGGGCAATCACCGTCTCGCCGTCCACAGCGATCTGCGGGAGGAACGCGGTCGGGCTAGTCGGAATCTCCTCACCCACTGCACCTAGCGTCGGGTCAATGACCATCGGCTGCGCGTGGAATGCAGGAAGGTTGAAGAGGACCGTTGACCCGGATATGTCGCCGGAAGTACCGAATATGCTGACGCCGCTATTGATCGGCGTGAGCATGAGCTCCTCCTGCCAGCCCTGAGTAGTGGCGATGAGCGTTCGGTAGGCGTTGCCGAAACCCCGTACGAGGATCCGGTTCTCGCCCACCGCTAGAAGCCTCGAGGTGCTGACCTCGGGCATCAGGACCGCGGGGACCGGGGGCAGCCAGCTGACCGCTCCAGTTCCGTCTATCCGAGCCACGACGGCGCGGGAATCGAAAAAGTAGGACGACTCAATTCCGAGCAGCCAGCGGTCGGTTCCGCTCAGTTCCACGTCAACGATCGTCATAAAGCCGCCGCTTGGGCCGAAAAGCGGACCTACGGGGAGCTGAGATGGGCTCAGGCTGGGTGCCACAAGGGCTAGGACAAACGCTGCGAGGGTCATCTTGAGAAGCTGAAGGGCCGAGGCGAGGCGAGGGATGTGCGGGAGTAGCGCGAATGCTGTGCCAGAGAGTAGCGTCGCCTTTAGATCGCGTCCTGTCGGAGGACGTCGGCGCGCGGCTTGCGCTCTCCTATCTATGATTCCCCATCGTCATCTTAGCGCTCGCTCGTTTCCGCGCTCCATCTATGCCCTCGCAGGCGTCGCTGCCGCCACCCTGGCGCTCTCCCAAGCCCAGGCCGGTCAAATTTCCGCGACCCCGCAACCCATCTTCCCCGACCTTCAGGTCGCCGGCATCATCGACTTCGACGGGGATGGCCGCATGGAGATCATCGGCACCGAAGTGCGAACGGGCAGGCTCCAGGCGTACCACACCGACGCGACTGGCCGGCCGATCCTCGTTCGGGTCCTCGCTGACGCTGGCCTTGAGCTGAGCTCTGTTGCCGCTGGGGATATGGACGGGGATGGGACCCTGGACCTTGTGGCAATTGCCGGGACTGGAACCGGGACCTCTAGAACCGTGGGGGTTTTCTACGACGGTGGGGGCGATCTCTTCGAGCCTTTCGCCGCGATCGAAGACACCAGCCGAACAGACCAGCTCCTTGCGACCGACTTCGACGGGGACGGAATGACGGATCTGTTGATCTACCCAGCGTCAGAGCGACTGGACAACCCGGTGGAGATCCCCGACGCCATTTCGCTCATCAAGAATCTCGGGGCAGGCAACTTCGACCCAGCGGTTTGGGTCATGTCATTTCCGGAGGCGCTGCGCAACGCCGCGCCGTCCGACGTTGACCTTGATGGCGACATGGACTTCGTTGCGGTGCGCCCCGCATTCGGGACGCTCGTTGTGGCGCGCAACACCGGTACTGTCTTCGAAGTCTCTGCGGTGCCGTCGTCCGAGAGCAACATTCGAGACCTAGCCGTCGGCGACGTGAACGGCGATGGGGCCCCTGATGTGGTGACGCTCCGGACCGCCTCCCCCATGGGCGGGCTCGCGACCGTCGAGCTGTACCTCGGACTCCCCGGTGGAACGACTTCGGCGCCTATCGTCGTGCTCGCGGACGAGCAGGACTCGGCCCTCGACGTCTCGCTCCTTGACCTCGACGGCGACGGCGCACTCGACATCGTTTCGTCGAGGCTCGCGGGAGCGCTTGGTCAGCCTCACCTCGTAGCACTTACGGGCGACGGCGTTGGCGGCTTTGCGGCCCCGACTCTCATCCCGGTCGCTCCAGGGACCCAGGTCACGAGAAGCCTCACCGGTGATGTCAGCGGCGATGGCCGCGGCGACCTGCTGCAAGGGGTCAAGCGCGACAGCCAGTTCTCTCTTTCCGCAGTCTCGACGGTGGCCTTCTTGGGTGGCACAGGCGCGAGCGGCTCGCTACTCGCCCGCGAAGTGCCCTTCGCGACCTTTGCGGACAACGGATTCGCTACGGGCGACCTGAACGGCGATGGAGTCGTCGACGTTGTGACGCGGCGGTACTCCCAAGCCGTGGCGCTACTGGGGCTAGCGAACTCCGACTACTTCCGCGCGCCGGTGACGTACACGGCGGCGCCTTTCGACTTCGCCCCCATTCTCATGGCCGACGTGGATCAGGACGGCCGTGACGACGTCATCGGCGCGTCCCCGACCCTCGGCAATGACGAGACGATCGGCGTGCTACTGACTTCGGTCAACGTCGTAGGTTCGGCGTACTTCCCTATCGGCGACTATCCGATCGTCGCGGAGGACGGCCTCGTCGCAGTAGACTGGGACGGCGACGGCGACCTCGACCTCACCGTGAATGCAAACGGCACGAGCGGAGTCAAGTGGCACGAGAACCAGGGAGGCGGATTATTCTCGGGTGCGCGAGACATCGTCTTGAGCAGCCCGCTGGTTGACACCTGGCGCGACCTTGCCATCGGCGACTTCAACGGCGATGGAAGGCCTGACCTCGCGGTGGCCGCAAGCGTCATCTTGGTGGGCGACCATGACCTTGCCTGGTACGAGGGCCTCGGCAGCGGCGTGTTCAGGCCAAAGCAGGTGCTCACACCATCACTGGGCCCCATCGCCTCAGGCGACCTCAACGGAGATGGTCTCGCTGACGTCGTCTTCGTCGACACGGAATCCGGACCTACGACCACTATCGCCGCGGTCTTTGGATCGCCATCCGGGTTGACAGCGCTGAGCAGGGTCACGCTGGTTCTCGACGCGGCGAACGGGGACGGCCTTGAGCTAGAGGACGTCAACGGAGATGGCTCGCGCGACTTGGTGCTGCTCGCGGACGACGGCTCTTCCGTTGCCTACTTCGCTGGAGCCGCGGGCGCCTTCGAGCAGACCTCGACGCCGCTGTCCGCCCCCATGATGGGTGCGAACGGACAACCCGTGGCTGACGCGCGCTTCGATCTCGTCGACGTGGGTGGCGACGGTGACACCGACATGGTCGTTGGCACCCAGCATGCGGGCGTCGTCTGGCACGAGAATACGAGCCTCGACTCTGCCGGCAGCAGCTACTGCGGTCCGGCGGCTCTCAACAGCATCGGCGCGTCGGGGCGGATGCTCGCCCTTGGCTCGAATTTCGCCCCGCTCAACAACGTCCAGCTCCACGCGGTCGACCTTCCACCGCTCGTCTTTGGTTTCTTCATCGCTAGCCAAACTGCCACCCCTGCGACTCCCGCTGCCGGGTCAAGCGGGCTCATTTGCGTCGGAGGCCAGGTCGGGCGCTTCGTGGGACCGGGTGAGGTTCAAAACACGGGCTTCTACGGCGGCTCGCAGGTCCCGGGGGCCATGAGCCTGCGCATCGACCTGACGAGCATCCCCACTCCGCTCGGGTTCGTCGCTGTGGCGCCCGGCTCCACTTGGAATTTCCAGGCATGGCACCGCGACAGTTCAGCGCAAGGCGTGACCTCGAACTTCACCGACGCAGTCAGCGTGACTTTCTGACGGCACAGAGTTCCGTGCAGAACTTCCGTGGTAACCCTACGGGACGACGTCCCTAGCGCTCGCGTCTCTGCCGGTCCCAGGGTCCAGCTCATCCCCAGCCAACCATCCGGACCGCTCCATCCCTCCACGGAGACGATCGATGATCACGCCGACCCAACTCGCCCTCGCCTGTGCCTCTCTCTCTGTCACCATGCTCGCCGCCCAAGGGCAGGTGGTCACAGATTCGCCCTCTGTCTCCGATCGAGCGATGAGCTCCAGCGCCGGAGCTCCCGTCGCTGCAATTGCAAGCTCGTACGCGTTCGCAGATCAAGTTCCTGACGCCGTCAACATCACCCTTGAAGGCGTCCAAACCACGTCGAGCCTCTCGGCGCGAATGGTGGTCACCGTCCACAACCCAACATCCAACGCGATCAACGCCAGCCTTCGGCTCGTCAGGCTGGTCGAGGTCGGCGCCACCCTAGGAGCCTGGGGACCAGGGGTTTCCACCGACGGCATCGTGCTCGTTCCGATCAGTGGCCTGCAGCCGGGGGAGACCAGAGACGTGATCTGGAACTACGCGAATACGTTCACCTCGACCCACTCGCCCATTACCACAGCGGATGGCCCCTGGGAGGATGTGCTCGCCGACTGCGTAGGATCGGACAGGATCGAGTTCGGATCGACGATCCTCGCGGAGTTTCGACGGGTTCTTCCTGCGTCGATCGACGTCCTGAACGTGGATATCACGGCGAGCATCGACATCGATCTCGAGCTGACCTCTTCGCTCGCAGGCAATACCGCCGCTCTCCCCTTCTGCCCCAATCCGATCTTTGGAAGCTCGGCGCCGGCGGTGATGGAGGCGTTCGGAACGCTCAACTCGATGGATCTCGACTACTGCGTCTTGCGGACCTCGTTCGTGCCTGACGGCTTTCCAGCGGTCATGTACGTGACGACTGAGGCAGCGAACATTCCGACCGCCGCGGGCACCCTCTGCCTCGGGGGCCAGCGGCTCTACCGCAGTGAGCCTCAGCTCGGCAACTCGACAACGCCGCTCGACTTCCGCCTTGAGCCCGTGATGGGCGCGGCAGGTATGTCCGTCTATGCCCAGACGTTTTACCGAACGTTCCAACAAGGCCTGCGGGTCACGGGCGCCATCGAACTGCCGCTGCAGTAGAATG
>CAYQKK010000012.1:6848-72986 GCA_964417955.1 uncultured Planctomycetaceae bacterium
CCCGCTTGGCAGAGCCGCTGCCTGTGCGGCAACGAAGGGCCCGTGGTGGTCGTGCTCGGAAATCCCGTGCGGTTCGATGGGACACAGGTGGTCGACCGTTTGCAGCCGAAGGCGCCTCTCGGGGCCCCCAGCAACGTCGACCTAGCGCCTGAATCGAGGAGCCCAGAGGCGACGAGTCCGGTGCCTTGGAAAGAGTGGTCCGCGAGCTGAATGGCGAGCGCTAACGCGCCGCCCACACCACCCACTCTTTCCAAGCCGCGCGGCGAAACCGCTGCGCGCTCGGGGGCGTGCACGCAGTGTGCACCGCCTTCGCACCTACTCAACCCATGACACTCAGTACCTTCGTAGCCTCAGCGGCTGCGCTCACATCACTCTGCCCCGCCCTCCAGCAACAGACGACGCCCACCGAGGAAGCGCTCCTCCTTGACACGCACCAAGAGGAGGACGCGCTGCTTCACGGCACAGCCCATCACCACGGGAACGGCGGCTCCCGCCCCGATGACCACGCCCCCATCGGCGTCATGCAGGACCACGTCCACGCGGAGGGCGAATGGATGATCTCCTACCGCTACATGCGCATGGACATGGAGGGCAACCGCGACGGAACGGGGCGTGTATCTGACGCGGAAGTCGTCGATCCGGCGGGCTTCGGCTTCATGGTCACGCCCACCGAAATGACCATGGAGATGCACATGTTCGGCGCCATGTACGCGCCGAGCGACACGCTCACCCTGGCCGCGATGCTGCCCTACGTCGACGTCCAAATGGACCATGTGACGCGCGGAGGGCAGGAGTTCCGTACGTCCGCCTCGGGCGTCGGGGACATCACCCTCGCGGGGCTCCTCACGGTGCATGAGGCCGAATCCTCCCACGTGCACCTCAACCTCGGACTGAGCGTCCCCACGGGGTCCATCGACGAAGAGGACGAGACGCCCGCGAGCATGGGCAACGACGTGCAGCTCCCCTACCCGATGCAGCTTGGGTCCGGCACCTGGGACCTGCGCCCGGGCCTGACATGGACCGGGAACGGTGCTGACTGGTCCTGGGGCGCCCAGGCCCTCGGAACGCTGCGCATGGGTCGCAACGACCGCGACTACAGCCTAGGGGATCGCATCGACGTGACGGCTTGGGCCGCGTACCGCGCCACCGAGCGCGTCTCCGTCAGCGGCCGCTTGGCGTTGGGTCGGATCAAGAACATCGATGGAGCCGATAGCGACCTCAATCCCGCGATGGTGCCCACGGCCGACCCGAGCCGTCGAGCCGGAACGCGGGTCGACGCGCTGGTGGGAGCCAACGCGCTGATCGGCGGCGGCCATCGGTTGAGCCTCGAGTTCGGCTACCCGATCCTGCAGGACTTGAGCGGCCCCCAGCTGGAGACCGACTTCGTCGGCACGATTGGCTGGCAGTTCAGCTTCTAGATCCAAAGACTGCGACCCCGAGTCGTTCGAACGGCTCGGGGCTCTCCATCAGTTCGTCAAGGCGGCCGCCATCTTGTCGACCATCGCTTGGCTGCAGAGAACCAGCAGCGCATCGTCCGTCATCCCGCGGGACTCGGCCTTGATCAAATCGTCTCCGATGAGAATCGAGAGCTCGTGCCGATCGTTGCCGTTCTTCTTCAGGAGGCCCTGGTACTTCCCGTACTTGATCACCTCGGCGCCGTCCCCGAGCAGCGCCGGGTTGGAGAAGGCCATCGACATCATCTGAACCATCGGAGAATCGACGTTCATGGTGAGCGTGACGCGCTCTTTCTGCGTGCCCTCGTACTTGCCTTCGATCATGAGCCCGGTCATGCCGAACATCATGCCCGCCGCGTCGTTCTGCTTAGTTGGCGTGAACTTCCAACCCTCGGGCGCGGCGGGGAAGGCCGCAAGAAGCGCCTCGCGCTGCTTCTCTGCGACCAGGGATGAAGCGGCCTTGAGGTCCGCGGAAGCCTTGCTGTAGTGGCCTCCCTCCCAGGCGGCGCTGGCGCTCGCCAAGAGCGCCGGGAAGTCCTTCGCCTCCTTCTTCTTGGTCCGCTCTTGAGGGGCCGCGGGCTCGGGCGAGGTCAGCGCGCTGCCCGTGACAGCCGCCGGAAGGACGGCTGCTGCGGCCGCGAGGAGAAAGGGCGAAAGGGACAGGGTGTTTCGAAGGGTCATGACTAGGGGTCGAAGTGGAACCGTGCGTGGGCATCGGCTGCCAGCCGCATGCGGGCGCTCCAGTGGGCCGCGCTTAGGCCGTTGACTGCCCGCGCGAGCGTTGATCAATAGCCATTCTCGCGATAAATCTGCAGGTTCCCGACGTACCGTCAGGCCATGGCCAAATTCGAAAGCTACGCCGAGGCCCTGGGTGCCCTTGGGATTGACCCGGAGTCCTTCTTGAAGGTGGCCCCCGATGCCGTCGCGCGATTCGACGCGCAGCACGAAGAGGCGGTCCTCGAAGGCCTCGCGGGCCTCGCCAAGAACGTCCATGGGGCGGGGCTCAAGCTCTACTTCGCGCTCGAGTCCTGCGCCGCCCCCCTCGCCGAGTGCTTCGCGGGACACCCCGAGGACTTCCTGCGCGCGACGGACGATCTCGCCGCCATCGCGACCGAGCTCGGCGACGGATCAGATAGGGCGCTACAGCGCGGGATCCCTTCGCTTTGCTACGGGTGCGAAGGTCGCCCCTGGCTGGTCTCCGCCTCGATGGAGTTCGCCCGCCATCTCGCGGAAGCGGGCGTCGAGCCCGGAAACACTCTTTTGGAGGCACTCCCTTCACTAGCCGCGGTTCCAGGGCAGAACCCAGCGCGGTTTTCCTCCGCGCTGGACGCAGTCCAAACGTTCGTCCTCGCCCTGGATGAGCGCGGCGTCCACGCCACCTACCCGATCCAACAGGGAGTCCGCGGCACCGTCGAGGCATGGGCTGCCGAACCCGAAGGGTTCGCGGAGGCCCTCGGTGACCTCTGCGACCTCGTGATCGTTCTCCAGGACGCGGGCCTTTCGCCCTACCCCGTGCTTGAGTACGGCGTGTCGGTGGCTCTTCCCGCGGCGGCGGGTCAACCTTGGCTTCGGGCGGAGGTCTTTCCTCTCGCAGCGACGCTCGGCGCCCAGGGGATCGATCCGATTCTCATGCTGCAAGAAGGGGTGCGCTGCCTGGCGGCGCTTCCAGAGGACTACGGCGCCGCCGCGCTTCGATGGGCCCAGGAAGCAGCGGAGGACGGCGTGGATCCCGGCTGGCTCATGGGGCACAGCGTGGTGCTAATCGCGAACCAGTGCAGCGATACCGAAGCGTTCGACCGCGCCTTGCTAGCCTCGGGCAAGTTGGCGCGGGCGATTCGTCGCCATGACCATCAACCGATGCTCACGTTCGAGTACGGACTTCCCTCGGCCCTAGGGCACGTCGATCTTGAACGGACTCTGGCGGTCGCCACGGCCCTTGCGAACCAAGGCATCGACCCTGGTCCGCCACTGAACCACGGGTTCGGAACGCTGAGCTACGCCTGTGCCGAGCTGCCGTTGACAAGAGAAGGCGCGCTCGTTTGCGCGGAAGCCCTCGCCGCGGGTGGACGCAGCCCATGGCGACTCCTCGAACAAGGCTTGCCGGCGGCCCTCGTGGTCGCCGGGGAAAACGACGACGCTGCGGCAAGGGACCTCGTGCACTCCATCAGCGACTTGCTGACGGCGCTTCACCGGGAAGGCATCGAGACCGACGACCTGCTGCTCTTCGGGATCCATCCGCTCGCCCGGAGCTGCAGCGGTGAACGCGCGCTCTTCGAGGACGTCCTCAGTCTCTTGCGCGACCTCGTCGCGGTCCTTGCGAAGGCGAAGCTCTCACCCATTCAGACCGTTGGGTCTGGGCTCCCTGCGATCACCAAGGTCTCGAACGGCGACCCTGCGCGCCTTCGGGAAGGGGCGGCCTTTGCGCGGAGCCTTGCGAAGAAGGGAATCGACCCCGGGCCCCTCTTGGTGCATGCCGTCCCGGCGCTCGGCTTTGACTGCCTCGACGACGTAGGGGCGCTCGCCCAAACCGTGCACCGTGGCGGGCTTTCCACCGAGGCCCTCGGCCCCGCCTTGGCCGCGCTAGCCCATGCTGATGCGAGCTCCCTCGCCGCTGCCATGTCGGTGGCGGGGCAGCTGGCCGACGATGGCGTCGATCCAGCGATCGCGCTCTCCTCATCACTCCCCGCGTTGATCCAGGCGTTCGACGAAGCGCAGCTGTTGGAGGCCTCACAGGTACTGCGAGAGGCACTGACTGAAGCCCACCGGCGCTCGCTGCCGGCCGAAGGAATGGGGCATTGGGCGTTTGAGTCGGCGATTCGCGTGGCGGACGGAGAGACTGAGGCCCTCACGGGCACGCTCGCCAGCGCGGTTGAGGCGGCAACGTCCGTGGCGAAGGAAGCACCGACTCAGCTCGACGTATTCCTGCTGCGGGCCACGGACGCAGCAGCGCACATCGCCGGCGGTCAGGCCGACGCCTTCGACAGCCTCATGGCAGCGCTTGCGCAGTGGACGATCAAGGAGGCCGGCGCGCCGGGAATCGACGCCGTTCTAGATCAAGGGCTGGCGGCGATAGCCGCCGTCGCCAAAGGCCAGCCGAAGGGCGCACTCGAGCTACTTCCTCCGCTGGCAGCGCTCGCGTCCCTTGGGCACGCCGAAGCACTCTGCACCGCGGGCCTCTCGATGGCACGCCTCGGAGCCCACGGAGACACCGCGACTTTCGCACGCGGCCTCAAGGATCTCTGCCGCATCGGCACGGGAGAAGCGCGCCCCGACTTGTACTTTCGAATGGAGCGTCTCGCCCCGCTGGCGCATCGGCTCCCAGACGTTTGGAACGCCCTCATCGTTCCCGTGTGCCTTGGCGTGG
The DNA here is from genome assembly GCA_964417955.1 of uncultured Planctomycetaceae bacterium. GTDB lineage: Bacteria > Planctomycetota > UBA1135 > UBA1135 > Saltatorellus. Next base: position 11,667 of record CAYQKK010000012.1, read on the forward strand.
GCGCGGGAGCACCAGCGGTTCTCGATGGCCTTTGCGGGTTGGCGCCCTACCTCCAAGAACCCGGCGACCTCGCACTGGTGAAGGAGATCGTGACCCAGCAAGGATTGCGCGCACCGGACGTCCTCGCGGGGCTCCTGTTCGAGGGACTACGCAACCGACAGATTCGTTCGCTTGCCGAAGACCGCGAACTGCTGCGTGGGTTCATCAACGATGTCCCCTTCGCGGACCCGGACTACTACGCCGCCTACCGCCGGATCATGACGGACCCTGGGCTCTCTCCCCAGGAACAACGGGCGGCTGTCGGTGCCCTTGAGGAATCCCTCGGCGAACTCACCGAAGCCGTCATTCAAGGGGAAGTGGACCGAGAGCAACAGGGGCACCCTCTTTTTGCCCACGCGCTCTCCTACATTTTCCCGGCGTCGCGCAGCGCAGGCCGACGTGAGTACCAGAGGCTTTTCGATGAGTTCCCCGACAGGCCGGAGCACCTAGAATCGCTGAGCGAACGGGGTCCCTTGCCGCCTTCGGAGGTCCGCCTTGCGACCGGCGGCTATCGGGTGCGCGAAGGACAAGCGGTGGATGTGACGCCTTGGGGTCCGTTGGCAGAAGCGGTCAAGCACGTCGCACACGGGCGCGAGTCCGAGGAACCACAGGCTCTGGGCGAGTCTCTCTTCGATGCCTGGATCGCAGGACACCTTGCGCGGCAGCGCACGAAGGAGTCGCTGCTCGCGCGCATCTACCAGGCGCACTGCGCCGTGGCCCCGGGCCTGCCTGACACACTGGACGACGCGGGCGCGATGCTCAAGTACCGCGAGTTCCTGTCCGACACCGCGCTCGAGATTATCCAGGACGCCTTGACCGCCTTCCGCGCGACGGACCCCGAGCGCTACGAGCGGCAAGCCCACGCGAAACTTGCGCCCCGCCGGCAGGTGGGCAAGGGACTCCTGCGCGGCGTAGCTCGCACGTGCCAGGCCCACCGCGAGGGGGCCATCGACGACGTGACCCTTCGCGAGCGCCTCATCCGACAGCTCCGCGGCTTCGACGTGGAAGCCCCGGGTTCCGTCGAAGCGCTCCTCGCGGCGCCGGAGTCCTCTTTGCATGACGTGGTGCAAAGCCTGCCGCGGGTCGGCGAGGAAGTGGCCCTTGGGGAGGAGCACCATCGCGTGCTCGCAGACCTCACGGGAAGTGAGATCGCCGCCATGGGCCGGGAACTATTCGGGGACGAGCAACACCCCGCCAAGGTCGAGTACTCCGCGGCAGGGGGCGGCCCCGACCTCAAACTCCGGCTGCAGCCGACGAAGCGGCGAGCCCACGCCCCGATCGGACTCTGCGAAGGCGTATGCACGGCGGTCGACTTGCAGCTCTGGCAGAAGCCTGAGTTCCTTCAGTGCATCATCTGGGGCGCCGACCGCCGCGCGCGCGGCGGCATGCACCTACTGCGCGTCGAGCGCACGATTGAGGGCAGGGATGAACGCGCCCTTTCGCTGCCAGGCATCAACCCAACGCTGGAGCTCCTGCGCGAAGTGGGCCCCAACGCCGTGCTCGACGCGTTGCTCGGCTACGCCAAGAAGCTCAGCGCCGCCTGGCGCCTCGACGAAGTCTGGATCCCCACCCACAGGGGCATCATGTCGAACCGAGGCCCCATCCAGCAGGCGCTGACCGAACGCAACTTCAATCGACGAAGCGTCGCGGGCGTGACCTTCAGCCACTCCCCCTACGCCTACACGTTTGACGAAGTTTGGCTCGTGCCTTAGCGCAGCCCGATCTCGGCGAAACCGCGGCGCGCTTCAGCGCCGCCGCCCACGGTCACGATCTCGATGCCAAGGGAACGCACCTTGACCTTGCTCTTCCCCTTGTCCTTCAGCGGCAGCTCGACGGGTGCCGCCGACTGGGCGGGCAGTGAGAAGCTGAGCGGCTTCGAGCCGCCGTTTAACCAGACGCGCACCTCCGTGGCCCCGGCCGATGCACCGAGGCTCGCCACGGAACTCGCGGGATGGGAAAGCGTCAGGAACGTGGCCGAAGTGGCGCGGTTGAGCTTGATGTCGATGCGCGGCGCCGCATCGGATGCCTCCGCAAGCCAAGCCGTGCCCTCAAAGCCATCTAGCGCGAGCGCCGCTTCTTGACCAGCGGTTTCCGATGTCGCTTCGACCTCGCTGTTCGCGCCGTCGAAAAGACTGACCTGCAACTCGCCGCGCTTGAGCTGGGTCTGCGCGCGCTCGGACCATGCATCGGGCGTCCACGAGGAACGAACTTTCAGCGGTCGTGAGCGGGCCTCGGTCCCATCGGCGTAGGTAACGACCGCGACGACACTCAGGTCGCGGCTTTCCTCGCCTCCCCAGCGCGTCGCAAAACGCTCGCCCTTCCATGGCCGCTTAGGATCACCGTCGGACTCCGTGTGAACTTGCTCGCCGTGGAGCCAGGTCACCTTGGCCACCGCGTCTTTCTTCTCTAGGTCCACGATCCAGGCGATCATGTCCATGTTGCCTGTTACGCGCAGGTGAACCGGTCCCTCGGTCTGCGCCCATGAGTCCGGAGCGACCTTCGGTTTGCTTCCCGAGGCAACGGCCCGCGTCGCCCGCGTCAGGAAGAGCAGCGCTTGGCACGTCTGGTCGTATTGACCCCAGCTCCCCGAGCTGTCCTTCTCCTCATCGAGGATGACGATCGCCCCTGGTTCGTACCAAGGGTTCCCGAAGAGTTCATCCTGCTTGAGCAGGGCGCCGAGGCGCTCCAGGCTCCACAGGAGAAAGAGCGGCGACGCACCCGCCTCTTTCGCACCGTGGTTTTCGTTCAGGCTCCAGTGGGCCTCAAGCCACCCCATGGCGAGTTCCATGCTCTCCTCGCTAGCGCGCACGACCTTGCGTCCCAGCTTGCGGCCGAAGATCTCACCGGCGATGAGCTGGATGCAGATGCCGCTGGCCGTCATCGAGGCTCGCACGGGATCGTTCAGGTGCAAGGCGTAGAGGTAGCCCGCGATCATGGGGTTGGCGCGGCGCTTCTTGCCTCGACTCTTGAGCCAGATCGGAGAGCGAAACGGTTCCTGTTGGTGGACGTTCACGGTGGTGGACACCATGCGCTGGGTCACGTCGAGGGGGACCTTCAGGCCGATCTTGTGCGCGGACCAAAAGCCTAGCGCGACGAACTGCGTGTTCGAGAGGTCAATGGCTCCGGTGGGATACCCCCAAGAACCGCGGGTCGCGGTGCTCTCCCACTCCACCAGTTTCGCGAGGGTACCCTCGGCCAGCTCCATCAGGTCAGGGGACAGCTCACGCTGCGCGTGAACCTCGGCGAGTAGCAGCAGCAGCGCCCCGGCCGAGTAGGTCATGGTCGGCGGGTGCTCGCGCAGGTAAGCCAGCGCCAGCCGAATCGAAGGGTCATCGACAGAGATACCGGACTCAACGAGCGTGTAGGCGCAAAAGGCGGTGGGCCCCGAGGTGTACGCCCGAAAACGCGCGCCAGTCCAGGAGCCATCGCGGTGCTGCTCGGTCTTGAGGTGCAGCACGCCGCGGTCAATGGCGGCGTTGATCCTTGCCGGAAGCGACTCTTGCGCGGCGGCCAGCGCCAACGACGGCAGCGCAGTGAAGACGCATACCCATACGCTGAGCGCTCTTATGCGGATGCTCCGTCTAACCATGCGTGGATGCTACCAGTGGTGTGGGAAGCGCGGAGCCGAGCGGCTCGTCCGGCGAGGACCGCCCCCCCCAGCCCCCCAGCACAATAGCCCCAGAGCCTTACCGCAAAAAAAACCGCACGACCGTTCACTTAATACCGTACTCTCTGCCCAGAAGCATGGAAGGCCAAAGCAAAGGCGACAGAACGCGAGCAGCCATCCTGCAAGCGGGCCTAGAAGTCGCGTCCACCGAAGGGCTCGAGGCGATCACCATTGGGCGCCTCGCAGACCGCGTGAACCTGTCCAAGAGTGGGCTGTTCGCGCACTTCTCTTCCAAGGAGCAGCTGCAGCTAGAAGTGCTCCAGCACGGGCGCGATGAGTTCGTCCAGCGCGTGATTGGGCCGGCCCTGGAAGAGACGCGGGGCGAGCCTCGGCTGCGTACGCTCCTAAAGAACTGGCTGGGCTGGAACTGGTCTAACGACTCTAGCGGCGGCTGTATCTTCCTTCAGGCAGCTGCCGAGTACGACGACCGCGAAGGGCCTCTTCGCGATGCCCTCGTGGAGTCCCAGCGCGACATGGTGGAGTTCCTCGTGGGCGCGGCTGCGCTCTGCGTGGAAGAGAAACACTTCCGAGAGGATGTCGATCCGCGTCAGTTTGCGTTCGAGCTCTACGCCCTCGTGATGGCGCACCACTTCCACATCAGACTCCTCGACGACCCCACCGCGCCCAAGCGAACCCGCCAGGGTTTCGAGCGCCTCCTCGAAAGCGCGAAGTAGCGCCGATCCCTTCCCCCTCACCACGCCCGTCTATGTCCATCAATAAAAGCACGACCGTTCGTACTATACCCCTCACCTTGAGAGCGGCCGCCTGCGGGCTGCGAGCCCTTGGCGCCGTCGCGCCAGGCAGCGCCGCGGCGGCGTCCGCGAAGCTCTTCTGCTACCCACCTCAGCACCCACGGCCGAGCCGCGAGGCAACCTGGCTGGAAGAGGCGCTGCCCTTCAAGGTCCGAGTCGGGCGTAGCGAGGTCCAGGCCTGGCGCTGGGGCACCGGGTCTCGGGTGGTGTTCTTGATGCACGGCTGGGCAGGGCGCGGCGCGCAGCTTGGGGCTATGGCGGCGCCGCTCGTGCAACGCGGCTACACCGTCGTGACCTGGGACGGCCCGGCCCACGGAGAGTCCGACGGCAAGACCTCCTCGCTCGTGGAACTGGCCGATGCGGCCTTCGCCGTCGCCAGGAAGCTGCGCGCCGAGCCCTACGGCGTCATCGCGCACTCCATGGGAGCCGCAGCCGCCGCGCTTGCCATGGGCGAAGGCCTCGCGTTCCAGCGGGTGGTCATGATCTCGTCCCCCGCGAGCATGCTCCACTTCATCCACGGCTACGCCGAAGTGATGGGCTTCAGTCCTGGCCTGCGGGAGCGCATGACTCGCTGGATGAATCGGACCTACAGCGTCGACCTCGCGGACTACGACGTAGAGGTCATGGACGTACCCCACGGGGAACGCATCCTGCTCATCCACGACGAGCGGGACAAAGAGGTTCCGATCGAGCACTCCGAGCGCATCGCCAAGGCCGCGGGCATCCATCAGTTCATCCGCACCCAGGGCCTAGGACACAGGCGCATTCTGTACGCCGAGACCACGATTGAGCAGGCCGTGGGATGGATCGACGGGGGGCAACACTGATGTGGCCGAGGACTCTTCCTATGGTGGAGCGCCCCATGCAGCACCCAGACGTACACTTCCTTCGCAGCGCTCGGCTTGATCGCCGCGCTGTCGATGCGGTCGAGGGACCCAAGGATGCGTTTCCATTGGGGCTGCGTTGGATCCAAGACCTCGACCTCGAGTTCACGACCCCCGTGACGTTCTTCATTGGCGAGAACGGCAGCGGCAAATCGACTCTGCTTGAGGCTTTGGCAGAGCGCTCAGGTCTCCCAGCCGGCGGAGGCAGCCGCGCGGAGACGGGAGTGGGTTACACACCGGAAAACCAAGCGGCCCTCACGCCATTCCTTCTCGCGGGGTTCCGCCGAAAGCCGCGGGACGGGTACTTCTTTCGGGCGGAGCACCAGGCCCATCTTGCTGCCCTGCTCGAGGAGCGCGAGCAGGACCCGGACTTCTACGGGGACCCCTACCGGCACTATGGCGGCAAGTCGCTGCTGGTTCGCTCCCACGGCGAAGCGTTCCTCGAGCTGATGGGCAACCGCTTGCAGGCCGGTCTCTTCCTCATGGACGAACCAGAAGCGGCGCTGTCGCCGGCGCGGCAACTCAGCCTCTTGGCGCTCATCGCTGATCGCGTCGACGAAACGCGCAGTCAGTTTGTCATAGCCACCCACTCGCCGATTCTCCTAACGTACCCGGGAGCGACGATCCTGAGCTTTGACGAAGGAGCGCTCAGGGCAGTGGAGCTCGAGGAAACCGACCACTACCAGATCACGCGCGACATCCTCGCGAACCCAGAGAAGTACTGGAAGCACCTGCGCCCATGAAGAAGCCAGCCAAGCGCATTAGCTCGAACAGTCTCAAGAGCGCCTTCCGGGAGATCATCTGGCCGCGGCGCAAGCTCGTGGCGCTTGGACTGCTGCTGATCGTCATCAACCGCATGAGTGGGATGGTGCTGCCGGCGTCGACTAAGTTCTTGATCGACGACGTGCTGGTGAAGAAGGAGGGCTCGCTCCTCGTGCCGCTTCTAGGCGGCCTCTTGGCGGCGACTTCGCTCCAGGCGCTGACGTCCTTCCTGTTGACGAAGCTCCTCAGCGTCGAGGCCCAGCACTTGATCGCCGAGCTGCGCGCGAAGGTCCACAGTCACGTGCTGCGACTTCCGGTGCGGACCTTCGAGGAAACCAAGTCAGGCGAGCTCGTGTCCCGGATCATGAACGACGTCCAAGGCGTTCGGAACCTCGTGGGCACCGGGCTCGTGCAGCTGTTTGGCGGCATCCTCACGGTCTTTATCTCGCTCTTCTTCCTGCTGAAGATCAACGCCGTCATGACGGCGCTGGCGCTGATCCCCATGGCGCTCTTTGCGGTCGTTTCAACGCGGGCGTTCAAGCGCCTGCGGCCCGCGTTTCGAGAGCGCGGCAAGATCAGCGCCGAGGTCAACGGCCGACTGACGGAAGCCCTCGGCGGCATCCGCATCGTCAAGGGATTCCACGCGCTTGAGCGCGAGAACGAGATCTTCCAAGCCGGGGTCCTCCGCATCTTCGAGAACGTCAAGTCGACCCTCACGACCAGCGCGGCGGTGACGAGCCTCGGCACGTTCTTCGTCGGCGTCGCGAGCGTCGTCATCCTCGGCTACGGCGGGCACCTGATGCTCGGGGACAAGCTCTCCGTGGGCGAGCTCTTCTCGTTCACGCTGTTCCTTGGTTTCCTCGTGGGCCCCATCGTGCAGATGGCGAACATCGGCACCCAGATGACCGAGGCCTTCGCCGGACTCGATCGCACCGAGGAGCTTCTGTCCCAGCCAGGCGAGGACGACGATCCGCTGCGGACCGTGGAGATGCCAGAGGTCCGCGGCCACGTCGTTTTCGAGGACGTGTCCTTCAGCTACGTCGAAGGAGAACGGGTGCTGAAGAACATCGCGTTCGACGTCGAGCCGGGCACCGTCGTGGCGCTCGTTGGCAGCTCGGGCTCGGGCAAGTCGACCCTGGCGGCGCTGGCCGTGTCGTTCCTTTCCCCAGACGAAGGCCGCGTGACGGTGGACGGCGTGGATCTACGCCACGTCAAGCTGAGCAGCTACCGCAGTCAGCTGGGCCTCGTGCTTCAGGACGAGTTCTTGTTCGACGGAACGATCCGCGAGAACCTCCTCTTCGCGCGCCCGAGCGCGTCGGAAGAAGACGTTTTGGAAGCCGCGAAGCGCGCCTACGTCACCGAGTTCTCCGACCGCATGCCCGATGGGCTCGACACCTTGATCGGCGAGCGCGGCGTCAAACTCTCTGGGGGCCAGCGCCAGCGCGTGACTGTCGCGCGCGCCATCCTGTCGGACCCGCGCATCCTGCTGCTCGACGAAGCAACCTCCGCCCTCGACACCGAGAGCGAATCGTACATTCAAGAGAGCCTAGAGACGCTGCTTCAAGGTCGCACCACGTTCGTCATCGCGCACCGGCTGTCGACGATCCAGCGAGCGGACCTCATCCTTGTCATCGAAGACGGCGAAATCGCGGAGCGCGGAAAGCATGAAGAACTCATGGCCCAGGAAGGCCGCTACCACCGCCTCTACACGCTGCAGGCACGGATCTAAGAGAAGCGCTCGCGCCACTCCGCTTCGATTCGATAGGCCTCACGCTCGAAGACGTTCTCGCGGTACGGATCGACCCGGCGGCAGAAGCACCACGCGCTCGATAGAAAGTAAAGGGGCAGGAAGAACGGACCGAAGGTCGCGTACTGGCGCACGTGGACGCGCTCGTGAACGCGCGTACGCTGGAGCTGAAAATCGTCGGCGCCGATCACCACGTGACCAAAGGTGATCGCCGCGATCCCGTTCGGCATCAACGGGTTCGGCCGGAGCGCCGCGCGGGTCCATCCACCGTGGGCTTCGACCACCCCATCCACCACCGCCACCTTGCCCCCCGTCAGCCGCGCGACGGCGCAAAAAGCGAGCCCGATCAGGGTGTTTGGCAGCGCCCAGAGATAGCGGAGGAGTGTCAGCACGCGCCGTACGTTACCCTCTCCCCCACAATGGCACAGACCCCGAGTGGAAACGAGCGCGCCGCCGCCTTGGCGGAGGGAGTGCTGGCAGGGAATCGCACGCGGCTCGCCCAGGCGATCACTCTCGTTGAGAGCACCCGCGCCGAGGACGCACCGGTGGCCCAAGCGCTGCTCGGCGCCGTCCTGGCAAAGACAGGAGGGGCCCAGCGCATCGGCATCAGCGGCGTCCCGGGCGTCGGCAAGAGCACCCTCATCGAGACCCTCGGCCTGCACCTGATCGAAGCGGGCCACCGCGTGGCTGTGCTCGCCATCGATCCATCGAGCACCCTGTCCGGCGGCAGCATCCTCGGCGACAAGAGTCGAATGGAGCGACTGAGCCAGACCGAGGCGGCCTTCATCCGACCGAGCCCGAGTGCCACGACCCTCGGAGGCGTTGCCCAGCGCACCCGCGAGACGATGCTGCTCTGCGAGGCCGCCGGCTTCGACGTGGTCCTTGTGGAGACGGTCGGCGTCGGCCAGTCGGAGATCGCCGTTCGTCAAATGGTCGACACGTTCGTGGTGCTGCTCCTCCCCGGCGCAGGCGACGAGCTGCAAGGGATCAAGAAGGGCATCTTGGAGGTCGGCGATGTCTTGGCGGTCAACAAGGCGGACGGCAGCCGCGTCAACCTCGCGCGCGCCGCGGCCCGCGACCACGCTGCCGCGATGCGCTACCTCAGGCCGCGCCACGCAGAGTGGGTCCCGAAGACCCTCGTGGTCAGCGCAGAGACGGGCGCGGGCATCGACGAGCTCTGGACCGCCATCGGCGAACACCGAGAGATGCTGCAAGCGTCGGGCTCCCTCGAGGAACAGCGCGCCGAACAAGCCACCCGCTGGATGTGGTCCCTGGTGGAAGAGCGCCTCTTGCGGACCTTCCACGAGTCCCCCGGCGTCGCAGCCCAGCTCGACGAAACGGTACGCGCGGTGCGTGAAGGCGAACTGCCGCCCGGAGCCGCAGCGAACCGGCTACTCGAGCTCTTCGGCGGAGATTGAGTCAGGCGTCCGCCGTCTGAGCGACGTGCACAAGTGCGTCGCCTTGGAAAACGAGCGGGTTCGTGACGCTCCCAATGACGATTCCCGCGCAGGGGCTCTTCACCAATGACTTTTTTGCGTCGTAGGGCGTCGTGATGAAACCCAGTGGCTCGCCGCGTTGAACGATAGCGCCAAGCGCTCTACTCGAATGGTAGAGGCCGCTTCGGGATGCGCGCACCCAGCTGCTCTTGCTCGCGATAGTCGACGGCCCGCCGGCTGCGGGGGCATCGTCGATCATCCCAAGTTTCTGCAGGACCCGCAGCATCCCAGAGACGCCCACTTCAATCGCCTGATCCCAGAATCGAAGGGGCTCCCCTGCTTCGTACAGCAGGACACGAGCCCCTCTCTTCGCCGCCACCTTCCTTAGCGACCCGTCTCGTAGGCTTGCACCTAACAATACCGGCGCCGCAAACACCTCGGCTAAGCCGCGGGTCACAGGATCCTCGAGATTGGCTCGCACCTGGGGCAGGTTCGTCCGAGCGTCCGAGCCAGTGTGCAGATCGATGCCAACAGAGCAACGCTCGACGATCTCAGTGACGAAGATGTGCGCGAGTCGCGATGCCAAGGATCCGCGGGCACTTCCCGGAAACGAGCGATTCAAATCGCGTCGATCGGGGAGATAGCGGGACTGATTGAGAAAGCCAAAGACGTTGACAATCGGGACCGCGATCAGCGTGCCCGACATCTCTTTGGGATCAAGGAACTGCAAGACCTGACGGATAATCTCAACTCCGTTGAGCTCGTCGCCGTGCACGGCCGCATTGGTCCAAATCGTGGGCCCAGGCTTGGCGCCGTGGAGGACGCAAACGGGGAGGGATGCTTCGGCGTCCGTCTGCAATCGGGCGACGGGAATCTCAAACCGCGAGCGCTTGCCCGCCTTGACGGAATGGCCCGCAATTTGGAAGGCGCGAGGGCCTTCGGTGTCTTGCCGATCGGCTTCCTTACCCTTCAACGCGTGACTTCTTCCCCTCTGCGTCGCGCTTCTGCTTCTCGGCGAAGCGCTTCTCCAAGTGAATGATGATCTGGCTTGCCACATCAACGCCGGTCGACTCCTCGATTCCCTCAAGCCCTGGGGAGGAGTTGACCTCCATGATGAGTGGACCGTGATTTGAGCGCAGCATGTCCACGCCCGCGACCCGTAGGCCGAGTGCCTTGGCGGCCCGCTTTGCACAGCTACGCTCCTCGGGCGTGAGTTTCACGCTTCTCGCCTCGCCGCCGCGGTGCAGGTTGGATCGAAATTCCCCCGGTGGACCTTGGCGCAGCATCGATGCCACGACCTTGTCCCCGACCACAAACGCGCGAATGTCAGCGCCTCCCGCCTCCTTGATGAACTCCTGGACGAGAATGTTCGCGTCGAGGTTGCGGAACGCAGAGATCACCGACTCCGCGGCCTTGCCCGTCTCCGCGAGTACGACACCAACTCCCTGGGTCCCCTCCAAGAGTTTGACTACGAGCGGCGCTCCCCCAACGAGATCGATGATCCCCTGGATGTCCTTTGAGGAATGTGCGAAGCCGGTGACGGGCATGCCGATGCCCTCCCGGGACAAGATCTGAAGCGAACGCAGCTTGTCGCGGGAACGGCTGATCGATACCGAAGAATTGGCGGCCACGACGTCCATCATCTCGAACTGACGAACGACTGCTGTTCCGTAGAACGTGTTTGACGCACCGATGCGAGGGATCACCACGTCGCAGTCAAGCTGGTCGTCCTGGTACATGACGCGAGGCCTGTGGGACGCAATGTTCATGACGCAGCGCAGGTAATCGACGACGCAAACGTCGTGGCCACGCTTGGTGGCCGCGTCAACAAGGCGAGAGGTGGAGTAGAGGGTCGCCTTGCGAGAGAGAATTCCGAGTTTCATTGGGCTAGGTGGAGCGGCGTGCGGTGGACGACGAATCAGACACGAGCGTCGTGTCCAGGAATGAGCGGCCAGAATCCACCAAGAACCGCCGGCGGATGGCTTCGCGACCGAGCAGCATGCGGAAGCTCATGTCCTCACGACTGGTGAGCGTGAGCTCGATGGGAAATTGAGTGCCATGCAAGAGGGCGATGGTGCGGATGAAATAGCGCTCCTCCAACTGGCCGTTGGAGCTGCGGACGCTTCGGACATCGAGGAGCTCGGCGGAGCAGCTATGGCCGGGGCCATCTCCACGTTGCCTAGGGCGGGTACGGAAGACAATAAGGTCGCGGCCCTCCGCGCGGCCTCGCTCGATGTCGAATGCGTGCAGGGTGGATGAACGGGCACCGGTGTCCACCTTTGCCTTGATCTTGGGAATGCCAAGACGCGGCAGCGCGAGCCACTCGCGCCATCCGATGATTGGAAGATCAGCCATGGGCCAAGCCTCGGGGGCTGTCCCCGTGGGACGAAGGTGATTCGGAGGGCTTATGGACCATGGTGGATGAACGGCGATGCGTCGCGCTTAGATTGCAGCAAAATTGGCAAGCAGAATGGCCTGAATTGGCCGATGATCTCCGTGTGAAGAAGACTGGTGTTGACCGATTTGCCACCTCTGGGTTCGTGCGCTTCGTCGTTGTCGTGACGTGGTTTGTGATCTCGACGATGGCGTTCTTCAGTCGCTACGAGCGTATGACCGGCGTCTTGGCCACGTTGATGGCGTCGCTGATCTTGATCGTCACCATGCTCGGCCTGTGCTGGGCCGCGTTCCCGGGCGTGCAGAAGCGCGAGCGCAGCCGCCGGGTTTGAAGCTCGACTTCCGGAGCAGCGCGAAAGCCAGTGCGCTCGGTATCCTCGGGCTTCTCATCGTCGCGACCTGCGCCGATGACGGTCCAGATCCAGGCGCAAGCCGCGGCGCACCCGGCCCCTTGGAGGGCTACGCCAGCCGCACCGACGGCCGCGGATGGGCCGTCAGCGAGGATGGGCTCTTCGGTCACCGGCGCGTCGAAGGAGGCGAGACGTCGCCGATGGCCGGCATCGGCTACGCCCAGGGATCCGAGGCCGCACCGCTCCGCACCGGAGTGCAGACCCACATGCCTGAACGGATGTCACCGGGGCTCAACCTCATGAACTCTGGCGATGCGGCGGAGGCGGTTCTGATGTCTTCCGCAGGGGAAGTCGAGCACCGCTGGGCGCTGCCCTACGGCGACATTCCCGGTGCGCCCCCGTTGGACACGGCGTTTCAGATCCCCTGGCGCCGCGTGCACCTCTTAGATGACGGGTCGCTCCTGGCAATCCACTCAGACGCCGCCGTTCTCAAGATCGACGTCGACTCCAAGCTGCGCTGGGCGTCCTACGGTCGCTTCCATCACGCGCTCGACGTCGTAGACAGCGACGATGGACAGATGATCTACGCGCTGTCACGTACCGAGCGCGTGGTCGCCGCCGTGAACCCCGACGAAGCCATCCTTGACGACCTCGTCGTGGGGCTGGATGCGGCGGGCAAGGAGACCCTGCGCGTGTCGCTCTGGGATGCATTTGTTGCCTCCCCGTGGGCACCGATGCTGAAGCACCTCTCCGACCCCACCGGCGACGCCATGCACGCGAACTCTCTCGTGATCCTTGACGCCGCGGAGGCTGCGCAGTTCAAGGACCCCAAGGTCCGCCGCGGGATGGCCCTGGTCTGCATGCGCGACCTCGACCTTGTGACGGTCGTGGACTTGGACGAGCGCCGACTCGTCTGGATGACGGGGGGGCCCACAGCCTCCCGCTGGCGAGGCCCCCACGACCCGAGCGTCACAAGCGACGGAGAGCTGCTGATCTTCGATAACCTCGGTGGGAGCGGTGGGCACTCGCGGCTCTTGCGCGTCCCGCTTCAATCCTTGGCGGGCTCGCCCCCTGCGTCGCCCCGTGCGACTTGGACCTGGAAAGGATCTCCACCCGAAGCCTTCAGCAGCCAGTTCTGCGGCATCGCCCAGGAGCTTCCCAACGGCAACGTGCTCGCCACCGAGTCGTGCCACGGCCGCGTGCTCGAGATCGACCCCGGCACGAATGAAGTCGTCTGGGAGTACGTCAGCGACCGTATAGCGGGTGAGGACGACGAACTCGTCGCCGCTCTCTTCGAGGTCCGCCGCATCCAGCGGCCGGCCTGGCTCAAGCGCTAGGGGCGCCCGAAGGCTACTCGCCTGCGCCTTCGGTGTCGGCGCCGCGCCACGCCCACTCGGAGGGCTGACGGTGGTAGTGACCCTCCGCGAGGATCTCGCCGCGGTCGCTCCAGATGCGGTGAACGCCTTCCGGCTCCCCAGCGAGGAATGAACCCTGGGAGATCTTGGTCTCCCCTTTGAAGTAGTTCGTGCGCATGCCGGTGGCCTCACCATCGACGTACTCTTGTTCCCAGACCTTTTCGCCGGCTTCGTCGAAGCCTGCGTGAACGCCCTGGGATTTGCCCTGCACGTAGAGGCCGACCTGACGGGTGCGACCGTTGCTGTGGTAGTGGGTGACCGTGCCATCCAACAGGCCGTTCGCGTAGCTACCGGCCCACTGAAGCGCACCAGTCTCGTCCCACAGGCTGCGCAGGCCACTGAGCACGCCGCGGTTATAGACGGCCTCCTCAAGGATGATGCCGGCCTGGGAGTAGCGGCGGTGCATGCCGTTCTCTTTGCCCTCGATGAAGCGCCCTTCGCGCTTGATCTGCTGGTTCGAGTACCAAGCGGTGTGCTTCTCGACCGGCAGACCCTGGACGAACAGTCCTTCCTCCGCCTTGTCACCGGAGGGATGCCAGCGCGTGAGCTCGCCGACCATCTTGCCCTCCTCGTACTGGGCGCGCGCTTTGGCCTCGCCGCTGCCGTACCACCAAAGCCACTCACCGTGACGCTCGCCTTCCTTAAAGCGGCCGCGCCAAATCAGGTGGCCCGCCTGGTCGTAGGCCGACCAAGCACCGGTGCGTCCGATCACCGGGATCTCGGTGAAGGAGCCCGCGAGGTCTTCGTCGCGCAGGACGGTGCCGTCCTCGAATGCACCCTCAGCCTGAACCTGGCCGTCGTCGTACCAGAACTTCCAGCTGCCGTGCATGCGATGCGCGCCACTCTCGTGGGTCACCGTCTTGCCCTGACAGCGGAGAGAGCCCGTGTCGTAGTGCAGTTCAACGACATCGCTTCCCGCGCCGCCGCAGCCGCCCAGTAGGGCCAGTCCAGCGATCAGCGAAAAGCGAACACCCAGAAGGGGGAGAGAGTGTTGTGAGTGAAGGACCATCGGATAGCTGCCGTCGGCATTCGGATCAATCGAACCTACGCTAGATTGGTAGATCGGCGTAGGCGCGCCTATTTTAGGGGTACGAGTCCCAAATGAATGCACTCCAAGGGCCCCGAGGCGCGTTTTAGCGCCCTTCTGAACGGACTGTATCCCGCGGGGTCGCGGTTCGCTGGACGATCACCGATAGCTCCATCCCGTTGCGCCAAATATCGAGCCTGAGTGGCTCATCCGGGGCCAGTTGGGCGATGGCTCGCGTCAGCTCCACGCCGTCCGAGATGGCGATTCCGGCCACTCCAACGACGACGTCCCTGACGACGGTGCGACCGGATCCGTTGCCACCCTGCAGCTGGACCCAGCTACGGAACCCGGCACCTGCGGCTCCGCTCTCCGGCTCCACGTTCGTGACGACAAGGCCCTGGGTCGGAAGCTCGGAGCCTCCCGATCGCGACAGCGGAGATCCGCCCCGCCGCTTCAAGTGCTCCGCGTACTCGTCGTCTTGGCTGAGCATGCTCTCCACCGACAGGGTGCTGAATCCGTACCCGCCGTACCTATGCATGCCCGTTCGAATCAAGCGCGGGACGATCTCCTGCAAGCGGTCCATCGGGATCGCGAACCCCACACCGGATGGGAGGCCTGACTCCAGATGAACCGCCGTGTTCATCCCGATCACTCGCCCCTGATCGTCGATCAGTGCGCCGCCTGATGAACCTGGATGCAGCGGTGCATCCGTCTGAATCATGCCCCCGATCTCGAGCCCGTTCGAGGTCAGGATGTTTCGATTCAAGCCGCTGATCAGGCCACTCGAAAGTGAGTCCTGCAAGCCGTACGGTGACGACACGCTGAACGAGGTCATTCCAACGGCCAGGTCGGCTGAGGTCCCAACGCGAATCGGAGTCAGCGCACCCGGTCGGCGCTCGATCTTCATGATCGCCACGTCGGAGTCCTGATCGACGTTGATCAGCCTCGCCGCCCAGTGGCTCTCGTCGCTAAACGTCACGTTCGCACCCACGACGTTTTCGATGACGTGCCGCGAGGTCACGATGTGTCCATCTTGGTCCCAGACGAGTCCGGAACCGGTGCCCGCCACAACGCGAACGCGCTTGAACTTCTCTTCGCGGTCCGACAGCGTCGTAACGAGAACCACCGAGGGCTGAGCGTCGGCGAAGATGCGCTCGGGCAGCGTCGGGGAAACCCACTCTCGCTCCACCACGGGGCGAGGTCCAAGGGAGCTCGCCCCCGGGTTCAACGGTCGCGTTGTGAACGGCCGGTCCGCCGAAGACGCAGTCGCTTCCCTAGGCTCCTCCGCGGACCCGGCGGGATTCGATGCGCCGCTGGGCCAACGTGAATCCAGATAGCCCAATCCGGAACTAGCTCCCCCTTCAGGCATGTCGGCGGTCGAGCCCTCAAGGGAAGCCGCCGCACCGGCGTTCTCTGCGGACTCCTGCCCACCGGCGTCCGAAACCATTCGAGCGAGGCCAAAGCGCGACGGCGCCAAGACGATAAGAATCACGAGCGCAGTCGCCGAGACGCCAAGAGTCCCAAGAAACACCGGGAGAGCTCCGGACCCACGGTTCGGTTGATGGCCCGCGCGGCTCCTCTGGACCCCTGACGGCCTCGGGGTGGTTGGATCTGTGTTTCGTTTATTCACCGGTAGGCCCACCTACGGGCTGCGGCCCGCCCTGTGAGTATCGACCCGCTCTAGCGTGAGCTGAGCGGTATTCTGGGGCTGGGGCGGCCTAGAGGAGCATTTCCCTGGGTCTGAGGCTGCGGGATGGCATGGGTCGGCTCCGCCGACGGGAACCTGGAGAGGAGGGGATCGGGGAGTTGGGGGCGCCGGCGCCTTTTGGGAGGTGCAGGAGCGCTGTGAGGTGGCGGGCTTCGGGCAGGCTTCGCGTTGAGAGGAGCTGGCGGCGGCCGCCTGTCTTCTGCCAGCCCACCTTGAGGAGCCAGGTCCTTGGCTGAACGCTCACGCAGGAGGCGGCTGCGGCTCGTTGAATTTGAGAGCCTTGGAGTTGCGCCCATCCACCGAAGGAAGGCGCGCTGGAACATGGGTCGAGCCTCCCCAGCTTCAGACCGTGATGCACGTCGTTCCTGAGGACGTACCTCAAAGCGTTCCGCATCTGCCTAGGCGTACGAATGATCACCATGTGAAACCGCTCCCTCAACACGCTTCCCAGTCCAACCCGATTCCACACCCGGTTCAGCCGCATGCCGAGACCGGTGTTCAAACTAGCCATGCCGCTCGAGAGGTCTGCCGAGTTAGAGGCCTCCACCAATAGGTGAACGTGATTCGACTGAATCGAGAACTCGACGATCCGAACCAGCCGCTTCTTGTTCACTCGCTCAATCGCCGCCAGCACAACCTCCAGCGCTTTCCCCCTGCGAAGCGAAGGCAGCCCACCCTTCAACTTGACCGTCACATGAACCACGTCCCCTTTCTTCAACTCGGGCCGCGATCCATGGGCCACCAATGAGTCCTTCGTCCGCTGCGGCCCCCGTCGATGGGAAGGAACCGCGAACCGAAAGAGACCCTGGTCAAGCTTGCCAATCTGCATGAGCTTCTAGAGCTGAACCACCGACAAATACAACCCAAAGAATGGCCCTAAACGTCGATTTAGACCCAAATATCGGCACTTTAGCGTCAATCAACACCCCACTATCCCGGCAGACCTTTGCCCCCCGAAACTCCGACTTCGCGACCCGCCCGCCAGGCACTGGCCTCCCCCTCATCAACGCGAAGCTTGCCCGAAGCCCGCCCCCTCACAACCCTCCATCCCGAACAGAAGGCCCCGCGCCTCACAACCCGCAAACCCCTCCCCCTCCTAGGTCAACGTCGGCTCCGCCGACCCACCACCTCCCCCGCCCCCTACTCGTCGCCCCCCGCGTACCCCATAGCCCGAAGCTCATCCACATGCGCGCCATCAAGCGTCGCAGCCTCCGCCGCGCTCTGCGCTCGACTCAGGTGCTCCAACACCGGCCGCAGCCGACGGTCAAGCACAACCGGCCAGCCGCTCGCTAAGTCAACGGGCGCCAACTCTTCGGGGTCGGTCGCTAGGTCGTACGCGAAGGCTGCGGGCCCAAGCGCCGTGCTCTTTCGTGCGCCGGACAAGATGATCTTTCGGCTGCCTTCGACGATCGCCGCGTAGTTGCCCCCGTGGGTACCGCACTGGAAGACGGCGACAGGCCGCGCGATCTCACCGGCCAAGAGATTGACCCCCGCCCACTGGGGGCTCGGCTCAATGCTGGCGAGGGCCGCGAGGGTACGCGGGAGGTCGAGCAGAGTGGCAGGACCTGCGCGCAGCTCGGGCTTGATCCCAGGGCCCGTGAGCATGAGTGGGATCCGAGCCTCCTCCTCCCAAACCCCGGTCCCGTGGCCGATCACACCGTGCTCGCCAAAGGACTCACCGTGGTCACTGAAGGTGGCGAGGTAGCCTGAGCCGAGAATCCCTGCGGCCTCAAACTCGACCATGAACTGGCCGAACAGAGCGTCCATGTCGTAGGCGGCGCCGCGGTACAGATCACGGAGCTGGGCCAGGGAATCCGCGACCTCCCCCACCGCCGAAGCACCGTCTGTGAGCTGCTTTCGCCATCCGAGAATGGTCTGCGGGGTCGGGGGGCTGCCGGAAACGGAAAGGGCCTCGCGGGCCTTGGCGCTCACCTCAAATGGGTCGTGGGCGCGGTAGCTGTGGACGAGCAGCAGCAACGGACGGCCGTCGTCCCGGGCAAAGGCCTCCTTCACGCCCTGGAGGGTGCGAGCATCCTTGGGCTTGTGTTCCTCGAAGCGGCCGAAGCCCTGGTCGAGTCCGTAGGCGCGCGAGACGAAGCCGCGCTCCGTAATCGCTGCGACGCGATAGCCGGCCTCGGTGAACCGATCCGCAAGGGTCTCCACGTCGATGGAAAGCCGCGAGCCGCGGGTAGACATGTCGACCTGCCGCGGCATGCGAGCCGTGAGCAGCGCGGCGTGGGCCGGCAGGGTCCAGGTCGCCGGAGAACGCGCTTCTGTGAAGCAAAGGCTGGTGTTCGCCAGCTGATTCAAATGGGGTGCCCAGCGGGGATCGCCTCCGTTGTGCGCAAGGTTGTCGGCGCGGTAGGTATCGACGCTCACGAGGACGAGGTCCGGACGCGTCCGAGCCCAGGGGCGCGCTGCGTAGGTCCCAACTTCCTTCGGCCCAATGATCGGCTCAAGGAGCACGAGCCGCCCGGCCTTGGACCCGAAGGTGAACGTCAGCTTCGCGCTTGCACGGCCCGCCTGCGGCAGCTCGATCGCGTACCCATCGCTCGCTTCGTCCACTCCAATCTCACCTTCCCAAAGGACGAGTCCATCGAGGCCAACCTGCAGCTGGCCCGGAAGTCCACCGGGGTCCAGGAGCGGCTCAAACCGCAGCACAGAAGCGGGCGGGATCGAAGTGGTCAGGGACTCTGGCGTGCCCGGCAGAAGCGCGACCCCGCGGCCTGCGTACGGCCCGCTGGAGACGCGCCAGCCGCGCTCGCCTGGTTCGCCAAGGTCAACCCACGAGCGCACCGCGATGCCATCCCCAGGCTCGTCTCCCTCATCCAGAAACAGCCAGAGGTGGCGCCCATGGCACAGGAAACCGCCGGCGAGGTCTTCCCCTGGGAGCATCTTCTGAATGGTCTTCAGAAGCGCGTCAAAGTCCGCCTCGTCCTCCGCGAGCGCCGCCCCGCTGATGTCCTTCTTGAAGCCCTCCAGGATCTGTGGCTCCACGCCCTCGTACGCTCGAATGACCTGAGTCCTCAGCTCGGGGTCCCCCTGGGACTCCCGGGACCACTCTGTCTCCGTATGCCAGATGCGGGGGTGGACCACCTCCCAAGCGCTGGCGCTAACGCGCTCGGTCACCCAGCCCCCAGCGCGGCCCCCAAGGCCGTCCTGACCAGAATCCACCGGTGACCACTTGGCGGTCCCGTCGCCCAAGTGGCGAGCCAGACCCAAAGAACTCGAAGTCGATGCGCCGGCCTCTGGGACGAAGCTCTGGGCGAGATCAATCCACTCTGGATCCACAACCGGTGGCTCGTCGGAGCAACCGACGGTCAACCCGCAGATCCACAGGCTCACGAATCCAAGACGCCATCCCATAGGTCGAGCCTAGGCACTGCTCCCAAGAAGGGGGACCCAGGGAACGGGCAATCCTCGATTCGTCCGACGCTGCTACCTCAGACCGCGTTCGATCCTGCGGTGTCAGCGGCAGAACAGCGCCAAGAACACTATTCTGGGCGGCGGCAGATACGGCATGGGCTTCGGGTTGAATAAGCCCTCGGCCGCCGCGTACCGACTGTCGCCCCCCTCGCCCCGCCCCTTACTCGAAACCGAGACTGTCCATGTTCGCCCTCCCCATCGCCCGCTGGTCCCTTCCCACCGCAACTGCAATCCTGGCGAGGCCCCTCGGCCTGGCCGCGGTGGTGCTCGCGGGCGTATTGACCGTGGCCCCCGCCGGAGCTCAACAGCGCTTCTCCGATCTCGTTGGTCCCGTGAAAGTTGGGCCGGTCCAGGACTCGGGCACGATCACTCTGCCCTTCATCACCTGGGGCGGTGACACGGCGACGTTCCACGCCAACGGCGGCCTGAAGACCAAGCCCGGCTCGCTCTTCGCGAAGCAGGGTTTGGACTTCCAGCTCCGCCCGGGCGACGACTTCGTCGGCCAAGTGCGCGACTACATGGCCGGCAAGACGCCGTTCTTGCGCGGCACCTTCCGAATGATGGGCATGGCCAGCGAGGTCATCGGTTCGGACCCTCGGACCAAAGGCGTGATGGTCATGCAGATGACCTGGTCCGCCGGCGACCACATGGTGGGGCGACCGACGATCGCGACGCTCAATGACCTGAAGGGCAAGCGAATCGCGCTGCAGCAGGGCGGCCCCCACGTCGGCATGCTCGACGACGTCTTGGCCCTCAGCAAGACGAGCTGGGACGAGATCACCCCCGTTTGGTTCACCGACTTGTCTGGCCCCAAGGGCCCGGCCGAGGCGTTCCGCAAAGACCCGACCCTCGATGCCTGCTTCGTCATTACCCCCGACATGATCGGATTGACGGGAGGTCTCGAAGCCACGGGCTCGGGCGCCGAAGGCACCGTCTCCAGCGCAAAGGTCGTGGTTTCCACCGCCGAGCTTGGCCGCTCGATCGCCGACGTCTACCTGTGCCGGAAAGACTACTTCGACGCTAACCGGGCGAAGGTTCGGAAGTTCGTCGCGGGCTACATGAAGGCCTGCGAGGAAGTCGTGACGCTGCGCAACGCGTACGAAGAAGGCGGTTCCAAGGACTACGAAGGGCTCCTGGGAATGACCCAGTCGATCTACGGCGAGGACGTGATCCCGACGCTCGAGGAGGACGCCCACGGCCTCATCCTGGACTGCTCGTTCGTCGGGTACCCCGGCAACGTGACCTTCTTCGCCGACAAGAACGGCACCACGGGCTTTGAGGGTCTTCAGAAGAGCGCCCTCGACCTCGCAACGACCCGCGGCTACGCCAAGGTTCGATCGGGCTTCTTCGCGGCAGACTGGGACTACAAGTCCAAGGACTTCACGAACTACCTCACGCGGCTTGAGGTCACGGAGACGGAGCGGTTTGGCGAAGCGACCCTCGAGACCCTGGAGAACTTCGACGCGGCGGAACTGGATGAGAACACCCTCGTGTCCTTCACCGTGGGCTTCAAGCCGAACCAGACGGACTTCAGCGTCGAGGCCTACGGCACCGACTTCCAGCGCGTGATCGACTCGGCGTCCAAAGCCTCCAACGTGGTCATCAACGTTCGCGGTCACGCGGATCCGACGCAAACCCTGGGCGAGCTCGTTCGCGCTGGGCTTGAGAAGGGCATCCTCACTCGCACGGGATCGTCCGGCGCCTACCGATACTTCCTGGATGGAGAGCGCCTCGATCTCGCGAAGACGGAGCGCCTGATGAAGCTCATCGAGCAAGGTGTATTCGATGGATCCAAGCACGACCCGCGCCTCACGGCCCAGGCCGCGCTGAACCTCTCGCGCAAGCGGGCCCAAGCCGTGCGTGACGCCGTCATCAAATACGCCAAGGTCAACAACCTGAGCATCGACCTGAGCCAGATCCAACCTGTGGGCGTGGGGATTCGCGAGCCCGTGATCGCGCGTCCACGCAAGAAGGAGGACGCCTTCGAGAACATGCGCGTCGAGTTCCGCATGGTTCGCGTGCCAGCGGAAGTGGTGAACGAGTCGGACTTCGACTTCTAGGGCCGAGGGCGCGCGCGTTCCCCCGCGCCGCTCGCTGCCTCCGACCAAGCGTCTCTCCCGACTTCCACGACTCAATCCCACGGACTCTCCTATGCTGCTCAGCACGCTCTGCCTAACCCTCGCGCTGGCGAATGCCCCTCAGTCAGAGGCCTCGTCCTATGGCCGCGACAACGTGGTCATATGCCTCGATGCCTCTGGATCGATGAAGGAATCGATGCCGGGTTCCGCCCTGACCAAGATGCAGGCGGCGCGCCAAGCGATCGCTACGGTTCTCGCTGGAGTGCCCAGTGAAACGCAGGTGGGCCTGCTGGTCTTCAGCGGCGAGGGTAAGGAGAGTGGAGACTGGGTCTTTGATCTTGGCAAGCGGGACGATCGGACGCTGATTCAGCGCTTGAACCAGATCACTCCCAGGGGTGGCACGCCGCTTGGCGCGTACATGGTCAAGGGCACGGAGTCCCTGCTCGCGCAGCGGGCTCAGCAGAACGGCTACGGCACCTACCGTCTTCTGGTCGTCACGGACGGCGAGGCCAGCGACAAGGAGGTCCTCGCGGCGGCCATGCCCGACATTCGAACGCGGGGGCTCATGCTGGACGTCATCGGCGTCAATATGAACGGCGCCCACAGCCTCGCCAACGACGTGAGCTCGTACCGAAGTGCCGACGACCAAGTGGCGCTGCAGGAGGCGATCCGCCAGGTCTTCGCCGAAGTGGGCGCCCAAGGGACGGACAGCGTCGAGGACGACTTCGAGCTCCTTAAAGCCTTCCCGGATGGGGCGGTGAAGGGGGTCATCGAGCGCCTTGCCTTTCACGATGATGGCCCGATCGTGATGGCTTCAAAAGGCGCGTCGAGTCGCTCTAAAGGGTCTTCCAGCGGAAACGTCCCGACCCCTCAGCGTCCGGCCCCTCGGTCGGGCGGCGACTCGGGCGGCATCAGCCCTCTGCTGTTCATCGCAACTGCCATGCTCCTGTTCTTTGGGGTCCGCGCCGCAGCACGGAAGAGCCACCGTTGAACGACACTCGCTCACGACGGGTTCTCCTAGCTGCCGGGATCTGGATTGCGCTCGTGGCCGCGGCTGCGGGCGTCTACAAGCTCACCGTCGCGCCGAAGCTCCAGCAAAAGCAAGAGGACGAACGACGCGAGGCCATCTCTGGAACTGGCTCCGACAGCCGGTTCCAAGAGACGCTACGCATCGCCCATGATTCGTTCTCCGGCTACAGCGCCTTGCGCTCCGAAGCCCTTGCCGAGCGCATGGCGGTTCGCGGAGTCAGGCTCGATTTCGTAGACGATGGCGCGAACTACGGCGACCGAATTAGGGCGCTCCAGCGCGGCGACGTCGAACTCGCAGTCTTCACCATCGACGCCCTCTTGGCCGCAGGCGCCGAGCTCGACGACTGGCCAGCGACGATTCTGCTGATCCTCGACGAGACGCGCGGTGCAGACGCGATGGTCGCGTACAAAGACGACGTCCCCGATCTTGACGCGCTCAACGATCCCTCGGCAACCGTCGTCTACACGGAGGCGTCGCCTTCGGAGACCTTCGCCCGGATCCTGCACGATCACTTCTCCATCGTAACGGGACGCGAAGAGTGGCTCGTCCCCTCGGCTGACCCCACCACGGTGCTGGAGAAACTGCGCCGCGGACGGAGTGCGGGCAAGCGCGGCTACGTGCTCTGGGAGCCGCACGTCAGCCAAGCCCTCGAGGTCGATGGGGTCCACGTCGTCGTCGACACCAAGGATCTACGGGGCTATATCGTCGATGTGCTCGTGGCTAACCGCGACTGGCTGGCGAGTGACGGGCACGAGCTCTCGAAGGCGCTCGTGCAGGACTACCTCTCGACGGCCTACGACCTCAACGTCTCCGGCGGATGGGAAGACCTAGTGCAGCGCGATGCCAAGGCCAGCGGTTCGCCCATTACGAGCGCCCAGGCCAAGCGGCTCGTTGAAGGACTCTCGTGGAAGAACACGCTGGAGAACTACGGTCACTTTGGGCTACTGGAAGGCCATCAAGGGAAGGGGATCTTTCACCTTGAAGGCGTGATTCGCCGGATCGCTTCGCTGCTGGTTCGCAGCGGCGCCCTGTCCGAGCCGCCGCTCGAAGGACGCGAGAGCTGGCTCTTCTACGACGGCATTCTGAAGGAGCTCCAGGCCGAGGGTTTCCACCCCGCGCTCGGTCGCGACGCGGAGCGGCTCGATCAAGATGCGCCCATTCGCGGGGATGAGGAGCTGCGGGTGCTCGCCGATGCTGAGTGGGACTCTCTGGTGCCGGTCGGCGCCCTTCGCGTTCCGCCGATCCGCTTCGCACGGGGCGGCGCTCGCCTGAACGGCTCGGCGAAACGCACACTGAACGCACTTGCTGAGCGTATTGAGGCCTGGCCGCACTACTATTTGACGATCGTAGGACAGACGCGCCGAGAGGGAGATTCCGAGGCCAACCGCAAGCTGAGCGCAGCGCGCTCCGCAGCGGTCTTCGACTCTCTCTTAGAGCTCGGCGTCCCGCGGGCCAGCATGCGGACGATTTCGTCTTCGGAGGCCGGTAGCGGCGGCGCCGCCCAGTCTGTGATCTTCAAAGTCGGGCAGCCACCTTACTGACCGAGCTCTTCCTTGACGCCTTCTTGACCGACCTCCCCCCCACACTCCACCCAAGCGACGCCCGCCAGGTCCGTGGCCGCGTACTGCGGCACCTCTTGGCCCATCCGTCGACGATCATTCCCCTAGTCGGGGGCGTGACGGCCGCCGCGTTGGGCTGGATCACGGGCGATGCGACGTCGGCGATGACCCTGCTTGGTCTCGGCGGCGTCGCGGTTTCCTTTGGCGTGCTTTCCACGCGCTGGCTCTTGGGCGTCGATCAGCTGACGGAAGAGACCATCCGGGACCTCGCCGACGAGCGCAAAGATCGGCGCGAGGAAGAGCTGGACGACCTCTACCGTCGCCTCAAGAAAGACGGCGACCCACGGACCGAGGCTCTCCTCGGCCGACTCCGCAAGGCGCAGCGCCAGATCGCCAAGGCCGGCCTCTCACCCTCGATCGACCCCGCCTCGCGCGTCGACATCGCCTACCGCGTCGCGGAGCTGTCAGAACAGTGCGTGGAAGCCCTCAAGGCCGCGCTGGACTTCCGCAAGCGTCACCGCCACCTCCGCGGCGAGGCTCGAAAGATCAACGAAGAGCGTCGCGGCCTAGAGATCGCCGAAGTCCAAGCATGCGTAGAGACCCTGGAGAGGCTCTCCGTGGACGGCGGATCATCCGCGGATGCGACCCCCACCACGAATCGCCTCCAGGCCATGCGCGATGAGCTCCACCAGAGCCTCGAAGTCGCTCGCCGCGTTGGAGAACGAATGAAATCGTTGGAAAGCAGTACAGGCCTAGAGCAAGACCGCTGATCCTTAGTCCTCGGTCTACTTCCCGGCCCCCTCTACCCCCCCCACCCAAGGAGACGCTCTCGTGCTCAAGTCAATCGGACGCTTCTTCCGAGCTATCGGATACCTGTTCACCGGCAAGGTCGATTCGGCCACCAAGGACATTTCGAAGAACCCCCACGCGGTTCACGCCACGTATCAGGAGATCATCGAGGGCAAGCGCAAGCGCATCCAGCAGTACAAGGAAGCCGTCGCTGGACTCATCGCCCAGGAAGAGAAGAAGCTCAGCAGCGTCAAGCAGCTGACGAATGAGGTCCAGAAGCTGGAGAACCTCAAGATGGGCGCGCAGGCGAAAGCGAAGAAACGCGTCGAGCAGCTGAAGGCAGAGGGCAAAGACACGGCGTCGATCAAGGACGACGCCGAGTACCTCAAGTGCCTCGCCGGCTACCGCGACTTCTCCCACACCCTGACTGAGAAGCTTGAGCGCATCGCTGAGCTAGAGGGAGACCTCGGCACCTACGCGGGCAACATCAAAGACCACAAGGTCCAGCTTCAACAGCTGAAGCGGGACATGGAGAAGCTCAAGGACGAGCAGAAAGAGGCCGTCGCCGAAGTCATCACGTCGAAGGAGGAGAAGGAGATCGCCGACTTGATCTCTGGGATCTCCGAAGACCGGCACTCCAAGGAGCTCGAGACCATGCGTGAGCTCCGCTCTGAAATGCGCGCTGAGGCGCGGATCAGCCGCGAGCTCGCTGGCACCGACGCTGCGCGGACCGAGGCCGAGTTCCTTGAGTACGCGCGCAACGACAGCGCCGACGACGAGTTTGAGGCCTTGATCGGCCTGGCTGACGAAGCAGAAACCGCTGGCGACGTCCCCGACGAAGAAGTCGAGCGCGATGCGAAGCTTCCTGAATAGGACGCTGCCCGCCGCGTACGGACCGAACCAGACGACCCCAACCCCTCGACCCATCCCATGAAGAATTCCTCTGCCAGCTGCTTGCCGCTTCTCGCCCTCGCCCCGTTCGCCTTGACCCTGGCCGCCTGCGGCTCAGGCGACGCCGAGAACGCAGACGGCGCCCCCGTCCCGACGTTTAGCCTCGCGTGGAGCGAATATCCCTCGTGGAGCGTGTTCGGCGTCGCCGACGAGATCGGCCTGATCGATGGCAAGAAGGGCGCGATGGGCGAGCTCGAAACGAAGTGGAACGTCGACGTCGAGCTGAAGCAAGCGGACTACGACTCGTGCATCACGTACTACGCGAGCTCGACGGCCGATGCGGCCTGCTTGACCAACATGGACTCGCTCAACCCGAGCCTGAGCCGCAAGACCGTGGGGATTCTGCCGACGAGCACCTCCATGGGCGCCGACGCGCTCATCGCGGTGGGAGCCAATTCGATCCAGGACCTCAAGGGCAAGCCAGTGCTCGGTCTTGAGAAGTCGGTCTCGGAGTACTGCTTCGTGCGGAACCTCGAGCTGCTCGGGGAGAAAGAAGCCGACTACACCTTCACCAACATGGATCCCGGCGCCGCCGCCATGGGAATGCAGCAGCAGAAGGGCGGTCACGAAGCCATCGTGGTCTGGAACCCCTTTGTGCTCGACACCCTCGCCAAGCGAACGGACGCGAAGGTCATCTTTGACTCTTCGACCATTCCGGGCGAGATCCTCGACATGGTCGTGATGGGCGCTGACTCCCTTGCCAAGGAAGGCGGCGACCGCTTCGCAGCGTGTATCGCGGATACGTTCTATGAGTTTGCGAAGCGCGCGGATGACCCGGCCCAGCGCAGCGAGATGCTCGTGGCCCTCGGCGAGAAGTTCTCGGACCTCGACGCGGCTGCGATGGAGAAGGTGCTGGAAGCAACGGTCTTCTACAAGGACGCCGATGCGGGCCTCGCCGTCTTCAACGGCGAAGAGGTGAAAGCAACGATGACCAAGGTCACGGACTTCTGCACCTCCCACGGCATCGTCGACAAGGCACCGGCCATCGGTTACGGCAAGGGCGTCGAGGGCGACTTCGTCTTCGACCCGAGCTACATCGAGGCCGCGAAGGCTAAGTAGGCCTCTCCGTGATTCGCAGGCCCATTGCGCGGCGTACGGGGATTCTCCTCGCACTGTCGTCGGTTGCAGCACTGGTGCTGCTGTACACGTACCTTTCGTGGCGGCAGCACCAGATCAATCCCACGGACCGCACGCTGCCCGGTTGGGGCCAGATGTGGCACGGCCTGATGGATTCCATCACACCCCACTCCCGTACGGGCGACATCCGCCTTTGGGAGGACACCAAGGCGACCATGGGGCGCCTCGCAGCGGGAACGGGGATCGGCGTCGTGATCGCCGTGATCCTCGGCTTTCTCATGGGCTGCTGGGCGCCAGCTGAGGCCTTCTTTTCTTGGCCGGTGCGGCTCTTCGCCAAGCTCAACCCGATCGCGATGCTCGCGATTTTCTTCGTGCTGACGGACGGCGAGTGGCTGTTCATTTCGATGATCGCCTTTGGGATCGCGCCGATCCTCACCCAGAACATCTACCTGGCGATCAAGAACGACGTGCCAACCGAGCTGCTGCACAAGGCCTACACGCTCGGCGCGTCCACCATGGAGATCGTCATCATGATCATCGGGCGCCACGTGCTTCCCAAGATCATGGAGAGCATCCGACTCCTGATTGGTCCTGCGCTGGTGTACCTGATCGCCGCCGAGATGATGGTGGGCGACGTCGGCTACGGATACACCATTCGAATTCAGATGAGGCTCGTTCACATGGACATCGTCTACCCCTACATCGCGATCCTCGGAGCGATCGGATTCGGGCTCGACTATTCGGTGCACTGGCTCGTGGGGCGCCTGTGCCCTTGGTACGGAGACGCTCGATGAAGGACTATACGATCAGCCTGGAGTGCGACAGCGTCTACCAGTCCTTCGGGGACAACCACGTCTTGCACGACGTGAACCTGAAGGTGGCGAGCGGTCAGATCGTCTCGCTCGTGGGGCCTAGCGGCTGCGGGAAGTCGACGCTCCTGCGCGCAAAGCTCGGGACGTTCCCGCCCATGAAAGGCGCCGTCCGCGTCAAGGGCAAGGAGGTTCGCCGCCCTGGGCGCGACCGGGGCATCGTCTACCAGCAGTACACGCTCTACCCGTTCCTCACCGCGCGCCAGAACGTCGCCTACGGGCTGACCTTGGATCAGACGACGCTCCCCGATCGGATTCTGCACCCGTTCAAATTCCGCGACATCCGGCGCCAGCACTTGGCGGAGGCCGATGCGATCCTCGAGCGCTACGGCCTCGAGCAAGCGATCCATCTGTACCCCCACGAGATGTCGGGCGGCATGCGCCAGCGCGTGTCGATCGCCCAGGCGGTCATCATGCGCCCGGAGATCCTCTTCCTGGATGAGCCCTTCGGAGCCCTCGACGAGGCCACGAGGGAAGAGCTCCAGACCATGCTGCTCGAGCTCTACCAGGAGAACATCCAGGCGATCCAAGCCGGAGACTCCCCCCCGCACACGATCCTGATCGTGACCCACGAGCTGAACGAAGCGCTCTACGTCGCAGATCGGATCCTGGGCCTTAGCCAGTACTGGAGCTGGAGCGAGCAGGGCCACGTGACAAAGCCTGGGGCCACGATCGTCTACGACGTGCCCTGCCCGATCTTTAGCCCGGGCGACGTGCGTGAGTACGAGCACTTCGTGGAGCAGCGCCAGGAGATTCGCGATGTGGTCTTCAGTGAAGACACCCTCCAGGATCCGTCGCAGTACCGCACGTTCTGGGACACCGTCCACAGTGGAAAAGGCGAAGGCATCTTCGCACCTTCCGTTCAACCGACCAAAGCCACATGAGTCAGAGCTTGAAAGAGGCCGCACGGATCCTGAACTCGGGGCTGTCGCGCAGCCTCGTCCTGTCGGGAAACGTGCACGATCTGCACTTCGACCGGGAGAGCAAGGCCTATCAGCCCCTTGGTCGGGTGCTGTCTAGCGCGTGGAGCGTGCCCGGCATCCATGTTCTCGTGTACGAGCTCAACGGGCCAATCCGCTTCGCCTCGGAGGCGTCCCGGGCCGCGATCAAGGAAGCGTGGGTCGACTGGAAGTGCGGCCTCACCGCGGATGAGCGAGCCCTGGAAGGCCTCACCGATCTCACGAAGAAGAACCCCGCCAGCGCCGTCGAGGCGGAGTTCGAGAAGAACATCATGAGCGCAGTGGGCAACCCGACGGTTGCGCTGGAGCTCCTGCGTCAGCTCTGCCTGTGCTCTCGGACCGAACAGTCAGATGGCGGCCGCACGTACCTGCCGGACAACCTGTTGATCCTAGTGGAGGCAGCCGACCTGCTCCTGCCGGACGCCCCCATCCACAGCATGTCCCGCGCCGATCGCCATCGGGTCAGCGTGATCTTCGACTGGGTGAGCGACCCGGAGTTTCAAAACGCTGGCGACAGCCTCGTGTTGATCGCGGAGTCCCCGAGCCTCTTGCACCACCGTATCGTGCGCCTGCCGGTGCTGGTAACGGTGAACGTCCCGGGCGTGGATGCCGAAGGGCGAGCCGAGTTCCTTGCGTGGTTCCGGGCCGAGCACCCCCGGGGCGATCAGCTCAAGACCTGGGCGACCGACGAGAGCCTTGTGGCTGCCACCGCCGGCCTCTCGATCCACGCGCTCCGGCAGCTCTTGATCGGCGCTCTGTACGACGGCCGAGCGGTTCAGCCCGAGGACGTCATGGCCGAGGTCGCGCGCTTCATCGAGCGCGAGCTCGGGGAAGACGTGGTCGAGTTCAAGCGGCCCAGCCACACCCTGAAAGACGTCGTCGGCTTCACGCGACTCAAGGCGTTCTTCCAGGACGAGCTACTGCCGCGCTTCGGCTCCACGGGCAAGGACGCCCTGCCCGGCGCCGCGGTCGGCGGGCCGATCGGCGCCGGCAAGAGCTTCGTCTTCGAGGCGCTCGCCGCCGAGCTCGACTTCCCTGTGCTCGTGCTCAAGAACATCCGAAGCCAGTGGTTCGGTCAGACGGACGTCCTGTTCGAGCGCCTGCGTCGAACTCTGGTCGCGCTGGGCAAGGTGATGATCTTCGTGGACGAGGCCGACACTCAGTTCGGCGGCGTCGGCCCCGATGCCCACACCACCGAGCGCCGCCTGACGGGCAAAATCCAGGCGATGATCGCGGACCCTGCCCTGCGCGGGAAGGTCGTTTGGCTCCTCATGACCGCGCGGATCCACCTTCTTTCCCCCGACCTTCGACGTCCCGGCCGCGTGGGTGAGCTGATCCTGCCGGTCCTCGATCCGGCTGGCGAGGACCGCCGTGACTTCCTGCGCTGGGTGATCCGCGGCGGCCTCCAGTCGGAAGCCGACGACGCCACCCTAGACCGCCTCGACGCGTTGACCGAGGGCTACTCGGCCGCGGCCTTCGCAGGCCTCCGCTCTTCCATCGTGGCGGCAGGCGTGCGAAAGCCGGATCTAGACCTAGAGGACGTGGTCGCGATCATCCAAGACCAGCTTCCACCGGACATCGAAGCCACCCGCCGCTACCAAACGCTGCAGGCCATCGTGAACTGCACGCGCCGCTCTCTCTTGCCAGACCCGACCGTCTCCAAGGAGACGCGCGAAGGCTGGCGACAGGAGATCGCCGCCTTGGAGCGCAGCGGCATTCGTTAGCGCACATCGCGGCGGCTCCTATCTGGTTCTTGAAGAGCCTTGGAAGCCGTCGCCTCTGCCAGCGTCGACTGGCCGTAGCAGCGGAGTTGAGCCGATAGGCGACACGGGCCGCCCCCAAGTCTTTGGGATCCAAATGACCTACGACGGTGACGACGCCAGAGCCTTCCCCAAGCCAATAGACGACCCGGCCCACGTGGATGACCGGCGAGCTGATATGGGCATGGAGCCACTGGTTCACTACGTCAACGACATGTGCAGAGCACACTACGAGATGAACCGCGCACGCTACGCCGAAAAGAGAATCCCAGAGCCCTACCAGTACCCATCTGGCTTCACTGACTGGTAGCAGTACGTGACCGCTACAAACGCGGCGAGTGACCAGGCGCTTGCCCTCATTTCCAACTCTGCGAAAGTCGGCGGGAGGGAGACTGCCCGGCCATGATCGGGTCGCTCAACGGAAGCTCGTGGCTGCAGGGTGCCGTTGTTCGTACCGCCGCCACCTCGCTACCGAACTGGGATGGCTCGTCCCAGGGCCCACAAGAGGTCTCAAGATGGGACAGGCAACGTAACTGAGGACAGACGCCTGGCTCAGTGCTGGTATGGGCCCATCCGCTCCTTGAGGTCAGAGCAGGGGACGTCTTCTTCGTAGCGGGTATATTGCACTGGTCTTCTGTCATTGCCTGCCAGATTCCCAGCACAACTCCCAACTCGAACCAGCTCGCTACACATGGGTGCCAACACTCCGTTCTCAGCCGCACTTGTGGCCCTCTCGCTCGCATCCTCCCTCGCCAACGCGGCCCCGCAATTGGGCCCTGACCTCCCAGTCGGTGTCGATGCAGACGGGTGGGCGCAGATTCACTCGTCGATCGTTGCCCACCGGCATGAGTTCCAGACCACCGGAAACGGATACGAGGCGGCCAACTCACGGCTTGGCATGACCGCTCAGTTCAACGGCGATTCTGCCATGATCCAACCGCGCAGCGGTGAATGGCAGTTCGGCCTCGCGCTGCGCTCCTACGGCTTTGAGGGCCAGGCCACGGCCGTTGAGAGGCCGGTGTTTGGAGCCTGCGCCTCAAGACAAGAGCTCTCTTACGACTGGAGCGAGAGACTATCTGAATGGTGGATCAACGACTCACGCGGCTTCGAACACGGGTTCAACGTCTGGGAACGACCGGAGTCTATCGAGGGGGCTGGGAGCTGCGGGCCGCTCACCTTCACGCTCGACGTACTTGGAACTCTGACTCCCCAGGTGAACGATCTGCGCACAGGACTCATCCTTAGTGGCGAAGATGGCAAGGTTGAACTCCACTACGATGGGCTCATCGCACTGGATGCGAATGGACGCACGCTTGACGCGTGGCTCAAAGTCGCTGGATCAACGATGACGATCTACGTCAACGAGTCGAACGCGCAGTACCCGATAGTCGTCGACCCGATCATCCAGCAAGCGTTCTTGAAGGCATCCAATAGGGACGCGAGCGACCGCTTCGGGAGGAGGGTTGCAGCATCGGGGGATACCGTAGTTGTGTGTGCCCCCAACGAGGAAAGCGGCGCGACTGGGGTCAACGGAAACGAGGCAGACAACGCAGCCCCTGATTCCGGTGCTGCGTATGTATTCGTACGTTCGGGTGAGGTATGGACTCAAGAGGCGTATCTCAAGGCCTCCAACACGGAGAGCGGAGATCGGTTCGGACATTCGATCGCAATATCCGGAGACGTTATCGTCGTGGGGGCAATCGGGGAAGACAGCGGAGCGACGGGTGTCAACGGAAGCGAGATAGACAACTCAATGTCTTCCGCTGGCGCCGCCTATGTGTTCGTCCGCTCGGGCAGCACTTGGATCCAAGAGGCCTACCTCAAGGCCTCAAACACCGGCGGAGGCGATGAATTTGGAGAGTCGGTCGCAGTGTCGGGGGAGACCGTGGTGGTGAGCACCGTCCGTGAAGATAGCGAGGCGACGGGGGTCAACGGGGACGATGCAGACAACTCGGCTGTCGATTCCGGCGCAGCGTATGTCTTCACACGTACGGGCGGCACCTGGATCCAAGAGGCATACCTGAAGGCGTCGAACACAGGCGCGACCGACGTATTCGGGTCGGCGGTTGCAGCGTCCGAGGAAACCGTAGTTGTGGGTGCAGTCGGTGAAGACAGTGCCGCCACGGGTGTCAATGCAGACGAAGGCGACAACTCGGCCAGTGCTTCCGGCGCAGCGTATGTTTTCGTTCGCTCGAGCGGTACCTGGAGCCAGCAGGCGTACCTGAAAGCGTCAAACGCGGAGAGTCAGGACGTGTTCGGAAGGTCGATCGCGGTGTCAGGGGATACCTTGGTCGTAGGCGCGCTGGGTGAAGATAGCCAGGCGACAGGTGTCAACTCTGACCAGTCAGGCAACGACTTGCCGAATGCGGGCGCAGCCTACGTGTTTCAACGTTCGGGCAGTACCTGGAGCCAAGAAGCCTACCTGAAAGCGTCAAACACAGATCCCTTCGACTGGTTCGGATGGTCGGTCGCAACATCGGGAGACATTGTAACCGTAGGTGCGCCTAACGAGGATAGCACCGCGAGAGAGATCAACGGAGGCGAGCATAACGACTTCGCTAACGCGTCCGGCGCAGCCTATGTGTTCGCGCGCTCCAATGGCGTTTGGAGTCAACAGGCATACCTGAAGGCGTCGAACGCAGACAGTGAAGATGAATTCGGCTATTCGGTCGCGGCTGCAGGGGCAACCGTGGTGGTGGGGGCGGACGGCCAGGGTGGTCTTCTCCCAAATTCGGGCGCCGCATACGTGTTTGCTGGTTTCGTCGATCCGGGAGTTGGTGACATCGTCTGTATAGGCACGCCGAACTCAACGAACTTCGCCGGGGCCCTTACCGCTTTAGGCTCACCCTTCGTGGCCGACAACTCGCTCGCACTAGAAGTCACTTGTTGTCCCCCTGACACCTTCGGGCTCATGGTCACCACTAGCTCGAACGGCGCTCCGATTCAAAGTATCTCCGTTGGTGAGGGCGTCCTCTGCATCGGGAACCCCCAGATTGGACGCTTTCCACCCACCATGACGACCGCGACTGGCACGGCGTTTCAGGTCGTCGACCTGAGCGCGATCCCAACGAATGCCGGCCCCGCGACAGCTGTCCCAGGTGACACCTACTACTTCCAGTTTTGGCACCGCGACTTTATCGGTAGTTCAAGTTCGAACCTAACCGGCGCAGTTTCGATCTCGCTTCAGTGATCGCAACCCGCGGCTAACTCCCGACCTGGGAGTGGCAAGCGTCCCCCGAGGACGAACCCCGTTGCCGGGACTTTCGTTCCGCATTTTGCGCAGTGCGCAGGTGACGACCTCTGATTCGAGAAAGGTCGCGGCAGGCGTGCGAAAGCCGGATCTAGACCTAGAGGACGTGGTCGCGATCATCCAAGACCAGCTTCCACCGGACATCGAAGCCACCCGCCGCTACCAAACGCTGCAGGCCATCGTGAACTGCACGCGCCGCTCTCTCTTGCCAGACCCGACCGTCTCCAAGGAGACGCGCGAAGGCTGGCGACAGGAGATCGCCGCCTTGGAGCGCAGCGGAATTCGTTAGGAGCCTGACGCGAAGTAGGGAGACTGGCTCGAGCTATTCGGGGCCCTTCAAGCAACGAAGTCAGGGCTTCGAGGGGCGCTGTTGGTTGGTGTGGCCTTGTTCAACGGGCTGCTAGGTCCGAGGGCCGTCCACGGAAGACTCAGTCGCCTCGCGAATCCGCTGTAGATCTTTCAGCGCCGTGGATGCGCCCCCGAGGAGAGCCGCGGTGATGACTAGACCCAAGGTGGGCATGAGCGCCGCAATCATCGCCCCTCCCCCTTGGCTCGACTGCTGGTTGAAGTGGACGTTCGTGGCCGGATCGCTCGCGACCACCAGGACGACGAAGAAGAAGAGCAGCACCGCAAGGCCGTAACAGATGCCTGAGAGGAGGCTCAGGATGGAAGCGTTGGTCATGAAGGCATCATAGCGAGGGTGCCCTCGGCCCGTGACGGACGAAGAGTCCAGGACGGTGGCCGTACGACGCTACCTTTCACCCGTCAGCGGAACATCACGCTCACGCCGTCTGTGAAGTTCCACGTGGGGATGCCACCGACCAAGTCGCGGTGCCAGGCCTGGAAGTGCCACGTTTCGCCGGGCTGAACCGCGAGGGCGCCGGCTGGCTGGGGCATGGCCGTCAGGTCGATCGGAAGCGAAAACGAGCCAGCTCCGCCTGAGTTCATGATCTCGCTAGGGGCGGCGAAGCGTCCGACAGGTGACCCAAGGCAGAGAACGGCTGGGTTGCCCGCGGTCGTGGAGACGTCGCGGCTCTGTGAGTTCAGGAAGAAGCCGAACGCATAGCGCGGTAGATCGTCCGCACGTAGCACGACATCGTTCGCTGCGATGTCGCCGCTGCCAGACGCACTGATCTTGCCGTCCGTACCCGTCGAGTTCACGGTAGCCGGCGAGCAGTAGGTCTCGGTCGCTATGTGATCATAGCGGGCAATCCACGCGCTGGATGGGCCGTTGAACGCGCCGATGTGCCCCCCCAGGTAGACGCCGCCTCGGCGATTGGGAGCACCGACGAAAGCCGCGAGGCCACGGGCGGCTCCGAACTGGGTGATCCACGTGTCGTTTCCGCTCGCGTCGAAGTGCCCGAGCCAGCTGAGCCCCGCGCTCGATCCGCCGCTGCCAAAGTCGCCTTGTGCGATGCCTGCCAGAAAGAAACCACCCGCCGTATCAGGCAAGACGGTATGGCAGATATTCCCCCCGGCGTTGCCCCGCTGATGAACCCAGGTTTGTGTGCCCGCCGCATCGAAGTGGGCCCACCAGGCATCGAAGGCTCCGGCGTTCTGCCCTGCCAGATCGCCGGATGTGCTACCCGCAACGTAGGCGCCGCCAGCTCCGTCGGCAGTGACGTCATTGCAATATTCCCGGCCAGCGCTTCCCAGTTGGCTGGACCAGGTCATCGTTCCTGCAGCATCGAATCGAGCCACGAACGCATCACCCAGTCCCGAGTGCTGCGCTGCGAGATTCCCGAAGGTCTCACCGCAGACAATCACGCCGCCCGCGCTGTCCAGAGTGGCACCGGTGATCTGGTCATCGGCGAGTGTTCCAAACTGTCGGATCCAGAGCTGATCGCCGGTCGCGCTGTAGCGCGCAAGCCATGCGTCCCTTATGCCTTGGTATGAGCCGGCCAAGGAGCCGTACGTCCAACCCCCGACATAGACGCCGCCGGCTCCATCGGGGGCAGCGGTCTCCGCACCGTCCGATGCCGCCGTGCCGATTTGACGGCTCCAGGTACGTTGTCCCTGAACGTCGTAGTGGGTGATCCAGGCGTCGTTGGTTCCGAGGTTCGCCCCACCGACGGCTGCCGACGTGACGCCAACCAAGAAGGCCCCGTCGGCTCCGTCGGAAGCGAGCCCGGAGGGGAAGACCACTCCGCCATCGTCGATCGAGGCCGTCCAAGTGAGTTCGCCATCCGCGGTGTGACGGGTCAGAGCTGACTCCCACGGACCGAACGGCACGGATGCCGGGGGAGACACAGTCTTCACCTGAAAGACGTAGCCCGCCGCATCCGAGGCCATGGCATCGACTCCATCGTGGGTCGGAGTGAGTACCTCTTGGTACCAGACCCTCGTCTGACCTGGGGCCATCGGAGCGAGCAAGAGGCCGAGCGTGGGAACGGTCAGCGCGACGTACAGCTTGGGAAGTAGCTTCATGTTGACTTCAATCATAGCCTCTTCTCGTTCCGTCCCCATCCCACGGTGGCCAGCGGCCGTGTTCTTCCCAATTCGGACCTAGGGGGTCAACGTCAACGAAACCGCATTGGTGAAGTTCGAGGTCACGTTCGTCCCCACAATGTCCCGATGCCAGAGCTGGAAGTACCAAGTGTCGCCGGGCAATGCGCTAACGGCGCCTGTTGGCTGGGGAATATCCATGGGATCCACCACGGATTCAATCGTGCCAGCGCCGTCAGAGAGAATGATCTGATCGAGAAAGCGACCCGCTCCCGCAACGCACAAGTTGCCTTGCGATCCGCCGGGGCCAGGCACGAACTGCACGTTGGGGGCCGCCAGCAGATAGCCAAAGGCGAAGGGCGCGATGTCAGAGGCGACTAGGCGCTTGTTCGTACCGACGCTTTGATCGGGCGCCATGGCGCGCATCCAGCCCTTTCGACCGGCCGAGTTCACAGTGGCCTCACAGTACTGAGTGCCCACGGGCCGGTCCCCTGGGAACGCAGCGTCCTTGAAGGTTTCAATCCTAGCCCCGGCGATGCTCGACGTCTTAGGGTTGGCACCCCTCGTCCAAACAGCGATGCCGTGATCGGCGAGTGCACCGGCTTGGACTCCACCGTCGTAGCGCGTGACCACCACGGATCCGTACTCAAACTCCGGCGTGTTGGCCATCATCTGATGCCGTTCGGACAGCGCCGTGCGGAACAGGCCCCCCGTTCGATCTTGAACGCCGCCCGACACGAGGAACTGATCGTAATCCCCTGCTGCGGAGCGCTCGGCGTAGCTGAGCAAAAAGCCCTCACCGTCTGTGGCAATCGAACACTCCGGTTGGTCGTCGTCGACGGCGATGTCCTCCATGGATGTGATGCTCTGCCTGGTCCCCGACTCGTCGCCGAACGTGGTGACGTTGCTGTAGATGCTGGACTGCGTATCGGCCCCTGTTCCGAAGATCCTTGGGTACGCCACCGTGAAGTAGCGCATCCCTGTCAGCTCAAGGTCCACGTTGGACGCAGAGGTCGTCACAGGGAAGACCGCGTTGTCGGTGATGGACACGTTGAATGCGACCGATGGAAAGGGGCCGCCAAAGGAACCGTCGAAGTACACGCGCCGCGCCCAGACGGCTCCGCGCCCGTCTCCGCTCACGTCACGGATCCAGACGACGTTGTAGTAGTTCCCGTCGATCGACGAGTCACCGATGGACGCCGAGACCGAACTCTGAATGTCGTTGGAGGGTGAGCTATCGATGTTGATTCTGCCGTTGGTGAGAGCGCCCGTGGACGAGACGATCTGACCGTGAACGTCATGGTCCGTGGCGGTCCATTCGCGGGTCCAGGTGACCAGATAGCTCCAGGCGTTCACGCTAGAAAACGTGTTGCCCGCGACGTCGGCATTGAAGCAGTCACGTAGGCCTGGGCCATCGTTGATAGGGAACCCAAGCCCTACGTCGTAGCCGCTGATGGCCGCAGGATTGGAATCCATGAGGAAGCCATCGATCTGCCGAATCCCACCGCCGGACGGCTGCGACTCAGCAACCACTAGAAGCTGGTCCGCTGCATCGTTGACAGCGATCGAGGGCTTCTGGTGCACGACGCCGGTGTCTAGGGCGAGCGTGGCAAAACTTGCGAACTCGATGATCCCCGTGTCCGCCTCCACCGAGAAGAAGTACAGATCCGTATCGGCCGCGTTCACGTAGTCCTGGAAGACGACCACGTAGCGGTTCTGCGCGCGGTGATAGGCCGCATCCGGCCGCGAGTCATCCACCACGCCGCCGGTGAATACGAACGAACCAATGACCGGATCGATCGTCACGGGCAACGCCGCCTCAGCAAGAAAGCTGGACGGGACGGTCAGCGCGATCGACGTAGGAGTAGAAGCTGTCTCGATAGGCACTCGCGCCCCAGATGCGTCCAGCACAAACGCCGAGCTGTAGGTCACCTCGGCAATCTCGTTGACGAAGGTCAGTTCGTTGCCTTGCTGCTCCATCCCGAGGGACGTGTCGAGCTCCATGGTGACCACTAGGTCGCCGCCGCGCGGCAGCGCATCGAATCGGAACGTCTGCTCGATCGTCTCCAACCCGTAGGCGTAAGCCTCCACCACCGTGCCATGATCCAGCTCGATCTGCGTCCCCGTATCCCGCGGCGTACCGCCTTGCACGAGAGGCAGTGGCTCGCCGCCAAGAGTGACGCTAGATAGCCGCAGGCGAACGCTCGCATCCGGCTGATTGCCCACGACCGGCGCGTAGGTGAACTGCCCGTCCCGCAGGCTCGCCTTGTAGCCGCGTCCCCGGACGACAGCCTCCTGACCGTCGGTCCTGACCAGCGGGGAGACGAGGAAGTCCTCCACTCGGGAAGGGCCGCGCAGCGTGTACGGAAGCGCTGGGGCGGACGACGATGCAGTGAGACTGGCGGAGCCGTTTCCCTGAACTTGGCTCGAAGCGTTCGAGGCCATAGCAACGACAAGGGTGGACGCTAGAACGGCGCCGGGGGTGAGCGACTTCATGGAGCAGAGTGGGTGCTTGAGGGCTGAGGGCGCCCTGGCACCTTGGCTCAGGTCGCCGCCCTCCCCACTCCGAGCGGGAGGCTGTGCACTGGCCCCTCAGAGAATCGAGAATTGGGCCTGCCTTGCTCCTCTCCGCTGGACTCCGCGCTGGACTCCCTGCTGGCCAATCTCAAAAAGGCCGCGGTGGGATTGGCTAGTGACCCCGCTCCGCAATGGTGAAGCTCCCGTAGATCGGGTCGAAGTAGTGGCCGCCCTCCTGGAAGTCGGGGTTCCAGGTCTTCTTCCCCGCCTCGTCTTCGCGGTAGAGGAACGGGGAGAGCTCGAGGCGTTCTCGATGCCAGCGTCCGTCGCGGCCGGACGGAATCTCGACGCCGGCACCGTAGAGCATCAGGCCCCCTTCGCCGATGACCTCGAACTCGGGGGCCGTCTGCCGGTACTCGTGACTGACGTTGAGCGTCTTGTGCCCGATCTCGTGGGCGATCGTCTTGAACCGACTCTTGCCCCTGGTCAGGTTAGAAATAGAAATGACGCCGCGGAGATGCCGGGGAATTTGCGCCCCGTGGATGTAGGGCGGGAACGACAGGCCGCTCGTGGGAGTCACCGCTGCGACAAGGTCGTCACCCGGCGGGCGGGGAGCGAAGAACGGATAGAAGACGTCCTGGAGCACGACGAGGTAGATCGTCCGGTTGCTGGACTGCTCGCGCGGCACCAGCGCTTCAAACGCGGCCAGCGCGCCCTCGCTCAGGGCCTTGGGGTGACGCTTGAGGTGGGTATACATCCCCACGTGCTGCGAGCGAGGCTCGGTGAGCATGGGGGTCGAGGTGATGGACAGGTGCTCTTCGGGTACGGGCCCAGACTTGACCCAGAGCAAACGAATCTGAACGTCGACGGCTCCGAAAATCTTCTTGGCCGAACGGATCCCATCGAGCATCTGCGGAACGCTGACAAGGTCGAAGCCCGTATCCAGGTTGCTGGGGACGATGATGCCGACGTCCATCGTCAGCGGACCGCGGACGAGGTCTGCGTTGATCTCAGCGACGGCCGCTTGCTCGATGGTCTTGAGTGCACTCGGCTCTGACCGGCCGACCGATCCGGTGACGGCCTTGCACCCCCCGGGCAGCGCCGCGAGCGCGATCGCGGTGCCGAGTACCCAGCCGCTGAACCCGTTCCTCCGTCGTGAGCCCATGGTGCCTATCTTTCAGCTTGGAGAAGATGCTCGTCGATCGGCGCACCCTGGCTGCGCGCGAAGCGAATCGCTGGGTGGTCATCCTTCAGCTGCCTGAAGTAGAAGACTTCGCCGTCGGCGTAGCGCCCGTCGAGCTTCGAAGCCAACTCCCGCATCCCTTCGCAGAACATCGCGTAGTCCTCTCCTTCGCGGAGGGTCTTGACGATGAGCACCTGGGCCTCGCCGTCGAAGGGAGCCTCCCAACCCGTCGGTGCATCCGGCCCGAAATGGAAGACAGAGCCCGGCTCCATCACGGTGCGGTTTCCGTTCGAGCAAAGCACCCAGCGCCCACTGACCGTGTACACCATGCTCTCGGCGGCGTGCGGATGTTCGGCGAGGAACATCCCGGGCTCAAGCCGCAGGGTGAAGGCGCGCAGGTCCGTACCGAAGAGCAGCGGCGCGAAGTGCCCTTCGTGGGTGAAGGTGCTGCTCGCCGCGCGAGCGGCGGCCCCCACGTCTTCAATGACCTCAACCCCGGGGCCAAGCTGGGTGTAGGCCGGTGAGTCGGGCGTCGCTGGAACGAGCTCTGCCTCGCTCGTGTCCACCGGCGCCGAGCCGTGGGCATGGCCGCCACTAGCACCCGCCGTATGGGAATGGCCTGTCGCATCGAGACCGCTGCGGCAGGCGGTGGCGATCCAACCGCAGAGAGCCACCTGTGTGAGAATTCGAAGCATGTGGGAAGCCTAAGTGCCGGACAAGCAGTCGTCTATCGCCACAAACCTCAGATTAGCGCGGGGCCTGCGGTTTCGCGTCACGCGCGCTGTCGGCCCGGCGGAGCGTTGGCTCAAGCGAGCCCCCCACCACGTAGACCACGGCGTCGAACAGGCCCTGGAGCTCT
Source organism: uncultured Planctomycetaceae bacterium (assembly GCA_964417955.1). Lineage (GTDB taxonomy): Bacteria > Planctomycetota > UBA1135 > UBA1135 > Saltatorellus. The sequence continues at coordinate 52,600 of CAYQKK010000012.1, forward strand.
TCGCCCGCCTCAAGGTTCACCGCTCGCAGGTCAGAGATCAGAAGCGACTCAAGCAGGAACGCGTGCTCTCCGCGCTCATGGGCTTTCCGGATCGCCACCATGTCGATGGCCGATGGTTTCCTCGGGCCAAAGTGGTAGGCGCCGCCCTCCTCGATGACGCCGGCGCGCAGCCCCCACCTGTAGGTTTCGATCAGGCCGTGGTAGCTCTTCGCCCAGCGCTTGTGCGTCCGTAGATCGACTTCTGAGGCAAGATCGAGACGATAGCCGAGGGCCCTGGCCGTGAGCGTCGCCACCCGGCCGCGCGTCGGCTCAAAGCGCTTCTCGAGGTAGGTCGCCTCCCACCAGGCGTCGTCCTGGCGCTCGGTGTGCTTCGAGGCATGGGCTGCGCCTTCCTTGAAGACGACGAGACCACGCTCGAGGGCAGCGGGCGTGAAGCAAGCGGCGTGGTACTCGGTCACGTTGCGAAGGATCGAACGCTGCCGATCGGCCATGCGGCTATGACGGTCGCTTGCGACCACCGACTCGTACAGGTTCGTGAGACCGTTGGCGACGAAGTCGGCGGTCATCCAGGGGTGCCGCGGTGCGTCCACGGGGCTATCGCGGAGAATCTTCCGCAAACGGGACACCTCCGCTAATGCACCCGCCGCCGTGACAGGTCGCGGAAGCTGGCTCGTGAAGTCAGGGACTGTCCCACGGAAGTACTCGCCGAGTGCACTCTCGAGCGTCCGCTGGTAGTCGAACTCCGCGTCGAGGCAGGCGACGGCTACGGGGGAACTTGGGTGCTCGCGATTCCAAACGCGTACGGAGTCCAAGAGGTCTCGCGTGGACTGCGCCATGACGAGCGCCCGTAGCGATGACCCCCAAAAGCGATCGGCCTCCTCGTCGCTGCGGAGGGAAACGTAGCGCTGGAAGTGCGCGGAGTGGGAGTAGCTGTGCTCTAGGAACAGCGTCGAGACGCGGCGCTCCGCCATGAGCCAGTCGAATGCGTCGCTGAAGAGGCGGTTGATCTCCACGTTCCAATGCGCCTCGCCGAAGAACAGAACGCTCTTGCCGCTGACGAGTCCCCCAAGGCGTTCTCGAAACCGGTCGCTGAGGCGCGATTCGCCGCCACCGTACACTGGTGAAAAGACCACCGCGGCCGACGGATCCCCGAGCGCCGCCAGCCCCACATCGACCTCGTCTAAGGACGGCAGAGAGTAGATGGCGCTCCCGGCAGTCAGGCCCAGTTCCGTTCCCCGGTAGGAGCCCTCGAACGCGACCCGTCCGTCGAAGGTGACGGTGGCGGCGTGGCGTCCGGTGGGAACGCTCTGAATCCCCAGCAGCCCTTTCGCTGACAGTCCACTGAAGGCTACGCGCTGACCGTCTGCACTGCGGACATAGAGCCCAACGGAGTCGTCGCTCAACGTGGTCCCGCCAACGGAAACGGCTCCCTTCTCGATCTCGATGAGGGGCTCTAACCACTCGGGGTGCTCAAACGCCTGCACTTGACCGAAGAAGACGGTGGGCCCCGAAGGCGCTTCCGCGAGCGCGGCCTCGGACTTGAGCTCGCCCACGTAGATCGAGCGCTCTTGGTAGTAGTTGTAGGCCTTCTGGCCTGACTCCGCCAACGCCTCCGCGGCCGCCCCCTCAAGCGCTCCGCCGACGACCCAGGTCCACCGCGGAGCTTCATCCTGGGCGGCAGCTGCGCGCGGCGATAGCACGGCGACCGCCACTAGCAGCCAGGCACTCAGTTTCCTTGGCTGCGAGCGTCCTCCCATGCCCGCGAGGATACCCCATGAACGGAAAGAGGTTGGCGATGGGACTTGGCGGGCTAGTAGCACCAGCAGCGAAAGCCCCTCGGAACTTCCTCGCGTGGTGGGGAGCAATCGCTCCAGCGGGACCGCCCGCGCAGCTCCAGCTCCGCGTCATGATGCGCATCCTGCACGGTCGTATTCCCTGGCCATGCCTCAAGCGCGTGTGAGAGCGTGTCGTAGCACTCGTTGAAACGCTCAAGCTGCTTCCAGACCGTGCTTATATAGATCGCATCGTCTGGCCCTAGCCAAAGGGGGGCCCGTGCGAACTCTTCGCCCATGGCTTCGATCGCTTGCCTCGGCGCGACGTGCATCCAGGCCTCAAGACGAGCGATCCAGAGATCGCGGTAGCCGTCGTCTGCACGCTCGATGAAGGGCAGTCGCTGCTCCGCCATGTGGAGGACCTTGAGAAACTCGCGCCCCTGGAGCAGCGTGTGCCATGGCGGAGGATCGGAACCAGCAAAGCGGCCGCACGCGCTGGTCAGGGCGAGAACGCCCAGGACCAGGGTGGATGGGACGGATGCGCGGAACATGACGGAGGTTGGTACGGAGCTCCCCTGGCTCCGTTAGCAGAGACGGACATGTTGCCCGGCGAATTCTGGCCCTCAAGCGATCCTACGGAGCGGTTCCCCCGTATCGTGCGCCCCGCGATGTCGGAGGAGAAGGTGAAGAGACGCGAGCGCGAGGCGGCGCTTTCCCCACGTAGGCGCGAGCTCCGCGCGCTCACGCGCCTCGCTACGCCCATCGTGCTGACGAACGTCTGCTGGATGCTCGTGAGCCTCGTGGACATCCTGATGCTCGGTCGCTGGTCCAGCGAGGCCGTCGCGGCCGCCCTTCTCGCGGGGGTGTGGATTCACCTGACCCAGATGCTGGGGATGGGACTGGTGATGGGCATCGATCCGCTCGTCACCCAAGGGTTTGGGGCCAGGAACCGGGAGACCCTTGGGCGCGCGCTACAGCGGGGCCTCATCGTGGCCGTGCTCACTTCGGTTCCGATCATTGGCCTGCGCTTTTGGACCGCCGAGTTCTTGGAAGCGACTCGTCAGTTCGCGGATTGGATCTCGTCCCTGGACGGCGGTGCCGGTCAGAGAGGGTCGCTGGACGAAGTGGTCGGGACGGCCTCCCTCGACGCTCCCGCCGAGCGATATGCCCTAGCCCAGACGTTCGCAACGCCGTTCTTCCTGATCTACATCGCCTTTCGCCAACAGCTCCAAGGCCGCGGCATCCTCCGGCCAGCGCTCGCGGTGGCCGCCGTCGCCAACGTCTTCAACTTCATCGCCAACTGGGTGCTGATCTACGAGTTCGAGATGGGGATCACGGGGGCGGGCATCGCGACCGGGTTCACGCGTCTGTTCATGTGCCTCACGCTGCTGACCATCATCTCGCGCAAGAAGCTCCTGCGCGGCGCGTGGGTTCCCTGGGATGCCGAGTCATTCCGCCTGCGCGAGGTCTTGAAGGTGGTGCGCATCGGCATACCGGTCGGCCTGCACTTCGCTTTCGAAATCGGGGCGTTTGGCGCGACGACGCTCCTCGCGGGACTGATCGGCGTCACCGCGACGGTTGCCCACGGCGTAGCGATCAACCTTGCGAGCATGACCTTCATGATTCCCCTTGGTGTGGGCCTCGCGGCGACGACGCGCGTGGGAAATTTGATCGGCGAGAAGCGCTATGACGACGCGCAGGTGAGTTCGGGCGTCGCCCTTTGGATGGGCGCCCTATCCATGGCGGCCCTCGGCGCCGCGCTCTTCGTCGGGCGCAACACGCTGCCGGTCTTCTACGTCCCCGATGACATGGAGGCCATTCGGATGGCGGCCCTCATTCTCCCCATCGCCGCAGCGTTCCAGGTCTTCGACGGCATCCAAGTGGTCGGCTCCGGCATCCTGCGCGGCATGGGACGCACTCTGCCCGCGGCGGTGTTCAATTTCATCGCGTGGTGGTTCCTCGCGCTGCCCTTCGCCGCGTACTTCGTGCTTCTCCGTGGTGGAGACCTAACCCACGTCTGGTGGTCGCTATGCCTTGGGCTTGGGGTCGTGGCGGTGCTGTGCGCTGGCTGGGTCAAATGGCGCGGCCCAGCGAGCCTGCCGAGATTCGACCAGCTGTAGCCGGTACCGCCGCCACCTTTCGGAGCAAGACCGTACCGACCCGTCACTACAGGGTGCCACTAACGTTAGACGGCACTTGCCTTGGGCACCTCGATGCGGAAGCGTGTCCCTTCACCGATCGTAGATTCGATCGCGATGCTTCCGCCTTGGAGTTCGACCGCCTCCCGGACCGCGGACATTCCCACTCCGCGGCCGGAGAGGGACGTGGCCACTTCACGGGATGAAAGGCCGTCCAAGAAGATCAGCTCAAGCCGTTCCTTGGGACCGAGATCGGCCGCTGCCTGTTCGGTGAGGTCGCCGCGCTCCAGGGCTTTGGCGAGAAGCTTGTCGGTATCGATACCGCAGCCGTCATCACGCACCTCAACGGACCAGCTGTCTTCGCTTGATTCGAACCGGGCAATGAGCTGGCCAGCGGCGGGCTTGTCACCCCGCTGGGACTCGGGCTCGATTCCGTGGTCGAGGGCGTTGCGGATCATGTGAGTCATCGTCGAAACGATGGGCTGCATGATCTTTGGATCAACCTTCACGTCTAGGCCCTCCGCGCGGAACTCGACGTTGCGCTCTACCTTCTCCGCGACCCGCGCGACGAATTCGTCAAGGGGTCCCACGAGTTCGGAGACCGGCCTTTGGATGACGCTCTGGCCCCAGGCCTGGAGTGCACTTGGGTCGATGGGGTCGAGAATCCGACGCAGTACGTCCAGCTCGTCGGAGCCGACCTCCACAGAATCTGCGCCGTTCGCGAGGTCCGATCCGAGTACGTCGATGTGTTCTGTCAAGAACGTATCGAGCACACCTTCGACAACGTTGACCTCCTCGATACGGATCTCCGTTCGCTCCTCCACTTGATTGGCAGTGCTCGCGACATCAAAGAGGCCGTAGCTTGCGGCGTTCCCCTTGATCGTATGGATGCTGCGACGAATGAAAGGCTGGTCTTCGATGGATTCGCGGCAGGCGGCAATTCGACCCTTGGCGTCGGACACGAAGGCCGCAAATGCGCTCTTTTGACGTAGGATACCCACCAGAGCAGCGTTCCGATGCGCGCGCCTCTCGGCCTCGAACAGTGCGGTCACATCCGAAATGGTGACGAGGACGTTTTCAACGGCGCCGCTCGTCTCGCGAATGGCGCGACAGTCTGCGTTGAGCCGGCGTTCATCAACGACAAAGCTCTTGGGGAGCTGCTCGACCGTGACTTCCTCGGGCATGAAGTCTTCGAAGGCCTGTTCGATCCCCATTCGGAACATCGGCTCGGACGTCGTCCCCACCATGCCGAGCAGTTCGCAAGCGTCGGCGCCGGCCTCGAAGGTACGCCCCAGGAGGGCCTCGCAGGAACGCGTGAACCCAGGCATGACCTTGCAGTCCGCATCGATGACGATAAAGCCGAAGGTGACGTTGTCGAGGATCGCCTTCAGATCCGCCGTTCGACGAGCGACGGTTTCTTCCAAGACCGCTGAGTTCCGCTGGAGCTCTGCGTTACGCGCCGACATCACGTCACGCTTGCGCCGCTGCTCTTCTTCGCGCTCGCGCGCTCGCTCTAGCTGTCGGTGAATAGCGGTTTGAGCCCCTTCGTTGTAGAGGCTGCGCACGCGCTTCTTCAGGACGTCCGCAGTCTTCTCGGCGGCCTCGCCGCGGCGCTTCCAATCCGAGTGTGATTCCGTGTTCTGCATGATTTGGTCCATGGGCGAGTGCTTAGTTCGACTCGCCGAAACATGCGGCGACGAGGGTCTGATTGATGTGGAGCCCATTGAGCTGCTCGCCGTAGGTATCGAAGCCCACGAGGCTCTCCGTGGCATCCGTTAGGATTCCGCCGAGCTCATCGTGCAGTTCCTTGCCTGTCGCCTCGAGCGCACGCAGGATGCAGTTGAAACTCACCACAAGCTCGGGGGTATTGGCGAGCCCGGCTTCCAAGTCGGCGCGCAGCGAGCTGCCCATGTCGTTGTGGCCGCCGATATCGAGCACCATGCCCTCCTCGACGGCGCAATAGAAGTTCATCGAGCCGCTCTCGTCGATGCTGTGGATGGACCTGACATAGAGCTCGCCGTTGCACGCGAAGGTCACCGGATTCATGAAAGTCACATCGCCGGTAACCTCTTCCGGAGCGAGGCCAAGTGCGCGCGCATAGCCCTCCAGCGCCGGGTAACCGTCGAACTCATGGACGGTTCGGCCCTCGGCCGAAGTCACGACCACGGACTTGGGCGTGCTCTTGTAGTGCTGATGCTTGAGAATTCTGATGGGAGAGCCGTTCGTACTCTTGGCTACGACAAGGACGGCAGCGTCCGTGAGCGCACCTTTCGGGCTAAAGACCCGCGTCTCCGCGAACTTCAGATCGTCTCCAGCGCTACCGCCCGCGAGCGGCACACCTTCCAGAGCATCCGCGAGAAGAGCGCTAATTCTCTCCTCTGCGCCGCGGAGCCCATCGATGAAGAGCAGGCACACGCTGCGCTCTGGTTCGATCTCATCCCGATCAATGCCCGCGGCTTCGAAGAGGCCGTCGACAGAGTGGTTCACGTCATCTGCGGACAGCTCGGCCAAGCCCTCGAGGGTCTCTACCGCCCAGGTGATCCCGGTGTCACTTGCAGCGAGCACGACCAGCCCACCGTTTGAGTGGTGACCGTCCAGCTGCTCTCCCGCCGTGGTGCAACCGACAATCGGCACTCCAGGAAAGCGCTTTTCGAGCTCTTGGAAGACCGCATCTGGGTCCTGGGCGGTGGAAGCGAAGGTGAAGATGATCTCGGCTGACTCTGTAAAGCCCCCGACAGCCTCCGCGACCGCGAGCTTGGCGTCTGAGAGCGTGGAGTGACCTTTTTCTGTGCGCATGTTGGGAAGCAGATGAGGAGAAGTCGTGCCGCGAAGCGGCCACTCAGGTCCCGTGAGCGACCTCAGGGGTAGGCATGGCTAAGCGCATTCCCTAGTACCATCGAGCGTTGACCCTACATCCTTGAGAACCCTCCGCCATATCGAACCGTAGCGAGGGACGCCACGTTCCCCGTTGCCACACGGCCCTCGCATTGCCGGTGCCTTCTGCACTGAAGTCACCGAAGATCGCCTCAAAGACGACCGCCATTGCGGGTCCCTTTTCAGATGGCCACGGGGATCCCGTGTAATGGTTCCTCGCGCTGTCCTTTGCCGCGTACTTCGTGCTTCTCCGCGGTGGAGGTCTCACCCACGTGTGGTGGTCCCTGTGTCTCGGGCTTGGGGGGTGCGTGAAGCTACGTTCTCAATCCTCGACCGGTGCGGGGCGGACGCTGAGCCCCATGGACGCAAAAGCGGCTCCTTCCGGAGTCTCTGTCGCGGTATACGGAGCGACCAGATGGGTCTGCGCGACAGCGTCCTCGGGCCCCATGCGCCGTATCAGCACCATCGACAGGTAGATGAAGTCGCTGATGGCGCTCGCGTCCCAGGCGACGGTCTCCGCGTATCCAGAGATAGGGAAGTCCGGGCCGCCGCGCAGCTTCTCGTGGATCTCAGCTGGGACAGAGCCGTTCATCATGCTGCAACCCGATAGGTGCAGGAGGTCGACGTTGTAGGCGTGGGTGAAGGCGTCCGATAGGTCAGAGGCAGTGAGGATGCTCCCGTTCACGGCGACCCCGTTCTCCGACCCGTGGGATGACACGACAACGGTTACAGGCTCAGCGAGAAACCGGAGCTCGCGGGCGAAGCGTTGGAAGTCTGCGCGGTCATGGAAGAACCGATGGCGCACCCGAATGTGTCGGGCGGGCGCCATCGTGAAGTAGCTTTGCAGCATGTCGCCAAACGCATACTCGCGCTCAGCGAGGCCTAGCTCCCAGCGTGCTTCCAAGATGACGAGCCAGCGAACATTGCGCTGCGGCGAGATGCGCCTCCCAGCCCACTTCCGCCAGAGAAGGGATCCTTCCTGGCGCCATTTGCCCTCAAAGCTCTGGCCGTCGTTCGCGGTCTCGAACCACCCCTCCCCCTTCGCGTCCGCCTCTTCGTAGGTAAACGTCAATCGCTCTCCCTCCGTTTGGCCGATGAGGCTAGAGCGCTCGCCCCGGGCGTAAGCGCCTCGCACTTCGTTCCCCTTGTGCTGGAGCCGCATGGCCCCGAACGTCGTTTGCCAAAGGCCGTCGTAGGCGCCAGGTGGGTCTTCGGCGCGGGTGCCCGACCAAAGCGCCCAGCGCTCCGTGCCCAGGGGGCGCCAAGCGCCGCTGAAGGAACGCTGGTCGTTCGCAAGCTCAAACCAGCCCTCACCTCGGACCGAGGACTCGACGTACTGGAAGTTGAGGCGGACACCCTTGAGTTTGGCGTGTTCGATCCGGCCGCCGGAGTAGTCACCCTCTAATTCGCCCTCTGAGCCAAGCGTCAGCGTGAGGTCCCCGAACGTGGAGTTCCATGTCCCCAGCCAACGTTGCAGCTCGGGAGCCTGCGCCGATGCGGTGGCAAGCAGAGTGCAGATAGCGGTGGCGCGGAGGATCATCGGATGACAGTTCTTCATGGCCAGCGAAGGTATCACGGGACGTCGGATCTTGGTGGCGCTCGACGGGCGCTAGCGAGTTCTTCTCGACCCTGTAGGGCCGGTGAGCATCCATGACGGAGCCCGCAAAGCGGATGGGCTAGGAGTCTGCGCCGCGGAGCCGCTTCACACCGGCTGCATCCGCACGCCTGGGAGTTTCGAGGTGGCCCACCGGGCGCCGACGATCTGGCTTGCCATGGGCCCAAGTCGAAGGCGTGCTAGGGGGCCACTGATGTGAATGCCGCGGCCCCAGTGCATGTCGCCCGAAAGGCGCGGGAGGCCCTGGGCAGTGGGCAGATCAAGGCGGTCGGCGGTGTCCTGCAGCCAGCCCGAAATTCGTTCCGGCTCCAGTCCGGTGACAAGCGTGATGCCTTCGGATTCAAAGGTCTCGCTGTCGCCGCGCAGCACGAGACGCCTGCGACTCGCCTCCCACGTGACCTCGGGAATCTCTTCCTTGAGGACGATGGAGCCGCGGCGCACCGCGGCGCGGAGGCGCTTTTCCAATCCGCCCGGGACGCTTCCACCGATCCCGTATCGCCCAAGAAAGTCAAGGCGGTCCTGCTCGCTAAGCTCTGCCCATCGCGCCGCAAAGCGGTGCTTGCTCCAGTCCTTGTCGAACGCGAAGTCGGCGACGCGGATTGGGCTTCGCGTCCAAATGCGCACCGGCTTGCCAGACTTTCTGTACACCATCAGCGCGCGCTGGACCGCTGAGATCCCGCCCCCGATGAGATCGTGGTCCCACCCCGCGTCGCCGTCGAATACGTGGCCTACCGGAGCCCCTTCGCTTCGCAGTCGCTGCGCCCACGCGGGCACGCGCGCCGTGTTCGAACCGGTTGCAATCAAGACCCGTCGGGATCGGAGTTGGACCCCTTCACCCTCAACGAGTAGGTGGTCGCCGTCCGGCTGAATGCCATCGACGCGGCCGCGGGTCACGAGCTGTCCAAGCCCATGTCGATCGACCACGTCCTGGGAGTGCCGCTGGAACGCCGCCAGCGTCGGCCGGCGGTAGACGCCGGCGAGGGTCGCGACGTCCGCGTGCTCGGGTCGATGCAGAAAGTGATGCAGGCTCACGGGCGCATCGTCGAGATGGTCGCTGGCGGGGGAGCGCATCGACGTCATGTCGACCTCGGCCGCTCGGGCGTTCCAACGGCTCAATAGCTCGCCGGAGGGTTCGACGATCCGGAGCATCCCTCCCAAGGCGACAAGGGCCCGGCCCGCGCAAACCCCGTGGGGTCCCCCGCCAACGATGACCCAGTCGAGTAGCTCGCTGTGCGGATCTCCCGCCTGGCTTGCGCGTTGCTGTGACGTAGAGCCTCCCATTCAGCGCGCAAGCTTAGCAGGCCTTTCCGCCTCAAGCTGGGGAAGGCCCCTAGACGAGAAGACACCCATGAGGCGTCTTGTGGCACTCCTGAAATCTGAACTGCTTGCCCTGGCCAGCTTTGTCTGCCTAGGACTCGCGGTCCTGGGCGCGTCGGTCACCTGGCGGGGCGAATCCCAGCACCCGGAAGCGTTTTCGTGGGCGCTCGTTCTGATCTTCTCTGTGTTTGGCCTCGCTCTCGGGCGCTCCGCCGTCGCAAGCCTAAGAAAGGTGCTGAAGGCGTCGGACACCACGTCACAGGGCGGTGAGGATTCGATCGCCAGCGCGACGCGCCCCCGCGATGTTCCTCGCGATGGGGCCAAGCTCGAGCTCGGCTAGGCCCCCCGATACGTGCAAGCGCGGATGCCACCGCAGCGCACGGTCCAGCACGGGGTACCCGCAGGGAGAAAAGGGCAACGAGTGCTCTGCGGCAAACCGGCCGAGCCAATGGTCTCTCGGACGCTGGGCGCTGAAGCCGGTCGCGCAGACGATCCGATCTGCACACACCTCCTCCCCAGAGTCCAAGACGATGCGGAGCTCTGGGTCCGCCGTTTCGACCTGCTCCACCGCGGCAACGAACATGGCGATGCCATCACGCGCCATGGCTTTCCGGAGCGAGACCTGCACGTCCGGGGTCACCGAACCGCGATTCCGCGCGCCCGCGATGGCCGTCCGTCGCCGCTCAAGACAATCCAGCTCCTCAAACCCAGCCATGAATTTGGGACCAAACCAACCAGGGTCGCTGTCGTACTGGTGGACCCGAGCTTGATGTCGAGAGATAAGGCTCACGTGGTGTCCAAGCCGCGCTAAGTGGAGCGAAACCTGCGCTGCTGAGATGCCCCCGCCAAGAACGCAAACGGACTGAGCGGGCCAGGCCTGCGGCTTGAGCCCGCGACTGAAGACGTGGGACACCCGCGGATCTTCAACGGGTACGGCGTCCGGCCAGGCAAAATTCTCGTCCTCGCCGATCGCGACCACGACGCGCTTCGACCGAACCGTCGAGCCTGAACCAAGGGTCAGCACCACATCGTTCGGTCCTGACTCCATGTCGGCGACGCGGTCCTGAATGTGACTCTGCCCCAAGCCAGTTCGCTCGATCACGTGCTGGCAATGGTCGTTGAAGAGTCCAAGAGCAGGCCGATCGTTCGGAGGAATGAAGTCGCCACTCGCTGGCTCTGGGCGAGTTCCAGCGAACTCCAAGAGCGCGTAGGGACCGGTGTCGATGTGGTGCATCACGGGAGAACGCATATGCGTCATCCCCGTCACCTGCGATCGCTCTCGCCAACGGTCGAGCAGCTGCGCTTCGGGGTCGATGATCCCAAGGCGCTCTCGCTTGACCCCGCCATCTTCCACGAGACGCGTCGCCACGTGAACACCGTGCAAGCCGCCGCCAATGATGAGCCAATCGAATTCCATAGTTGCCCCCGCGCGATGGGCCGGCGGGGTGTGCATACGATGATCGACGGGGACTGTCCGGTGCTTGAACAGTCAGGCAACTTTGAGCGGCGACGGGCCTGCGGATTACCAGCTCAGTTGTGCAAGTATTCAACCGTTGCACGGCGGCTTCGCGGAGTGTGTCGCCCGTACCGCTTCCCGGCCCAAGCGCCGGGCAGCACCCACAACTTCCGCGCCCCTCACCCCATGAGCCTCCCCGTCACCGTCCTCTCCGGATTCCTTGGAGCTGGCAAGACCAGCCTCCTCGCCCATCTCTTGGCGAATCGCGAGGGTCGTCGCATCGCCGTGCTCGTGAACGAGATGAGCGAGCTCGGCCTCGACGGCGAGCTCATTCGCGCGGCGAAGGACGCAGGCATCGAAGTCCTCCAAAGCGAGGAGAAGCTGATTGAGCTCTCCAACGGCTGCATCTGCTGCACGCTTCGCGAAGACCTCTTGGAGGAGGTCGCGAAGATCGCGGACGACGGCAGCTACGACGCACTGGTCATTGAGTCCACGGGGATCTCGGAGCCGCTGCCAGTGGCGCAAACGCTGTCGCTGGAGCCGGAGGGTCTCCCCTCGGTGGCCGACCGAGTCAACGTCGACGCGATGATCACCGTCGTCGACGCGTCGAGCTTTCTTTCCGAGATGGGCAGCGATCAAGACATCGTGGAACGCGGCTGGCAGGACGATGAAGAAGACCGTCGCTCGATCGCGCACCTGATGGTCGAGCAGGTCGAGTTCGCCACGGTCATCGTCATCAACAAGACGGACCTCTGCGACGAGGCTGGCCTCAAGCGCGTTGAGTCCCTCATCGCCGACCTCAATCCTGAAGCCCTGATCCTCAGGTCCGAATACGGCCGGCTCCCGCTCAAGCATCTCTTGAACACCCGCAGCTTCGACCTAGAGACGGCCCAGGCCGCGCCGGGATGGGCGAAGGCCCTCGCCGAGGTCCACGTTCCCGAGAGCGAAGAGTTTGGCATCGGTTCATACGTCTTCCGCGCTCGCCAGCCGTTCCATCCGGCACGGTTCATGGACTTCCTTCAGTCGCCGCTGATGCGGCAGGTACTGCGCTCGAAGGGTTTCCTCTGGTTCGCGACGCGGGCCCGATGGAAGGCGCTCGTGCAGACCGCCGGACAACGGGCAAGCTTCCAACCCGCAGGCACGTGGTGGGCGCTGGTCCCCGAGTCGGAATGGCCCACGGATGGGGGCACAAGAGAGTACATCGAAGCCGTCTGGGACTCTGAGTACGGCGACATGCGTCAGGAGTACGTGCTCATCGGCATCGACCTACCCCACGAGGAAATCGAAGCGAAGCTGACGGCCGCCCTACTCACCGACGAGGAATTCCAGGGAGGCGAGAGCGTCTGGCTGCAAATGGAGGATCCGCTTCCCCGCTGGGATCAAGCGGCCCCAGGGGCCCAACCCACCCAGGAAGAGCCGACGCACGCGAACTGATCGAGAACGCGACTCCAAATCCCCTTCTCGATATGGACGAAGACGTCCTCTACTCTCTCCGTTCGTCCGCCGTGTAGCAGGTCCGCGAGGTCGGGAGAGCTCAAGAGAGCCAGGGGAGGAGCCCGGTGTGACCCGCAGTGCGAGAGCGGCTAGATGGATGCCTGTCCTCGGTATCGACGCCGCGAGCGAATCTCCCCATGCTGATCTGCGCCTCCCTGCTACTTCCACTTTTGGTTTCGGCGGACGACTCGGTCGACCTTGTGAGAGCGGCCCTGGAGGCTCATCTTCAAGCTCGGGCCGACGGCGACGCGCTTGCGGGGACTCGAGCCGCCCTGGAGGAGGCCTTGGCCAACGCCGGCGACCCGAACGGTGGCGGAGGGTTAGGGGATCCCAGCCTGCTCGAGGCAGTCCTCGCGTCCATGCGTACGGACTCGAAGCCGCGCGCTAAAGCAGGGAAGGTTCGAGAGCTCGACTACGCTGGCGGTAGCTTCCTAGAGGAGCCGCTTCGCTACGCGGTTCGGCTTCCACGGGACTATGGATCCGACGGGCGTCAGTGGCCCTTGGTCGTTTCAATTCCCGACGCCGGGGAAGGCGCGGCCCAGCACCTGCGCGAGCGCTGGACGAGCCGCGAGCTCTTGGACGGGGCCGTCATCCTGTCGCCGGAGATGCCGAAGGACGAAGCCCAGTGGGATCGCGTCATGGTCGATGGAGCGCCGGGGGGCCTCGCGGCCGTTTTGACGTCGCTCCGACTCGTGACGGCGGAGCTCTCCGTGGACCTGAACCGCATCGTCATCGTCGGAACTGGCGCGGGGATTGGCACGGCGCTCGCCGCCGGGAGCCACGCTCCCCAACGGTTCGCCGGCGTCGCATGCCAACAGGGCGACGGCGGGTTCGAGTACGCAGAGAACTTCGCTACGCTCCCGGTCTACTTCGGCGGAGCGAGCGCCGAGGCGAAGGCGTTCCAAGCGCACTGCAACCGGCTTGGGTTCGAGCACTGCACGATCGAGGTGGCTCCCTCCGAGGCGGCCACCGTCGAATGGATGCTCGCACAGAGTCGCCACCCATTCCCGGACGAGGTTCACCTGCGCGTGGGCAAGCCGTTTCCCACGCGCGTTCACTGGCTGCGCGTCGCGCCCAACGACCCCGAGGCCTACGCGAAGGCGCGCTTTGAACCCGGCAAGAACGCGATCCACGTGGACACGAGGGGGGTTTCGCTGGTCACGCTCTACCTCTCGGATCGCATGGTGGACCTAGACCAGCCAATCGACGTGCACTGCAACGGCGTACCGCGGACGCTGCGGGTCGATCGTGGCCTCTCGCAGACGCTGAAGCTGATCCTCGACGGAACGAGTGACCCCGGCGCCGTCTACGTCGCCGAACTCGTGATCGATCCGAGGGGTGCTCCACTGGAAGATGGCGACGTGCGCGGGGACGGTGCCGCCACTTCGGAGCCGGAGAAAAGTCCCTTGGACGACGCGGCGCACCTGGCCCTTGGTCACGTGCAAGAACGTGGTCACTGGTTCCCCGATGAGGCACGGGCGGACCTATTCAAGTACCTGCAGAACCGAGCGAAGGCTGAGTTGCGCGGCTGGAAGGAACGCGATGGGCTCTACTGGCAGTCGAGCGATCTTGCGCGCCTGCGCCGGGGTGAGCGCATCGACTTCTTCACTGGCCAGTGGTTGACCGCGGAGGAGCAGCGCGAAGGAGCCGAGATCTTCTGGAGGCCGGTGGGACTGCACGCCAACCTTGAAACAACGGTGGACCGCGACACAGCAGAGCGCGCGCTGTCCGAGATGGCTAGCTGCGTTCGCGAGTTGGAGAGAACGCTGGGAGCCACTCCTGAACTACCCCTCGACGTCGTGTTGCTACGGGACGAAGAGCAGTTCGATCGCTACGCCTTCGGGGACCCGGACGGCCGTCGCGGTCCCCATCACGTGGGCCGGCAGCACGTGATCCACAACGCCGTCTTCGCCGAGAGCCGCTTTCAGACCCTGGGTCGCAAGACCGTCTACGCAGGAGCAGGCGTGGGGCTCTGGGATGTCCATGTTCCGAACGGCGACGCGTTCGGGCGCCACTCCGCTCGGCTCGCCTACGCGCTGTCTTGGATCGACGCGATCGACCCCAGTCCAAAGGCCACGAGGCGGGCGGCGAAGAGGGGCGTCGACGCCGACTACTTCGAGGCCTTTACAGCAGAGAAGGCGCTGCCAGAGTGGCTGCGCGTGGGAGCCGCCGTTTACGTCGAGCGTTTCTTCCACGACGACACCCTCGAGCTCACGGAGAACCCGGACGCGAACCGCTGGTGGGCGCGGGACTGGTCGCTCTCCAACCTCGAGGCCGCAGGGGGCATGGGCGAAATCGAGGCCGTGTTCTCCCAAGGGATAGACCCCGACGACCGCGATGGAAGTCGCGCTTTCATGCTGCGCGCGGGCGCCCTCATGGCGTTCATGCTGGACGGCAACTGCGTTCCGGTGAGCGCGGCGCACGCCGTGGTGTGTCGCGAATTCAATGCGGGTAGGCTGCTGCCGAAGCACACGAAAGCCCTGCAGCAAGCGCTGGTCAAGCACGCAAACGAGCTGCGGGCGTTCGCTGGCGAGTAGCTACTCCCCGTCCAACAGCCGACGGAGATCGACGACGGCCCATTCAAGAATGGCCCGCTGCCGGCCGTCACTTTCCGCCGTACCCGAGCTGAGCGGCTTCCTTGAGCTCGAACTCGTTCGGGGTCATGGGCTGCAGGCGCTCGCCCGTGTAGGGCTTCGCTTGAAGGAAGCGCTCGAGTGCTCGCCGCATCGTCAGCGTCCGGGCGGGCTCGGACTCGGCGAGGTTGACGAGCTCGCCGGGATCGGCTTCCAAGTCGAACAGCTCCGTTGTCTCGCCGCCGACGTTGAGCTTGAAGCGCCCGTCGCGCCAGGACGTGCGCTCGTGCTGGAAGCGCTCGCCATACAACTTGAAGTCCCGCGGCCGCGCGAAGTGAATCTCGCTTAGGACTCCGTGGGTGCCGGGAACGCGGGGAAAGCTCGTCCGGAGCACCTCCCCCACTTCACCGGGGAGGGCGGTCGATACGAGACCTGGAAGATCCACCAGCGAAGAGAGCCTCTCCCCCAACACGCGGCCCTCGGTTTGGCCGGGGTACTTGACCAAGAGAGGCACAGATACGAGAGGTTCATAGACGTCCTTGCCGTGCTCGACGACGCGGTGGGTCCCAAAGGCCTCGCCGTGATCCGACGTGAGGATGACGATGGAGTTTTCCCACAGTCCCCGCGCCTTGAGTCCGTCCATGAGGCGGCCAACTTCGCGATCAAGCGTCTGGAGCGCTGCGTCGTACATGCCGAGCACGGTGTCCGCCAACTCTCCAGGGGCCTCGCCGTCGTTCATCACGCGCACGCACAGCTTCTCGAGCATCGCGTCGGGCCGCTCTTCGGCGGGCAGCCGCAGGATCTCCTCCGTCGTGCCGCTGCCGTAGGGCCGGTGCATGTCCATGTAGTTGACGAAGAGAAACTTTGGCGCGTCCGAAGCCGCTAATTCTCCGTCGAGGCGAGCGAGAACGCGGTCGGTCACGGCGGCGGCCGGCTGGCGCTTCACCTCGTAGTGATCGAAGCCCTGGCTCAGCCCCCAGCGCGGCGCAAGGTAGACCGTATTGGCGACGTAGGCAGCGGTGTCGTAGCCGGCACGCTGCAGCTCCTCTGCGAGCGTCGTGTGATCATGGTGCAGCGGGTACACGTTGTCCTTGAACTCGTCCACGCGGAACCCGTGGGTTCCATGCTCGAACGGATAGAGGCCGGTGAGCATCGACGCGTGGGAGGGCAGCGTCCACGGGGCCGTCGCCGTGCACGAAGCGTAGCGATCGGACACGGCGGCCAGCGCGTCGATGGCCGGCGTCGACGTGTCCGAACCGTAGCACCCAATACGGTCCGCGCGGAGCGTATCGAGGGAGAGAAGAATGACGTTGGGCAGCGGAGCTGACCCCTGCCGTGAGTCGCCACAGCCCGACGCAGCCAAGAGCGTCGCGAGTGCGATGCCCGCTCCCCTCATTGATCGTCCTCGGACTCCTCGTCCTCGCCGCCGTAGCCCAGCTCCATCATCGTGTTGCGCTGGCTGGGCGTGAGGTGCCCGGGGAAGCGCCGTTCTCCCTGAAAGGCCGTCTGACCACCCAGCTGAGCGGCGAGGCTCTTCGAAAGGCGCACCGCGTCCTCCGGCAGGGACTCCGCGAGGTTGTTCGTCTCCCCCGGGTCGTCCTGCAGGTTGTACAGCTCAAGGGAGTCGTCCGAGCCCGCGATGAGCTTGAGGTCGCCTTCGTAGTAGGCGTGTCGGTAGCGCCGGAAGCGCTCACCAAACCGCATGAGGTCCTTGTTGCGACTGTAGTAGTTCATCGCCAGAACGGGCTTCCCCGTACGGCTCGGGACCCGCGGAAAGAGGTCGGTCAAGGTCTCCGCATCGGTGCCCGCGAGGGCCTCGGCGACGATGCCCGGAACATGCACGGACGATGCGCGAGTGGTCACCACGTGTCCGACCGTTTGACCGGGCAGCTTGACGATCAGGGGAACGCGCAGGAGCTCTTCGTAGACGTCCTTGGAGTGCTCCACGACTCCGTGCTCGCCGAACGCCTCGCCGTGGTCCGCCGTCACGATGATCAGCGACTTTTCGAACAGGCCGCGCTCTTTCAATCCCGCGAACAGCTTGCCGATCTCCGCATCGAGGATCGTCACGGCCTGCTGTTGGAGGGACTGCACCTCTTGGGCTAGCTCTGGGTTCGACTGGCCGCGCGCCATCACGGTCAGGATGAGCTGGTCCAGCTTGAACTTGGAGCGGTCGCCTGTCCGGCCCGTCGCGTAGGGGCGGTGGGCGTCCATGTAGTTCAGGAACAGGAACGTCGGCCGAACTCCCTGGGTGTTCTCATCAAGCCACTGGAGACCGCGCTGGTTCACCCCGGGCGCGTGGGTTCGGTTGGCATCCCAGGCGGCGAAGCCCTGCTCCAGTCCCATCCCGTCCCGCAGGTAGCCCGTGTTCGCCACCATCGCGCCCGTGCGGTAGCCCCGCGCGGCCAGCGCCTCCGCGAGGGTCTCGATGCGCTCGTGGAGCGCGAAGGTATTGTCCACCCGAGTCCCAGCTTCCGGCAGGAACGAGTGGGCCCCGTGCTCGAAAGGGTAGAGCCCTGTGAGGAGCGACGCGTGGGTGGGCAGCGTCCAAGGGGCCGAAGCGATGCAGCTCTCGTAGCGGTCCGCGCCGCGGCTGAACTCGTCCAGCGCTGGGCTCGCCCCCTCTGGCCCTCCGTAGACGCCGAGGCTGTCGGCCCGGACCGTATCGAGGGTGATCAGAATGATCGGCGGCGGAACGGTTTCCGATGGAGAGCCCGACCCGCAGGCGGTGCAGGTGAGCCCAGCCGTAAGCGCTGCGGTAAGCGCAGCGACGGGCGCAGGGAGTCTGAATAGCGAAGGCATCACTCCCAAGGCTACGGAGCCGCCGTGGAATCGCGAGCGCGAATTCCCGAGTCCGAACGTGAGACCCCTTAGCGGCGACGAGCGCCGCGCTCTGGGGTCACTCCGTTGATCTCATCCAAGCGAACGGTGAGTCGCTGGACGAGCTCGGGGGCGCCTTCGGCGGCACCTGCCTCCAGCAGCTTGTCTCGGGCCGCCGTCAAACGCTCTCGCGCACGGGAGGTATCCCCCTCCGTCGCGTCGATCTCGCCGATTTCCCAAAGCACGCGTCCGAGGTACTCGGCAGCACGTGCTGAAGGCTTGCCGATGTAGATGCTGTGGGCGATCGCGTTAGTCTGCTCGAGGAGATCACGGGCCTTGTCGAGCTGACCCGCCATGCGGAGGCCGTGACCGTAGGCCCATTCGGTTTGCAACCGACCCAGGCGACTGACGTCGGCCCTGGTGGTCAGATCCCGCGCCTGCTTGAAGGCCTCAAGCGCTTCGTCGTGTCGCTTGCGATAGTCGAGCAGCCACGCGTGACTCGACCACAGGGGCGCCTGCCACTTGACGTTGCCCGTGGTCTGCGCAGCTTGAATCGCGCGCAGGCTCCAGTCGAGCTGCTCTTGGCCTTGGCTGCTCAAGGAAGCGAGCGTCGCCGCTTGGATCGCACGGGGCGTAAGGCCGCCGAGGAAGCAGTAGTTGTAGAGCTCGATGAAGGTTCGGCGGGCCGACAGGTTGTCGTCGCTCTTCCAGCGGACCATGCCGCGCGCCAACAGCACACGGGACCAAGATCGGCCGTCCGACTGATCGGCCTCCGCCTCAGCCCGGGCGAGCCAGCCAGCGCCTTCCTCTACGTTGTCCTGCATGCAAAACGTGACGGCCGTTTGGGCCGCTGCCTCGGTCGCCTCCGCTGAGTAGCCGCGGGAGTTCGCCGCGAGGAAGATCCCCTGGTAGCGCTGCTGGGCTTCGGTGAAAGCGCGCTCATCGAAGAGCGCATCCGCCTCGTCAATCTGACGGAGTAGCTCCGCGCTCGGCTCGCCCGACGGAGACACGGGTCGCGCTGGTGACGTTTCGCAGCCCGTGAGGAGGCCCGCTCCGAGCCACAGGCAGGCCATCAATCCGAAGAGGCTTGGACGGGCGCCAAGCCCCTGGATGTTTCTAATCAAGACGCGCATGGGGGCCAAGAATACCGCAGGAGAGCGACGGACGTGGCAGGTCCATCACCTGTCCTTTGGCAAGATTGAGGCCGTGAAGCGCTCCAGTCCGTTCCCTGTTCTTGTCGTTGGCCTCGCTGGCGCCGCGTTGATTGCCTTTGGACTCCAATGGGGCCGGGGTGGGTCCGTGGATCCAGCGCCGGCTGCGATCGATCCGGGAAGCGAGCCTCTCCAGCTCTCCTTTCCGGAGTCAAACGTCGAGAGGCTGCCCACGCCCAACGCTGCGAAGCCAAGGGATGATCGCCCGGCTGCGGGGCCCCTACCCGAGCCCGTCGAGCCCGGACCCGCCAGCGTCGTGGTCGAGCTGATCTACGCGTCCGACCGAACCCCTGCGGCCGGTGCGAAGGTCAGCCTGTGGCGCGAGCAAACCGGGGAAGGCGCAGCCTTTCGACCAGCGCGTCGGCTCAGTCAGGTCCAGTCGAGCGCCGAAGGGAAGGCGAGCCTGACCGCGGCGCCCCATCAGGCCGTCGAGGTCTACGCCGAGGCGGCGGGTGCGGGTCCGATCGCGCGGCTACGCCTCGGTGCCCTCGAGCCCGATGAAATGCGCACTGTCCGCTTGGAAGTGGAGCGACCGCCCGCGCCCATGAACCTCAAGGTCCGGGACCTCGATTCCGGTGAACCCGTCTCTGGCGCGGCGATCCGAATCGTCACCACGGGCCAGCACAACCTCGGCCTCGAGGAGTTCCCGGGCACGGCCAAGCTCGTCAAGCGCACGGATGGCGACGGTCACGCTGCGCTGCCGGGTCCCGTGCGCAATGGAACGTGGCTCCTCGTCGACGCGGCAGGCTATTCCCCCACCGCAGTGGATCTGAGAAGGCTCGACGGAATCGACGCGCCTGAGGTCGCGCTGCCGCGCGCGGCCAAGGTCGCTGCACTGGTTGCCAACGACGGAGGCGAGGCCCTGCGCAACATCTCGATCGAACTGGTCGCCGACATTGGCGGATTTCGATGCTCGTTCACGGCCGTGACGAACCGTCGCGGCGAAGCGACGTTCCCGAGGCTCCCTGCGGCTATTCCGCTGGTCCCGCACGTGGGTCCTGTGGACGAGCTACCGTCCCTATTCGACGCGATTCAGCTCGAACCCGGTGAGAAGCGAGAGCTCAGGCTGAGCCTGTAGCGCTAGCCGAACCCTGTGGCGCTAGCAAAACACTGCAGC
>CAYQKK010000012.1:73086-82804 GCA_964417955.1 uncultured Planctomycetaceae bacterium
AACACTGCAGCCCTAGCAGAACACTGCAGCCCTAGCAGAACACTGCAGCCCTAGCGGGACTACGTCACCCGCATCCAGAGCTTCTGGCAGAACGTCGCGACGTTCGACTTATCCCGTGACAAGAGGCCGTCGGACTCGCTGGTGACGTTGGTCTGGGAAGAAGGAATCCCATCGGGGCCCGAGACCGTGATAACGATCTTCGAGGTGCCTCCGAGGAATCCGTTGCCCTTCGAAACCGTCACGGAGAGGCCTTCCTCATCCACCGACTGCACATCCCAGCCGGGAAGATCATCGAGGAGCTCTCGCACGGTGCCGAACACTCCGTCCTTGCTGGACGGGACGGCAACGGGCTGAAGCCACTTGGACTTGCCGTCGGGGCTCGTTTCGAATCGTCCCATATCAGACGGGCGCGGTCAGATGTCCGCGCCGGTTCAGATCAGCCGTTCAGCTTCGCGATGTGACGGTCGAGCTGGGCCTTCTTGCGCGCAGCTGCGTTGTCATGGATGACGTTGTTCTTGGCGGCCTTGTCGACGCGCTTGAACGCCATCGGAAGAGCGGCCTTGGCGTCAGCCGCGTTCTCGGCCTGGAGGACGTCCTTGCACGCGCTGCGCATGGAGGAGCGGACGACTTTGTTGCGCATGCGACGGATGTCGTCGGTGGCCATGCGCTTCTTAGCTTGTTTGGTGTTCGGCATATCTCGTGTGATCTTCTTGTCGAAGGGAAAGCGACCCGGCGGGCTACCGGAGCTCTTCCATCTTCTTGGCTACGTCGCGGAAGCTGACATCGACCTCGTACACCTGGGCGTA
This sequence comes from uncultured Planctomycetaceae bacterium, assembly GCA_964417955.1. Taxonomy (GTDB): domain Bacteria; phylum Planctomycetota; class UBA1135; order UBA1135; genus Saltatorellus. The sequence continues at coordinate 73,893 of CAYQKK010000012.1, forward strand.
GAGGCTCTTGGCCCGCTCGAGATCGCTCCCGGATTCCGCTAGAGCGGCGAGACTATACAGGATCTCTCGTCGGCGCTGGTCGTTCTCTGGCATCCCATCGAGCACCTTTTCGAACTCCTTGGCCGCGAGGTCCCCAAAGCCCTTCGCTTCGAAGCACCTTGCGAGGGCGAGACGGGCCTCAACCGCCTTCCTGGGGTCAGAAAGGGCCTTTTGCAGCTCTGAGGCCGCCTCGTCGAGCTCGCCCTTGGCCAGCAAGATCTGCCCAAGTTCGAGCCTGAGCCCGGCGTCGCCGGGGTGAATCCCGAGGCGACGACGGATTTCTGCGACCTCGTGCTCTTGGAGCCGGGCCTCGATCTTGTCGGCCTTCTCCTGATTTCCGGCCTTGCCGGCCTTTGCGAGGGCCCGCTTCAGAGCCTTCGTGCGCATCTTGCCGACCCGTTCTTCGAGGTCCCGGTCTCCCTTCCGGTGGCTCAAGGCTCGTTCGAGGAGATCGAGGGCCGCCTCGGGGTCCCGGAGCTTCTCGTGCACCTCGGCGAGCTCCAGCATCACGTCGACATCGGTCGGGTCATCCGCGTATTTCCCCTCGAGGCGGTCGCGCTCGGCCTCGAGCTCTTCCGGGGTGCGGTGCAGCCTTCTGGACTGCTCGAGCCGCCGCGTTTCGCCCGCGTCGACTAGCTGCTCGCGGCTGTGGGCCACGGTGTCGTACCGCGCGGTGTCGAGGGCCGCTTCGGCCGCGAGGTCCTTGCGGGCCTTCAGGGCGTCGCGATCGCGCGGATCGGCCTCTAGGGCGCGCTCGTAGTAGGCCAGCGCCTTCGCGGCTTCGCCGGTGCGAGCCATCATCGCGCCCGCCCGCTTGAGCCCCTCGGCGTTCTTTGGGTCAATCTCAGCGATGAACTCGAACACCGCCAAGGAGGACTTGAAGTGGCCCGCTGACTCCAAAGACGTACCCAGGAGCATGTTGGCCTCAACGTCCAGCGGCGCCGAGGAAAGGTAGGTTTCGACGGCTTTGGCGGCCGCGTCGTGCTTGCCCGCCTTCGCAAGGCCTTTGGCCACCGTAAGGGGCCCGGCGCCCTTCATCAGCTTCATGAACTTGCCGCCCTTCTTGGCCTCGTGGCGGGCTTTCAGCGCGCGCCGCAGCCCGGCCCGTGCCTCACCTTGATCCGCATCCAGCTCGAGGATCTGCTGGTAGAGCTGGACCGCAAAGTCGTAGTTGCGGCGCTTGGCGGCCTCTTCGGCCTTTTGAATGTGCTTGCTGTAGTCCACGGAGAGTCCGTCGAAGGGAGTTTCGGTCGTCTTTGGCTCGGCTATGATACCCGCGACGAGCCACGAGGTTTCCACTCTGGGCCCGACCCCCGTCCGACCCGCCTAGAACCATGACCGAGCCCAAGACCTTCGACGTCGTCTTCTTCCCCGACCCCGTGCTCCGCAAGGAAACGCAGGACGTCGAGCACTTCGATGACGACCTCCGAGCCACCGTCGCAGGGATGCTCGAGCGCATGTTTGAGAGCCACGGCGTGGGTCTTGCGGGTCCCCAGGTGGGCCTGACCCAGCGCATCTTCGTGCTCAACGACGAAGGCGATCGGGACAAGCCCGACCGCAACATGGCCGTCATCAACCCGACGATCAAGAAGACCTTCGGTAAGAAGACGCGTCACGAAGAAGGCTGCCTTTCACTGCCCGGCGTCAATGCGGACATCACGCGGCCGGACGGCTGCGTGCTACACGCCTTCGACGAGCACGGCAACGAGTACGAGAAGGAGTTCACGGGCTTCCTCAGCCGAATCATCCAGCACGAGTACGACCACCTTCAAGGCGTGCTGCTCGTGGATCGCATGACCCCCGGCGACAAGATGAAGAACCGCGGCGCGGTGGAAGACCTGAAGGGTCAGTACCGCGACTTCCTCGCCTTCCAAGCGAAGAAGGCCGCCGAGGAAGATTCACCAGAAGGGAAACCGGCCGAATAGTGCCCCACTCCCTGAAGGTCTCGCGCGACGTGAGCGCGCTCGCGCCCCATGCCAAGGGCGCGGTTACGAGCGTCGGCGTGTTTGACGGCGTACACCTCGGGCATCAGTCCATCCTGCGCGCCAACATCGAGCTGGCCCGTGAACTCGACGCCGAGCCCACCGTTGTCACGTTCGCGCACCACCCGAAGGCGGTCATCCTCGGACGCGCACCGCGCACGCTGACGACGATCGAGCATCGGCTCGCTCTCTTCGCACGCGCTGGAATCCAACGCGTCTGCGTGCTGGCGTTCGACGAGAAGCTGCGCGATACCAGCGCAGACGACTTCACGACCAGCGTCCTAGAAAACGGACTCGGAACGCGCGCGTTCGTGCTCGGCTTCGATAGCAAGTTCGGCAAGGGACGCGCCGGCGGCCCCGAATCCCTGCGTTCGCGCGATCACCGCGTAGACATCGCGCCGAAGGTCGTCATCAACCAAAGGGCCGTGTCGAGCACCGCCATTCGCGAGAACATCGAGCTGGGCGACCTCAGCTCTGCGGCCGAGATGCTGGGCCGCCCGGTGACGATCTACGGCGAAGTGGTTCACGGCGAAGCCCTCGGCAGAAGACTTGGTTTTCCAACGGCGAACCTCGATCTGTTCCATGAGCTTCAGCCGCCGAACGGTGTCTACGCGTGCCGTGCTCACGTGGTTCCTCCGCCCACGGAGTCCGGCGCGCCGGACCCGAGGGAACGCATCGGTAGCTACAGCGCGGCGTGCAACATCGGCCGGCGGCCGTCGGTCGCGCGCCCCGATGCTGACACACTTGTCGAAGTGCACATGCTCGACTTCGACGGCGACCTCTACGGACAGAGAGTCGAGCTAGAGTTCGTCGAACGCATTCGCGGCGAGCAGAAGTTCGGAAGCCTCGATGAGCTGCAGGCTGCCATCGCGAATGACGTCGAGAGCGTTCGAGCGATCCTGCAGTAAGGACCGGTAGAAGCGGCTCGTCCCAAGCACGAAACGAAAGCGAGCCCCGGAGCGACGTGTCGCTGCGGGGCTCGCTTGTGATGCTGGCGTAGCTGCTTCTTAGAAGCGAGTCTGGACGCCGACGCGGATGAGGTCGCCGTCGGCGCCGCCCGGGTCACTGTCGAATGAAGTCCAGTTGATGATGTACTTCATGTTGTGACCGTCAGCGTAGTAGTTTGCGCCGATGTCGATGATGCGCGTCGACTGCGGGTCGTCGAGGTCCTGGAAGCGTGCACCCAGTTCCCAGGCGCCGTAATCAGAGCTGGCTTCGGTGAGCATGAACGTACCGCCGATGGCGAACGGCGAAGCGTCCGCAATGTTGGCGGCAACCGCAGCGCCTGCGCCGTAGAACTCGTTCGTGTCGAAGTTCGAGGAGGGAGCTGCGTCGCCGGTGCTCAGGAACACCGCTTGCGCGCTGAACTGGCTGGTCGCGAGGCTGGCCTCGAAGGCGATACCGTCGGAATCAACCGCGGTTGCGCCGTCGTCGTAGTAGGCGATGGCTGCGGATGCTTCCATCTCTTCCGAAGCGCCGTAGGCGCCCTCGATGAGGTCGGTGCCTTCACCGAGAATGTCGAGCTCGGCGCGGACCGCAAGGAAGAGGTCGTCACCAACCGAGTCGCTGCCGTTCTGGAGCGTCACAGCCCAGTCGAAGGCGTCGAAGTTGCCCATGACCGCAAGGCCTTGACCACGACCCGCGAAGAGCGAAGCGTGGACGCTTCGGTCTGCGAAGAAGAGGTTGCCAGAGTCGATCAGCGACTCGCGGAGGACGTGGGCGCGGAACTGACCGACGCGAGCGGTGATTTCACCACCGACAGGGATGTCGAGGTAGGCGTCGAGGAGAGCGCCAGCTTGGCCAGCGAAGTCAACTTCGAGGCGGTAGCCGATGTCTTGGGTCGTCGTGCCGTAGGCGTAGAGACGAGCGTTGTTGACGCTGAAGCCGCCGAGGTCGGCCTGGTCGTTCGTCGTGAGGGGATCGCCGTCAGCGTCGAAGCCAACGATGTCACCGGAGTTGTTGTAGAAGGTCCGAACGCGGCCGCCGAGGTTGATGCCCGTGCCTTCAAGGCCTTGGACGCTAGCGGAGAGGGCCTGGATGTCCTGATCGAGTGCTTGCCAGTCGCTTTCGTTTGCGACGGCGAGGCTAGTCAGGGAGAGCGCAGCAGCGCCAAAGACAAGCTTCTTCATGGTGATTCCACCAATGCGGTGGTGGTCAGGGGACTGCTGAGACAGCAAAGAGAAAATGGGGGTTTGAGGCGCAACAGGTTGCCGTGGCTTGTTCGAGCCGTCGACCTACCGCGCGGGAATTCGCTTTCAAGAAGCCCCTAGCTCTTCGGCGGGACCTGAGGAGAACTTCCTCATTTCGCCGCAATTCTCTAAGGGGAGAGCATGGTCTCGAATCCAAAGCGCCACTTCTAGCGTCCTAGGACACATTTCTGAGGCGAAGATCATGAAGTACCCTTCACAAAATCACTCAACGCCCGAATGTTCAGTCTTCGTGATGTCCGCGCTGACGGCCCTTCTTCAGGTTGCCGCGCGCTTTCTTCGCTTCGATGCGTCGGCGTTGGGACCCACGGGTTGGCTTGGTGGCGCGCCTCGCCTTCTCCGTTAAGAGCGCCTTCGCGATGAGTTTCGCCATGCGATCTCGGGCGTCTTCAAGGTTCCGCCTCTGCGACCGGTGAGAGCTGGCCCGAACGACCAACGAGTGCTCCTCGCCCACGAGTCGGCTCCGGAGCTTGGCCCGGATCTTCGCCTTGTCATTATTACTAAGAGCGGCGCTCGTCGAAATCGCGAGCCGCACCTCGACGGCGGTTTCCACTTTGTTCACGTGTTGCCCGCCGGGTCCACCGGAGCGCATCGTCCGAACTTTGAGCTCGGACGAGGGAATCGTCAGCCTCGAGTTGATCGGCAGGTCACTCACAGGGAACTTGCGTCCGAAATGCGTCGCAGGTTGGCCCAGGTGAAGATCCCGGTGCGGTGCCCGTCCCCGAAGACGATCGCGATGGCGTAATTCCCGACTAGGCTGACCTCGGTCTGGGTCAGATGGTCCGGCACGGTGGCTGGATCCAGGATCGCACGGCCCGTGTGCTCGTCAACGCAGTGGGCGCAGGGGCATCCGCGGCGAATCTCAGCGGCGGTAGCGCCGTTCTCGACGCCGTCCTGCCACTCAAAGGTGATCTTGGAGGGCTCTCGGCGTCCAATCCTCGCGGGAGCAGGAACTCGATCCGGCTTGCCGGCGGCTTCGGTCATTCGACTCTTGCGGGCGGTGGCCCCTCCGACGGGGCCGGCGAGGGAATGGTGGTGGCTCGACCCGGACTTGAACCGGGGACCCCTTGATTTTCAATCAAGTGCTCTACCAACTGAGCTATCGAGCCAACCTGGGCCGGGATTCTCCGGTGCATCGCCTGCGGCGTCAACGGATGCCCCGGTGTTTTAGTGAAGACTGTGCTTTGGGGGGCGCGGCTACGGCCGCGGGCCGTAGCGGAAGTCGACGAACTCGGCCTTGCACGTGGTGCAGGTCTGCGTCATGGGGCTGCTAGAGAAAAGGAACCACACCGGATAGGCGGCAGCCAACGCCGTCAGACCCAAGGTGAAGGGCGCGAGGCCCAGGCCCAGCAGGATCAGGGCCGCTAGGGCCAGCCAGGGGCGATCCACGGTCTTCTCTAGGGACGAGCTCCCGCAGTGCAGGCAGCGATCGATCGTTCCATCCGGATGGCGATGGGAAAGGTCGAGTTCGATGAGCTCCTTGGTGCCCTCAAGTCGGTAGTAGTTGCGCAGCGCGAAGGGGCCGTCCACCTTGAACGGGATGAGTTCCCCCACCTTGCTCGGATGGGGAAGGCGGATCTCACTCCAGCGAATGACGTTTTCGTTGATCGACGGTGACATGTCTGGGCCAAGCTTACCCGGCTCGACGGCCGCGTGGGGCGAGCCCATTCAGAGACCCCCCACCGGGGTCCTCCCCCGGGATGCTCCCCGCGCTACACTTCCGGCATGAGTGACTCCATTCGGATCTTTATCACCGGCGGCACCCGGGGCATTGGACGTGCTGTGGCGCTGCGATTCGCCCGCGAGGGTGCCATGGTGGCCATCGCTGCCCGAACATCGGGCGAGCTAGACGCCGTCGTGGCCGAAATCGAGGCGGCAGGTGGCTCAGGTGAAGCCTGCCAGGCCAATCTTCGGGACCACGGGTCGCTGGAGGCCGCCGTCTTCCGCGCCGTCGACTTCTTTGATGGCAAGATCGACATCGTCGTGAACAACGCCGGCATCGTCGAGTTCTCGGAGTTCGAAGAGGTCACCCTCGATGCGTGGGAGCGCTTCCTCGCGGTCAACATGACCGGCCCGTACTTGGTCCTCGCGGAGGCCATGCCGGCCCTTCGTGAATCGAGCCGCGCACACGTGTTCAACATTGGTGCGCAGTTGGCAGCCGCTCCCGAAAAGGGATCCGCGCTCCTCGCTGCGACAAAGGCCGGCGTGGCTGGACTTGGTCGAGCGCTTCATGCTGACCTTGCCGATGATGGCATTCGTATCACAACGGTTCTTCCGGGCCCGACGGACACCCCTGGACTTGCACCTTGGAAGGAGCGTTTCGCCGGCATGAAACTGAGCACACCGGAAGCCGTAGCTGACGCGATTTGGGACGCGTATCAAGCAGGCGATGCGCCGCTGGAACTTCCTATTGAGTGAACCAACTGGCCGTCTCAAAGAGCTCGTCTCCACGGGGCAGTGATCGAAAGCAAGACGCGCTGTCTCACTGAACCGGACGTCTTGGCCCTTTGGACAAGGTGCGTCTCAGTTCAAGCCCTGCGCTTTGAACTTTCCCTCACCAGTGAGGTCAGAATGACGATGCTGACTGCCGATGACAGGGGAGCGACGGACCAGAGCGCTCACGGACTTCATTTCGGAATCAAACCTTCGGAATGTCGTGAGATCCGGCTTATGAGGGTGTCCGTCCAGAGGAGACCCCATATGAAGCATTCGTACGACAAGGACCGCGCGTCCCAACTAGTTCCCCTGTTGGAGATGATCTTTGCAGAGGTGGCAGATCGTCGCCGAGCCATTCGCGCTATCGAGCGTGAGCTCAAGGCATTGAAAGAAGAGGAAGGCGTTTCGAGCCCGAAGATCGGGAACTTGACGGCCTCTCTTGCCAACCACAAGCGCGAGCTGCGCCTTGCCTCGAAAGAGTTCGAGCGTCTTGGCTGCGTGGTCGACGAGCACAACCCGAACCGGGTGATCATCCCTGGTACGAGCGGCGCACTTGAGCGCGGCTTCCACTGGGATGCGGGTGCGACGGAGATCCAGGCCAACGCCCCCCTAGACAGCACGGTCTTCTAGACCAGTGCCCCAAGGAAACAGGACCTGAGCAGCCGCTGGCCGAAACAGCCAGTGCTCTTGTCCATCACGTAAGGAAGCGCCCCTCGTACCCAAAGGTATGGGGGGCGCTTCCTTATACTTCAGCGATGACTGCTGAAATCCACATCACCGAGCGCCCCCCACAGTGCGTCACCGCGCTCCTGCTGCTCGCCTCCTTCGCTTCATCCTGTGCGCACCCGGAGATTCAGCCCGCCTCCATCGAGATCCTGCAGAACCGTGAGTACTCGACGACTGAACGCAGCTACGTGCTCAGCGCCCACAACCCGAGCTACTTTCTCACGACGTACAACTCGAAGTTCGACCCAGAGATCTACGCCCCCCTCGGTGATGAGGCGATCCTCAACGGTCAGAAAGAAGAGGTCAAGTTCCAGCTGAGCATGAAGTTTCCCGTGTGGCAGAACGTCTTCAATGACTCCAGCGACCTCTACCTCGGCTACACGCAGGTTTCGTTCTGGCAGATCTTCTCCGACAGCGAAGCCCTGAGCCGACCGTTCCGCGAAACGAACTACCAGCCCGAGCTCTTCCTGCGGAACTACATGAAGACGCCGCTGCCTTTCGGCGGAGAGCTAAAGGGCCTCGACGTCGGCATCAACCACCAGTCCAACGGGCAGACCCTAGAGCTGTCGCGCAGCTGGAACCGGCTCATGGTTCGTGCGGCGGCGGACTATGGGAACCTCGCGTTCCTCGGGCGAGCCTGGTACCGACTGCCCGAGTCGGACGAGGACGACGAGAACCCGAACGAGTATCGCTACCTCGGCTACGGTGACCTGCGCGCCATTTGGAATGAGGACGGCGGGCACACGATCTCTGCCATGGTGCGCCCGAGCACCCTGAGCGCCGCGGTGGAACTCACCTGGAGCTACCCGATCGCGGATCAGCTGCGCGTCTACCTGCAGTGGTACAACGGCTACGCCGAGAACCTGTTCGAGTACGACCGGCGCACGAACCGGTTCGGAATCGGCATTGCCGTTACCGACTGGTTGATCGGCGACTGACCGTCGAACTGTCGCGCTTAGATCCTTCTCGGGCCTCTTCTTTGGCTCCTTCCTGGGCCCCTTCTTTAGCCTTCGACTTCACGGGGACTGGGACGGGCTTTGGAACGGGCGGAGTGCCTTTCTTCTCCTTGGCGGCCTTCTCCCTCGCTGCCTTTTGCCTAGCCTCCGCCGCGGCCTTCTCGCGGGCAGCTTTGGTGCGGGCCTCAGCGCTGCTCTTGGCGCGTTCGATGCGCGCCTCGCGAATGCGGGCCTCTGCCTTGGCCTCTGTTTCCTTGATGCGCGCGGCCTTGGTGCGAGCCTCCGCAGACTCGGCTGCCTTGATCCGCGCTGCTTTCGTGCGCGCCTCCGCCGACTCGGCGGCCTTCACGCGCGCGGCCTTGGTGCGGGCCTCAGCTGAATCGGCGGCAGCCTTCGTGCGAGCCTCCTGGACGCGCTTCGCGGTCTCTTCCGGAGTCGCGGCGTCGGCAACACCGTTCGAAGCGGCCTGGGGACCCGCGACGGGGGTCCGTGCCGGGGCTACGCTCGGGTTCGTTGGCTGACTCTTCGGCTGCTGGCTCTTCTGCTGGCTCTTCTGCTGGCTCTTC
>CAYQKK010000012.1:82904-93074 GCA_964417955.1 uncultured Planctomycetaceae bacterium
CTGCTGGCTCTTCTGCTGGCTCTTCTGCTGGCTCTTCGGCTGGCCCTTTTGGGGAGCGCCTTTTTGCGGGGTCTTCAGCGCGACTTTCTGGGGGGTCGCTGAGACGGCCTTTTGCGGGGTCACGGCGGGAGCCTCGGCCGGGGCCTTCTCCTGAACCTTCTTCGTTGCCTTCACCCGGCGACGGGCCTGAATGCGCGCCACCTCCGCCGCCAGATCGCTGGCGACGGGCCTTCCCGCCTGGATCAGCAGATCCTTGTAGAGGACAACGAATTCGTCCGCGCTCAGACCCTTGGACTGGTCGATATCGTGGCGCCTGAAGGCGACGGTGGGAATCTTCCACCGACTCGCCTCCTTGAGCGTCACCGTTCCATCCTTGTCAGCATCGAGCTTCTGGAAGGTCGACTTGACGGTCACGGCTCCCTTGGCGGTCTGCTGCTTGGCCTGGGGAGCCGGGGCCAAGGCCGCCTCGACGTCCGCGCTGAGCAGAGACGCTCCGAGAAGAGCCAAAACTGCCGCCTTCAGGGTAGGCGACGGGGGCGAGATCAGGCGGGTGATGCGTGGCTTCATATCGATCGTTTCACATTTATAGCTGCAGGCTGCGAATTCAGCAGCGAACCGCGTGCCAGCGGGGACCCCAGTCACGATACTGCCGTAGGCCGTTTCTCGCCCTACCAGGACCCAGTCGTGGCGCCTACTGTCCTCCATCGGGGACGGTGGGCATCAGCTTTCACGGTAAATCCGCCAAGTTCGGCCCGCGGCCCTTTCTTGCCATCCATGGCCCCTAAACCCTGCCTTCTACACCAGGCCCCCCATGAGCGCTCCACCGAACCTCGCGCCCCTCTACACAGCTGAGCCCAAGAAGGTCGCCACCCGAAACGCCTATGGGGATGCGCTCCTCGAGCTGGGCAAGGCCAACGCGGACGTCGTGGTCCTCGACGCGGACCTTTCGGGCTCGACCAAGACCAAGGCGTTCAGCAAGGCTCACCCCGACCGCTTCTTCAACATGGGCGTTGCCGAGGCGAACATGATCGGCGTGGCCGCGGGACTCGCCTCCCAGGGCAAGGTGGCTTTCGCCAGCTCGTTCGCGATGTTCGCAACGGGCAAGGCCTTCGAGCAGATTCGCCAGAGCGTCTGCATCCCCAACCTGAACGTCAAGGTCTGCGCAACCCACGCGGGCCTGACGGTGGGCGAGGACGGCAAGTCCCACCAGATGCTGGAGGACGTGACGCTGATGCGCGTCATTCCCAACATGCAGGTGATGGTGCCCGCCGACTCGGTGGAAGCGCGTCAGTGCATCCACGCCGCCGCCAAAATCGACGGCCCGGTCTACGTGAGGCTGTCGCGGGGCGCGACGCCGATCGTCTTTGCGGAGAACTACCAGTTCGAATTCGGCAAGGCCGCGACGCTACGTGAGGGCACGGACCTTGCCATCATCGCCATGGGCGTCACGGTCTCCGCCGCCATGGAAGCGGCCGAGGCCCTCGCCGCTGACGGTGTGCAGGCGCGGGTGATCAACATGTCCACGATCAAGCCCCTTGACGTCGAGGCGGTCGCGAGCGCCGCCCGCGACTGTGGTGCGATCATGACCGCCGAAGAGCATCAGGAGAACGGCGGCCTCGGGGACGCCGTTGCCCAAGCCGTGGCGCTCAGTCACCCGGTGCCCATGAAGATGTGCGCGATGCACGATCAGTTTGGACAGAGCGGAACGGGCGACCAGTTGCTCGCCCACTACGGACTCGACGCGGCCGGCCTCACCAAGAGCGCCAAGGAACTCATCAAGCGCAAAGGAGCCTAGCGATATGGCACTCACCCAAGAACAAAAGAGCCTCGTCGAATCCGCCGCACGTCAAACGCGCGTCGATACGATCCGCATGGTCCACGCCGCCGCATGCGGCCATCCGGGCGGCCCGCTCGGCATGGCTGACTTCATGGCGACGCTGTTCATGCAGCACCTGAACCTGACGCCTGAGAACAGACACGACGCGAAGCGCGATCGGTTTGTGCTCGGCAACGGACACACCTGCGCGGGCTACTACTCGTTGCTGTCCCAGAAGGGCCTGATTCCCAGGGACGACCTCTTGCTGTTCCGCAAGATGGGCGCAGATCTTCAGGGGCACCCTCACCGCAACCACGATCTCGGCATCGACTTCTCGACGGGTAGCCTCGGCAATAGCCTGTCGGTCTCCCTGGGCATGGCCTTGGCCGCCAAGCACAACGGTTGGGACTCCCGCGTGTACAGCGCGTCCTCCGATGGAGAGAGCCAAGAGGGCCAGATTTGGGAAGCTGCCACAGCAGCGGCCCACTACGGAGCCAGCAACCTGACCGTCCTCGTCGACTTCAACAACGTACAGATCGACGGCTACATGCGCGATGTCATGGACGTGCGCGATCTGCGCGAGAAGTATGAGGCGTTTGGCTGGCACGCGGTGGACGTGGACGGCCACGACGTCGAAGCCGTGGACGCGGCCCTCGTGGCCGCCCGTGAAGAGACCAAGCGCCCGAGCGCTCTGATCTGCAAGACGCTCATCGGCAAGGGCGTCTCCTTCATGGAGAACCAGCCTGGATGGCACGGCGTCGCCCCCAACGACGACGAGGCGCGCAAGGCACTGGCCGAGCTAGGCGTAGCGGACGACGAGCTGGCCACGATGGTCCCCGTGACCGCGTGATGTCAGAGCCGAGTCGAGGTCCAACCGAAGGAGAGCGCGCTTCCAGCACGTCGGCTGCGATCGCGCTCTTCTCCCTCGGCATGACGGCGGGCATGCTGTTGCTGCTGATCGGCTTTCGGCTGACCCCCGAGCGCGGCGACCCAGGCGTGGCCGAGTTCGAGCGCATTCGGGCCTTCGCAGGGCAGCACTTCGTCCGTGACATCACGACCGAAGAGCTCACGGCCCGCGCGCTCCACGGGATGCTCGACGACCTCGACCCCTACTCGCGCTACTACGATCGCGAAGTCTCGGAGCGCGTCAGGCGTGAGATCGACGGAGACTTCCGAGGCATCGGCGTGGTCTTCAAGCCGCCCACCGCCGACGCGGAAATCCTGTTCCCCATCGATGATTCACCCGCTGCGGAGGCCGGCGTCCGCGTTGGCGATCGCATCCTCGAGATCGAAGGCGAGTCCGTGGCGGGGCTCTCCGGCAATGAAATTCGCGAGCGGCTCGATCCACAGGGTCTCGACAAGATGAGGCTGCGCGTGATGGGCCGCGACGGGGAAGTGCGCAGCCTCACGATGGAGCCAAAGATCCTCGTGGATCCCTCCGTTCGCCACACGGAGATCATCGACGGCTCACCGCACATCGGTTACCTGACGGTACGCGGCTTCAGCAACAACACGGCGTCGGAGTTTGACGCAGCGATCATGGTGCTGCGCGAGCGCGGCGTCACCGCCCTTGTCATCGACCTGCGCTTCAACTACGGGGGGGTGCTCGACGCGGCGGTTCAAATGGCGGGCCGCTTTCTCTCGAAGGGCGTCGTCGTTTCTTCGGAGGGGCGTAGTCGACAAAGCGAGCACCGTGCCGACGGCATCGAGGCGCTCTTCGAAGGCATGCGCGTTTGCGTTCTCGTGGACGGGGATTCGGCAAGCGCCAGCGAAGTGCTGGCGGGGGCTCTCCAGGACTACCGCGTGGCGGTCGTCGTCGGCGAGCCCACCTTCGGCAAGGGCATGCTGCAAACCACCCGCGTGTTTCCAGAGTACGGGAGCCGCGCCAAGGTCACGAGCGCGTACTTCTACTCACCAAGCCATCGCAACTTCGAGCGCACGGCCGATCCCGACCGGGACTACGGTATTCTCCCCGACTTGACCGTCGCGATCGACGAGGCCCAGCGCCGCGCTATCCACGGTTGGTTGGCGCGCTACGATCCGCCCGGCGAGCTCCTGGGTGAGCTCATCGCTTGGCAGAACGAGTCGGGTGAGCGAATCCTCCCGGTGCCCCCTGCGGATCCCCAGCTTGACGCAGCCCTGGCTCTTCTGCGCGGGGAAGGCGCGGGACCCCACCGCATGCAATCGCACCAATGACTGGCCAAGACGAAACGAGTCGCTCATTGGTTCTCGGCATCGAGTCTTCGTGCGACGAGACCGCAGCCGCCGTCGTAGCTGACGGGCGCGAGGTTCTCTCCAACGTCGTGTTCAGTCAGGCGGATGAGCACGCGAAGTTCGGTGGCGTCGTGCCCGAGATTGCGGGGCGCCTGCACCTCGACTCCATCGAGCCAGCGATCACCCAGGCGCTCGGCGACGCGGGCGTCACCCTTGCCGACCTCAGCGCTGTCGCCGTCACGGCTAAGCCGGGTTTGATCGGCTCCCTACTCGTGGGGCTTTCGGCAGCCAAGGCCATCGCGTGGACCCAGGACCTGCCGCTCGTCGCGGTGGACCACATCGAAGCCCACGTCTACGCGGCCACCATGGAAGCCCAGGCGGACGTGCGCTTCCCGGCCGTCGCCCTGGTGGTATCCGGGGGACACACCGCGCTCTACTCCGTCGGATCGACGTTCGAGATGGAGCGCATCGCCACCACCCTCGACGACGCAGCCGGCGAGGCCTTCGACAAGGTGGCTTGGATCCTTGGCCTTGCCTATCCGGGCGGTCCGTCGGTGTCGGCGCTCGCGGAGTCGGGCCAGCGCTCGGCCATTCGCTTTCCGCGCTACTCCCCCAAGACGCCCCCTGGGGGCAGCGGCGGGGACAGGCCGATCGGCTTCTCGTTCAGCGGCCTGAAGACCTCGGTCCTGTACCACGTGCGCGGAGGCGACGCGCTCCAGCCGACGCCCCCCGCAGACCAGATCGAGGACCGCGCCGACATCGCTGCCTCCTTCCAAGAAGCCGTCGTGGATAGCCTAGTCACCCAGACCCTCCGAGCAGCCAGTCAGGCCGGCATCGACCAGGTCCTCGTAGCCGGCGGCGTCGCGTGCAATCGAAGGCTGCGTGAAGTCATGCACGAGCGGGCCGCGGAGAAGGGCGTACGCGCCTTCTTTCCCTCGCCTGCCTACTGCACGGACAACGCCGTGATGATCGCTGGCCTCGGCTGGCAGCGATTCCAGGCAGGGCGAGTCGCCGACCTGCACCTCGACGCGGCGCCTCGCTGAGAGTCTGCGCCACGGGTCGCGATTCCTTGACCCGAAATATGCGCCCTTCGGGCTGCTACCAGTGACGGAGGCCGGGTATCCTCTTCGCCCAGCGTGGACGAACAGGCCTTGATCCAGCTCTTAGAAGCTGTCGGGAGCGGTCGCCTTGGCCCTGAGAAGGGAGCGGGGGCCGTTCGAGATCTATTGGCGGCCAGTTCCCCCTCTCCGGGTGGCATCGACCTCGGCCACTCGATGCTGGACACCGATCGCGAAGAGCGCTGCGGCCATCCAGAGATCGTCTTCGGCGGTGGTAAGACGCCGCGCGAAATCGCTGACGTGATGGAGGCGCTCCACCGGCAGCACGGCCGCGTGCTAGCGACACGGGTCAGCGATGAAGCGGCGACGCTTTTGGAAGCAGAGTTCAAGGACGCCGTAGACCTCGATGGCCGTGCTTCCACGGCGGTGCTCGGCAGCCAGATCGAAACGTCCGGTCACGTCGCCATCATCAGCGCGGGGACCAGCGACGGGGCCGTCGCGCGCGAGGCCGCCATCACCGCGCGCTTTCTCGGGGCCCACGTCGAGGAGTTCGCGGACGTGGGCGTCGCTGGAATCCATCGCGTGCTGAACGCCGCGCCACGCTTTCGAAACGCGAACGCCATCATCGTCGTCGCGGGCATGGAAGGCGCGCTCCCGAGCGTCGTCGGCGGACTGGTCGACAAGCCGGTCATCGCTGTGCCGACCTCGGTCGGGTATGGCGCGGCCTTCGGCGGCGTTGCGGCGCTCCTCGGCATGCTCAACTCCTGTTCGTCGGGCGTGACCGTCGTCAACATCGACAACGGTTTCGGCGCGGGCTTCGCCGCCGCACAAATCAATCGCCAGGTCGTCCTGGCCGCTTCACCCTCCTAGTCTTCGCCCCTCCTCTAGTCGCCCATGTCTACCAACAACGAAGAACGCAAAGCTTGGCTCGCCCTCGAGAACGGCACCGTATTCAAGGGACGCGCCATTGGCGCAGAGGGTGAAGCCTCCGGCGACCTCGTGTTCAACACGGCGATGACGGGCTACCAAGAGATCCTGACCGACCCGTCGTACGCTGGGCAGGGCGTGGTGTTGACCTACCCGCTGATCGGCAACTACGGGATCGCGGACGAGGACATGGAGTCCAGCCGCGCCTGGGCCGAAGCGCTCGTGATCAAAGAGCTCACGTCGATCACCTCGAACCACCGCGCGACCGAGTCCTTGGCGGACTGGCTCAAGCGGCGCGAGGTCGTCGCGATGGAAGGAGTCGACACGCGCAAGCTGACGAAGATGATCCGCGAGGAAGGCTCGCTGCGCTTTGTGATCTCCACCACCGACTTCGACAAAGCCTCGCTCGTGGCCAAAGCGAAGGCCGCGACCTCCACCGATGGCAGAGACCTAGCGGCCGAGGTGACCTGCGCGGAATCCTACGCGTGGGACGCCCAGTACGACGACTCGTTCCCCAAGGTGACGCCCGAGTGGCAGGGTGAACGGCTCAAGTGCGTCGCCTACGACTTTGGGGCCAAGCGCAACATCCTTCGCAGCCTCGTTCACTCCGGGTTTGACGTCACCGTGGTACCGGCCACGACCCCTGCCGCCGACGTCCTGGCCATGGAGCCGGATGGCGTGTTCCTGTCGAACGGGCCGGGCGATCCTTCGGCCTGCACCTACGCCGTTGAGGCCGCGAAGGAGCTCGTCGGCAAGACGCCTGTCTTCGGCATCTGCCTCGGGCACCAGATCCTCAGCCTCGCGCTCGGTGCCAAGACCAAGAAGATGGCCTTCGGTCACCACGGCGCTAACCATCCCGTGCGCGACGAATCCACGGGTCGTATCGAGATCACTTCCCAGAACCACAGCTACGTCGTGGACGAGGGATCGCTGCCCAGCGAAATGGAGGCGACCCACTGGAACCTGAACGACATGAGCCTCGCGGGCATGAAGCACAAGGAGCACCCGGTGTTCAGCGTGCAGTACCACCCCGAGGCAGCGCCTGGCCCCAGCGACTCTGCCCACCTCTTCTCGCGTTTCCGCGAGATGATCTTGGCGCAGTAAGAGACGTCCAGCATTCGGGCATAGCGGGGGCTCTGGCTGGACTCCAGTTGCGGTCCCGAGCGCAGCGCGTCAAGCTAAGGACATGCGCTCATCAGCCCTTCGCCTCCTCTGCTTCCCCGCTCTCATTCTGACGCTTGGCTGCGGGGGTCTCGATGGGGACTCGTCCGCTGAGGGCGCCGAGGCACAGCGGTACAACGTGATCTTGGTCGTGTGCGACACGCTGAGGGCCGACAGGATGTCGACGTACGGTCACTTTCGGGAGACCACGCCGAACATCGACGCGCTCATGGGAACCGGAACCGTCATCGAGCACGCCTCCGCCATGTCTTCCTGGACGCTGGCCAGCATGAGCATGCTGATGACCGGTGAGATCAAGGCGCGCGCGGACGTAGCGGTGCTGAAGGATCACGTGCACCTCGCGGAGGGTTTCTCCCGGGCGGGATTCCAAACCGCCGGCATCGTGGCGAACCCCATTGTGAATGCGAAGCTGCACTACCACCGCGGCCTCGATTACTTCGATGTCGAGCCAAGGCAGTCCATGGACCAGACGGCCCAACAGGTCGTGTCCAAGGGCCTCGACTGGCTCGATAGCAGGGAAGACAGCGAGAAGCCGTTCTTCCTCTGGCTGCATCCCGCCGACCCTCACTTCCCCTTCAAGCCACAAGACGGCACGGTCTTCCCAGAAGCCGACGAAGAGGCGGCCCGCGTCGCCGCCGCTGGCTCCTTGAAGTGGGGCCAAGAGACCTTCCCGGACGCGAAAGATCCCATTCCAGCGCCAGAGGCACTGGACGAGCCCACATGGGGCGAGATCTCCCATCAGCGCAACCTCTACGATTCGGAGATTCGCCAGTTCGATGACGCCATGGGCAACCTGGTTGCCGAGCTGAAGAAGCGCGGACTCTTCGAGAACACGGTCATCGCCATCACGTCGGATCACGGAGAGGGCCTGTGGGATCGCATCAAGCTGCCCGACGAGAAGGACACCAAGCACGCGTTCTTCTCGGCGCTGTACCGCAAGCACGGGGTCATGCTGCACGAGGAGCAAACCCACATCCCACTGCTCTTCCACGGCCCCGGCGTCCCCAAGGGTGAGCGGGTCGAGCAGTGGGTTCAGCACGTCGACGTGGCCCCCACCCTGTACGCGCTGGCCAACGTCCCGCTACCGAAGAAGCTCCCGGGGAAGGCGCTCTTCGAAGAAGAAGGCAGCGACGATCGCGGTCCACTGATCACCGTTTGCTCGCGCAGTTTCAGCGTCACGCTCGACGAGCGCTGGCGCGGGCACTTCCCCCGCTCGTACCGCCTAAAGAAGATGGATCTTCCCGTCGAGCTCTACGATCTAGAAACCGATCCCGGCGAGCGCACGATCATCGACAACCCCGAGATGATCGAGGAGATGTCGGAGATTCTGGCGGAGTGGCGCGACCGGTACTCACCGAACGACCCCAACCAGAAGCTAGACGCCGAGGTCTGGGCGGGCCTCCAAGCGCTGGGCTACGGCGGCGAAATCGAAGTGGATGCGCTGCCGGTCAATAAGCCCGCGCAGAAGTAGCCGTCGCACACTAGTTTTCCGCGCGTCTGGTAGGATCAAACTCGCGCGCTGTTCCCGCGGCGTCGCATCTCGAACCTCTCGTAACGGAGAACCATGCTCGCATTCTCAATCACGGTAGCTGGACCTGTAGCTGGACCTGTAGCTGGTCTGGCCGCCTTATCATTTGGCACTGTCTCATTCGGCGCCATCTCATTCGGCGCCGTCTCAGCTGGCGCGACACCCGCGCCCCTCTATCCAGCCGCAGGCCAGGTCATCTTTGACAACGGGCTGACGAACAACGTCAATAGCTCTGGAATCAATCCGACCGACGACGTCATCGTCCGCAGAAGCCCGGCACCTCCGATGGAGCAGACGACCGTCTTCTTCTTCAACGGGGCCGTGGCGCAAAACGCCACCTTGGAAGCAGGTGGCCGGCTCGATCTTTTTGATGCAACCAGGCTGCTCGGGGACTGTGTCGTCCAGGCAGGTGGAAACCTTCATCTCCGACCGGGTGGTCAGGTCGAAGGAGAGACCGTCGTGGAAGCGGACGGCGAACTCAACCTCGGCGGTGGTGCCGCCACGCTCGGCGATCTCACCGTCCGGCCCGGTGGGTCCGTCTCGGGCGTGAACTCAACGGTGATGGGGAATGCGGTGATCGCGGGGTCGGCAAACCTCAACCTGTTCCGGTTCGATCGCGACTTGGCCATTGAGATCACCCCCACGACAGGACTGACTGAGATCCTCGTCGTAGGATCGACCCAGCTAAGCGGATCGGGTTTCATTCACTTGAGCGAGCATCGGTTTGAATCCGAGGTTGTCGTCGGTGGCACCCTCGAAGTCGAGCTAGGACTGGGCTTGGAGCTTGGCGGTGTCCTGACGCTTTCTTCTGGGACCACGACGACCATTCGGATGGAGGGTTCCAACTTCGGGTTTGGCCAAGTCAGCGCGATGTCAGGCGCTGTGGTGGGAACCGATCGATTGGGAGAGCCGGTCTCGTTCCGGTTTCAACGCGAGGCTGGCTCCGCTCTTCGAATCATCGAAGAAGGCCCGCTGGGGGACGTCGTTTGCACGCAGCCCCTCCCTAACTTCGGCGGCACCTTCAGTCGCATCCAGGTACTTGGAAGCCCCGTCGTGAGCGATGACGACATGACGCTTGTCGCTTTTGACCTGCCCGCGAATACCTCCCAGTTCTTCTTCATTGGGACGGCCCAGCAGGACTTCATGATCGGCAACCGCCGGATTTGCGTGGGTGGCAATATCGGTCGCTATTCCCAGTTCGCTGGACTGACGGATGCCTTCGGTTACGCGCAGCTCGAGATCAGCCCTTCGCTGCTTCCGGGCAATCCCGCCTACACCCCGCTGCCAGGTGACACCGTCTTCTTCCAGTGTTGGCACCGTGACCTCATGACGGCCGTCTCTTCGAACATGACGGACGCCGTTGCCGTGACGTTCGAGTGATATGAACAGCGCTGCTAGCCCTGGAATAAGCGCTAAGGATCGTCAGATCGTGCAGCAGTGCCGTG
>CAYQKK010000013.1:0-9691 GCA_964417955.1 uncultured Planctomycetaceae bacterium
CACCTGCCGTCGGCGCGAAGCGCTCGACGCGTGGCGGCCGTGCTGGGCCACTGTGCGCTGAGCCGCTGAGTCCTGCCATCAGTCGGCTGGGCTGCTGGGGTCTGTCGGCTGGGCCCAGCCACAGCCCCCAACACCCGGCTACTGAGCCGCCAGCAGCCCCTCGCGAACCGACAGCAGGCGCGTGTCCAAGGCCTCGGCGGCCTGCGTTGCGTTCAGCGACACGTCACGCGGGCGCTCTGGACCCTCCGTGAGATCCGACTGAAGGATCGCGTCAAGGCTGGTGCGCGCGTCCGGCTCTGACATGCCCATGGCCTTGAGCACAGCAATACCAAAGTCAAAGCGAGTCACACGGGACGTGCCTGCCAAGTGAACTGGCCCAGGGTGGTCAAACTCAAGGAGCTCCACGAGCGCCGCAGCCGCGTTCCCCACCTCCATCGGGGTACGCCACTCATCCACGAAGAGCTTCGGCCGCTCGTCACGCTCGACGAGCTCAAGGATCGAGTCGCTGGCACCCAAACCGCGGCCGCCGGAGTTGCCGTAGAGCAGCGGCAGTCGCGCAATCGTGGCGTCCCCATGGGCAGCCATCACGGCCCGCTCACCGGCGAGCTTGGTCACTCCGTATGTGGACACCGGCCCCGTGGCATCCGACTCCGTAAAGCCGCCCCTCGGCGCGTCCTCTGCGCCGAAGACCAAGTCGGTCGAGACGTGCACAAGGCGGGCACTGTGCTCTCTGCACCAAGCGGCCACCTCACCGGGAAGCACGCCGTTCAAACTCTGGGCAAGCTCCGGGTCCGACTCGCAGTCGCCGCCCCGTGAAAGAGCCGCGCAGTGAATGACCTCGGTGGGCATGACCCGCTCCAAGAGGCTCACGGCTTCCCCATTCAAGAGATCCGTCTCGATCCACTGGGCGGCATCGCGGGGCGTGCTGAACCTCGGCGCCAGCAGCGCGGGCGAGCGAGTCTGGGCAACGACGAGCGGGCCGAGGGGCTCGCTCATCGTCGCCTCCCGCTGGCTGCGAGCGCAGGCAGCGGCAACGACGTGGGCTCCTAAGAAACCACTGGCACCCGTAACGAGGGTGATCCGGTCAGCTGGATCGGTCATGGGCGGAAGGCTAGCAGACAAGGCCGAGGCCTGCGCCCAATGTCCTTCGATGCCGAAACAGACCAACTCCCCTAGCGCAAGATTTGGCGGGCCAGCACCACGAACCGCTCTCGCCCCTCAAGCCGCTTGAGGTCACGCTCGGGGAGCGCCCCGGCACCTCGCACTCCTCCCCAGAGAGCCCCCGCCATCGCGCAGATCGTGTCCACGTCGCCGCCCATTTTCGAGGCAAACCCCACCAGTTCACCGAAACGCTGATCGCGAAAACGCAGTCCTAGATAGAGGGCCGTGACACAGGAATCTAGGGCGGAGATTCCACTACCCAATGAACGACGAACCTCCTTGGGCTTAGGCTCTTCTCGCTCCGCCAGCCAGCGGCGCGCGCACCCTAGACGTTCTTGGAATTTCGGGTGATTCGCGGGGAGCCCATCTAGGAGCTCAAGACTCGGAGTCCCGGCGATGGCTAGCGAAACACCAAGAGCGACGAGCTTGGCACCTTCAATCGCAAGAGGATGAGCATGGGTCACAACCGCCTGCTCTTCCGTCGCGCGAAGTAGAGCCTCGCGATCATCTCTGATGAACAGCGCCAGAACCGGGGCCCTCATCGCGCCGCCATTGCCGAAGGAGCCGTCCCGAAACACGCTGCGGTTCGCCACTCGCCAGTCTGCGCCTCGCCGTAGTGACTTCAAGAGCTTCGCAGCGCCGGGACCATAGCCGCGACTCCAGCGATAACTCCTAGCGAACCGCCGCGCCAGGTCGTCGCCGTCGATTCGCCCCATGGCCAGGAAAGACCCCGCTAGATCTAGGGTCATCTGCGTGTCGTCCGTCCAACGCATCTCCCCGGAGCGCGTTCGCCCAAGCACTCGCCAAAGACCGCGCTCCAATGGGCCGCCTTCGAAGGGGGCTCCCATCGCATCCCCCAGCGCAAGACCAAGGAGGAGTCCGGAGGCCTGGTCTTGTGACATCATGGGGCGGGAGGTGAGAGCTAAAGAAGCACGGGGCCTTAGCGAGTATAGCTCGCGAAGGCCCCGTGCCGCTCTGGCCAATTGGACCTACAAAGACTCGAGGAACGCCAACAGCTGCGACTGCTCCGCAGCGCTCATGGCCTCGAAGGCGGTCCTGGAGTCTGCGCCTTCGCCGCCGTGCCAGAGGATGGCCTCGGTCAGCGTGCGGGCACGGCCGTCGTGGAGGTAGCCCTCGCCGCCGCTTACACCAGCCGTGAGGCCAATGTTCCAAAGCGGCGTCGTGCGCCACTCGGACTCGGTCGCGTTCCCGTCGATGAGGGTGTCAGCCAGCCCCGGCCCCATGTCGTGGAGCAGAAGGTCCGTGTAGGGGTGGATCTCCTGGTTGCGCAGCTCGGCGCGCGGGTGGTAGGGCGAGGTCACGAAGGTCGGCGTGTGGCAGTCGGCGCAGCCCGCGGCGCTGAAGAGGGCCTCGCCTGCCAAGGCATCCGCGTCCGCGAGGTCGCGGCGCGCGCTCACACCCAAGAGCTGGATGTAGTGGGTCAGCTGATCCAGTCGTTCGTCCGAAAGCTCAGCGCCCGACGGGCCGCAGTCAGACTGCATCGGGCCGCAGTCTGGGTCCGGGTGCACGCTGGTCATCACCCCCATGTCGGTGTTGAGCGCCGAGGCCACTTGGTCGCGCACGGAGGCTTGAGATCCCTTCCAGCCGAATCGGCCGAGGCGGGTGTTGAACGTCACCGGATCCGTGACGAGACGCATGCGACCGGAGATCCCGTCGCCGTCACTGTCGGTCGGATCGGCCAGCGCTTCGACGTCCGTCTCGACGATGGCCTCAAGCAGGCCCATGCCCACGAGCTGGGGCGCGATGCGCGCGCTGTAGTGAGCGGGAACCGGTCCCGTGAACTGGAAGTTTGGCGAGCGGAGACCGCCCACGTCCGTCCAACCGGAAAGCGTGACGTTGCCCTCTGAGGTGCCGCTCGTCACGAGGGGCTGGAGAACAGAGCCAAGCATGGGATGGGGATCGCCGTTCGCGTCGCCCACCTTGACCACGTACTGACCAAGGGTCGACCCAACCGCCGGCGGCAGTGCGCGGCCGTTGTTCTCGTGACATGCAACGCAGGAGCGCCCGACGTACTGCGGACCGAGGTTGCCCACGAGCTCCGTGAAGGTCGGGTTGCCGGGGGACTCGTCATGGGAGCCGTTCCCAGCGTCGGTGTGGTGCACGCGGCGTCCAAGAACGAACTCTTGGCCGTTGATGTTGGACAGGTTGCCCGCCATCTGCATGAAGTGCTTGTCCGGCTCGCCGGAGTACTGGTACGGCAGCGTCGTCCCGCCGCCAAGGTGCCCGGTCTCCGCCATCGGGAACGAGTCTTCACGCTCCGTGGACGGGTTACCAAAGACCCCCCGCGCTTCCCACGGGACGATCCCCTGACCAACGATGTAGAGGATCGCCGTGCCGTAGTAGTTATTGCGTCCGTTGGGGACGGCATCGAGGAAGTGGCTGAGCTCGAACTCAAGGCGGTCCCCCACCTGCAGCGGGCCGCCCGTCTTCTGGTTGAAGTTGAGCGAGCGCGTGTAGTGCTTCACGTTGCTGCCGGGCACATCGAGGCTCGGGACGCTGGTCATCGAACCGTTGTTGTAGTACTCGGCGACCGTGTTGAAGCCGCGGTAGAAGAAGCGCAGCTCGGCCTGGTTGGGGCTCAGTCGCCACTGCGAAGCCACGTTGAACGTGATCGTGTTGCCGCCCTTACCGATGGTGTCGACGATCTCGACGGCTGACGTGCGGTGCTCCCAGTAGAACGAGAGATAGTGATCGTAGATACCAAACTCATCCTCGCGCGCGTGCCTGTCTCGGGCGCGGTCGGAGAAGCGAGTGATCAGCGCCGTCGGCGTATCCTCTTGCAGCTCGGGGTCAAGCACCGTCGTCATGTCGAACAGCGGCGCGAAGATCTGGACGAACGGTACGGTGAACCAAACGCCGCCGAGGCCTTCGCCGAGCGTGTCGCCCGCAGCGATGTCGCCCGTGTAGAAGTAGAGCGGGCGTCCCTGGTAGGCCGCCTGGTTCGTCCCGTCGGCGCGCTGGATCATGGACAGCCCTGGGATCCCCGAGGCCACCCCGTCTTCCACGAGGACCGGCGGCCAGGTCGCCGCGCAGCCACCGTTGCAAACGCTCGTGCCCGGAGCTGACAGGTCGTCGTCAAAGACGTAGAGCGAAAAGCCGGGTGAGTCCGACCCGGTTCCGCCGATCAGGATTCCGTTCGCGAAGGAGACTTCGGAAACGGGAATCACGATGGTGCAGCCGGTTGCGTCCACCACATCGCCCGCGGGCGTGTTCGGGCATTGATCCATGGAGTCAGGCACGCCGTCGCCGTCGCTATCCATGATGGTGCAGCCGGTCTCGTCTACCATCTCACCGAGAGGCGTACCTGGGCACTGATCAGTCACGTCGGGGACGCCGTCACCGTCGCTATCCAGCGCGGGTGAGCCGTAGACCTCCATCTCCCAGATGGAGTAGCCGTAGACGTTGCCGGGGCTGCGGGTCAGGCCGTTCATCCGCACGTAGCGATACGCGCCCGAAAGGCGCATTCGGTCGGTGCGGTCTCCGAAGAGCCCGCCGCTGCGGCTTCGAATCGTGTTCCAGGTCACGCCGTCCGTGGAGCCATCCACCGTGTAGGAGCCAGCGTTCGCTGCCTCCCAGTGAATGACCGTCCGCGACAGAACGAAGGTCGCTCCGAGGTCCAGGGTCAGGATGCTTGGGTCGATCCCGTGCACTGACTCCCAACGCGTGTTGAGGTTGCCGTCCACCGTGAGGCTCGCGGGACCCGCAGCGCCGGTCGAACTGGCCGATGCGGTCGCCGTGAGCAACGTCGGAAGCGTTCGCGGCGGCACCGAGGAGCTTGCGGCCGGCTGAGCCTGGATGCGCCCCTGAAGCCGGGCAGCTTCGGCTTGCGCGCCGAAGATGGCCGTTGCAGCTAGTGCAAGTGAAGGAACGCTGGACCGCAGGCGAATGGAGATCGTCATGGAGTGGCTTGGCAAAGGACGTGGCGCCGGTGGGGTTGGACCCAGCGCTCCCTTGGAGAATAGGGGGCTCCACGCGCTTCGGTATGGGCTCTGGGCGACAATTGGCGAAGTTACTCGTCCGCTAATGAGAGCCAGATGAGAGGGCCTCACGCGGGCCCAACTTCACTATCCTGAGCGCTATGCAGTTCCAAACCGAGATCGACGACATCACCGCGCAGCTGACCGAATGGCGCCGCGACTTCCACCAGCATCCCGAGCTTGGCTACAAGGAAACGCGCACCGCGAAGCTCGTGGCAGAACGTCTCACTTCGTTCGGCCTTGACGTGCATACGGGAATGGGAGTGACCGGTGTCGTGGGCACACTCAAGGGTAGCCAGGGCGACGGGCCAGCCCTCGGCCTCCGTGCGGACATGGACGCGCTGCCGATGACGGAAGAGACGGGCGCAGCCCACGCGTCTTCCTCGGCTGGCGTGTTCCACGGATGCGGCCACGACGGGCATACCACCATGCTCTTGGGCGCAGCCCAAGCGCTCAGCCTGCGCCCCGACTTCGCCGGCACCGTGCACTTCATCTTCCAACCGGCCGAAGAAGGCCTCGCAGGCGCGAAGGCCATGATGGAAGACGGCCTCTTTGAACGCTTCCCCTGCGACGAGGTCTACGGCATGCACAACTGGCCGCAGCTCCCCATGGGCCAGATCGCGCTACGCGCAGGTCCCGTGATGGCGGCGAGCGACCTCGTGGAAATCGAGATCGAGGGCGTCGGCGCCCACGCGGCCATGCCCCACCGCGGCATCGATCCCGTCTACGTCGCCAGCCAAGTGATCTCGGGCCTCCAGTCCCTCGTGTCGAGGACGACGGATCCCCAGGACTCGGCCGTGGTGTCGATCACGAAGATGGAGGGCGGCTCTGCGACGAACGTTATCCCGCGCACCGCCAAGCTCGCGGGGACCTGCCGCACGTTCAAGCCGGAAACACGCGACGCAATGGAGGCTGGGATCGAGCGCATCGCGACCCACGTGGCTGCCGCCCATGGCGCGACGGCGACGGTGAAGTTCACGCGCGGCTACCCGCCCACCGTGAACCACGCCGCCCAGGTTGAGATCGCCGCCCGTGCGAGTGCACAGGTGGTCGGCGAGTCCAGCCTCGTCCACGACGCGGCGCCGAGCATGGGCGGCGAAGACTTCGCCTTCATGCTCGAGAGCGTTCCCGGCTGCTACATCTGGCTAGGCGCAGGCGGCGAGTTTGACGTGCACCACCCGCGCTACGACTTCAACGATCACGCGATCCCCCTCGGCGTCGGCTACTGGACCGAGCTCGTGATGTCGCGACTCAAAGCCTGAGCCACCTTTACTGGAAGTCGATGCCGGCGCCGCTCGTGAAGTTCGAGGTCGAGCCGCCCGTGGGCAACGAGTCGCGGTACCAGAACTGCCAGTAGCGCGTCTCGCCGGCCAAGGTGGGAATGAAGCCGCCACTGATGGGCGTTTGGGTCAGGTCCGGCTGATAGAAGACCGAGTTGGTCGTGGTGGTCTGACGGACGTCGTAGGAGTAGCGACCAATACCGACGGCCTCCAGGCACAGCGTTCCGGAAGCCCCGGCGGGCTGCGGAACGTAGTCCGTGGCGAGGGAGGTGATGAAGTAGCCGAAGGCGTTCGGCGGCAGATCCACGGCGTAGAACAGCACGAAGTTGTCCGCGGCGACATCGCTGCCACGGGCGCACATCGTCGCGGGGCGACCGGTGGAATTGGCCTCCCCGGCGCAGGTTTGGAAGCTGATCAGATCGCCCAGGGAATAGCACGCGGAGAGGCTGTACTCAGCGTGCCCGTCCCCACCGCTACAGACGATCTCCGCCACGATGTCCACATCGAAGCCGGTGTCATTTAGGTAGCTCAGGCTTTCGGAGTCCCCGAGCCCAGTGCTGCTTCCGAGGAGCGTCTGGCAGCTGATGTCCCACAGAAAGACGTCGACGTTGCTGCTCGCGTGCTCGAAGAACAGATCCACGCGCACCTCGCGCTGATCGACCACCTTCAAGAGGAAGTAGTCCGAGTCGCACTCCGACACCACGAGATCCCTCGTCGTGAACGTGCTGATGCCCGCCAGGGCTGACTGCGTACAGACGTCGTTGTCTTCAAACTGATCGTCGATGACGGGGGTTGCGTCCACGACCAGATCGTAGTCAAGGCAGCCGCCGGAGAGTTCCGCGATGCGGATCACGACATCGCGAGGGGCTCCACCGCAGTCGAAGTGCGCGAGCGAACGGCCCTGGGTCGAAGGTGTGGATACGGCCAAGAGCGTGCCGCAGCCCTCCTCGTAGAGTTCCAGCGCTAGGTCGCCGAGCGCAGCGTCAAAGTCCAAATCAACGGAGACCTCCGCGGATGCAGGGATCGAAATGCGGTAGTAGTCGTCGTCGCCGCTCTCGGAGATCAGCCCCGTCGTTTTTCCAAGGGGAAGGGCAATCGCCGAGGCACAGCTGTCGTTGCCTTCGAGAAAGGGGTCTGCAATCCCGCAGCCTGCGCACTCGCCGGAGAGTGGAGCCATGGCCAGCAGGTGGAAGGATCCGAACGGCGCCTGGGGGTAGCCTCCAAAGTTGCGGTACTGAAATGAACCGTCGGGGGCCAACTCGCCAAAGCCATCGAGGCTCCCGAGGCCTGTTCCGCAGGATCCGACCGCTTGAAAGTAGGTTCCGTCACCGAGGCCACACTGCTGGGGGTCGCCCGCGACCAACGGGCCAGCGGCGCCGTGCACTTCGTCCGGCATGGAGATCGACCAGACGAAATCGTTGCCTGCGGTAGAGCTAAAGGCTCCGTTGCCGTCCGCGCGGAAGCAGACGGGCGTGGGCAGCGTGTAGTCGACGACGTGGGTGGACTGGGATCCGGTGGCCGTGGACGCTGGCAGCCCCGTGATGTCGTAGACGGCAAGGGGCTGGCCGAGCTCGGTCGGAGGGGTGCTCGCGTCCCCTTGGGCGTAGAACGATAGAATGATCCGGGCTCCTGGCCCCCCGAGGCCAGCGTCGAGCGCCTGGGTGACGTAGCCCAGCTCTAAGGCGACCAATGAGTACGTGTCCTGGGCCCCCGCCTCAGGGGCGCTCGTCGACGGGATCCTTCCCTCGTCGAATAGAACCGTGCCGGCCGAGATGTCGTGAAAGAGCCCGGTGGGTGCCGTGTTGTTGAATACGACCGGCGTTCCTTGCAAAAGGGCTGCCGAAGCTAATAGTGCGAGTGTTGTCATGGCGATGCGGACGAGTTTCGAAGAGAGCCTTCACGCTGGGGACAACGGTGGTCAGTGGTGGGCCGTGGGGAATTCAGCCGTCGGATCAATAGAACCCGGTTTTGGGAATCTGACCTCGTCGATAATTGGGAAGATCCTGCGAGCTAACGGCTGTGACACATTTCCTGTCCTCACGAGAGATATTCCGCCTCACTTAGAGACACTTCGACCCCTTCGATCCCCATGCAGGCCCCTATATCCGCTTCCAAAGCCCCGAAGGCCTTCGAGCTTGGTGGACACCGATTCGGTGATGGCCCGCTGTTCTTCCTCGCGGGCCCCTGCGTCCTGCAGAGCCGACAGCTCACCCTCGACATCGCTGGCACCGTCCGTGACGCCATGGCCGCCCGGGGCCTGCCCTACGTGTTCAAGGCCAGCTTTGACAAGGCCAACCGCTCAAGCCTCTCAGGGGGGCGCGGGCCTGGCATGGAGGAGGGCCTCAACTGGCTGGCTGAGGTCAAGCGCGAGATTGGCGTGCCCGTGGTCACCGACGTGCACCACCCCGAGCAGTGCGCTGCCGCCGCCGAGGTCGTCGACCTGCTCCAGATCCCGGCGTTCCTGTGCCGCCAGACGGACCTCCTGGTCGCGGCCGCCAAGACCGGCTGCGCCATCAACGTGAAGAAGGGCCAGTTCTTGAGCCCGTGGGACATGGGCAACGTCGCCGCGAAAGTGACGGAGAGCGGCAACGATCGAGTCCTCGTCACCGAGCGCGGCACCACGTTTGGCTACGGGCGCCTCGTGGTCGACATGGCTGGGCTGCGGGATCTCGCGGACACCGGGCACCCCGTGGTCTTTGACGCCACCCACTCGGTCCAGCGCCCTGGCGCGCTCGGCGACCGCACCGGCGGCGACAGGACTCTCGTTCCGCTCCTCGCCCGCGCGGCCGTGGCCACGGGCTGCGTCCACGGGCTCTTCATCGAGACCCACCCTGATCCAGATACGTCGCCGTCCGACGGCCCCAACATGGTGCGGCTTGAAGACCTCCCCCAGGTGCTCGACGAGCTGATGGCCGTGCATGCGGCCGTGAGCGCGCCGAAGTAGCTGTCACGCGGAGACCGCGAACAGGATGGAGCAGAGCCGCGGAGAAGAGGGCGCGAACGATGAGCCGGCGCACCGTTGGATCGAACAGGTGATCGGCGCCCGCGTCGTCGGCGCGCCCGAGGTCGTTCAGTCCCTTTGGAGCGGCTATGGCCGCATCGAGCGCCTCGCCGTTCGTGAGCCAACAGATGGGCTGGCTAGCGTGATCCTGAAAGCCGTGGAGCCGCCAAAGGGCACTGTGGATCATCCGCGAGGGTTCGGGACCGACCTTTCGCACCAGCGCAAGCTGAAGAGCTATCGGGTCGAGCAGG
>CAYQKK010000013.1:9791-14436 GCA_964417955.1 uncultured Planctomycetaceae bacterium
TGGGATCGAGGCACCTATTGGCACCTCGCCACGCGGCCCGACGAGCTAGCGGCGATGCAGGACGACTCGTTGCGCGACGCGGCGGGTGCGCTGGACGATCAGCTTGAGAGCGCAGTGCATCGCACCGTCCTCCACGGCGACGCGAAGCTCGCTAACTTCTGCTTTGGGGCAGACGGCGTCGCCGCCGTCGACTTTCAGTACGCCGGCGGGGGCGTCGGGGTCCAGGACGTTGCGTACTTCCTCGGAAGCTGCCTCGCGGATGGAGAGTTAGAACGGCACGCGGAAGCCGACCTCGACCTTTACTTCGACGAGCTACGGCTTGCGCTCAGTCGCTTCCACCCGGCCTGCGACGGCGGGGCCATCGAGAACGAGTGGAGGACCCTATGGGCGACGAGCTGGGCCGACTTCCATCGATTCCTCGTGGGATGGGCGCCGGGGCACTGGAAGCTCTCGAACTACTCCGCGTCGATGCTCGAAGAAGCCCTGCGCCGTCTCCGCTAAACGCTACTCCTCGCCGTAGAGATCGACCCCGTCGAAGCGCTGGGCGTCGAAGGCAATCCCAAGCGACCCCAGCAGCGTCGGGGCGATGTCTTGGCTACCGGTCGCGCGATAGGAAGTCCCCGCCGGGAACCTCGGACCGTAGAACATCATCGGCACGTGACGATCGTAGTCGTAGGGGGAGCCATGGGACGTCCCTCGGCTCATGCCCTTGAGCAGGTGGCTTCCATTCACAACCGTGACGTCGGGAGCGCGCTCGGGATGAAAGGTATTTCGAAGGAGCGCCTCGGTTCCGGTGGCCGTGGCGTCCAGCGCCGCCAGTTCTTCGAGGGAATAGGCCGACGCAACCCAGCGATGGGACTTAGCTAGCTCGCGCACGAGCTCGGCGGCCGCAAGGCGAACGGCTGCGGGATCCAATCCGGCCTTCGCCATATCCTTGGAGTCGAGGCGAAATCCTCCGGGCACAGAGCGAAAGCGTACGCGCGCCCCCAGCTTCTCGGTCAGGCCCGAAGCGAGGTCGGTGCCGAACTGCGATGCCTCGTCCCTCGTGATGCGACGGGACGGAACCCCGCGGGCCTGCAGATACTCAGGCAAGGGAAGCACGCCGTGGTCGGCCGTGAGGGCCGCCGTCCAGCGTCCGCTGCCCACGTTCTTATCGAGAAGGTCAAAGAGCCGCCCGAGCCCTTCGTCGAGGCGCAACAGCACGTCCGTGACCTCTCGGCTGTACGGACCATTTGCGTGACCGATCACATCACAGGCTGAAAAGCTCAGCGCGAGAACATCCACGTCGTCGTCCGCGCCTAGGCTCATCTCCTTGATAGCGGCGGTGGCCATCTCAATGACGAACCGATCGGCGAGCGGCGTCTGGAACGCGAGTCCCCCCATCGTCTTGGGGCTGGCGTCCCCAGCGAACGTGTAGGGAAAGGTCGTGCCTAACTTTCCGAGGGGTCGCTCACCAGGACGATCATCGGCGGCTGTGCCCAAGAGCTCGAAGTCCGCGACAGTCCGCTCGGCGATCGGGTTCCAAGTCCAGCCGCGGAATGACGCCTGCCACCCATCGTTCCAGGCCGTCACGAATCCGGGGAGCGCGTCGCAGTAGAAGTTCGACGACTGAAAACCGCTTCCGCCCTTGTCCCACCAGAGAACGAGGCCCTCCGCGCGCCCGGCCATCCCGATGGCGGCACGGTCCTTGCCTGAGATCGAGACGACCTGGGTCGCGGCGTTCTCTGCCTGAAGGAGCTCCGGCAGCGTCGGACGCATGAGGTTGATCGGTGATCGTCGACCCGTGCCCTCCACCTTCCCCGTCGACTGAATCGAGTACGCGTCCACGTCCTCAACGCAGTACATGTCGCGGGCCAGCTCTCGGTTGTAGAAGGAGTTGCCGACCACGCCGTGGGTACGCGGCAGGCAGCCGGTCGAGAAAGTGACGTGCCCCGCGCCGGTCTCGGTCCGAGCGTAGGGCAGCCGGGCGTCGTGATAGCTCACACCTTCCTGCAGCAGCCGGCTGAGACCCCCATTCAGCGCAGGCGCGAGGCGCTCAAGCTGCTGCGGGATCAGCTGATCGACGGACAGCATCACCACCAGCCGAACCGAGGATCCCTGGACCTGCTCGACGCTCTCGCCTTGGACGGCCCCGAAAAACGCTGGTCCGAGCAACAAGACCCCCAGAATGGACCCAAAGGTCAACCCCTGAACGGCCCCTCCCTGAGCAGCGGCGCGCCGCGAAGGAACGATTGATGGAGACAGGGGAGCTTGGAACATCGTTGGACGGAAGGGAGCGCGGGCCGGAGAGGCGCGGATTCTCGCCTTCCAGGCCCCTTCCGCCGCCCTTTGTAAGGTTTCCGGTTTGTAAGCCAGCGATCGCGGCGACCTAAACCCCCATGTGCAATGTAGATACGTAGGTCGGAATCTGTTTCCACCCCTTCAACGTACGCACTCGTTTGCCAAATGCAATTTCCTAGGTATCCTGTCTTGCTCCAACGGCGACACGAGAACGGCAAACCAAGCGCAAGCTTGGGACGCAAAGCCACGGGCCCCTCCGGGGGTAGCCGAGCTACCGAACGTCGCTCAAAGCCCCGATCCGTCGGGTCTGTCGTCCGAGGAGCGCCGTGGACCCCCTCCCTGAGAGGGTCCGCCTCGGATGAAAAGGACCTGATGGGTCGGTGGGAACGTTGCTGTTCCTCACTTGCCCTCCGGCCTGGACTTGGCTCACGCCGAGTTCAGGCCGGCACTTACCACCCTCCCTAGCCCCTGGCTGCGGAGGGCAGGCAGCAGGAACTGACCTGTCGAACGAGTCGATTCAGACTCCCAATCGCAACGATCCCATGCTTATACGCCACACCCAAACCAACGACCAAGCCAACGGAGAGCGCTATCGCGCTGAGCCGAGTCAGCTGAGTCAGGTCATGGGTACCGGCGTCAGCCTGAGCATTGGATCAGTGCAAGACGTTCGAGGGATCACCCCCTCGAACACGCTTCCGCCCCACAGCCTCGAACTCGATGGCTGTGACGACGGAACCATGAAGGGCCCAACGGGTTCCGGCTGCTTCGGCGGCAGGGATTCGATGGTGAGGCCTGCGCGTGTGGGGATATGCGCAGCGTCTCGTATGGAGGAGTGGACTGAGTGGTCGCTGTGGGGACAGCATCATGGCCCTCGGTCCCAAGAGAAGGAGATGTGCGCTCTGGCGTGGGGTGGGGATTCCACGCTCGTTGCTGCACCTCGGGCTTCGGCGCTTGTCGCCGGGCCGAACCGTCGGGGGGAAAGCACCGCGCTCTTGTAGCGCGCTGTGATCGACGGTTCCTGCGCGCGGCTTCGGCTGCGCTCAGTTCCGAGCACTCTTCGCAGGGGGTCCGGGCTTCGGCTCGGGCCCCCTTTTTTTCTCGCCGCAGAACGTGCGAGAAGAGCTACGGGTAGCCGGTCTCGAGAACGCCGCTCTCGTCTTCCTGATTCACCCGGAAGCGGTCCTGGAGGCGATCGATGAGGCGCGTGTGGATCTTGCAGACGCGGGACTCGGAGAGGCCCGTCAGCTCGCCGATCTCACGCATGGGCATCTCTTCCCAGTACTTCAGGTAGACGATGCGACGCTCTTGGTCGGTCATCCGCTGGGAAGCGAGCTGCAGGAGTTCGTCGCGGGACAGCTGCTCGCCCGGAGCTTCCACAGCCTTGTCCTGCACGATGTCGAGGGCGCTCATGGAGCCGCCGTCATCAGCACCGCCGTCGGACGCAGGCATCGAACCGCTCGGAGTCCCGGGGAGGCCGACACCAAATGTCTGCTGGTACACGTCGAGAGCAAAACCCATCGAGGAAGCCACTTCGCCGTCGCCGGGCTCGCGCCCTAACTCACGACGCAGACGCTCAACGGTCCGCTTTTGCTGCTCAATCTTCTGGCGCCAGGGACGCGGCAGCCAATCCTGTGAACGCAGTTCGTCGAGAAGCGCTCCTTTGACGCGCAGCTCGCAATACGACTCAAAGCGAACGCCGCGCTCTGGATCAAAGCCGTGGATGGCGCTGATGAGCCCCATGTTCGCCGCAGTCACAAGATCGCCACGATCGACAGAGCGGGGTAGACGCGCTCCGAAGCGACGAACGATTTGCCCGATCAGGCCCTGGTACCACTCGACCAACGTGTTCCGGGTGTCATCACCGGGAGCGGCGAAAAAAGCATCCCAAAGGCGCTTCGCTTCCGCGGCTTTCTTCTCGGCAGCCGTCAGCTTCGGCCCAGGGGTCTGGGTCGATTCGACTGGCTTGACCGGATCGGATTCCGGGAGGTCCTGGGCGGAAGACAAGGGCGAGTGAAGAGTCAGAAGATGAGGTCTAGAGGGCGCAGGAAGGTGGATTCGGGCGTGTGCGGCGCCCGCCTGCCCCCCTGTCGTACCGATCCGAGACCATCGGGATCAACAGGCTGCTGGCGGCATCGACCCGATTGTCGAAGCGTGGACGCTGCTGCTTCCACACACACTCGCCCCAATCAGCCAATAACGCTCGCCAGAGGGGTTTTTCGGGGCTTATCCCGAGCGCAGAGTCCTGCAACATTTCCCCTGATTTTTGCCCCCATGGGAGACCAAATACGGAAGCCGCGTCCGCCGACTAAGGCTGAAGGCCAGTCCCTAGGATCAAGGAAGCCAGTCCGCGTGATCAGGAAAGCCA
>CAYQKK010000013.1:14536-61230 GCA_964417955.1 uncultured Planctomycetaceae bacterium
GTGATCAGGAAAGCCAATCCTTGTGATCAGGAAAGGTCGTGGGGAGCGGTGTCCGCTACGTAGCCAAGCCCTGCCATCACGGTGCGCTCCGCGGCACGCATGGCGGCTCGGTCGGACTCATCGTGATCGTCTAGCCCACAGAGGTGCAGCGCGCCGTGGACGAGGTAGAGCACCAGTTCACGCTTCGGAGGGACGCCTCGGTCCTCGCTAACGGAGCGTGCACGGTCGGCACTGAGGTAGATCTCGCCGTCCGGGCCTCCCATCGCAGGGTCGCTCTCGTCTTCGCCAGCGGAAAGGTCAAAGGTAATGACATCCGTCTCGGTGGGATCGTCCAAGAACTGGGCGTGCAGCCCTGCGAGCGTCTCCGCGCTGACGACCACGATGTCCACCAGAAGATCGGGGCGCCCCCCGTGGGACAATGCAGCACGGAGCGCACGAAGCGCCTCATCCTGTTCAAGAAAGCTCAGCCCGGCCTCGTCCGCCCAGGTGTAAGTGCTCTCTAGGCCTGCGGCTGGCGGCCCGTCGTCGAGGGGGTCTGACATCAGCCCTCGGCGGACCCTTCCTTCGGGTCCCGCTCGGGCGTCTTCCCGCTGGGCCGCTCTTGGAACGGCTCCTTCTTATCGTACGCACGCACGATCTTGCCCACGAGCGGGTGGCGTACGACGTCATTTGCATCGAATTCGATCACGCCCACGGCATCGATCCCCTTGAGGCGCCGCACCGCGTCGCTGAGGCCGCTGTGCTGGTGGCGCTGCAGGTCGTTCTGGGTGGGGTCCCCCGTCACCACCATGCACGAGTCCTCACCCAAGCGGGTCAGGAACATCTTCATCTGGCTGGCGGTGGTGTTCTGCCCCTCGTCGAGGATCACGAACGCGCTGGAGAGCGTACGGCCGCGCATGTAGGCCAGCGGCGCGATCTCGATGACCCCGGCCTCCTCTAGGCGCTCCAGATCCTCCGGCTCGATCATGTCGCGCAGCGCGTCGTAGATCGGACGGAGGTAAGGGTCCAGCTTCTGCTGGAAGTCCCCCGGCAGGAAGCCAAGGTGCTCGCCCGCCTCCACCACGGGACGCGTGATGATAATGCGTCGAACGCTGCCCTTGCGGAGGCGCTGGACCGCGGCCGAAACGGCGAGGTACGTCTTGCCCGTGCCAGCGGCGCCGATGCCGAAGACGAGGTCGTGCTTCTCGATCGCATCGATGTAGCGGCGCTGGTTCTCGCCGCGCGGCTCTACGGCCCGCGGACGAAAGCGGACCGACGCAGGGCGATGGGATCCTTGCCACCGGCTCCCGGAACCGCCAGACCCAGAAGCTCCGTGGCCCGCGCCGCTCGATCGCGGACTTGAGGCGCCGCGATCAGCACCGAGCCGCGTTGAAGGTGAACCGGTGCTGCCCCGCGCGTTCTCTGCGTTCTGCATGGTCTTGTCCAAAAGGATGGCCTCAATCTCACGAACGCCCAGCTCACGTCCCTTGCGCGCTTTGCCAAGCAGGTGCTGAATGCGGAGCGAAGCTTCTTGGATGCCGTCACCTTGGCCCTTTAGGCGCAGGTTGCCGCCGCGCGCGAAGATCTCGATGTCGAGGTCCTGCCGCAGGAGCCGCGCGTAGCGATCGTAGGGACCGAGGACGAGAATCGCTTCCTCGTGGCTGCGAAGTGGAATCGTGAGTTCAGGCACGGCGGGAAGCTCTTGGGGTCAGGAGACGGTCTGGAACAGCAGCGGCCAAATGACGGCGGCTACGGGTGCGGAAAGGATGAGGCTATCGATCAGATCGAACATGCCCCCGGAAGGGCCAAACGTCGTGCCTGAGTCCTTGAAGCCCGCCCTACGTTTATAGGCGCTTTCGAGCAGATCACCAGCCTGGGCTAGAACGTTCACGGCGGCACCGAGGAGCGCGCCGGATAAGAGCCCGTAGCGAGCGCCTCCGAGAACACCCAGAGCGACACAAAGAAGCCCCACAAGAATCCCCGTAATCAGCGAGGCGTTGCACCCAGCGACGGACTTGCCTGGGCTGATGCTTGGGAACGGCTTGCGCTTCCCGATCATGCTACCCACGTAGTAGCCAGCGATGTCGCCGATCTTCGCCAGCACGATGTACGCCGCGAGGCCCGCAGCCCCGCCGCTCAGCCGGATGGGGTAGAGGGCCAAGAGCGGCGTCGCCACGGTCACAAGCAATAGGACCGAGGGAAGCGAAGTGACCTTGGGCGCCACGCCAGCACGCGCTCTCTTGACGGTCGAGCGAAGAACCCAAAGAGCGAACGGAATCGATAGCGCCGCGATAAGGAGGAAGGGCCCCTCGATCGGCTGAGGCACGCCATCCGCCTCCGCAAACTGAGGCCAGCGGTAGAGCGCGGCCGCGAGCGCCAACGTCGACACGGAAGCAACGACGAATCCCTGGGCCGACAAGAAGAGGCCCATCTTCCGAACCTCGATCAACGACCAGAGGGAGAGCACCACGCCGAGGGCGAGGGTGATCTCCGGACCGCGTTTAAGCGACGAGGCGAAAAGCAGTCCCGCGACCGAAACCGCGAGGATCCCCCCCACTTTCGTGCGCTGGATCAGCTTCTCTCGACGCGTCATCTCCGGCTTGGGAGAAGGTGTCTCCACCGCGCTCATCGACGGAGGCCCTGGCGTGTGAAGCTCATGCGGATTGGGCCCCGCGCTTGGGGCCCCCGCTGGACGTCGCCGATGCACCGGTCGCTCCCTCTTGGGGCAGCCCGCCAAACTTCCGCTTGCGCCCAGCGTACGCGCGCAGCGCCTCCTCGAACTGCGGGCGGCGGAAGTCCGGCCAGCATTCGTCCGTCACGTAGAACTCCGCGTACGAAGCCTGCCAAAGGAGGAAGTTCGAGAGACGCATCTCCCCCGCGGTCCGAATCACCAGGTCGGGGTCCGGCGTCGAAGGATCGTAGAGGTACCCGCGCAGCGTTTCTTCGCCGACGTCTTCCTCCTTGAGCCTGCCCGCAGCGATGTCCCGGGAGACCTTGAGCATCGCATCGGCGATCTCGGTGCGGCCGCCGTAGGAGAGCGCCAAGCGCAGGGTCATCTTGGAGTTGGCCGCCGTCAGGTCAATCGTCTCAGTGAGCGCGCGCTGGGCGAAGCGCGGCAGGTCGTCCATCCGGCCGATCGACAGGAGGCGAATGCCGTTGTCCATCATCGTCTTGCGCTCGCGGCGCAGGAAGAGTCGCAGCAGTCGCATCAACGCCGTGACCTCAAGGTCCGGACGCTTCCAGTTCTCGCGGCTGAACGCGTAGAGCGTCAGGCTCTTCACGCCGAGCTCGGCGGCGGCGGTCGTGATATGCCGCACCGACTCCATCCCTTCTTTGTGCCCGCGCACGCGCATCCAACCGCGCTCTTGGGCCCAGCGCCCGTTGCCATCCATGATGATGGCGACGTGCTCGGCGAAGGGCCCGCCCAGGGACGCATGGAATGCCCGCGCCTCGGGGTCTAGGCCCCCCATGCCCCGATCCTCAGAGC
Source organism: uncultured Planctomycetaceae bacterium (assembly GCA_964417955.1). Classification (GTDB taxonomy): domain Bacteria; phylum Planctomycetota; class UBA1135; order UBA1135; genus Saltatorellus. The sequence continues at coordinate 18,003 of CAYQKK010000013.1, forward strand.
CCCGATCCTCAGGAATGCCCGACGCGTCGGTCACGACAGCACGCTCTCCGTAGCTGAGGCACCTTGGGAAGCGTCCCATGCGTCGCCGAAGACCGACTGACGCACGATGTTAGCGGAGCGATCGGCCCCCACGGAAACCAGCACGATCGGCACGCCGATCAGCTCTTCCACGCGCTCGACGTACGTGCGCGCGGTCTGCGGCAGCTCGTCGTAGCTGCGGCAGCCCGAGACGTCCTCGGTCCAGCCGGGAAGCGTCTCCGAAACGGTCTCGATGCCGTCGAGGGACGGCAGGTGGGCGGGATACTCCGTGAACGTCTCGCCATCCAGCTTGTAGGCGGTCACCACCTCAAGGTCGCCGAGCCCAGCGAGCACGTCGAGCTTCGTCATGATCCAGCCCTCCGCGCCGCACAGCTCAAAGCCGTAGCGCGCAGCCACCGCATCGAAGAACCCAGCGCGGCGCGGCCGCCCGGTGGTCGCGCCGTACTCGTGACCGGCGGCGCGCAGGCGCTCGGCCTCGTCGTCGTTTTGAATCTCGCTGGGGAAGGGGCCCTCGCCCACGCGGGTGCAGTACGCCTTCGCGATGCCGATCGGTCGCCCCACCATCTGGGGCGGAACCCCCGCGCCCGACGGAATCCCGCCCGGGCCAGTGTTCGATGAGGTCACAAACGGATAGGTGCCGTGATCGATGTCGAGCATGATCCCCTGCGCTCCCTCGAAGAGGATGCGCTTTCCATCGCGGTAGGCCTGGCGCAGGATCGCGCCGGTGTCGGCGATGTACGGACGCAGGCGCGTACCGAGAGCGCTGTATCGATCGACGAGCTCGTCCACGGGGAGCGGCGGCTCTTCGTGCACGCGCTGGATCAGCGCATTTTTCTCGGCCAGGTTGGCGCGCAGCCGCTCGGCGCAACGCTCGGGGTCAAGCAGATCCGACATTCGGAGCCCGATGCGCGCGGCCTTGTCCGAGTAGGCGGGGCCGATGCCGCGCCCCGTCGTGCCGATGCGACCGGACCCTTTCCAGCGTTCCGAAAGCCCATCGATGTGCTTGTGCTGCTCGAAGATCACGTGGGCGTTCGCGGCGATCTTGAGCCTATCCGCACCGACGACCACGCCGCGCTCCTTCAGGCCGTCGAGCTCACCGAGGAGCTTCACCGGGTCGATCGCAACCCCGGCTCCGATGACGTTCAGCTTGCCCTCGTGGAGAATGCCCGAGGGAATGAGGTGGAGCACCCATTTCTCGCCGTCGACGACGACGGTGTGCCCGGCATTGGCGCCGCCTTGGTAGCGGACGACGAGGTCAGCTTGATCGCTGAGAAGATCGATGATCTTGCCCTTTCCTTCGTCGCCCCACTGGGCTCCAAAGACGCTAAGTGAAGGCATGAAGGGGTAGTAGAGAGGCGTTGCGGGGGGAGGATGATTCGAGCGAAGCTGCCGCCGGCCGATGTCAGCCGCGGAGTCATTGACGCAGGGGCCCGATCATAGCGACGGGGGCTCGCCATGGCCCCCACCACCCGGGCTCCGCACCTCGAATTCGGATCCCGCGGCCAAGTCGAGCGCGGCTTTCGGATCCAGGGTCTCTTCATCCCCTGTCGGGAGCTTCACAAACGCGGCTCCGAGAGCGCCCTTCCGCCCGCCCTTGAGCCCGTAGGGCGCCCGCCGCTGACGCTCCCCCATCCAGGCGAGCCGGACGTCCGTGAGGAACCGCAGTCGCCGCTGGATTCCATCGCCCCCCAGGCGAGCCCCACCGCCCCCGCTCCCGCGCCGCAGCGTCTGCTTGAGCACCCGCACCGGCATCTCGGTCTCGAGGGCCTCGATGGGCGTGTTGCGCGTATTGGTCATGTGGGTCTGGACCCCGTGGGCCCCAGGGCGGGTCGGGCCCGCCCCCGCGCCCCCGCCGTGGGTCTCGTAGTGGGTGAAGGCCTCCCCCGAAGGGCGGACCCCTCCGAACGAAAGGTTGTTCATGGTGCCGGCGCTGGCGGCAGGCATCAGCTCGGGGAGCATCTGGGCGAGGCCCCCGAGGATCACGTCCACGAGCCGCTGGCTCGTCTCGACGTTGCCAGCCGCCACCGGAGCGGGGTACGCGGCGTCGACGACGGTTCCCTCGGTGGTCAGGATCTCTACGCCGTCGAGCACGCCGGCGTTCGTCGGGGTTCCCGGGGGCAGCAAGAGCCGCAGGGCGTAGAAAACGGCCGAGACCGTCACCGCCCGAGTCGTGTTGACCGGGGAGCCATCCAGGGCCTGGGGGGCCGACTCCGTGAAGTCGAATACGACGCGCTCTCCTTCGGCTTGAATGGCGACGCGAATGGGAAGCAGTTCGCCACGGCCGTCAGAGCCGCCCTCCAGGACGTCCTCGAAGCGCCACGTCCCGGGCTTGAGCCTGCGCACGCGCTCCTGGATCAGAGAAGCGGTCCACGCAACGAGATCGTCCGCTCGGCTACGGAGCTGGGCCGCCCCGTGCTCTGCGACCATCGCTTCGAGCCGGCTCACGCCCGCCCGACTCGCCGCAAGCTGGGCCAGTAGGTCCGCGCGCCGCTCCTCGGGAACGCGCACGTTGGAGAGGAACACGGCGAGCAGATCCTCATCGATCTCCCCGCCGCGCACGAGCCGAATGGGCGGGAGGCGCAGCCCTTCGCCGTGCACGTCGCGGGCCGGCGCCATCGATCCGGGAAAGGCACCGCCAACGTCCGCGTGGTGCGCGCGGGAGACGCAGTAGAAGAGCGGCTCACCGGGATCGTCTTTCGGAAGCGCCGGATCGAACACCGCCTCCACGGAGGTGATGTCCGGCAGGTGCGTGCCGCCCTCGAAGGGGTCGTTCAAGAAGACGACGTCCCCGGGCCCGAGGCGGTGACGGGCGAGTGCCGCCTCCACCGACATGGGCGTCGCCCCGAGATGCACGGGCAGGTGCGCGGCCTGGGCCGCCATGACGCCTTCACCCGTGAAGATGGCGCACGAGAAGTCGAGTCGTTCCTTGATGTTGACGCTGAACGCGGAGCGCTGCAGTGACACGCCCATTTCCTCCGCCGCGGCTGCGAACAGATGGTGGAAGACCTCGACCTGGAGCGGATCGAAGCTGCGCGCGTCGGGACCCCCCTGGGGCATCAGCTGTCCTCGTCGGGGTAGTCCAGCACCTGGAGCGGCGCGCTGTCGATGATCTCCCATGGCACCAGCGGCGTCATGATGATGTCCTCCTCGGCCTCCCGGCGCCAGACGACCGTGCGCGCGATGCGCACGAGATGTTTGCCCGAGCGAAAGTACTCTTCCTGCTCGCGGCGGCTTTCGAACTCAAGGCGTTCCTCGGCGTCCGAAGCTGTCGTGATTCGCGCGGCGAGAACGATCTCAAAAACGTCGCTCGTGACCTGGAGATGCTCCAACACCTGGTCTTTCTCAGGGTCCAGCATGCCCTTGAACTCGAATACCTCCTCTAGTTCATCGAGGGAGTCAAAGATCTGCTTCGGCAAGATCTCCTCGCCGTACTCGTCGAGCGTGGGCTCGGGCTCGACATCCTCGACGCCCTCCTCGTCTTCCAGCTCCTCGGGCTCCTCCTCCATGTTCCGGTACTCGAGGATCTCGTCCCAAAGCCGGTAGCTAATCTCGCGCCCCTCGGTCATCGACGACAGAACCGCAAGCGGCGCCGTGTTCAGGTTGACGGCAAAGCCCCCCGTTCCGTCGGGTAGCCCCTCGCCTATTTCCTCGGTGCCGATCGCCGGTGAGGTGTAGATGGTGAGGAACGACTGGATGCCGTGGATGCGCGCGTCCGAGCTATCGATAAAGTCCTCGAAGTGAACGTCGCTGAATGGCTCGAGGGCGCGGAACTCCGCGAAGCTCAGGGGCAGCGCCTTGTCTTCGTCCTCGGTGTCCGAGGTCAGCATCAACGGCCGTGGAAGATCCGACGACGTGCGGTCGATCATGTGATCGCGCATGGCCGTCGCCATCTGCTCTGCCTCCGACGAGTCGATGTCGTAGTCCGTGTCTCCCCGGGCTTTGTCGAGGATACGAACGACGATGTCGAAGGCCTCTGCTGCGAGCTCCTCGTCCTCGTTCAGCATGTTAAGGATGTTGTACTTGCTATTCTCGTCCCGGATCATGATCCGGATCTGGATGTCCTCGAAGTTGGTGGACTGCGGCGTGTACCACGCGTCCATCATCGAGTCCACCGTGTCCGGGTTCCGCGGCGGCTCGCCTGCCTCGTCGCCATCGACGCCACCGCCGGCCGCGGGGTCCGCGGCGCCGCCGCCCGGGAGAGCGGCGTCACCCGCCCCCGCCCCATCACCCTCGGTGGCCATGGCGGCCCGCCCGTCCTCGGCGAGATCCTCACTCACCTGCAGCATCACGGACGCAAGGGCCATGTCCATCTGGGAGCGCGTGATCTCATTGCGCGTGATCCGCGCATCGGACTGGGTCACCGTGTAGATCTGGTAGACGATCGCGATAATGACGATCAGGACCAGAAAAGCGAGCAGCAGCGCAGCACCGCGCTTGGACTCAGGCGCTTGCCGGTGGCGTGGATGGAGTGTCTTCAAGGCAACCGGAGGATACGCCCTGGGCGGCCCTGACTTCCCGAAATCTGCCAACAGCGGGGCCACGTGCCCCGCGGGCAAATCAGAAGGGCGAGTTCAGGTCGCTGCCCTCGAGAATCCGCGGCCGGATGAAGAACAGCACGTTGGTCTGCTCCTTGCTCCGGATCTTGCTCCGGAAGAGCGACCCGAGGAGCGGGATGCTCATCAGGAGCGGCACGCCCTGCTCGCGTTCGAGGGTGCGCTCTGAGATGAGGCCGCCCAGGATGACCGCCTGGCCCGGCTCTAGGCGGACGATCGTCCGGGCGTTGCGCTTGGAGATCTCCGGGACCGTCACCTGGTCGCCGGCGAAGTTGAAGCTAACGGCGGTGCCCGAGGACTGGGACGCTTCGATATCGATGTTGAGGATCACCGTATCGCGGCCGATGACCCGCGGGATGACGTACATCTGCACCCCCACGTCCTGGTAGGTGAGCTTGAGGTTCGGGACGCCCGACGCGCTGATGGCCGTCACTTCATAGAACGGGATCTTCGTGACGTTGACGATGTCAGCGCGCGCGCCCTCCCGGACGGCCACCTTGGGCCGCGAGATGATCGAGACGTTCTCGAACGCCGAGACCGCCTCCAGCACCGCGTTGAACGCGACCCCGTCAAAGACGGCGCCGAGCCCGAAGAGTGCTTCGGTCGCATCGACGGTGTTGTCGAAGGAGAAGTCCACGCTGTTCACAAAGGTGCCGCCGTTAGGCAGCCCGAAGATCGGCGTGCCGTCCGCGAGGCCTTTGATGCCAAGGTCCAGCGATTCGCGGGTTGTGACCTCGACGATTTTGGCTTCGATCTCGATCTGGCGAACGTCCGCTGCGAAGAGTTCGATGAAGTGCTCGATCTCCCCCATCTCGTACGCGGCCGCGGTCACAAAGATCACGTCGCTGAGGGCGACCGGCTCGGGCGAACGCAGGAGCGCAGGCCGTGGATCGGAGTAGGCTTCGACCGAGAACCCCGCGCGCAGGTCAAGCAGCACCGTGTCTTCGGGCTGCGGGCCGAGATCTTCCGGCAGGGCTCCGTCGAGAACCGCCGCGTGGATGGGGATACTGGAGTAGGACTTCAGCAGGCTGAAGATCTTCTCGCCCGTGCCCACGGGGAAGTTGTACGGCTTCATGATCAGCCGCTCGGTGTCCCCTTCGCGCAGCGGATACCACACGATGTTCTTGCCGAACTCCAGGAACGGATTGATGGGCGGCTCGTTGATCGCGGCGGCGTCGACGAGTTCCCCAAGTAGCTCTAGCTCGCCAAGGCCCTCGAACTCCTCGTCGCCACCCAAGGCGCCCTCCGCGTCCGCCACCTGCGGTTCCTGCACCGGAGATCCAGCTGGGTCCACAACTGGATCCTCGGCCGGCCGATCCGCGTAGGACTCCGCGATCTCGCGGAAGGTGTCTTCATCCTCGAGGAAGTCCTCGATCCCCGCGGGCTGGTTGCGCCCCCTTGAGATCAGATCCTCGAACATCGTCTTCGCGCGGCGATCCTGCTCGGAGGGCCCGCTGTTCCGCGTCACGCAGCCGGAGGCTGCCAAGGCGGAGATCAGGATGGCGGAAAGGCGATTCATGGGGCGTCGATGCATCTTGGAAAGCAGGACGCCGTCAAACAATGACGGCGTCCTGCGATCGTTCAATCAATGGTCCCGGTGGACGTCAAAGCTGCCGCTTGACTTCGTCGGTGATGTCGTCGATCGAGCGCTTGTCCCTGCGCTTGATGACCTTCCACACGCTGCAGTGTCCCTGGCTGGCGCGCACCGCCTCGCAGGCCTTGAGCACCCGCGCTCGGGCCTTGGTCATGAGCGTGATGCCCTCCGAGGACGTCTCGTCGATCTTGTCCTTGATCAGCTTCTTGTGCTCGTCCGTGGCCTCAAGCAGCGCTTGGTAGTCGACGACGGCGGGCTTGGTGAGCTGGCGCGGCTCATCGAGCCCACAGATGTTGTCCGACTTCGTGACGACGTAGGGTGTTCCACGACCGTCGTCGAAGCAAATCGCCTCGACGCATTCTGGATGCAATGCAACCACGGGGGCGGGCGAGGGCGCCGCAAAGGCGGCCGCTGCGATCAAGCTGAGGAGAATCTGCACCATTAGGTCCGAGCTGGGGACAACCCGAGGGGGCCCAACGTTTCACCGAGGGCGCCGACATGAAGGAATCGTTATAGTGTCTTTCGTCTCAAATCCGCCGTTGTCGGTCCTGATTCCGGCGTCAATGATTGATGAAGCCTAAATCGCGGTGCATTTCGGGCCGAATCCCGTTCCAGGCAACAAAAAAACGCGCCCGCTGACTGAAAAGCCAGCGGGCGCGTCAAGCGCAGGAGCCCTGCGTCAACGAGCGATCAGCGGCTCGTCGAACGGCGGCGTGAGCGGCGCGGCCGGCGGGATCCGCGGTCGTCGTCACCCCCATCGGAGGATTCCGAAGAGCGGGAACCGCGGCGAGGACGATCCTCACGGTCTCCCCCATCTGAGTCCCCATCGTCGTCACCGCCTTCGGCGCCCTCTAGGGTCGCCTTGTGGCTGACCTTGATCTTGCCGCGGTCGTCCACGTTGATGATGATCACGTCGATCTCGTCGCCGACGTTGACCACATCTGTGACCGACTCGATGAAGCCCTCTCCGAGCTCGGAGATGTGGCAGAGAGCCTCGACGCCCGGCAGGATCTCGATGAACGCGCCAAAGTCGCGCACGCTCTTCACCGTGCCGTTGTAGCGCGAGCCCACTTCCGGGGTCTCCATGGTGGCGGAGATCGCGTCGCGGCACTTCTTCACCTTGCCGGCGTTGGTGCCGTAGATCTGCACGTTGCCTTCGTCGTCGACGATGGAGATGCGGACCTCGAAGTCAGCCTGCATCTGGCGGATGTTCTTGCCACCCGGGCCAATCAGGAAGCCGATGCGATCGCTCGGGATCTTGATCGTCTCCATGCGCGGCGCGAACTCGGAGACCTCGTCGGACGGTGCGGGCACCGCCTTCAGCATCTCGCGCAGGATGTGGATCCGGCCGAGGCGCGCCTGCTCGAGGGCGTTGGACAGAAGCTCGCGGCTGACGCCGGTGATCTTGATGTCCATCTGGAGCGCGGTGATACCGACGCCGGAACCCGCGACCTTGAAGTCCATGTCACCGCAGTGATCCTCGGAGCCAAGGATGTCCGAGAGGATGGCGGGTTTGTCGCCATCGGACACGAGACCCATGGCGATACCAGCCACCGGCTGGGACAGCGGAACGCCGGCGAGCATCATCGAGAGGCAGCCGCCGCAGACCGAAGCCATGGACGACGAGCCGTTGGACTCGGTGATGTCCGACACGACGCGAATCGTGTAGGGGAAAGCTTCGCGGGACGGCATGACCGTCGTGAGCGAACGCTCGGCCAGCATGCCGTGGCCGATCTCGCGGCGACCCGGGCCCATGATGCGGCGGGTCTCACCCACCGAGTAGGCCGGGAAGTTGTAGTGGAGGTAGAAGTTCTTCTTGTACTCCTCTTCGACGCCGTCGATGACCTGTTCGTCGTCCGGGGTGCCGAGGGTCGCGCTGACGAGGGCCTGGGTCTCGCCGCGGGTGAACAGAACCGAGCCGTGCTGGCGCGGGTTGAAGTTCGGAACGATCGTGATGTCACGGATCTCATCCCAGTCACGTCCGTCGACGCGACGGCCGCTAAGGATCGCGCTGCGCTCGCAGTGCTTCTTCAGGTCGCCGAAGAACTCTTTGATGCCCTTCGTCTTGTCCTTGACGTCGTCCTCGGAGACGCCGCGGAGCAGGTCCTCTAGGACGCGGGCGCGGACGGCGCTGCAGGCGGCTCCGCGCTCGTGCTTGCCTTCCGTACGCATGGCGTCCGCGAGGTCGTTCTCGTAGCCAAAGACCTCTGCCTTGAGGTCTTCGTCGATGCCCGGTGCCTCAAACTCCTGCTGGGGCTTGCCGGCGCGATCCACGAGCTCGTTCGTGAGATCCACGATCTGCAGGATGACCTCGTGGGCCTCTGCGAGTGCGTCGATCATCTCGTCCTCGGTGAGCTCCTTCGCGGAGGACTCCACCATGCAGACGCCGTCTTCGTGGCCTGAGACCACGAGGTCGAGGCGGCTGTTCTCGCGGCGGTCTTTGTCGTCCGGGAAGGCGACGAGCTTGCCGTCGATGTGACAGACGCGGATGGCGCCGAGGGTCGTCTCGAAGGGCAGGCCTGCGATACGGACGGCCGTGAAGGCCGCGATCATGGCCAGCACGTCGGGGTTGTTGGTGCCGTCGTACTGCATGACCGTGGTCATGACCTGCACTTCGGACTTGTAGCCATCCGGGAACATGGGGCGGATCGAGCGGTCGATCAGGCGCATGGTCAGGATTTCTTTGGTCGTCGGACGGCCTTCGCGCTTGAAGAAGCCGCCGGGAATTTTGCCCGCTGCTTCGGTCTTCTCGCGGTAGTCGCAAACGAGCGGGAAGAAGTCGATGTCGTCGCGGCCTTTGCCGGCGGTCACGGCTGCGAAGCAGCGCGTATCCCCGAGGGTTGCGATCACGGCGCCACCGGCTTGTCGAGCCACCTGGCCCGTTTCAAGGGTGAGCTTCTTGCCTGCGATCGTCGCTTCGACGCGTGTCGGTTTCATGGTCATGGAGTCGTGTCTCTTTTGTCTTTGTCTAGTTTCGGTGTTGTTCTTTGGACGCCTCTCAATCAAGAACGCACCCGGGGACGCAACGGCGTCCAAGGGTGCGCCTCAAGAGGCTCTTGTCGAGACCTCGTCGTCGGGGGATGCTCCCCCTCGAGATCTCTCTTAGCGGCGGAGGCCGAGACGCTTGATCACGTCGGCGTAGCGCTGAGGCGTGTTCTCCCGCATGTAACGCAGGAGCTTGGTGCGGCGACCGACCTTCTTGAGAAGGCCGCGGCGCGAGGTGAAGTCTTTCTTGTGCACCTTGAGGTGCTCGGTCAGGCTTCGGATGTCTTCCGTCAGGAGTGCGACTTGGACCTCGGTGGATCCGGTGTCTCCGCCTTTCGTGGCGAACTCCGTGATGACTTCAGTCTTGCGGGTGGCTTCGATGGCCATGGATACAATCGGTTGGGTTGGCTTCCTAGCTCGTCGGGCGGTGGCGCCGTCGATGGACGGAGTCACATGCCTTTCGGAACGCAGAAGCGGGACTTGCCCCGGGTACAGATCCAGGTCGCAGGGATGGCCGAAGCCGCGCTGCCTGCCAGTGCACATCCGCAGCCAAGCTGCTTCGCGATCACTGGCTCACCTGGGGACCGCAAGGATCCGGGGTGCTGAGGAGTAAATGGAGGGAAGCCGGGAGGGTGTCGGATCGACGCCTTCGGGTCGGCTTCTGGGCAAGGATCTTAGCGATGCTGCCCGCAGGGGGATCCCCAACTCTGGGGGAAACCTGGCTCCGTTTGGGCCTCTGGGGAGCTCTTCGTCTCGTTCGAGCGATCCCCCAAGGCCTAAATGCTGAGGTTCAGCTGCCCGCGGACGGGCTAGGGAGCGGCAAACGGGGCTCGATGTCCCGGGCTGGCAGTTTGGCCATCAGCTCGCGGAAGATCTTGTTGCAGGCGTGCTGAGTGGCCTTGGAGCCCGCGATACGGGTTTCGATCGAGCCGGTGAAATCGAACTTCCTATCGAGGCGAGCGGCCCAAAGCTCGGGGCCCGTGGGGTCCCTCGGGTCGATCATCCGGACTTCGATCGCCACGTCCACGCTGCGACGGATGTCCCAGTTGGTGGAGTCCCAGCGCTCGATGAAGATCTCCAGCACGGCGTCCTCTGCGAGGTCACCGGGCACGTAGCTGGCGTTCACCGTGCTCGGGGTGAAGACCGCCGGTCCGCCCTCTCCGATGCCCCCACCGATGCTCTGATCGACGATCTCCGCGGAGAGCGGGCTGTAGAGCCGCGTAGCGAGCCCGTACTGGGCGCCGCGGCGAATGTGGTCCACGGGCGCGGTGATGTCCACCGAGGCCAAGATGACCGGCGCCACCGCGATATCCGCGGGGTTGAGGGCGGCGAGGCGCCCCTGGGCGAGCACTTGGGTGTCGCGGCCCTTCAGCCGCGGAGTCGTCTGACACGCGGTCAGCGTGAGCGCCGAAATAACCGCAGCGAGGACCAAAACGCCCCCTGCGGTGCGAAATACTTGGGATCCGGTCCGGCAACCAGGCTCGGTGCTGAGCCCCCCCGTCGATTGATTGGTGCGCATTCCTCGATGCTAGTGATCGAGGGCCCTATTTCCGCAGGATCAATTCCCGCAATCGCCCTAGTTTTGCGTGAACGTGATCGGAGCCGCCCTGCTGTAGAACTCGTGCTCGCGCTCGAGGTCGGTCCACAGGAACTGTCCGCGATCCAGGTTCTGGGCGTAAACCTCGACGCTGGCAGTAATAGCGCCGTTTTGGAGTCCCGAGCCACCCTGGGCGGCAATATCCGGAACTGACAGCACGATCGTACCGCCCGCGGCGTCGCTGGCATCGAGGCCAACGATTGTCCAGCCGCGACCGGTGGTGTCGGTCAGCTCCACGCGGTAGAGGCCGAAGGGAAGGCCGAACGAGTCGGGCAGGGTGTCGGTGACGAGGATGTTGTAGACGGCGCCACCGGTCATCGACCCAGGCAGCGGGTTCGTGATCGCCGGAACGTCCATCGGGATCGTGGTGGCCGCCATGTTGGAGAAGCGGTTCCTTGCCACGACCTGATTGTCATCCGTGTCCGTGGCGCTCAGGCGCATGAACGAGTCTTGGCCGATCGCGCCGTCGACCTCAAGCAGCCCGCCGGGGGCGGCGTCGCCGGCCACCGCCGCCAGCACGTCGAAGGTTCCGGCCGGGCCCGCGTCCGTGCTCTGCCCCGCGCCGATGAGCAGCGAACCGGCGAGCCCCGTCGCGACAGCCTCGACGGTCACGACGGGATCCGCCGTCAGCGTTCCGAGCCCCGCGACTCCGCCGAGGGTGAACGCGGTCGCCCCGAAGGGAACCGGGAGACCTCCGTCTCCGCTGGCCGTGCTGGCCCCCGCATCCACGCTGAGCCCCGTTGCTTCCTCACCGACGTCCACAGGACCAAACGGCGCACCGAGGGCGAAGTTCCTGAGAAAGAACGGGGCGTTGAAAGCAGTCAGGGTCGTGTTGTTGTCCAGGCCCAAGACGCTCAGCGCGCCGAGGCGACCCGGGCGCACCGGGTGGTCCTGGAATACGCACTGAAGGAGCCCACCGCTTAACGTTCCGCAGGTGCCCGTCCCCTGAAAGCCGTCGGGCAGAAGCGACCGCGTGTCCTGGACCAAGCGGTCCTGCGCGGAGAGCATGCCGAGGGTCGCGCCAAGCACGCGCCCCGTCACGACGCTCCCCTCGGGCATCGTCGGCTGAAGGAGAATGTCCACGGCATCCCGTGGGACTCCGTGAAAACTGAACAGGTCAAAGCCCGCGGCGTCCACGGTGATGATGGTGCTTCCCGTCCCCGCTCCGTCCACGGTGGCGGCGCCCGCCAAGGTGGTGGCGTCGTCGATGAACGTGATGGCGCCGCTGAGCTCTTGGTACGACAGCACGAGGGCCGTCTCGATCGGCTCCAGCGTCACCGCGTTGAACACGCGGACGTCGACGGTCGACCCCGTTGGGGCTCCACCGGGCCCAACGACGCCCGTCTGGGTGAACGTCCCCATGATGGGTTCGGACTCATTGAGGGCCTGGTCGAACAGCGTGATGCTGTATGACACCGGCGCGGCGCGCGGGTCGACGACCCCCACCGGCACCGGCGCAGCGATGAAGTAGGCCTCGTCACCGGCCACCGTCGGCTGCGAGAACGCCGTCGCGGGGGGCTCGGTGACTGAGCCGCCGTTCGTTCCGTCGACGCCCGCGTCCACAAAGGCGAAGGCCACGGGCTCGCTCGCACGTCCAAACGCCGCAAAGTCGCGCACCTCGCCCACGAGTGAATCGGTGATCTCACCCGAGACCCCGAGCCCCAAAAGCACGGGAGGGGTTGTATCAATGAAGGGGGACTCGGTCTCGTCAGTCGTGGACGGGTCGGCGTCGAAGAGCCGCGCTGCGGAGCGCACCCCTCCGTTCAAGAGCACGATGGCCACTTGGCCCACGCCGTCCGCGAAGCGCACGTCCCCGTCGGAGTCGAGGAGGCCCAGATCGCTGGCCGTCACAGAGAACTCCGTCACGCCGTCGGGGACGTCCACGGTATTCACGGACGTCCTCAAGAAAATGGGATCCTGGGGGCTGACCCCGAAGAGGTAGAACTCGGCCTCCGTTCCGCCCGGCGGCACGGCGTCCAAGGTGATGTCCACCACCGCGGCGCCCCCAAGCACGTCGGCGCTCCCGAATCCGTCCTCGGGCGCTGCCCCAACGCCCTTGGCCACGGCCGTAGGCAGGCGGAAGTCCGAGGTTGAGAAGGCCGTTTCCGTGAGCGGCAGGGTCGCCCCACCCTCCGAAGCAATCTCGTCGGGCGTATCCGAAAGGCGGACGACCACGTCGCCGTCCAAGCCGTAGCCCTCCAGGTCATCTCCGTTCAGCGGTGTCCAAGTGAAGACCTGCGTCGCGAGCTCCGGAGCCCCCAAGGAACCGATGATCGTTGGCGCTTCCGGCTGGGGATTGTTCGCCGGCGTCACACCGTCGACGGTGACGGCAAAAGAGTCCGTGTCGATGGTCGTGCCGTCCATCGAGCGATCGAACCCGATCACGATCTGCGAGGTGTCCGCGTTGTTGATCGACGAATCGGGGGGATAGCTGTAGATCACGCGGGGCGTATCCTCGACCGCCACTGAATCGACGCTGAAGTCCACAAGCACGGAGTCATTGTCGTCGCCGAGGAGCTGACCGTTGAGGTCCGCAATCGTCTGCCCTTCCCGGAAGAAGAGCTGGAAGTTCTGAAACTCGGGGTACTCCGCCACCGGCAGGAGCAGCACCACCCGCCCGTCGCCGATCAGCTGAGGAGGAAGCAGCGGAAACTCTGCGCCGGTCTGGGTGGCAATGAGCTGGAACGCGCTCGTCACCGTCGTCCCATCGACCTCGACGAGCGACGAAGCGTTCAGGCTCTCGGAGAACTCCAGAAAGATCGGTGTCTGGGCGTGGGCGGTCGTGGCCGCGTCTCCACTGGGCGCCGCCCCGAGGAACTCAGGCGCCCCGCGGTCAAGGAAGAGCCCGTCTGAGGGAATCACCCCGGACTCGGCCCCCATGGAATTGGTGTCTCCGCTGCCCGGCGTATTATCGCCCTGCTGACACCCATCCGCGAAGACGCAGACCGGGTTGTCGCAGCCGCCTAGGCCAAAGGCCATGGCAGCCAGCAGCGCCACCGAAGGAGCCCCCAGGGGAGCCACGGCCCGGTGCCTCCGCTGGAAAGCAGAGGCGATACGAGTCGGGAGGGATCGGGCGTGGAACCGAAGGGTCATGGAGAGTCGGGGCTCGAAGGGATGGGCCGCTGGGAAGGCAGGGCCTTCGGATAGACGCGTGGGAGATCCCGGATGCAAACCTATTGGGCCAGGATGGACGCCCTGGGCACCGGGGTCTTCCCCGTAGTTCCCACCCGCAGGGCAGGTGAAGGGAAATTCGCGCCCGCCAAGGATGAACGATCCTGTGAGGCAAGGTCCAGACATCCTGTGAAGTAGAATTTGCGCCCCGATCACGGGCCCTCCGGGAGGTGACCCCCGCGGGAGCCCGCACTATGAAGGGGAAGCGCCGCCGACGGCGCGCTCCCCCGCCCCGGCCCATACGTTTCCATGACGATCCTCCCCTCCCTATTTTTGTCCCTTCTCGCCGCCCCGGGATCTACCTCCGAGGCCATGCCCGTACCGCTGGGGCAAGAGTCCGCCAAGGAGCCAGCCCCGTCCGTCGCCAGCGAGGACGTCGGTGACGCGGTAAGGGCCCTGGAGGCCGGGGATCTCGTGACCGCCAAGGCGATCGTGGATCGACTCTTGATCCGGGATCGCATGGCCCAGACGATCGCGCTGCGGGAGGCGGGCCAGCCCATGGAGGCCCTCAGCGCCGCGGACGAAGCCCTCGCCGTCGCGTCGCTGACGCGCGCGGACCGGGCGACGCTGCTGGTCTCCCGGGGCCGTGCCGCCTTCGCGGCCGCCGCCAGCGACCCGAAGCGCGCGCCCCTCTACGAGGAGGCGTTCGCCAACTTCGAGGAGGCCGCTAAGACCGGAGCTGGGGTCAGCGCTGCGTTCCGTGCGAGCCGAGCCGCGCGCATGATCGGCGACATGCCCACCGCCCTCGACCTCGCGCGCGCCGGGGCCCGCTGGATTGGCGCAGGGGAAGGGCGCGACGCCGGCCTCGATCTCGATCAGCCCTACACCCAGACCCTGGCCGAAGCCGCGTTTTCCAGCTACATCGCAGCCCCCAAGGAAACGCCGGAGGAAGTCGCCGCACGGGCCGAGCTCTTCGAGGAGACGAAGGCCGCACTCGAAGCGACTATCGGTGGCTCCCCCACCGACGCCGCCGCCTACGTGCAGCTTTCCAACCTCTACCTGTGGGAGGGACGGCGCGCGGAATCACTGCAAACCCTTGAGTCCGCGCTGAGCGTGCAGCCCGCGGACGAAGCCCTTCACACGGCGTTCGTGAAGGCCCTAGGGGACGACGCGGAGGCCAGCATGCGCGAGCAGAACGCCGACAGCGCCACCGCGCTGACCGCGCGATTCGACGCCATCATCGGCCGCTACGAAGCGTTCCGCAGTGTGCACCCTGACAATGCGCTGGGCTACTGGTACGGCGGATTCGAGCAGTTCTACGAGGCCCTGAATTTCTTCGAGAACGGCGAGGGCGACGCCGCGAGCTTCGTCGATGCCGAGGCCCTCTTCCGCCGGTGCCGCGAGCTGGGAGCTAACTACACGGAATCGTGCATCGACTACGAGATCCTGTGCCGAGTGGGCCAGGGCTGGTGCGAGTACCAGGCCGAGCAGAACGAAGCGGCGATCGCGGTGTTCCTCACCGCCGAGGATCTGCGCCCCCAGGACGCGGCCGCGGGCACGGGCCGCGTCTCCGGGATGGAGATGCGCTTGCCGCGGGGCGACGGCACCGACCGGCTTCCCTCGGCGCTCGCGGGGCTCGACTTTGTCACGCGGCGCTTCATTGCCGACCCGACAGACGTCGAGGCCCTGTCCCGCGCCGCCGGCATCGGCGACATGATGTTCGCACTGAGGCCTAAGAACCCGAACCTCGCCAACAACGCGGGGTTCCTGAACCGCGACGCGGGCGTCCTGTGGGAAACCCGCGCTAGCCAGCTGTTCAGCGCCGCCGCCACGGACGAGGAGCGCGCCGCAGCGCAGAACGCCCGCGACCGCGGTGAAGAGCTGATGCAGCGCAGCTGGACCGCCTACCAAGTGGCCGCCGAGCTCCTGCCCGACGACGTGCGGGTGGTGAACGACGCGGGCCTCGTGATGGCCTACTACCTGCGCACCGACACCGAGGCCGCTGAGCGCTACTTCCTCGACGCGGTCAAAGATGGCGAGCCCCAGCTCGCTGCGGGGGACCTCACGCCGGAGGCCCACGAAGCCCTCGTGGAGGCCTGGGGGGACGCCCACCAAAACATGGGCATCCTCGAAATGACCCTGCGGCAGCGCCCCGCGGAGGCTAAAACTTGGTTCACGAAGGCCCTCGAAATCGGTCCGGCGTCGCGAAACTGGCTCGAGAGCGTGCTCCCGCTGCTAGATACTTGGAGCGAGACGGGCGAACGCCCCGCTCAAATTGATGCGGTCGAAGCCCGGTCGGTTTGGGTCCATAATCCCCCGCGCGACTGATTTCGCCCCTCCTCACCCATCCCCCCTCAACCCAGCCCATGCTCTTCACACTTCTGCTCCTCGGTGGAGCCGCCCTTCCGCAGGCCACAGCTGCTGCGGCCCCCAACGACTCAACCGGCAGCGTCTCTTTCGGAGCGGCTTTCGACGAGGTCACGGACCTGCTCGCTAAGGGCAAGACGGAGCTCGTCAAGGGGAATTACGCCGAGGCCCTCGCCCACTTCGAAGCGGCCCACGAGAAGAGCGGCGGCAAGGTCGCGACCGACCTTTGGCTACAGCGTGCGCGCATGAGCAACGGCGCCCTCGATGAAGCCTTCGAGCGCATCGTCGAGCTGGAGTCGGACGCCGAAAACCCCGCCGACTGGAGCTACGCGGTCGGAGTGGGGCGCTACCTCGTGGGCAAGCGCGAAGAGGCGAACGGCGGCAACCCCGGCGGTCCTTTCGACGAGGCAAGGGGCTACCTCAAGGACGCGGTGGATGCCGACGCCGACGCTTACCCGGACGCCTGGCGAATGCTGGCGGAAGCGGCCCGCTGGACCGGGGATTCGGCCACTGCCTCATCGGCCATTGGGCGCGCGCTGGAATCGAACAAGGACGGCGCGACGCTGCTGCTCGCCTCGAAGATCCGCGTGGCCCAGGGCTCGTCGATGCTCGGCGCCGAGGAAACGAAGGACGCCGGCAAGCGCATGGTCAGCCAAGGCGTCGACGACGCAAAGGCGGCGATCAAGGCCATGGGCACGGACAAGGCCAACGCGGTGCAGCTCTGCGACGCGAACCTGCAGCTCGGCGTGGGCCAGCTTTTCCTTGAGAACAAGGACGAGGCCGCGAAGGCCTACTCCGAAGCGATGGGTTGGGACCCGACCCAGGTCGACTACAACCAGCTGTTCGGCATCTTCGTCGACGAAGACAAGACCTCGAAGCCGTTCGTCGAAGCGCTGACCTCGGGCGGGGACAAGTTCAGCGAGCGCTGGGGCAAGAACAGCGCATCGGATGCAACCCTGCGCTGGTGGCTCGGCTTTGGCCAGCGCAGCCTCGGCAGCTACGACGACGCGATCGCGTCCTATCAGGCCGCCGTCGCGAAGTACCCGGCGTTCTCGGACTCGTACTGGTACATCGGCATGTCCCACTACAACAAGGGCATCGATCACTACGAGGAGGCCGCGAAGAGCTTCCGTCAGTACGCGACGGCAGATCGCGCGAGCTTCGTTTCCTACGTCAAGGGCAACGAGACCCACCTGAAGGTCCTCAAGTTCATCGAGGACAAGCTCTACGCTGGGGGCACCGGGCGCAACCGTGACGGCCGAGGCGTGGAAGAGGCCGCCGACGTAGCCGAGCTCGTTCTCCTCGTCGAGGACACCGCACAGCGCTGGAACAACGTCGGGCTCTTCCACCGCGATGCGGGCCAGGTGGTCGCGCAGATGCAGGACTACAAGCCGATGATGACCGCCGATGAGCACTACGAGCGCTCCTGGGAAACCTACAACAAGGCCCTGGAGATGGCGCGCACGTCGTACCACCTGAACGACGCGGCAGTCCTCCTGCACTACTACCTCGAACGCGACTACGATCACGCCATCGAGATGTACGACGAGGCCGAAGCCATGGCGACGAAGCGTCTCGCGGAAGAGAAGCTCAGCGCCGAGGAGAAGCCCCTCGTGGAGATCGCGCTGCGGGACGCGGTCAACAACCGCAAGGCCCTCAAGAAGAAGATCGAGGACGCCAAGAGGCGGGCCGAGAAGAAGGACGAAAAGCCCGTGGACGGGGAATCTGGCGGCGGGGATTCCGGCGGGGATTCAGGCGGCGACGGTAAGTAGCCCACCAACGAACCCAGAGCCCATGCTTCCGATTCGCTTCGTGGCGCGTCCTTCCGATCTACCGGAGGGCGCGCCCGCGCTCACTTTAGACGGCGCGTTTCCGTCGACTTCCGACGCCGGCCTGCACCTCGCGCATTGGCCGGGAAATCGTACGCCCGACGCACTGCGCCGCGACCTCTCCACCGAGATCGTGTTCGCTTTCTTAGAGCTGCCCGACGGCGAGCAGCAGGAGCTCCTGAACGGCTCCGAGTTCATCGCGCTCAACCACTACGACACCGACGGGATCTGCGCGCTGTTTGCGCTGACGCGCCAGGAGGAAGCGCTACGCCACCGCGAGCTTCTCGTGGACGTGGCCGCGTCCGGGGACTTCCACGCGGTGCGTTCCGAGCATGCCCTGTGCATTGACTCTGTGCTGCGAAACCTGAAGGGCATCGACAAGCTTGCGCTGACCCAGGACGCCCTCGATGTCCTAGGCGAGCTGCTGGGCGACCCGAAGGCCGCTCTCGAACGCGCCGAGGTCTATCTCGCCGCGTATCGGAACGGCCGCGCCGATCTGGAAGACGCGCTCTTCGACGACCTGATCTACATGGACATGGGCGTCTGGACGGCGCCACTTCGGTCCGCGGATGCGCCGCTCTTCGACCCTGGCCGCCACGCCTTCTTCGCGGATGCGCGCGCCGACCGTGCGCTGCTGCTTGGAAGGAGCGCCGGGGGAACGACGGCCCGCTTTGTGCTCGGCACCTACTCGTTCTTCGACGTGGTGAGCCGCAAACCGTCCCCGCGCCCGGACCTCGCGGCGCTGTGCAAGCGCCTCAACGAAGCGGAGGGCTGCTCCACGGATGGAGCGCACTGCTGGCGACATCAAGATCAGCGCGGCGCCTCCCCAGAGCTTTGGTTCGGAACGGAAGGCCTGCCGCTCTACGCCGAGCACGCGGCGGAGCACCTCGGGGTGAGCTCGCTATCGCCCGAGAACGTGAAGGCCATGTGCATCGATGCGGTAAGGGCGACGTGGCCCCTGCCCGATGACGACGACGAAGCGGACGACGACGAGGACATCTTCGCGGTATGACGCTGCTTGTCGATACGCCACCAGGAGAGAGCGGCCTGGTGGTCCAGCGCTGTGAGCTGTGGGGCTACAACGCGATCGGAGTGGTTTCCGGTGACGAGGCCATCGCGGTGGATCCGGGCATCAAGCCCGAGGAGATCGGGGCCCTGCGTGAAACGCTGGAAGCCGGCGGCGCTCGCCGCGTGACCCACGTCGTGATCACCCACAGCCACCACGATCACATCCGCGGCTGGAACGCGTTTCCCGGGGCGGAGATCGTGGCGCCGAGCACGGTGGCCGCGAAACCAGAGAAGTCGATCGCGCGCATCCTCGCGGGAAAGGCCAAGGTCGACGAGCGCATGGGCGTCTCGGACGATGCGTTTGCCTACCCCACGGTGGACCGGACGTTTGAGGATGTGTGCTCGCTGAAGGTCGGCGACCTCGAGGTCGAGCTGCGTTCCTTGCCCGGACACTCGGACTGCACGAGCGTCGCTATCGTTCCGAAGCTCAAGGCTCTCCTCTCCGCCGACTACCTCGTCTCGCCTGGCCTCCCCTACTGCCGCTGGGAAGCTGCGCCGTTCGAGCGGGCCAACGAACGGCTGAGGGATTTGATCCTCGAGTTCGGCGTGGAGCGAGTCGTGCCCGCGCACAATGAGCTGCACGAGACTCAGGACGCAGCGTTGGCAGCCATCGAAGAAGAGCTCAGCTACTTCCGCTTCCTGCGCGAGGAAGTGATGCGTCAGCGAGAGAAGGGGCTTGCCACCGACAAGCTCCTCAGAGCTTGCGCAGCCGCCATGGGCGAGCGACGCGGCGTCGACCTCGGACCGAGGGCTCGACAGGACGCGGACAACGCGCGGCGGGTGTTGAAAGAGCTGGAGCTCTAGCACCAGGCGCCTAGCGCCTAGCTTTCTGGCGCTAGTCGTCGGACTCCAGCTTCGCGAGGCGCGCTAGGTCTTCCTTGCGCAGTCTCGGGGCGCGCGCTTCTTCCGATGGGCGCAGGCTCTCAAGGGGTTCCGGCGGGTCGCTCGCGAACTTGCGGAAGGCGGCCATCTTGCCCTCCTTGAACTTAGCGAGGCGATCGAACCACTCGTGGCGCAGGGCGTCGCGCTCTTCGGTGGGCATCGCCCCCACCAAGGAGGGCTCGGCGTCGAAGCAGCGCTGGAGCATGAGCGCGGTGGCGACGGAGAGATTGAAGGACTCCGTGAAGCCGTGGATCGGCAGGAAGAGGCGGCGGTCGGCGGCCTCCAAGAGCTTCTCTGAAACCCCTTGGAGCTCGCGGCCGATGACGAGGGCGACGCGATCAGGGAACGGCTGGAGCGAGTCTGGCGTCGTGACCTCGGTGGCCGTGGGACCGAGGTCGGTGGCCCAGATCGTTAGGTTCTCTTCCCGAGCGGCCGCGATGCAGTCGTCGATGGACTCAAAGAGGCGACGCGTCAGCCAGCGGTGGCTGCCCTTGGTGACGGACTTCACGAGCCGGGACTTCTTACCCGGGTGACGGATGGTCCAAACGTGCTGGACGCCGAAGGCCTCGGCCGTGCGCAGAACGGCCTGAACGTTCTCGTCGTTCCAGGGGCGCTCCATGACAAGCACGAGCCTTGAGGTGCGGCGCTGGAGGATCGCCTCGGCCCGGCGCAGGCGCATGGGGGCTGCGTGCTCCCCTGGGTGCTCTTCTGGATACTCGCCTTCCTTCACGGGACGGAGAGGCTATCAGATGGATCGCTGGGCCGCTTTGCCTCACGCAGGACGGTGATCGTCGACGCGAGGAGCACCGCCCCGAAGACCATCACCCCGCGGATTCCGATGTAGGGGCTGAGGAGGCCGCCGATGCTGCCGCCGACGGCGACCGCGAAGGTCCGGGAGGAGAAGACCACGCCGAAGGCTCCGCCGCGCCGGTCCGCCGTCGCTTGCCCCGCCGCCAAGCCGAACGCCAAGGGGCCGATGCCCGCCATCGCGAGCCCCATCATTCCACGCCCGAGGAGCAACACTCCGTAGTGATTGGTGGACGCCTGTACGGCGAGGGCCACCACGGCGATCAAGGCGCAGCGCACCAGCGCCCGCTTGTGACCAACACGATCCCCGTACCGCCCCCACGGACTGAGCGCCAAGAGGCTCGCAACCGCCATGACCCCGAATAGGAGGCTCGTGGCCAACGTCTGCACGCGCTCCTCGAGGGTCGTTCCTTCTGACGCGAAGAACCCCGTCAGCGTTTCCCAAGCCGTGCCCTCGAGGGCCGCGCCCGCGAACAGCGACTGCACATGGAGCTCGAGGACCGGGTTGATCGAACCAAGGCCGAACTGCATCGCGAACACGACCAGCACCACGGCGCGCAGCGACGGGCTCGCGAGTACCTCCTTGATGTCGCGCCCGGTGGTCTTGAGCGTTGCGGCGACGCCGCGCGGTTCGCCGTCCCCCTTGCGCCGCTTCGACACGTCTTCTTCGGCGCCGAACCAGACGAGCGCCGCCGACAGCGTCGCGAGGGTGCCGACCACGAAAAACACCGACTGCCGGCTGCCGAGGAGCGTCGCGATGAAGCCTCCGAACATCGGCCCCACGAGGCCGCCGATCGCGAGGGCCGTGGCGAGGTTGCCCGCGACACGCCCCTGGCGATCCTCAGGCGCAGCGATGCTCACGAGCGTAATGCTCGGGGGGATGAAGCCGGAGAAGAGCCCTTGGCCGAGGCGCATGCAAAGGAGCTGCAGCGGCGTCTGGACGAAGCCCATCCCCCCCACGAAGATCGCGATGGCGAGCATCGCGCGGCAGACCATCACCTTGCGCCCGAAGCGGTCCCCCAAGGCGCCCCAGATCGGGGCAGAGAACGTCGCCGAGAGCGGCGCCGCGGCAAAACAGACGCCTGCCCAAGTCGAAATCGCCTCCTCCCCCTGCACCCCCATTTCGGCGAGCAGGCTCGGGAAGAACGGCAGGAAGCTCATCATTCCGATGGAAGTGACGAGATTCGCGGTCCAAACGACCCAATACGTGCGCTTCCAGCTGGATTCCATGGGAATGAAGAGCGAAGAGAGTGCCGAGGCGCTCCCTCCGTTGCCACCTATCACGGCGATCCATGGGAAAGACGTCTGTTCGGCTTTGCCAGGCCTGAGAAACCGAGTCCCCCGGCCCGGGTAGAGAGGGACCACTTCCGATGAGTATCCTGACGCCCATGAAATCCAACGCAGCCGCACTTCGCCCCCTCGCCCCCTTCATGGCTTGGGTGATCTCTGCGCTCACTCTCCCCGCCGCCTCCGCTGCTGCGCCCCTGGATCTTCGGGTCGTCGACTCCCAGGGGCACTCAGTCCCGGGTGTGAGCATCGAGTTTGTGGATCAGCCCGTGGGCGCTTTTGGCGTGGTCGATCTGCCCGTTCGGCGCACGTCGAACGAGAGCGGACTCGTCTCCACGGCGGACCTCGCACGCCCGCCGCTGGACTTCCGCGTCGCGACGGCGTCGGGCACCGAACAAGCGACGCACTGGGCCATTCGGTTCATTCACGGACATCGCGTCGAAGACACGACGGCTGGCCCAGACCTGCTCGGTTTCAAGCCCCGGGTCTACGACCTCACCCGCGACGTGGTCTGCGTGGTCGAGGAAGCAGGCACCATCGAGATTCGCGTTGTGGGCGCTAAGGAAGGCGACCAGTTCCACGGCGCCTTTGTGGACCAGCGGCCTGAGCCAGAGAGCCACCGCAACGTCACCGCCGCGGGTAGCTTCAGCGGATCCGCAGGGTCGATCCGAGTTCCTGCCGGACGCGGGTCGCTCTACCTTGCGCAGCACGGATTCCTGGGAGCGCCGATCCTGACGAACCAAGGACCACTCATGGTCTCCGTTGCGCCGGGACAGGTCGCCCAGGTCACGGTCCGATTCCTGGACGGGCCCACCGCCCGGCTCATCGCGCCCTTCGACACGATTCCGTTTGAGAACATGCAGGCCCTCGCGCCGGACGGCGAAACTGTCGTCGCAGACCTCCCCTTTGAGGCTTCGCCCCTGCGGGTTGAGTCACGCTTCGCGGTCACGGCCAGCGGGGCACGGGCTCCCTCCACGCTCCCCTCAGCTCGCTACCCCAAGCACCTGATGAGGGCGGTGGATGTGCCCCTCGCGCTGCCCGCCGTCGAGGATCCCAATGCGCAGGACGTGGCCAAGCGCTACATCGAGCGCCCGCCGATGGAGCTCATCTTCGCCGTCGACCCGGGTGCCAAAATGCGCCTCCCGGAGGTCAGCGGCGGCTGGGTCACCCAGGCCGAAGGGGGCATGGCGCTTCTCTCGAGGGCGATGTTTGGGGCGCGCATGGATACGGGTGTCGCTCGCCCTGCGCTGGGGCAGCTGAGTGTTGGCGATACCAGCGCCGACGCTGCGTGGAGCGCCCAGGTAAAGGTGACGGGGAAGGACGGCAGCCCGCTCACCCTCGTAGAGGCCTTCGTCGCCGTGCCGGGCAAGACTCTCTCCCGTGGCATCACGGGACTGGACGGCACGCTCACCATCGTGGGGCTCACGGGGGACTCCGTGGCCGTAGGGCTCGTGGACTCCATCGCAGATCACGCACGCCTCGACCGGCCAAAGTCGGGGGAGAACTCCGTCAGCGGAGCCATCGCCACGGGCCCTCGCATCCGCGTCCGCGGGAGCTGGAAGCGCAGCCCGCAGGAAACGAGCGTTGGGGACCTGATGGTGCTGATGCCCGCGAGCCTCGAATCCATGGCGGATCGTCGCCAATTCATGACCCACGCGGCCCCCATCGCCTTCGTGGATGCCGGTGGCCACTTCGACTTCGGAACCGTCCCTGCCGGCCAGTACACCCTACGGGCTGGTAGGTCGAGCGAAGCGCCGCTCGACCTCGCCCCCTCGGACGACCAGCCGACGACCGACGTGACGCTGAATCTGAGCGGCACGGGCGTGTCCTTCAGCGCCCAGCTCCAGCGCGGCCAGTAGCCTCCCCGCCCGCTTGCGCGCCGAGGGGCAAAAAAAATGGACCAGCGACCGCGAGAAGCAGCGGCTGGTCCAAGGGATCGAACCGTGCCTCTCCCAAGACGCGGGCCGATGGTTCACGAGCAGGACAGGGTGCGAGCCAGTCCTTTGACAGAAACTCCAAGCAATGGGAAGGGGCCCGGGGGTTCAAGTCTCTCCGGGATGAGTATCCAGCGAGGAAGCGCTGGTAACTCATCTCGGAGGCAACTTTGGGAAGTAAGTCAGGGATGCGAGCGTGGCGCCGACCGCCCCTTGGCCCCTCGCGCCTCTATCCGTTGGGAAGAATGGACTTTGGAGCGAGCCTAGGAAGCTACGGGGAAGCGCAGAGCGGAATCGGAACGAGCCGAAGCGCGACCGGCGACCACATGGAAGTTGTATACACGGCGCACCTCGCCGTCACCGCAAAAGTCGCTTTTCTGGCAATTCGATTTTCCTGAGCGAAGAGCTAGGCCCAGGACCGGCTTGTCGCGAATAGCTCCTTGGGGAGCCCCTCACGCTCGATATGCTCTCCGGCATGACGCTCCTCAGCCTGGAAGGCGGCTCCAAAGGCTTCAACGACCGCACCCTGTTCACCGGCGCCCAGTTCGAATTGGCGGACGGGGAGCGCATCGGCCTCGTGGGCCGCAACGGGTGCGGCAAATCGTCCTTACTAAAGATCTTGGCCGGGGCCGAGGTGCCCGACGAGGGGGTCGTGACCCTGAAGAAGGGCCATCGGGTGGGCTACCTCCAGCAGGAGCCAGCCCTCGACCCCACCCGGCGGATCCGCGAGGTCGTACGC
Source organism: uncultured Planctomycetaceae bacterium (assembly GCA_964417955.1). Taxonomy (GTDB): domain Bacteria; phylum Planctomycetota; class UBA1135; order UBA1135; genus Saltatorellus. Next base: position 42,795 of record CAYQKK010000013.1, read on the forward strand.
GACGGGCTGGTGGGCCGAAACGAGACCCTCGCCGCCATCGATGACGTGCACACCAAGATGGCCACGGCCGAGGGTGACGCGCTCGAGCGCCTGATGAACCGGCTGGAGCAGCTCGACCGGGACCTTGAGGCCCAGGGCGGGCACGACGTAGAACACCGCATTGAGGCCACCCTCGACGCCCTCGATATCCGGGATCCAGGCGCTCTGGCGGGTTCGCTTTCAGGGGGCGAGCGCCGACGCGTGGCGCTCTGCCAACTGCTCGTGGGCCGGCCGGACGTGCTGCTCCTCGACGAGCCGACCAACCACCTCGATGCCTTCGTGACCGACTGGCTCGAGGACTGGTTCTTGGAGACCAAGAGCCCACTCGTGCTCGTGACCCACGATCGCTACCTGCTCGAGCGCGTCGTGGACCGCATCGTAGAGATCGACGGCGGCAAGCTGCACTCCTACGCCGGCGGCTACAGCGACTATCTCGAGGGCCGCGCCGAGCGCATCGCGGCCGAGAATCGCCTCGAAGCGACGCGGCTGACGCTTCTAAAGCGAGAGACCGCGTGGATTCGCCGCGGCCCCCCTGCGCGTACAACGAAGTCCAAGGCTCGCATCCAGCGCTATGACGATCTGGTGGACGCAGCCCCCGATATCGCACCCGCCAACCTGGAGTTCATGATCCCCCCCGGGCCGCGCCTCGGTACGCGCGTGGTCACCCTGGAGGGCATCACGAAGTCCTACGGCGAGCGTACGATCATCGAATCCCTCAACCTCGAAATGACGCCAGGCATGCGCCTAGGCGTGATTGGGCCGAACGGCGCGGGCAAGAGTACCTTCATCAAGATGGTGACGGGGAAGCTCAAGCCGGACGGCGGCACCCTCGAAATCGGCGAGACCGTCCAGTTCATGGGCATCGATCAGGAACGCGTGGAGATCGATCCGGACGCCACCGTGATGGAGAACGTTGCGGGCAACCAGGACGTGGTGCGCGTAGGCGAGAAGACCGTGCGCATCGAGAGCTTCCTCGACAAGTTCGGCTTTGACGCACGCATGCGTACGTCTCCGGTGAAGACGCTTTCGGGTGGCGAACGCAACCGCATTCTGCTCGCCAAGCTGCTCCTCGCCGACGGCAACGTCCTCGTGCTCGACGAGCCCACGAACGACCTTGACCTCGCGACTTTGCGCGCCCTTGAGGAGGCTCTCTCCATCTTCCCGGGCGCCGCGCTGGTCGTCAGCCACGACCGCTGGTTCCTCGACCGGATCGCGACGCACATTCTCTACGTCGACGGCAAGGGTGGCACGCACCTCCACCACGGGGACGTGGCGGACCTCATCAAGCGCATCGCGAAGGAGCGCGAGGAGGACCGCTTGGCCGAGACGCGGCGGCGCAAGGGCGGCGCCGCGGGCAAGGCGGCCGCTGAGTCCCCGGCCCCCGCCCCCAAGGCCAAGAAGAAGAGCCGCCTGACCCCATGGCAGGAAAAGGAGCTCGGGGCCATAGAGGGCAAGATCGCCGAGGAAGAGAAGGCGGTGGCGGACCTCGACGCCCAGCTCGCGAGCGGCGACCTCTACAAGCCAGGCGGGGATCCGGCCCTCGCCAAGGCCCTCCAGAAGGATCGCGACGCGGCGCAGGCGGCCTTGGACGCCACCTATGCTCGCTGGGAAGAGCTCGAGGCCCTTCGGGAGTGACCGCCTAGGAGCCTGCGCCACGGGTCGCAGACTCCTGAGGTTTGACGGGCAGCGGTACCTGTTAGGGTATGCGGGCGACCACCCTATCCAGGTCGAACCACCCGGCGCGAGACGCGCTGCCTACTGACATGATCGACTCTTCCAGCGCGAACCGCGCGCGTTTGGCTCCTTCCTTTCTCCCCCGCCCGACCCCGGGGAATTTCCCGACGGCCGCCGTCCTCCTGAGCGCATCGGTGCTCCTCTTCGCGAGCTGCTCTGAGAGCGACGACGATGAGGACACCGACGCCTTTGTGGTGCGCAACACCGCCCACGCCGCAGCATCCGGCAGCACGCCGCTCCTCGGCGACGGCCCCTGGCTGGCGTACCTCGTGTCCGAAGCCGCCCAAGGTGCCGGTGGCACGGATTTCAACGACGACGGCGACCTCTCCGACTCGATCGCGGTCCGCGTCGACACGGACGACGCTAGCACCCCTGAAGTTCTTGATGTTGCCGCCGAAGAGCTGCTCTTCGCGCGCCGGACGCTCTTCATGGTCGTCGACGAATCAGAGGACGGACGCGATTGGAACGGCGACACCGTGCAGGACGATCGCGTGCTTCTGCATATGACGCCCAACGCCACGGTCCCGGTCTTCGTCGACGAGCTCGACGGAGCTGCGTCGGTCCCGGCCGTGTCCCTCGGGGGCACGATCACCTACGCCGTCCCGGACGCCCCCACCGTCGACATGGAGACGAACCTCCGCACGGTGACCGTTGAGACCTCTGGCGCTGCGCCCGGCGCCGCCAGCATGATCTTCGCTACGACCGACCCCACCATGGACGGGATCTCGTTCTCCATCACGGGGGTCGAGGACGACATCATCTACGTCACGTCCGACGAGACGGTGGACGGTGACCTCAACGGAGACGGGGACGCCACCGACACCGACATCTTCGGTGTGATCGACGCGGGGGCCGCCACGCCGGAGGCGGTGTGCAGCTGCCTCGCCATCTCCCCCGCAAGCACCCCGACTGCCGTTCCGATCACCTCAGGCGGCGAGTGGCTCATCGCGTTCCTCGTGGACGAAGCTGCGGAAGGTGAGAACCTCAACGACCCAGCGCTCTTCAGCGCTGCCTGGCAGCCCTCCAACTGCTCGGGCGTGCCAGACAGCGACCAGTCTGACCACGTGCTGCACTGGTTCCAGCTGACGGACTTGGCCATGGGAACGGCCGCCGTCAACACGGGCCTTGTGGGCGCCTCGACCGGCATTGCCTACGCGATGCGCTCGGAGTTCGTCGGCGTCGTTTCCCCGGAAGCGTCGGAGGGCGGCTGCGACCTCAACGGCGATTCGGACGCTACGGACTCGATCTTCCGCTGGGTCGCTGCCTCAAACCCGACGGACCCCCAGCTGCCGGTCGTGAACTCCACGCGCCTATTGGCGGTGGATACGACCATCCCCGGGGGCTCTGGCGGTGTCGTTAGGCTGACCAATCTCTGGGTACTCAACGTGGACGAAGCGGCCGACGGCCGCGACTACGACAACGACCCAGGGACGAACCGCGAGGTCATCGCGGCCCACGAACCATCCGAGGGCGGCCAGGACTGGAATTTCAACCACGGCCGGACCGTTGCAAGGCCCGTGGGTCTGACCTGGATGGCCGAGGATCCGGAGAGTGCCAGCCGCTTCTTCGGTGCCTTCAGCGAGGTCTTTGGCTCCATCGGAACGACAGGCAACGGGGACATCAACCTGGATGGCGATGGGGCCGACTCGGTCCCAACCGTCGCCGACGTGCTTGAGGACAACCGTCTCGAGTTTCCCGGAGTTCGCGTCGCGACGAGCCGCGCGAACTCAGGTCTCACTGTCGAAGAGAACGTGGGCTTCCATAGGATCGATGAAGGAGACCAGGGCAATGAGGATTTCAACGGTGACGGTGATATGAACGATCTCGTGATTCAGCGCTTCAACATCAACTCATCGGGTACTGCAGTGGTTGGCACTTCCAGCAGCGCGAGTGGCCCGTGTGTATTCACTGGCACAGGCAACGCGGAGTTCGCCGCCTTCCTGACCGAGGAGTTCATGGAGGGCGCGGACTTCAATGACGACGGGGATACGAGTGACTTCATCGTGCGCTACCTGCGCCTACCGGAGTAGGCCGCGCGCACTGGCTCACTGCAAAGGGCGGGGGGGGCGGGGGGGCCACCCCCCCCCCCCCCCCCGCCCTTTTTGTGACGGCCATCTTGTGACGGCCCTGCGGTGACGCTACTCAGGAACGTGCACAGAATCGCCGTCCGCTTTCTGCACGCGGACCATGTGGAACGGCGACGTCGTCATCTGCGTCGTCATCGCATCCGCACCGGGCACGGTCTCGGAGGTCCGAACGATGATCTGGCTCTGGCGGCCCGCGGTCTCCGGCATCCGCAGCACCTCTTCGATGCGCACGGTGTAGCCCCCGGTCGCCTTCTGACCCGCGAAGGTCGCTACGACCATCGAGACATCAAAGTCGACCTCGGGGGTCGGGGGCGTCGGTAGCTGCAGCCGGGTGTGCTCGCGCCAAAGCGCGTCGAACGCCTCTTGGTCGCGGAGGACATGGAGGCCTGACTCCGTGACTCCGCTGGTGACGCCACCGCCGAGCTCGTCGAATCCAAGTACGTCTTGGTGCAACGCATCAGCGTCGCCATTCGTCGAACGACAGGCGGCCAAGACAACGACCGAGAGCACCACCATGGCGCCGGCTGTTCCGATTATCCAAGGGGGAATCACTGGTTCACCTCCGAAGGTGTGGCGTGGTCATCAGGAGTAGAGGAGGAAGAGTCACCGTCGTCGCCGCTGGCGCGCCGGCTCGAGTGCAGGAGCTTGAAGCCGCTCGGTGCGCCGCTTGTGCTGGCGGTAAAGTTCGCCTGCTCCAGCGGGAAGTCGAGCCCTGAGATCGTGCCGTCTTCGGCGATGTCCACCTGGACGGCCAACCCAAGGGCTGGGTAGAGGCCGCAGAGCGGCTCGCCTTCATCGCAGATGAAGTCGTCGCCGTCCACGTCGGTGCCAGCCACGATCACGTAGCTGCCAGCCGGTACGTTCCGCAGGCCGTAGGCCAGGGAGCCGCTCGTCAGGACCACGTCCTGGGCGACGGACTCGAACGTATCAGCGTCGACCGCGAGGACGAAGACCTCGAGGCTCTCGGCGGTGCCGGCACCGCCGAGGGAGAGAGTCACTGTGAAGGCCTCGGTGCCTCCGTTGGACACCACCGAAACGTTGCCCGAGTAGATTCCGTTCGCCAGCGACCCCGCATTGATCGTGATGTCGATGGCGGAGGTATCCGTGGTCGACGCTTGGGAGACCACGCGGGACGCCGACAGCCAGTTGCCGCCGGAGTTCGTCGATGACGTCACGTTCGTCACGCTCAGGAGCCCATCGCCGATGTTGGCGATGCCGACCCGGCGCGTACCCGTGGCGCTGCTGAAGAGCACCTGCGTTTCGTCCAGGGAGAGCGCCGGAATGCCGCCTCCGCCCCCCATGGCGCTTTGAACCGCCGCGAAGGCGTTGACGAGCCCGTGACCAAAGATGTTGTCCTGGCCAGCATCCCCGAGGTCCGTCGCGGTGCTGGTCAAGATGGCGGTCAGCTGCGCCGGTGTGAAGCTGTCATCGATGGCCAGCAGCAGCGCAGCGACGCCTGCGACGTGGGGCGCCGCCATGGACGTGCCCTGGTAGAAGCTGAAGCTATCGAAGTTCGTCGGCGACACGGAGTCGTCCGGCTTCGTGGAGAGCACGCCGTCCGCGTAGCCGTCGCCGTTCCTGTCCGCCGAAACGTCGCCGCCTGGGGCCGCGATGTCGACGGTCGGGTGGAAGTTCGAGTAGGGCGCGCGGCGCTGCTCGAAGTCCACGGCGGCGACGGAGATCACGTTGTCGTAGGCCGCTGGGTACGAGGGCGTCGAGCTGTTCTCGTTGCCCGCCGCCGCCACAATCAGCGATCCGGCTGATGTCGCGTTGTTGATCGCGTTTTGGAACGATTGGCTGAAGCCGCCGCCCCCAAGGCTCAGGTTCTGAACTTGGCACAGGGGCGTGGTCGAGCCGGAAGCGTTTCCGAGGCCCGCTGCGTACAGGACGGCATTCTGGATATCGAAGGTCGACCCTCCGCCGATCCCGAGCACGCGCACGTGCACGATGTCGGTGGCCCAGGTCACCGCGGCAACGCCTTGGCCATTGTTCGTCGCTGCACCGATCGTGCCCGCAACGTGAGCGCCGTGGAAGCTCGACGGCTGAACGCCAGTGGAGTCGCCCACGTCCGTCGGATCGCTATCGCGTCCGTTGCCGTCGCCAGCGATCGCTGGGTCGTCGATCATGTCAAAGCCAGCCACTTCACGCGGCAGGAGATCCGATGACGGAGCCGAGCCCGTGTCGAGCACCGCCACACGGATATTGCTGTCGCCGGTGGTCAGGTCCCAGGCCGCGGGCAGCTGAATCTGCTCGTAGTGCCACTGGAGGTTGTAGAACGGATCGTTTGGCGTCGTCTGAACCGCGAAGGCAGTCATGACGAAGTCAGGCTCCGCGATCATGACACCAGGCATTCCGCTGAGGCTGGCCGCCAAGGCAAAGGTGTAGCGAGCGGCTTCGTCCTCAGAGAGCCCCACCGGCAGATCGAAATGGACCTTGGAAGGCCCGTCCGGAATCGTCTCCATGACTTGACCACCGAAGGAGCGAACCACGTCATCGACGCGGGATGCCGAGGAGGTCACGCCGCTGCGCAGGCCTTCGGTCGCAAGCGGATCCGCGCCCGCGCCGGCGTCCGGGCTCAGCTGCACGATCAAGTCACCGGGGAACGATCGGTGTGCCATGGCGAGCCGCGTGCCGCGCCTTGCCCTAGAGAGCGCAGCAGGTGCGCCCCCCGTGGTGCCGTTTCCGCCAGCCAGGCGGAAGGCGTCGCCGTCGATCTGGAGCGTGTAGTTCGAAACGGCGCCGCCGATGGGTCGAACCTCGACCGCGACCAGCGTCATGGCATTGACCATGACCTGTCCCGTCTCGGGGACGTTGACGCTCGTGAGCGAAGACAATGCCACGGGATTGGAAATGTCAGCCGTAGCGTCGGAGAAGAAGAGGTCGTAGTCCTCCCCCCCATCGAAGTCGAGGCTTACGTCGAGGGTCGCGGCTTCAGGCAGCGCGAGCAGGAGGAAGTCGCTGGTTCCGCCCGTTCCGTTGCCGGTGAAGGTCACAGCGTCGCCGTTGCCGAAGGTTCCGAGGTAGGCGCCGTCGAGGGCCGTATCGTTCGGCTCTGCCTCCGCGACGGATGCGCCGAGGGCGCTGGCGCTAAGTGACAGCTCGTAGTCCGAGGACCCCACAGCCGAGTTGACGAGCACAAAGAACGTGCCCTGGGCCACGAACGACCCCGACTCAGACGCGTTGTTCGAAGCGAAGGTCTCGACCTGCTGCAGACCCACCGAATCGAAGATGAACACATCGAGATCCGACGCGGGATCGCTGGCGTTCAGCACAACGTCGATCAGCACGCGCGTGGGAGCGACCACCTGGAAGATGTCGTCGTCGCTCGTGTCCGCTGCGGACGCGACAACCGTTCTGGTCTGGCCAGCGAGGAGGTCACCAAGGATGTGGGCCTGGTCCACGGTGCCGTTCGGCTCGTTCTCCAGGCTGGTGTCGTCGGTCTGGAGGACGCTGAGCACGCCGGTGAGTCGGTCGGAGGCAGAGTTGCCACCGCCAGAACCATCGTCGGAACCACTTTCGCAGGCCGCTAGGCCGAGCGAGAGCGCACCGACTGCCAGCCAGCCGCGCACGCTTTTCGAATCAGTGAATCGAATCATCAGTCGATGCGCGGCCGATGAAGGGACGCGCTGAAGGGTGAGGAGAAACCCCGCGCGCACAGACAGATGGGAACAGGCCGCGGGGGGCGACAGCTTAGCCTACCCTCGACTGCCCCGGTGCTCCGCTGCCTCACCCTGCGGCTAGATCGGTGAGGAATCGGTTAGGTCAGGCCTACAACTCGCCGTACGGCATGTCATACACGCGCTCGCCTGCGCGCATGCTGCCCGTGTCCATGCCGAGCTTGAACCAGCGCTGGCGCTGTTTCGCGGTGCCATGGGTAAAACCCTCAGGCTGAACGTAGCCGCGTGCCTTGCGCTGGAGAGTGTCATCACCGATCTGCGCGGCTGCGTTGAGCGCTTCCTCGCGATCACCACCTTCGACAAGTCCCGCCCTATCCGCGTAGTAGGCCCAAACCCCAGCCAAGAAGTCGGCGTGCAGCTCTTGGCGCACCGACCACTGGTTCGCTCGCTCCTCGGAGAGTCCGCGCTTGTTCTTCGCGACCATTTGGGTAATGCCGAGCACGTTCTGCAGGTGATGCCCGACCTCGTGGGCGATCACGTAAGCCTGGGCAAAGTCCCCCGCCGCACCGTGGCGCTTGGCCAGCTCGTTGAAGAAGGTCAGGTCGAGGTAGATGGTGTCGTCACCGGAGCAATAGAACGGCCCCACCGCGGACGACTGCGATCCGCAGGCGGAGTTGACCATGTCGCGGAAGCGCACGAGCGTAGGCTCCTGGTACTTCTGCCCGCTCTGGCGAAAGAGGTCGTTCCAAACGTCCTCGGTGCTTCCCAGCACCGCCGAGATGAACGCCAGCATCTTCTCCTCGGCGGGAGAGTTCGCCGTCACGCTGTCGCCGCCGCGGGGCGCTTGGGCCTGGGGCCCTGCCGCCTGGGTTGGCAGCTGAGATAGAAGTGACATGGGGTTCTTGCCCATGAGCAGCATGATGACGGCCAGGATGATCATGCCGAGACCGCCCCCCACAGCGGCCTGCTTGCCGCGGGGCCGGGCGGCGGTTTGACCGCCCGCATCCACTACGTTCTCACTCTTACGTTGTCGCTTCCAGCGCATGGGGCTGCCTTCGTTCTGTTTCGGTCTTCGTGGCTGCCGCGGGCAGTGGGCCAAGTGGGTGGAGCACGCGGGGGCTCCGCAGAGTACCCGAAATGCCGAGGCGCTGAAACGGGTGGGTCATCGACGTAAGTCAGACTGGGGAAACCCTCAAAGGACCCCCCTTTGTGCATCGGATCGAGAGGCTTTGAACCAAATTGCGGACGCAGGAGAGGTCGGAAGTTCTTTCGTTCCAGACGGGCATGTGCCCCTGTCGAAGACCCCTCGGTGACGCGACCGTTAGTGAACGCCGCGCCTGCACGAGATAGCCTGCCAATGAAGATCAAGTCGACTGCCAACGCCCAAGGGCCTCTGAAGCATATTAGCCAAGCGGGGCTAACGCTCGTGGAGCTCATCATCGCGGCGGGGATCATTGCTGTCCTGTTGCTCGCCTCCGCGTCCGCCCTCGGAGAGAGCGTCGACTCGACGACGATGTCGAGGGAACTGACCCAGGGCGCGCTCTTCTTGGAGTCCGTGCAAGAAGACCTCGCGACGGTGTCTCCGAACGACATTCTGTCCATGAATGGACAGCAGATCTTCATGACAGAGCCCAACGCGGACTCCAAGTATAGGGTGGAGATCAGCACGTTCTTGGCTGCCGTTGACCTAGTGCAGGTCCGCCTCGCCCTCCTCGACAACCGCACAGGTCGCCGCGTCGCTGCGGTGAGCTCCCTTCGGGCCGACGTTTGAGGCGCTCCTCGATGAAGATTCGTCGCCAAAGCAGGACGACTCGTGCGGGCTTCACGCTCCTCGAGGTGATGCTCGCTTCCACGCTCTTCGTGGGAATTGGCTACGTACTCGTCCTGTCGACGCGCGCTGGCGGGCAGTCCCACGAGACGGTCACCCAGAACGTAGCTTCCAACGACAGTGTGCGCGAGCTCAGCGCGCGACTGCGGGACGAGCTCCGCTCGGCGCAGCTCTCCACGATCACGCTGAATCAGCCGACGGCTGGCAACGCGACTCTTCGGTTTCAAACGGCCTTGGAGAGCGCCGGTGACGCCGCATCGTGGGGCGTCTTCGATCGGCGCATCTCCGTCAACGAAGCCGATTGCCGCCAGCCCGACTGGTCCATTCAGTACGCAGTCGAGCAGACCGGCGTCAGCCCCAATCAGCTGGTGCGCCGCGTTCTCGATGAAACGGGTGCCACGAGGCTCATGCACGTGATGGCTGAAGACGTTGTGGACTTCAGGGTCGACAGCTCGGGCGACTTGTGGAGCGTGCGCTGGGAGACCCTTGGTAGCGAAGGCAAGAGAGAGGATGAATTCGATGTTCTTATTAGAAACACGTAGCGGCAACGCAAACCGCAAGCATGCAGCCGCGCGCGCAAGTCGCCGTGGCAGCGCGCTCGCCGCAACACTCGTCGTCTTCGTGGGAGTGGCAGGCCTTGTGCTAGCTGCTTCCCAGCTCTCAGGAGTGGAAGTCGCCGCATCTAGGCGCTCGATCGACGAAGTACGCGCCACCGCGCTGGCTGAAGCCGGGATCGAGAGGACCAAGTCCATGCTCGCGGGCGCCGCGAAGAAGACCAGCGTGCTCGATCCCTTGGATGGAGTCCGCGCGCTCTTCGCAGCTAGCGGCGGAGTCAACAGCACTAGCTCAACCTTCACGGCTGAGCCCCTACTCGACGGCGGCGTCAACGTCGGTGAGTACACAACGCAGATGACCTTTCAGCAGGACAGCCCCCGGAGCGTCGTCGTCTCTATCGTGTCCAGCGGGTACGTGCCCGCGGCACCGGAGAACCTGGGACCGAAGGAGAGGCTGACGGCGTGGGACTCGATCGAAGTCACCGTCGAGCTGTCGCTTCAGTCCAGCGAGGTCTTCGACAACGCCTACTTCGTCAACAACTGGGGCTGGCTCTACGGCAACACCATCGAGGTCAACGGAAACGCGCGCAGCAACGGCCAGATGGACATCGGCGGATACGCCCCGCAAATCACGGGGCAGTCGCTGTTCGACTCCGCAGCCTGGAATGGCGCCACCGCAGCGGTCGGAAGTGAGATCGACAGCGACGGCCTGACATCGGGCTGGGATATCGTCAACGACAACAACGTCCATGACGGCGACGGTGGTGCTCCGAGCAAGTCGGATTTCAACGACCAGATTGAGATGCCCAACTTGACGGACCTCGATCGCTACGAAGACATGGCAATCGCCCAGGGATCGAGCATTACGATCGGAGGCACGGTCGTCTCCGACGGAGTATCCGGCGATAACCCCGGTGAGCTCCAAAACCTCTACCTCGTGGGAACAGCCGCTAACCCGATCGTTCTCAACGGACCGGTCGTCGTCCAGGGTGACGTGATCATCAGTGGCTACGTCACGGGCCAAGGCACGATCTACTCCGGCGGCAACGTGTACGTTCCGGACTCTGTCCGCTACCTCAACGCCCCCACGACACCCCGCCCGACCAGCGGCGACCGCGCCGACATCGACGCATGGCTCAGCTCGAACTGGAACGCTGACTTCATGGGCCTCTTTGCCCGCGAAAACGTGGTGGTTGGAGACTTCACCAACCGCTACTGGGAGTATTACGTCAGCGGCTGGCTCAACTCGCCGTTGAACCAATCTGCAGAGGACTCAGGGCTGGACCTTATCCCCAGCACCAAGGCGGGACGCGACGGCATCCTTGGCACGGCGGACGATGACCTCCTTGAGGACGACGGCATCTTCACCGTGGAAACCTACAGCGCAGCCGATGAGGCCGCTGGCCTGATCCCTCCGGGCTTCGCCGTCGGCGACGCGATCCCAGGCACCGGCGAGGACATCGACGGCGACGGCGTCTTCGACGATACGATCACGGTGGACGACTTCGCCTTCACTGAGCCGCTCGACCCTTCGGCGTGGGATGGCAACATGCCGGCAGGCGGGCTGAACCGCTACTCCGACGTGGCGTCGCTCTATGCCAACCACCTCGACGCGACCTTCTACACGAACCACGCCTTTGCCTGGGTCGTCTTCGGTGGCCAGAACGCCGTCCTCAACGGCGCGATGGTCGCACGGAACGAGAGCATCGTGTACGGCACGCCGAAAGCCATCATGAACTACGACTCGCGCCTGATCGGCGGGGCCAACGGCTTCGTGGGCGCGATGCTCCCGCAGACGCTGGCTCCCATGCGCGTCGTCCAGTGGCGTCGCATCGAAGAGGATCCCCACCGCGCAGTGGTGACACCATGAGACGACTGCTTGACTCTTACCTTCTCGGCTGCCTCCTGCTCTCAGGCGCGGCGGCAGCTCAACAGGCTCCCGAGGCTGGCACCCAGGCTGGTACCGTCGACGCCGATCGACTGATCGAATCGCGCGACCGCGGGCTCTCTCACCCAGGTGACCCGCTCGACATCGTTGGCCTGTTCGAAAGGGACAACAACCTCATGTCGAACAAGGGCGCTCTCAAGCGCAGCACTTATAAGCCGAAGCTGATCGACAAGGATGAAGCTTACGAGCGCCAGCTCGCCATGTTTGAGAAGCGGGAAACGTACAGCTACGCCTACGCGCCGGCGTTCAACGGAGACGGCGAGATGCCGACCATCGAGCCACAGGTGCGAAGGCCAGCGCCTGAGCCCGAGAGTGGCTCGAGCACCGACGCCTGGATCGCCGCCCTCACCGTGGCGGCTTTCGCCTCGCTTGCGCTGATGGCCCAGAGCCGGAAGTAGGTCCCCGAGGGCTACTTCAGGTACTTCTTCACGTAGAGCTTCCAGTTCTCCTCGAACTCTTCGAGATCGATGTCACCCCAGGAAGCTTCCATAGCGGCCTTCCAGATCTTCTTCTTCTCGCGGGGATCGAGGTCGAAGCGGTTGACGTTGAGCTCCTCGGGGTCGAGCTCCTTGCCGCGCTTCTTCGCTCGCTCGACCCGTTCTTCGCGGATCACCTCGTAGGCCTCCTCGAAGCCATTATTCAGAGTCGATACGTAGTTCGGAATGATGTCAGCGTACTCTTCCTTCCAGACCTTGCGGTTCACCTTGCGCAGCGCCCCTTGGCGCAGCATGTAGATGATGGACCATGACTGGGCGTAGGCGCCGACCCCGGTCTTGCCGTTGCTGTTCTGCCACTGCTGGTGAGTGAAGTTCAGGTGGTCCTCAAAGGGAGTGAAGGTATCCGTGCGCACAAGCTCGCGGACGATGCCCAAGCGGTCCAATCCCGCGGGCATCTTCGGAGTGATCTTGCCGCGCCCACCCTTGATCTTCATGCCGCCGTAGTAGTCCCCCTGTCCTTCGTCGAACCAGCGGTGGGCCTCCGACTGATTGAAGAGGAAGTGGCAGTACTGGTGGAACGCCTCGTGGCTGACCACGGCGTAGGTTGAGTTGCGGTCCTTCTCGACGTTGTCGTAGAGGACGAGCTCCACCGAGCTCGGGCTGAAGTAGCCCGCGACGCCCTGGCGCACCTTGCCGAACGACATGAACTGCTCTTGGTCCGCGCAGATGCGCACCACGGACACCGCGTTGAAGTTCGCGGGAGGCGGGAAGTCGCGCTCGAAGATGTCGCGGCTGACTTCGAGCCGCTCGATGACGGTGTCGATGAACGTCTTCTTGTCAGAGCTAGTGAGGATCACAAAGCGCTTCGACGGCGTTCCGATCGCCCGCCAGCCAGGCGTCTTCTCCGCCTCTAGCTCGGCCCAGGCCAGCTGGGACTCATAGGTCCGCTCGGTGTTGTCAACCTTGACAGCGTCCACTCGATCGATGAACTCGAACGACTTGGCGGAGTTCTGAATCACCTTGGCAGCCTTCTTGTCGATCTCATCAAACAAGTAGTAGCAGATGTACACATCCGCGTGACTGAGCGGGTACGTCCAAACGTCGAGACCCACCTCCTTCTTGTTCTCTCCGATCGTCCAAGCCATCTGGCGATGCCGCACCTTGATCCCTTCGATCTCCACGGTCTCGTCGATCTTCGCAGCCTTGATCTTCTTCTTGGTGAGCCCGACATAGCCCAGCGAGAGAATCACGGACTCCGCGCTCTTGCGGGCCTTCTTCGCCACGGACTTGCCCTTGTCGACCTTGTCCGCGTCGCGGTCGCGAATGGAGAGCACGGTCACACCGCTCTGGTTCTTTCCGAGCCTCAGCACTTCGGCGCCTCCCCTGTTCGTGTCGACAGGGATCGCGTCGTAACCACCTAGCGGGCGAAACTTGAAGCCCTCGGTCGGACACTCCACCGCTTTGCGCGCGAGCTTTTGCGGAGACGCTGCGGCGGCCTCCGGGGTCAGTAGCATCAGAACCGCGATGCAGATGACGCTGAGTGAGGGGAGAGTGGTTCGCAGAGACCGATAGAGCATGTTCACAAGTGGGGCCAGGGAAGTGGGGGGAAGTCGCCCGGGGGAGCTTTCAGTGTAGTCGCCAAGGCGAAGACTCCCAACCCGTTCCGCCGAGTCCTCACCTAAACCGGCCTTACGGGCCGCTAACCGATCCGCCTGCACCGATCACTTCCCGCCGAGCTCCATGGCGCGCTCCACCAGCGCGATGAAAGCGTTGCGGAGCGCCCCTGGGTCTGAACCAATGGCGCCGAGGCCCCAGCGACGCACGTCGTCCAGGGTTGCCTCACCGGCATGCGGGCTTCCGCGCATGACCATCGCAAAGGCCGCCGCGGCCGCGCTGAAGCGGAGCGCTTCAGGCGCTTCATCAAATGTGGCTCCCCCATCCTGGATCGGAACGGTCATCACCTCGCTCGCAGAGTTCACCTGACGCTTGTAGCGCACGCGCACCTCCCCGAGCTCCGCGCCGCCGCTCAACAGCGCACCGGCCTCTGGAACCACCTCGAAGAGCGCCGTCACCACGTGCCCGGCCCCCATCTCTCCCGCGTCGACCGCGTCGTTCGCAAAGTCAGCGTGGGCCAGCAGGCGATTCTCATAGCCGATCTGGCGGACCGACTGCACGAGGTCAGGGTTCCACTCGATCTGGACCTTCGTATCCCGCGCCACGGTTACGAGCGTCCCCGCCACCTCCTTCGCGAGCACCTTCCGCGCCTCCCGTTCGGAGTCGATGAAAGCGAAGTTGCCGTTTCCACGGTTGGAGAGCTTCTCCATCTTCTTGTCGCGGTAGCTGCCGCCGCCGAAGCCGAGCAGCGTCAGGTCCACGCCCCCGGCCGCCTCCGCCTCGATCAGATCCTCAAGGGCTTCGTCGGACGTCATGCCGACGTTGAAGTCTCCGTCCGTACAGAGGATGACACGGTTGACGCCACCTTCCACGAAGTGCTCGCGCGCCACGCGGTAGGCGAGCTGAATGCCCGCGCCGCCGTTGGTAGAGCCGCCAGCGTCGAGGGACTCGAGCGCCTGCAGGATGGCCTCCCTAGCGGCGATGGGCGTGGACTCCAGCACCAGCCCTTCCGATTGAGCGTACACGACGATGGCGATGCGGTCGTCAGGGGCAAGGGACTCGGTCAAGAGCGCCAACGCCTTCACCACCAGCGGGAGTTTCATCGCGTTGGACATCGAGCCCGAGACGTCCACGAGGAACACGAGGTTCGCGGGGGGCCGCTCCTCGAACTCGATGCGTTCGGCCGCAAGGCCAATGCGCACCAGCCGGTGTTCTGGGGCCCACGGAGCTGCGCCCACACTTGCCGTCACAGCCATGGGATGCGCGCTGCCGTGGGCAGGCGCCGCGTCGCCGTAGCTGAAGTAATTGATGAACTCCTCGGCCCTCACCTCTTCTGGTCGTGGGAAACGTCCGCGCTCGATCAAGGCCCGAGCGCGGGAGTAGCTCGCCGTGTCCACGTCGATGGAGAAGGTGGAGAGCGCATCTTCCGTGGTGAGCACGAAGGGGTTGTCCTCGATGGTCGGAGTCTCCACATCCTCGAGGTCGAAGCCTCCGCCTAGGTAGCCGATGCTCCTAAGCGTGCCAATGGCCGACGAGTCGGCCACTGCTCCGTAGCCGAGAGCGGACAGATCGTAGGAATACGCTGCAGGGTCGCCGGAACGATTGACAATAGCACCCACGTCAACGTCCCCCAACTTCGACCGCTCGGTTGGGCCCAGGCGATGAATGCCAAGCGCGACCAGCCCCACCGCCGCAGCCGCGGACGCGGCCATCCAAATACGGCGGTTCGCCGCCGCGCGCGTCTCGGCGCCCGCCCGCTGAATAGCGGCCAGCGTGCTACAGCCGATCTCAGGTCCATCGCCTCCCGCGGGCGTCATCGACTCCCGCAGCTCCGGCAAGAAAGCCTCCAGGCTCGCGATCTCCGCTCGCAGCGCCGCGTCGCCGTCTGCCAGCGCCGCATCGATGGCTGCCCGTTCCTCACCCTGCAGCTCACCCAGGAGATAGCTCAGTACCCGCGGGTCGTCCGTCCAATCGTGGCTCACAGCGCACCTCCTTCGATCGCCGAAGCGCTCTGTCCTTCTGAATCCACTAGGCGGCCGCGCAGGGTCTTCACGGCTGCGTGCAGCCAGAACCCCACCGTGCCTTCGGTGCTGTTAAGCACAGACGCGATCTCCGCGTAGCTGAGGCCAGAGTCAAACTTGAGCCTCACCGCCTCGCGCTGGTTCTCGGGCAGTCCGTCAATCGCCGCCGCTAACCCCTCGCGGGCCTCGGCCTCCTGCAACGCAAGATCCGGGGCGCGCGTCGATCCCTCGAGCGCGTCCCCCTCCCAGTCCTTCCCTCTCTCCATCCGGCTCTCCTTCCGCACAAGGTCAATGCAACGATGCCGGGTCGCCTTGAACAGCCAGGCGCGATCCACGCCGTCGAGATCCTGCCTGCGGCACACCCGCAGGAAGACCTCTTGGACGGCGTCCTGGGCTCGTTCCCGATCGCCCCCGAGGAGCCTCTGCGCAAAAGCGGTCAGGGCTCGCTCATTCTCACCCAGGAGCGCGGCCACACGGGCGGTGCGTTCCTTGGCGGAAGAGCGTGAAGGGCTGTCTGAGCGACGAAAAAGCGGCATCACCCCGACAACGGATGGCGGTCACAATCCTTGGAAGAAACCTGAACTTCTTCGGGAGCGCGAACCGTCAGCGGGGATCAGGGCCGGCGGGGCGCCAGTCTTCCACCGCGGCTCCCACGAGATCAAAGCCGCGAGCACCGTTCTGAAGCGTGCCGTCGATCAGCCAGTAGTTCTGCCGAAAGTCCTCGTAGGAATGATCGAGGTCGTGCTTCTCCATCGCGGCGCGCAGCTCCTTCGGGATGCGCACGCGCACCGAACGACGCTTGTCGCCGCCGCGCAAGAGCACCGTGCGCGAGCCATCGTCTTCCTCGTAGAACTTGTCGATGAGGGCAAGGACCGTGACCTCGCGCGGCCCCTTCTCGATGGCCGCGGCCAAAGCGTCGGGCTCATCGGCGGTGACGTAGCGAAGCGGATCCTTGGCCGCCAGATCTCGGTGTGCCTGGACCGCGTCGGCGCGCGCTTGCCACCAGGGCATCAGCTTGTCGTAAGGCCGCTTCTTGCCGCCGGCGTTCGTGCGGCTATCCCACACGCCGCGCTCCTCGGCCTGGGCTGCCTCTTGGGCCGCAACGAAACGCTTGTGGTCGATGCGGCTGTTGCCGTACTTGTTGAAGTAAGGGCTCAGGCCGGTGCGCACCATGAGCAAGTTAAAGTCGATGCCTTCGGCGGTCACGACGTGGCATAGGAGGCGACCGTACGGGTCATAGGACTCGACGCCGCCCGGGAACCTCAGGCCGACGCGGATGTCCCCGTCGGCGGGGCTGCGCGGCATGAGAAAGCCCTGGGCCCAGCCCGTCGCTTGCTCACCGTACCGGGTCCACGGCTTCGTTGTGCTCGTGTTGCCCTTGTTGTACTTCTCTTCGGTGTCGATGGAGAGGAGCCGCAGCTTCTCGCGTTCGCCGTTGCGCTCGATGTGGATCGTGTCGCCGTCGACAACCCAGAGGACCTTGAAGAGCTCGGTGGGTTTCTCGACCACACAGGCGGCGAGAACTTCGGTGGGCGTCGCGAGTGGCGCGCGCTGGGGGGCGGCCCGGTCCTGGGCGATGACGGTCGAAACGGAAATCAGAGGGGCCGCCAGGAGGCTGACAGCAGCAAGAAGTCGAAGCATGGCCCCATTCTCCGCTCCCAGGACGCCCCCCGCCCCCACTTCCTCAAGCTTTAGCAAGATCTTGCCGAAGCAGCCGGTATGAACGCTCTCCGCACCGCCACCATCATCCTCCTCCCGACCCTCGCCATCGCAGCCGTGGTCATGACCGGGTCCGCAAAGCCTCTGCAGGCCGCCGCTGGCTCCATGCCCACCGCCCGTGCCGCAGGCGTCATGGTGAACACCTCCGTCGACGACGAAGAGGAGAACGGCATGCCCGCCCTCGCGTTCCAAGGGACCTTCTCCCAAACGAAGCTCGCCCTCGTCGTGGATAGCCCCGAAGGAGGCATCATCGGCTTCAGCCGCGAGACCTCCGAGGCTACCTCCTTCGAGGACAGCACGGGCAAGACGCTTCTTGAGGAGGACTCGCACTTCGGCCCCTTCGCCTTCGGCGAGCGCATCGTTCAGGATGGCAAACGCCTCGTCCTGACCCTTGAGAGCAAGGAGGGCCCCAGCGCCAAGGCGACGTCCATCACGGCCACCGGCAGCATCGACGTCACGATCGCCCACGAGAAGAAGACCTACACCTCTGAAACCAACCAGGTCGCCGAGGGCCAACGTCTCCAGGCCGGCCCGGTCCAGATGTCGATCGAGGGCTACGGAAAGGCCAGCTGGGGCGACGATATGGAGCTCACGGTCCAAACGAAAGCGAACGTCGACGCCATCGTCCGCTACACCGCCATCCTTCCAAATGGCATGCGCACCGAGCTTCGCCGCAACTCAACGATGACCTTCAACGACACGACCAAGCTGACCCTCGCGAGCGAGATCGACCTCGGCAAGACCATCGCCCTCGAGATCGAACTCTGGCACAACCCCAAGCAGCGCCAGGTCCCGTTCAGCGTCCAAGCCAACGTCGGCCTAAAATAGCCCCTCCCGC
>CAYQKK010000013.1:61330-76229 GCA_964417955.1 uncultured Planctomycetaceae bacterium
CGCCAGGTCCCGTTCAGCGTCCAAGCCAACGTCGGCCTAAAATAGCCCCTCCCGCACACTTTGAACCTGGTTCAAAGTGTGCAGAACGAAGCCAACTGCGCATTTTGAACCAGGTTCCGAATGTGCAGAACGGCGGCAACTGCGCATTTTGAACCTGGTTCGAAGTGTGCGGATTGGGTTAGCGGGCGCTCTGGCGGTCGATTTCGGCGAGGAGGGTGTCGGGAGTGGCTCGCATGTGGGTCATCATCGGGAGGACCTGCTGAATGATGCCCTTGGCGTTGATCAAGTACACCGTCGTTCGTTCGTAGCGCGGTGTTCCCTCTCGCTCTAGGTCAATGAGAATGGGGTAGGTGGGTCGAGGGTCAAGGTCGGCCAGGATCGCCGGTGCGGTATCGAGGCCCTTGTCCTCCTGGGAGATGGCGACCACGCCGTAGCCGCGGCGCTTGAAGGCGAGGAGGTTCCGCTGCAGCTCAACGAGCTGCGACTTGCAGAAGCCTCACCAGTGGCCGCGGTACGTGGCGACGATGAGCGGGCCCCTATCGAGTGACTCCCCTAGCGAGCCTTTCGCCAGCGTCCCTTCATGTCCGAGCATCGGTCCGGTGAAGCCTGGGGCCTTGTCTCCGATCACGAGCGGCCGCTTGTCGGGCGCCACATCCTCGAAGGGCCCCCAGCTAGAATTCGTCGGATCGCCGAGCGCTGCCACTGCGCCGTTTTCGATCTTCAGCTCGAACCTGCGCCGAAGGAACGCTTCCTTGCCGCCGCTGGCCACGTAGCCAACCACGTTGACTCCGAGGGTCGAGCTGGGATCAAAGCCAGCTTCCACCGCGAAGCCAATCTGCGTCGATTCCTCCGTGACGAGCCGCTCCCAGGGTTCCATGAGGAACTCGTTGTCGCGCAGCTCTTCGAACTTCACGACGGGATCCCCCAGCAGCCGCAGTCCCTTGGGCGGATCCAGCTGAACGATGAAGCCCGGGATCCCTGAGTCCGTGCTGGACGCTCCTTCGCCCATCTGAATGCGAAGAGTCGCACTCTCAGGTATCGCGTCCCTTGGCGAGGCCGCGATCGTTACCTCGATAGAAACTTGGTCAAGGGCGGACTCGACTGGGTCGGTCATAGACTGCGAAGGGGTCAGGCCGAGGCAGACGGGGAGCAGGAGGGTGATGGCATTCATCGCTGGACCATCTGTATCAAAGCTGGGCCCCGCGTGCGGGGAGTGCTTCAAACTGCGGCACACGAGGGACCTCCCTCATCAGCCGTCAAGATCCGCAGGGTCGCTGCTCGATGTCCCCTTCATGAACGTACCCAGCGCATCCGCAGCGGCCATGCAGCCCGTCGGCACCATCAAAGACAACATGACGGTCTCCGTGATGAAGATGGAGCAGGACCAGACCAAGAGGGACGGTGAGGCAGCCCAGAAGCTCATGTCCTCGGCGGCCGAGGTTCAGATGAGCGGAAAAGGCGGCAAGGTCGACGTCACCGCCTAGTTCCTGTAGGACTGCAGCGGCGCCGGGATCCGGCCGCCGCGGCGCCACATTACGTCGCAGCCGAACTTGCCGGGATCCTGGACGATCGCCGTCCCGAGAAGCCCGCCCCAGTCGTGGGTCTCGCCCGGCCCTTTGCCCGGCACCGGAATCAGGCGTACCGCCGTCGTCTTCTGGTTGACCATGCCGATGGCCATTTCGTCGGCGATGATCCCTGAGATCACGGCGGCGCTCGTGTCGCCTGGGACCGCGACCATGTCGAGGCCCACGGAGCAAACCGTGGTCATGGCTTCGAGCTTCGCGAGGGACAGCGCACCCGCCGCGACCGCGTCGATCATGCCCTGGTCCTCCGACACCGGGATGAACGCGCCCGAGAGCCCGCCCACGCTGGAAGACGCCATCGCGCCGCCCTTCTTCACCGCGTCGGTCAGGAGCGCAAGCGCGGCCGTCGTGCCCGGCGCACCGGTCATCTCAACACCGATCAGCTCAAGGATATCCGCCACCGAGTCCCCGACCGCTGGGGTCGGCGCCAACGAGACGTCGACGATCCCGAACACCGTGCCGAGGCGCCGTGCGGCCTCGCGGCCCACGAGCTCTCCCATGCGCGTGATCTTGAACGCGGTCCGCTTGATGGTCTCCGCGACGGCGAGGAGGCTCTCGTCTTCGCCGAGCCGCGTCAGTGCAGAGCGCACGACCCCGGGACCGGACACGCCGACGTTGAGCACGGTCTCGCCCTCACCGATGCCGATGTGAGCCCCCGCGATGAACGGGTTGTCCTCCACCGGGTTCGAGAAGCAGACGAGCTTGGCGCAGCCGAGCGCGCCCTCCGAAGCCGTGAGGTGCGCGGTCTTCAAGACGGCATCCGAGAATTTGGCGACCGCGTCCATGTTGATGCCCGCCTTCGTCGTCGCAAGGGACACCGAAGAGCACACGCGCTTCGTCTCGGCCATGGCCGCGGGAATCGAATTCAAAAGCGCTTCGTCGGCGTGCGTGAACCCCTTGTGCACGTAGGCCGTAAAGCCGCCGATGTAGTCGATGCCGATCTCGGCCGCGGCCGCGTCCATGGCGCGGGCGAAGGGCACAAGATCCTCAGAACCCGAAGCGGCCGCCACGAGCGCGATCGGCGTCGTCGCCACCCGCTTGTTGATGATCGGCACGCCGAAGTCCGCCTCGATGCTGTCGGCGACGGCCACGAGGTTGCGCCCGTGGTGGACGATCTTGGCGTAGACCTTCTCCGCGGACGACTCGAGGTCCGGATCGGCGCAGTCAAGGAGGTTGATGCCGAGGGTGGTGGTGCGGATGTCGAACGTTTCAAGCTCGAACATCCTCACCGTCTCGAGGATCTCCTGGTCGGTGAACGGCATACGTGTGTCCTAGACGCGGTGCATGAAGCGGAAGACTTTCTCGTGCATGACACGGACGACGTAGTCGCCCTCGCCGCCGAGGCACTGCAGCGCGTCCTTGATGGACGAGAACTCACGGCCGGGGCCGACGGCGCAGGTGAGCACCATGTGGAAGTGGGCGCCAACCGTGCGCTGGCTGATGTCGCGCACGTCGCACTCGGCGCTAGCGAGGGCCGAGGTCACCTCGGCGAGCACGCCCGCGCGGTTGCGACCGACCACTGTGACCACGAGGCCGATGCCGTCCGTGGAAATGGGCTCGGGGAGAACGTCTTGGGCACGGGCCGCGTCGGGCCCTCGGTCAGGGACGGGCGGCACGTAGGGGCCGCTCGCGCCGATCAGCCGGATGCCGGCGGACGCCGCCACTTCGGCCGCCTGGGGCGTCACGACGGTGCCGCTCTCCACCTGGATTTCAGAGCCGCCGAGGCGCCGCACGTCGTCGGCCGTCAGGAATCGTTTCGTCATTAGCCTTCACTCCCGAACAGCTCTGGGCCGTTCGCTCCGAGCCGCGACACCGTCGCGCGCCCGCTTTCGATTTGGACGACGTACTGGCCGTCCTGTGATTTCATGCGCGCCCAAAGGTCGGACGGGATGGGGCTGCCCTGGGCGCCAGCCGCGGAACCCGAGGCGTCCTCGTAGACCACCTTCATGCCCCGCGCGAAGGCGAGGTCGAGGGCAGCGGGGGTCGCGATTCGATGGCCGCCAAGCACGAGTTCCCTAGCCCCGGACGCCATGCGGCGCACGTCGGCTTCGGTCACAAGCTGCTTCTTCTGGGCCATCGGCGAAGGTCCGAAGACCTACAGGTGGGCCGTCAGATCCGGGTGCGGCTTGGCGATCACAACGTGCCGTGCCAGTCGCGCAGCGGACTCAGCGCTCCGCGCGCCCGCTTGCACCGAGCTACGCACATCGCTGACCTCACCGGTCATCGAGACGTAGCTCTTGCCGCCGAGACCATTCGCGATCCGCAGCTCTAAGAGCTCGACCTGGGCCTCCTTGAGCGCGATATCTGCCGCTTGAATGCAGGAGGAGACGGTCGTGGTCTCGATCACGCCGACAGCGTCGAGCTCGGACCCAGCAGGGCCGGCCGACTCGTCGCGGCGCTTCAGCGCGTCGCAAACTCGTGGGTCCACTTGGGGGATCAATAGCTGATCCACGAGGTCCCCGCGGGCCACCTCGGTGCCTCGCCGAAGAGAACTCTTCAGCGCGTCGATCGAGCCCGTAAACAACACGACGTACTTGCCGGGCTGAACGTGGGTCGCGAACAGAAGCTCGATGTCAGACTCCCAAAGAATGGCGTCCGTCATCTCGATCCCCGCAGCGACGCTCTGGGTCTCCAGCATCGCGATCGCGGGCTGGATGGCCGCGCCGGAGACGGTTGGGTTGTAGTCGTTCTTGCTCATGGTCTTAGTTGGACTCGTCGTAATCAATATGGGGACCGATGACTCGCCCGTCAGCGAGGTCCATACGGTCGATGATGCCGGCGATCGCCGTCTGGAAGCCGATGTCATGGCCCATGCCGATGACGTGGCGCGCCGCGCGGCCGTGCACGACGAGCACTCGCTCGCCGATGCCAGCCCCGATGGGGTCCGCGGCGATGATCGTTTCCGCCGACTCCTCGCCGTCGGTGGTGAAGGGCCGAACCACAAGGAAGCGGAGCCCCTGCAGCGAGGGATCTTTCTGGGTAGCCCAGACGGAGCCAATGACGGTGGCGACGTGCACTACACTTCACCTCGCTTTTGCATGCCTTCCGGACGCCAGGACTCGGGCGCGTTGGGGGCGTGAACGTCGTCCACGATGCCCACGACCGCTGCCTCGTACGCGAGGTCGCCATCGCCGCCGCAGGCCACTCGCGCGGCCTTGCCGAAGGCGACGATCACGTGCTCGCCGATGCCGGCTCCGATGGGATCCACGGCGATCACGGGCGTGACCTTGGAAGCGCCAGGCTCGCGCATGTCGTCCAATGCCTCGACCACAAGGAGCCTCTTCCCCTGCAGGTCGGTGACCTCCTTCGTCGCCCACACCTGGCCCACAATCTTGCCCAGGAACACGGCTAGCGCCCCCCGGCCCGCGGGTCGTTGCGGCAGGTCTCAAGGGCCAAGCGCACGGCCTTGACCGCGGCCTCGATCTCGGAGTCCGAGCCGCAGAGGCGCAATCGACCGACCGCGCCGGTGGTCACCATGGACGCGATGCGAATGGGCGCCGCCTTCTCGGCTTCGTTGGCGCAGCGCACGATGTGCACCGCGGGCGTGACCTCTAGCGTGTAGAGGGTGTCGTCGCCGAGGACGAGCATGCCGCCGCGCGCTTGGTTGAGCAGCGTCGCATGGTGCGGCGTCACCTTACGGATGATCTCGTCGTTCAGCACCTCGGGCGCGGGCTGATCGTCCCAGCTGCGGCCGATGGCCTTCAGGATCTCGGAGCCCGCCTGGAGCACTTGGCCCTGGTCCGGGCTGTGAACCTCAAGGGAGCCGAAGTGGCGCTCGGTGGTCAGCGCCCCGGGCAGGACATCGCAGCGCTTGAGCGCAATGTC
Organism: uncultured Planctomycetaceae bacterium; assembly: GCA_964417955.1. GTDB lineage: Bacteria > Planctomycetota > UBA1135 > UBA1135 > Saltatorellus. Next base: position 66,739 of record CAYQKK010000013.1, read on the forward strand.
CAGCAGCCGGTTCACGACGATGCCGGGGCGCACCTCCAGCCAGAACGCGCTCTCCCCCTCGACAGGGAAGTAGCCGTCCGACTTCATCGCGCTGATCGCGGCAAACTGCGGCTGCATCTGGTCCAGATGCACCGCGCCGCGGAGCTCGACGGAAGTGAGGGAGTTAGGCACGCAGGCGTTTAGCTAGAGAGCGAGGACTACGCCTTGTCGCTGGGGAGGAAGCCTTCGATGTCCGTCGCGGGGCGCGGAATCACGTGCACGCTGACGAGTTCGCCCACGCGGCGCGCCGCGGCGGCACCGGCTTCGGTCGCGGCCTTCACCGCGCCCACTTCACCGCGAACCATCACGGTCACGAGGCCAGCGCCGGACTTCTCCTTCTGGAGAAGGGTCACCTTGGCGGCCTTGCACATTGCGTCGGCGGCCTCGACGGAGCCGATGAGTCCTTTGGTCTCGATCAAGCCGAGAGCGATTTCAGTTTCGTTTGCCATGGGAGTCTTTGCTCTCAGGAGAGAGATTCAATGGGGCGATTCAAGCTATGTGTGTGAACGGATCAGGCGTTGCAGGAGTGAGTTGCAGCGTCATGGTGTGGGCAGCCGCCGCACGGGCCCATCGGGCAGCCGGCGCCAGCGTTTTGGAGCATGGACTCAATCTCCGACGAGGAGAGCGCGATGCCCTGCTCGACCTGGGTGGAGGTGCGCGGCGGGGCACCGCCCGGCGCGGGTGCGGGGGCCGCTGGCGCTGGTCGCGGTGCCGCCGTTGAAGGCACGGGTGGAGCCGCGCCGGTCGTGAAGCGCGGAGCGCCTCCGGTGCTACCTTGGGAGGAGGAACTGAGGCTCGTCCCCATCCCGATCGGAATCGGTCCGGAAGGGGCTGACGCGGGTGCAGGCTTTGCCTTGACCACGGGCCGAGGCGGCGGCGGGCTCGACATCTTGGGAGCCGGACGGGCTGGCGCGTTCGCTGCGGGCAGCTCCACCGCCGACACCTCAGCGCTGCGTCGCAGGCCGGGGTCCCCATCCATCATCGATCCGCGCGGCATGCCAGAGCCGGTCATGGCGGCCGCGCGCTCGTGGGCCTTGCGCTCGCGCTCCTTCCAGTCGCTGGTGGCGAAGGCCACGCGCTTGAGGTTGACGAGGTGCCGCGCCGTGATGTTATCGCTCGTGATGTTCCCCGCCTGGGGACCGCAGCCGAGGGAGAACGAGGGCACGAGGTTGGTCGAGAAGCCAACCGCGCCCATGGAGGACGGCCCGTTGGCGACGATGCGACTGGCGGGCTTCGCGAGGAAGAACTCGTCGAGCACTTCGCGATCCCCCGCGTGAACGCTGAGCGTGTGGCCGAGGCCGCCGAAGTGCAGCATCTCCTTCGAGACGCGGCAGCCTTCTTCCCAGCCGTCGACGACGTGGACGGAAAGGAGCGGGCACAGGATCTCGATGCTGAGCGGGTGCTCTTTGCCGACGCCGTCTTGGAAGGCGAGCAGCACGGTCGTCGACTGCGGCACGTGGAATCCGGCTCCCTCGGCGATGCGCCAGGGGTCGATCCCGACGATGTCGGGATTCATGCCGCCGCGCTGGTTGCAGTAGGCCTCGAGCTTCTTGCGCTCGGCGTCATTCGCGACGTGGGCCCCGCGCATCTGCATCTCGGCCAGGAAACGCTGGGCGATGGGCCGGTCGAGGACGAGGGCTTGCTCGGAACAGCAAAGGGTCGCGTTGTCGAAGCTCTGGCTGGAAACGACGGCTTCGGCGGCCGCGCCGAGATCTGCTGTTCGGTCCACGTAGCAGGGCACGTTGCCGGGCCCCACGCCGTAGGCGGGCTTGCCGCTGGAGTACGCGGCGCGCACGAGCCCCCCACCGCCGGTAGAAAGGATCACGGCCGTGTCCCGGTGCTTCATCAGCGCGCCCGTGGACTCGATCGTCGGATTCGCGAGGCACACAACGAGGTCGGCTGGACCGCCTGCGCGCACAATCGCGCGGCGCATGACCTCGGCCGTTTCACCGATGCAGCGTTTCGCACGCGGGTGCGGGCTGATCACCACGGCGTTCCGGCCCTTCACCGAGATCAACGCCTTGTACATGGTCGTCGAAGTCGGATTGGTCGTTGGCACGATGCCGGCGACGACGCCCACGGGGGACGCAACCTCATGGACTCCGGCGCGCTCGTCGCGGCTGACGAAGCCGACGGTGCGCTCGTCCTTGATGGAGTCCCAGACGCCCTCGGATCCGAAGAGGTTCTTCAGGATCTTGTAGTGCACGCGCCCGATGCCCGTTTCTTCCACGGCGAGCCGCGCAAGATCGTGGGACGCTGCGGCGGCCGCTTTCGACATCGCCTCGCAGACGCGGTCCGTCTGCTCCTGGCTCCACGTAGCGGCAATCGCCTGCGCCTCTTTGGCACGGCGGACGGCATCGCGCACTTCTTGCAGCGCGCGGAGATCGGGATCGAGCCCCTTCAACAGAACCTAAGGAGAAGTCGGCCGGCGGCCTACTTGCCCGACATCGGCGGAAGGATCTTCATGAGCTGCTCGTGCGGGCGCGGGATCACGTGAACGCTCACGAGCTCCCCCACGCGGCGGGCGGCTGCGGCGCCGGCGTCGGTGGCTGCCTTCACGGCGCCCACTTCGCCTTGCACGAAGAAGGTCACGAGACCGGCGGACACACGCTCGTGTCCGGAGAGCTCGACCATCGCGGCCTTAACCATCGCGTCGGCGGCTTCAATCGCGCCGACCAGACCTTTCGTCTCGACCATGCCGAGGGCCATGGGCCGCTTCGCTGACGTGGCGGGCTTCGCCATCGGATTAGGGAGCTCTGTGGCTCGTAGGGTTTCAGGGGGGGGAGAGCGCTCGCCCAGCGGGCAAACGGGCTGGGGAGTCTAGCGTCTCGGGGCCCCGATGAGGCTTCCGGCCCGCGAAACTACGCCCGAGGCCTCCGCTCCCGCTATGGTCAAGGGCTCCACTGATGCAGGCTTCGATCAAATCCCTAAGCACCGAGGAGCACGAGGTCATCCGGACGGCAGCCCGCCTGCAGTACCAGCACTTCCGGGCCCTCGGCTCCGGTCCGGTGCGGCAGAAGGCGCGCCTCCTGTCCGCAAGCGGGCGGCTCAGTGACGCAGACCTTCACACGGAAGGGGTGACCGTCCTCGCCAACGACGGCGGGAGCGTCGGTCGGGTCCGGCTCATCTGGAGCGATACCCACGCGGGGCGCTGTAGCTGTACGGCCTTCGCCCGGCGCGCCACCTGCACCCACGTGATCGGCCTCTTGGACGCGGTGATCGCGGCCCTAGGTGGGTCCGTCAAGTCGACGACACCCGAGCCCTCCGAGGAGGCTCCCCCCCAGGAGCCCACTTCGGGCGCGCCCGGGGACGACCAGCGCTGGCTGGAGCGCCTCGAACACTTCCGCGAAGTCCTCGACGCCCAGCGGACCGCAGGCCCCGATCCGTGGGAGGCGCCCTTCGCCACCAACCTCGAGGTTCGGTACGTCCTGCGCCTCGTGGATCGGCGCGGCGGGCCTGTCGCCCAGCTAGAGGCGCAGATTCGCCAGCGCGCCTCGGCGGAAGCAGGCGCCCCATGGAAGTCGATCCCCTTTTCCGACGCCGACCGGAGCGCAAAGAAGTCCCGCGGCGGCTCCTCCGGCAACGCCCCCACCCAGCTGCTCGATCTCGGCGACGCGCACGCGAAGGTCGCCGCCATCGCTACCGGCGTACCGGACTCCAGCTGGTACCTCGAGTCCCTCACCCGCGACGTCGCGCTCGCGCGGGTCGAGCGCTCGATCGCCGAGCCGCTCCTGCGCACCGCGGCCGAGGCGGCGCCGCTGACGTTCTCTATGTCCAACCGCGACGCGCCGATCCCCATCGAGCTGCGCCTCGGCGGGTACGCGACGCTGGAGCTCTTCGCCGAGGACGAGGCGCAGCCGGTGTGGACCATCCGCGGCCAGGTGAGGTTCCCGGACGGCGGCGTGGTCGACGTGCAGGATATCGCCGCCATCACCACCGACGGGCTCCTCGTGACGGAGCGCAGCACCGCCGACAGCGCCGCGCTCCTCACCGTCCTCGACTCACCCCGGGCGGCCGCGGTCGCCCTCGACCTCTCCGGCGCGCCGCTCAAGATCCCGGCCTCGGACATCGAGACCCTGTCCGTTCTGTCCGGAGTCACGACGCTGCTAGGCGAAGGGCTCCAGGCCGCCGCGCGCCCCGTCGAGCCCGTTCCCGCCCTGCGCGTAGACGCCCCGCTGCGCGCAGGCCGCGGCGTCCGCATGGAGTGCTACCTGCACTTCGAATACGCGGGCAGCCGCGTCAAGTTCGATGATCCGGCTCCGCTGGTGCAGACCCTCGACGGGCGCGCCACCCCGCGCCAATCAGAGTTCGAGCGCGCGTGCATCGAGCGTTTCTTCGACCTTGGCGGCAAGCGCACGCAAACGGACCGCCGCGAAGAGTGCGATGCATCGGTTCAGGGTCAGCTGTTTCCCGGCATGGCAGCCACGCTCCTCGACGAGGGCTGGAAGGTGGTCGCCGAGGATCGCCTGCTCCAGGGCCCGACCGCCGTCAGCGTCTCGGTGCGCTCTGGCGTTGATTGGTTCGACCTAGAAGGCGGCGTCAAGTTCGGCGACGAGGTGATTCCGTTCCCCATGGTGCTGAACGCGGCCGCCCAGCAGCGCGGCTACGTCACGCTCGGCGACGGCTCCCACGGCCTCCTGCCGGACGCGTGGCTCTCGCGCTGGAAGCTCGCGACGATCGGCAAGGAAGAGGGCGACAAGATCCGCTTCGACGAGAGCCAGGCCTGGATGCTCACGTCCCTCGTGGACGAGCTGGACGGTTCGGTCGACGACCCGTTCACGAGGCTGCGCGAGAAGCTGAGCTCCCTTGGCGCGCCCGCGGCCCTGTCCCCCACCAAGAGCTTTAAGGGCACGCTGCGCCCCTACCAAGAGGAAGGGCTGGGCTGGCTGTCGATGCTGGACGAAGTCGGTCTGTCAGGGTGCCTCGCCGACGACATGGGCCTCGGCAAGACGGTCCAGCTGCTCGCGTATCTCCTGCGCCGCCGCGAAGGCATCGCCAAGCCCAAGCGCGGCGAGACCCCGAGGCATTCGCTGGTCGTTGCGCCGCTGTCCCTCGTCTTCAACTGGATCGCGGAGGCGAAGCGTTTCGCGCCGTCTATTCCCACGGTGGACTTCACGGGACCGTCCCGATGGAAGCGCCTGGAGGCCGCGGAGCCGGGCTCGCTGCTCATCACCACCTACGGGGCGCTGCGCCGCGATGCCCTGAAGCTCAAGGACATCGAGCTCGACGTCGCGATCCTCGACGAAGCCCAGGCCATCAAGACCCGCGGCAGCCAAACCGCAAAGGCGGCGCGGGTCCTCAAGGCGCGGCGACGCGTCGCCCTGACCGGCACCCCCATCGAGAATCACCTGGGCGAGCTGTGGTCCCAGCTGGAGTTCCTGAACCCCGGCATGCTCGGTGCGGCCAGCGCCTTTGAGCGCGTCGGCGCGCCGCGCAACAAAGAGGACCTGATCGACGAGGGCCGCGAGCTCCTCGCCCGCGCGCTGCGTCCGTTCCTCTTGCGCCGCAAGAAGACCGACGTGCTCGATGACCTACCGCCGAAGACGGAGCAGATCCTGCGCGCGCCGCTGAAGGGCGCGCAGAAGACGGCCTACGCCGAGCTGTCCCGCTACTACCGCTCGGAGCTTTCCAAGAGCAAGGGCCAGCGCAAGCAGGAGAAGTTCGAGGACCCCGACAAGCTCGACCTCAACGTGCTTGCGGCGCTGACGCGCCTGCGCCAATGCGCATGCCACCCGGGGCTTGTGGACTCGGCCATGGTGGCCGAGCGCTCGGGCAAGCTCGACATCGTCATCCCCATGCTCACGGACCTGACGCGCCGCGGCTCGAAGGCCATCGTGTTTTCGTCGTTCACGCGCCTTTTGGACCTTGTGCGCACGCGATTGGAAACGGAGCGCGTCCCGTACTTGACCCTCGACGGCAAGACGCGCCGCCGCGGCGAGCTCGTCGAGCAGTTCCAGACCGCGCCGAACGGCACCGTCTTCCTGATCAGCATCAAGGCGGGCGGCGCCGGCCTCAACCTCACCGCCGCCGACTACGTTTTCCTGCTGGACCCGTGGTGGAACCCCGCCGTGGAAGCCCAGGCCGTGGACCGCGCCCACCGCATCGGCCGAACGCGGCCCGTCAACGTGTACCGCGTCCTCACCGAAGACACGATCGAAGCCCGCGTCGTCGATCTTCAAGCGAAGAAGAGCGAGCTGGCAGAAGAGGTCCTCAGCGGCGCCACGTCGACCCTGTCCGATCTCTCCACCGAGGACCTCGCGTTTCTGCTTTCCTAGTCCCCCATGAACCAAGCCCCACGCCAGCTCAGCCTTTTCGACGCCACCATGCTGGTCATGGGAGGGATCATCGGCATCGGGATTTTCTTCAATCCAGCCGGGATCGCGGCCGCGGTGCCGAACGAGAACGCCTACCTCCTGATGTGGGGCCTCGGCACACTCGCCGCCCTGAGCGGCGCGATGACCTTTGCGGAGCTGTCTGCGTCCTTCCCACGCACCGGCGGCTGGTACGTGTGGCTGCGTGAGGCCTTCGGGAGCATGACCGCGTTCCTCTTTGCTTGGGTCGTTCTGCTCGTGGTGTCGACGGGGGCGTGCGCGCTCGTCGCGCGCTTCATGGGCGCCCAAATCGCGGCGCTGTTCGGAGGCGGGTTGGCTGTCGAGGTGGGCTCGGCCGCCGCCGCCGTGGTCGGCATCACCGTTCTCGCGCTGAGCGGGCTGAAGAGCAGCGCGCTCTTCCAGAACGTCTGCATGTTGATGAAGCTCGGCGCGGTCTTCACGTTTGTGATCGGCGGCCTAGCCCTCTTTGCGGAGCCGCCCGCCGCCGTTGAGGTCGCCGCCGCCGACCGCACCTCGACGTCCCTCATGAGCGGCATGCTCGCGGCTTCCCTCAGCGTGCTCTTTTCCTTTGGCGGCTGGCAGCTCCTCAGCTACATCGCCCCCGCCGTCAAAGATCCCCAGCGCAACCTGCCCCGCGCGATCGTCATCGGCGTGACCGCGGTGGCTGGCATCTACTTCCTCGTGAACCTCAGCTACCTGCGCGTCCTAGGCCTCGGCGGCCTCGCCGTCCAGGACACCAGCGAAGTGGGCTCGATGGCGGTCCGCATGGCGGAGGCCCTTCTCGGCGAGGGCCGCGGCGCGACCTTCGTCAATGCGGCGATCGCGGTCTCGGCCCTCGGCTTCCTCGTGGCGACGCTGATCACCACCCCAGGCATCTACGTAGCCATGGCCCGCGAGGGTCTCTTCGTGCGATCCTTCGGCAACGTCCACCCGCGCACCGGCGCCGCGTCCCGGGCCCTGATCACCCAGTGCGCCCTCGTGCTCGCCTACCTCGCGTACAGCCTCTACGACAAGAAGTCCATCGACACCCTCACCCAGGCCGTCGTCTTCGCCGAGTGGATCTTTCACTTCCTCGCGGGGGCGGCCCTCTTAGTGCTGGTCAAGCGCGGAGCCGCCGACCGCCCCTTCAAGAGCCCCCTCTACCCGCTCTTCCCCGTGACCTACGCGGTCATCGCCGCGGCCGTAGTGATCGGCAACCTCCTCACCACCACCCGCACCGACCCAGGCGTCACGCTCCTCGGAGTTCTCGTCCTAGCGCTCGGCGCGGTGACGTACGTCCCGTGGAGCCGCTCGCTCCGGCGCTCCGGGAACTAGGCTTGCCGTGTGAGCCGGTTGCAAAGACCGGCATGCTGCCCCGTCGAGCTTCATGACGGCGAGCTCTCGATGCTGGCTTCACAGCTTGCGTGGACGAACTGACCGAAGCCCGGTTTGAGTATCGCAGGCTCTTCCACCAATCACAGCGGGCTATATCTGCCGACCGCGAGGCCCAGCGATTCTGGGGTAGTGCGACGAGGTTTCGCTGACCCTCCAGACGCGAGGTCCGCTGGGCCATGGTAAGGGTCGTGCCCTCGCTGGCGGTGAAGGCGGCTTCCTTTCCACTCGCGGAGAGTACCGGCCGAACAAAGAGGGCTCCGCCTGCCCCCCCTATGCCCACTGCGTCGCTGTGTGGCACATCTGCACCAATTCTCGGCATTTCCGTGTCTGCCTTTTGGAGGGCTTCACGCAGCGAGAGAAGTGTCAGCGCTCCGCACCCAGTCGGTGTGACAGCCCTCTTCCTCACCACTGAGAATCGAATGCCTAACGAGAACACTCCCTATCAGATCAAAAACGCGGCTGTCGCAGCGCTAGTCACCTTGGCGGCTCCACTAGGCGCCTGCAGTAGCGGCACAGGCACCGGAGGTGGCGCAGGAAGCGGCTCACCGGACTTCGTCTTCTTCGGCGGAAACGACGGATCTTCCGGCGTTGAGCTTTGGAGAACGGATGGGACTTCCTCCGGAACCTCTATGGTGAAGGACATCTATCCCGGCTCGTTCAATAGCACGCCCTACAACATGATCGAAGTGGGCGACACGCTCTTCTTCACCGCCAACAACGGCGTCGATGGCGTGGAGCTTTGGAAGTCCGATGGTACGGCCGCCGGCACTTCGCAGGTGAAGGATATCAACGGAGCGGTCACATCGAGCAGCGTACGGAGGCTCATCCAGTTCAACGACATGCTGTTCTTCGTAGCCAATGGAGGCGACGGGACCGGCTTGGAGCTTTGGAAGTCCGATGGCACCGAGGCCGGCACGGTCATGGTGAAGGACATCTATTTCGGCGCCGGCAGTAGCTCGCCCAACCACCTCGTCGAGGTCAACGGCACCCTCTTCTTCGAGGCCGATGACGGCAGCTTCGGGACGGAGCTGTGGATGTCTGACGGCACGGAGAGTGGCACGTTGATGGTCAAAGACATCAGCGTCGGAGCTAGCGGAAGCAACCCCAACCACTTGGTCGAGGCTGAGGGCACGCTCTACTTCAGTGCCAACGCGAACGACGGTTCTGGGACGGAACTCTGGAAGTCGGACGGCACCGAAGCAGGAACGGTCATGGTAGACGACATCTTCGTCGGCACAGATGGAAGTAACCCGAGCGACCTGGCCAGCCTCGACGGCTCGATCTTCTTCGCAGCGCGCAGTGACGGCTTCGGGGAGGAGCTCTGGAGTTCGGACGGAACGGCCATGGGCACAGTGATGGTCCGGGATATTCAACCGGGGAATTTGGGAAGCAGGCCGACCTATCTGGTCAGTGCCAGCGGGGCGCTGTACTTCAGGGCAAGCGATGGAACGAACGGAACGGAACTGTGGAAGTCAGATGGCACCGAGCTGGGCACGTCGCTCGTCCATGACATTCACCCCACAGGGGGCTCTGCCATCGAGAACCTGACCGAAGTTCATGGGTCGCTGTACTTCACTGCGGAGGACGATCTAAACGGATATGAGCTGTGGACGTCGGATGGCACGTCTTCCGGGACGGTGATGGTCAAGGACATCGACCCGATCGCCAGCAGCTACCCAGCCCTCACTAATCTGGCCTACGTGCAGTCGCTTGCGGAACGGCCCCAGCTCTTTGACGATGGTCGTT
>CAYQKK010000013.1:76329-90545 GCA_964417955.1 uncultured Planctomycetaceae bacterium
CTGGCCTACGTGCAGTCGCTTGCGGAACGGCCCCAGCTCTTTGACGATGGTCGTTTCCTGTTCGGAGCGAGCGCTGGACAGCTGAACTTCGAGCCCCATGTGAGCGACGGCACTGCCGCTGGAACCAACCTGATCATGGAGCTGAACCCTGCAGGAGACGGTTTCTACATCGACATCTAGTCCCCGGGCTGCTCCCAGAGTGCCAACGGATCGTCGCACGGCCGGAAGCCCAAAGCTCGGACTGATCCGAGCCCAAGTGGTCGATAGAACGCTGGGCGGACTTTTTCTCTAGTCACTGTCCCCGTGCTCGATGTCTATTCGTCAGGCGGGTCCGTGCGACCACTCCGGCAGCACATCACCCCAAGCATTTGGAGATCCCCCCCATGGCCAAGTTCCTCTTTCTTTACCGCAACGCTGACGACCCCAAGGCCCCTGAGCCCTCTCCAGATGAAATGGAGCAGGTGATGAAGTCCTGGTGGGATTGGCTCGGGGCCGGCCAGGCCGCGGGTTGGGTCCTCGAGATGGGAGAGGCCTTGACCCCTGAAGGGAAGGTCGTCAACGAGGACGCCAGCATCACCGATGGTCCCTACGCCGAGACCCGGGAAATGGTCGGCGGATTCTCTCTCGTGGAGGCCCCCGACCTCACGGCCGCGGCCGAGCTCGCCAAGGGCTGCCCCATCTTTGCCAGCGGCGGGAAGGTCGAAGTGCGCCCTATCATGGACACCACGCAGCCCGGCTAAGCGATGTCGACGGGGCCCTACCCACTCGTCGATGACTTCTTTCGGCGCGAGTCCGCCAGCGTGATCGCTGTGCTGACTCGCGCCTTCGGCTTTGAGACCATCGATCTCGCAGAGGACGCCGTTCAGGCTGCGATGCTCCAAGCGTTGCAGTCATGGCGGCAAGGCAACGTCCCTGATCAGCCCGCAGCCTGGCTCCATCGAGTAGCGAAGAACCGCATGATCAGCGCGCTCCGCCGCGACGGGCGGAAACTGGAGCTGAGTGGCGAGGAAGAGATTGCAGCCTCCGAGGAACACGGCTTCGAACCGGACGAGATTGAAGACAGCCTCCTGGGGATGATCTTTGCCTGCTGTCACCCCTCCTTGGAGCGGCGAAGCCAGCTCGCCCTGACGCTGAAGATATTGTGCGGTCTGGGGGATGAGGAAGTTGGACGTGCGCTCTTCGCCTCGCCGGGATCCGTGAAGCGTCGCGTGAGTCGCGCTAAACGCCTACTCGTTGACGAAGGTGTGGCGCTCCACGTTCCGGAAGCGAACGAGCTAGAGGCTCGTGTGGACGTAGTTCACGAGGTTCTCTACCTCTTGTTCAACGAGGGCTACAGCGCCTCACGTGGCAACCTTCCCGTCCGCATCGATCTCTGCGAGGAAGCTGCGCGGCTAGCTCACGTCCTTTGCGAGAGCGGCCGTGGGCAACACGCCACGAGCGCACTCCTCGCGCTGATGCTCTTCCATGCGGCTCGTCTGGAGTCACGCACCGGGGACGACGGCGCGATCATTCTGCTCGGGGACCAGGACCGACGCGACTGGGACTGGAAGATGATTGCCGCCGCCGAATCTTGGTTCGAACGCTCGGCCGGAGGAGACCAGGTCTCACGGTTCCACTTAGAAGCAGGCATCGCGCGGCAGCACTGCATTGCGCCTTCCGTGTCGGACACCGACTGGGCAGTCATCGTTCGGCACTACGACGTCCTGCTGAAGCTCTACCCCTCGCCGCTCTATCGACTCAACCGAGCCGTCGCGCTGGGCCAGCTCGGCGAGCTGGAGGAGCCCCTCAGGGAGCTCCGCGCCATGGAGCAGCAGACGATCCTTGCGGAGTACCCGCTGCTCCATTGCGCATTGGCTGACCTGCTTATCAAGAGCGGCCAGCGAGCCGAGGCCCGCCACCACCTCCACCGCGCCTTAGTACATGTTTGCATACCGAAGGAGCGCGAGCTGATCGAGAAGAGGCTCCGCAAGATCGCCACGCCGAACGACAGTAGCGCTGGCTAGTGCCCTGGATCAGAAGTTCGTCGCATTAGTTTCAGTGACTTTCGTTTCGTAGCAAGGCGTCCGAACCGCAGTGCGTAGCAGTAGTTCCGTCCAAGGTTCGGCAACGCAGCTACGGAGCGAAAGGCGCGAAACTACTTCGACGAACTTCTGATCCAGGGCACTAGTTGAAGGTAATCTCGACGCCGCTCGTGAAGTTCGAGCTGGGTCCGATGTCGCGGACCCAGCACTGGAAGTACCAGGTCTCGCCCGGCTGGATCGCCACCGTGCCGTTCGGGGAAGGAATCTCGCTGGAGTTGACCCCCAGCGTGAACGCGCCGGAAGGGCCGCTGTTCATCACCTCGCCCGGGCGATTGAATCGCCCCACGGCTCCCTGGAGGCAGAGATTGCCCTGACTTCCACCGGGGTTCATGACGAAGCCCGACTGGTTGGACACGATGAAGTGTCCGAAGGAGTTGCTGGGAATGTCGTTGGCCGTCAGCTGAAAGCTCGAGCCGGCCGACCAGCCAAAGCCCTGCGCCAGGATGAACCCTGAGGTTCCCGTGGAGTTCTCAGCTGCAGCGCAGTACTGGGACCCAATGGTCAGGCCAGACACTTCGGCCACCACGGCCCCGGCAGGGTCAAAGTCATCGCTGGCTCCATCGCGTACCGTCCAAATGGCGACGGCGTCCCCAGGCTCGAGGGCAGCGAACGGGCCACCGCCGTCGTAATGAGACGCGATACCGAATCTCGCGGGAGCATCCTCGGAGAGCGCAAGGGTCTCCCGACGCAGGTCCGGAAGCCCCGTGCGCAGCTCGGGACCATCGCGCACCACGTTGACAGCGGTCAGATGCACGCTGCGGTCTCCATTCGGCGCCTCGGTCTGATAGAGGATCAGGTGGTCTTGACTATCGAAGGCGAGCACCGGGTCCCTATGGTCCCGGTCAAGATCGAGATTCTGCATGTTCTGAATGCTACGAGCGTTGTCAGCGAAGCCGTCCTGGGCCACCACGGTGAAGATGTCGTAGTCACTGCCGACCCTACGCTCGAAGGCGATCACCCAGTGGCGTTCGGAGATGAGACCGTTCGAATCCCACACAGACACCGTCGGATTGATGGAGTCACTGAACGTGTAACTATTGAACTGCGAGTGTCCCGTCAGCACGCCCGTGTACTCCATCACCTGGGAGCGGAGGTTGCGGTTGTCGGTGCCGACTTCTCTCTCCCAAACGATCATGTACTCGTTGTCGATGTTGCTCGTACCCGGACGGCCAGAGCTCTTCGAAATCCGAGGGTTCGTATCGAAGTCGCCCACGTCGCCATCGATGACGATGCGGCCGCCGGTGAGCGTGCTAGCTCCTTCGACTGCCTGGGCGACGATGTCGAAGTCAGAGTTCAGGACGTCGGCCTCCTGCCAGACCACCATGTAGTCATAGGCGGAGTTCACGTCGTTCCCTTTGCCGCCGACGTCGGCGGTTTCGGCGCCGGTTCCGCTGATCTGAAACTGCGGTCCCGCCTGGTTCGAGCCCGCTTCGCGGGTACGCCCCCAGACCTGTCGATTGCCCACCACAAAACCGCGCAGGGCCACGCAGAGAAACTGCTGCTGGTGAAAGGCGGACGCGTTGGCAGGGCTGGACCAGTAGGAGCTGGTCGAGTCGATCGATGAAGCGTTGAGAAGGACACCGAGGGCCGCGTTGTAGTTGACGGCGGTGATGTCCATATCGAGCACGCTCTGGCGCTCGGAGAAGACGATCTGGTAGGTGGTGTTCGTGCCATCGTAGGCCACGTCTACGTCCACGACGTCCCGTGGTGTGGAGCCAAACGAGAACGTGGAGAGGATCGGATCGATGGTGATCGGGTAGGTCGCGGCGGCCATGAAGGACGCCGGAACGCGAATGTCGAGAACGCCCGCTTCGAGCACCTGGACGAGGGGCAGGCGCTTGCCAGCGCCATCGATGGCGAAGGCTTGGCCGTAGCGGACTTCGCCGTACTCGCCTGCGAAGGTGAGGCTCCCGTCCTCCGCTTGACTCGGCGCGAGGTCGGTCTTGACGTCGAGCTCGAGGACTAGCTCACTGCCTGCGGCGAGCCCGTGGGGAAGGTCGTCGAGCACAAAGGTCTGCTCGACGGAATCTGCGTCGATGTGATAGACCTCCCTCAGGGCGCCGCGGTCAAGCGTGACCACAGAGCCGGATCGGCTCCGTTCACGATCAGCGAGAAGAAGCTCCTCACCTCCGATCGCGGCCCGCGTGAGATCCACGGTGACCGGGTAGTTGCGCGGCGCGTCTGAACCGAAGAACGGGATGTAGGTCACCCCCTCGGGGCCAAAGGACGCCTTCCATTGGGCGCTGCGAGCCCACGTGTTGCCGTCCCCGGGTTCATCGAAGAGGAGGCTGTTGGATGCTTCCCTAAGGGCGCCCGGTGAGAGCCCAAGGGTCGCGAGCGTCGGCGTCCCTTGCTGGGATGTCTCCCCCGGAACGGACGAGCTATGGAGCTGGGGAGGGCCAGCGACGGCAAGGCAGGTGAATAGAAGTGCGAAGTGGATCATGGCTGCAGGTGGTTGGGGACAGAGGGGTCGTACGCCCCCTCCACCCGGATGGTCCCTGCTTCGTTACAGCCATTCCTAGCGTTTTTGCGGCGCCCGCTCCCCTGTATCGACGACCACGGAAGCCTGACCGCCGGCTGTCACGCTGGTGAGGTTTCGCTCCGCGGCTCCAGCGACGGAAATTTCGATGGGCCCAGCGGGCACGGGGACCTTGAGCGGCTCGCCTGCTGGGATGGTGTGCCTAGCGAAAACGAAGCCATCGCGGCGAAGGTCCACATCGAAGGCTCCACGGGAGGACCCGGGGGATCGCTGGATCACGATATCGCCCGCGGACTCTAGGCTCAACTCCATCGGCCCGACGGCAGAGCCCGCCTCGATGTCAATACCGCTGGCGAATGCCATAAGGTCATTGGGGCCGAAAGCTAAGACGCTCCATCTCCCTGGGCTCAAGCTGTAGTCTTCCACTGTTCCACCGTGAGTGACGAGTCTGGCCATCGTGAGGACTTCGCCTTTCTCGCCGTGCCTTCGAAACTCGAAGCGGCACGCGACTTCCTGTGACTTAGCCCCTTCTACCGTTCGCAGCGAGAGACTTCCGCCGAGGACAAGTCGCAGCTCGACGAGGTCGCCTCCGGGTAGGGCTGGGGTCGGCGGGCACTCCCCTTGCTCCCAGGCCTCGGCCGTCAACTCGAGCTTGGAAGTGGGCAGCGGACCGAGCCGAAAGCGTCCGTTCGGGCCCGTGTTTCCCCAGAAGAACTCCACATCGCCGAGGGTCGCGCGAACGAACGCATGATCGACCGGTTGGTCCGATGCGTCGAGCACCACGCCTTCGATCCAGCTGCCGCGATCTAGGTCAAGGCGAAGGTCGCCCGGGGACTGCTCCCCGTTGACCGTGATCTTCTTGAACGTGGGAACGAAGCGGCCAGAGGGCGGCGTCTCCTCAGATGGCTCGACCGGCTCCACTTGAATTCCAGGTGGCCCGAGTCGCCAGTCCCCCGATGGAATTCGTTCCAGCGTGAAGGCTCCGTCTTCGTCCGTCGTGATGGGGCGATCGCCTGCGGCCGCATGCGGCCCCATGAGGAGGCCCTCGTCGCCCCGATCCCGGCGCAGCACGAGGTCTGTGTTGGGAACGGGCGCGCCGCTCCCGTCGACCGCGATGCCCACGAGGCTTCCAAGGGGTCGAACCACGAGATCGACGCTAGCGGTCTCTCCCGGCGTCAGGTCTGGGCGCACAAAGTCGACGGGAACGCTCTGCCCGCCCGTGATCGATGAGACGACAAAAAGGTCGTACTCCTCCGCTGCGGGCAGTCCCGTGAAGCTCGCCTCCCCCGCTGAATTGGTGGTCCCAAGCACCGAGTGGGTTCCGAAGAAGCCGGACACCGACTGGCGCGAGCCCCGCGCTTGGAGCTCTGTGAACTTCGTATCGAAACCTACCGTGGCTGCGCTCACCGGATAGCCCGATGTATCTGACACAGACACCTTCAGCGCAGCCCCGCGCAAGAGTCCGATGCGATCCGCGTATTCTCTCGTATCGGCGCCCTGCGCCTGCTCGAAAACGCCGGGAGCGTAGCCGTCCGCAAGGGCGGCGTAGCGCTTCTGAACGAGTCGACTCACGGGCAGCTCGGCAACGCCGTCACTCCCCACAATGCCCAGCGGCCGCCTGTCCCTCCACGCTGAAAACTCCAACGGACCCTCCATATGAAGCCCGTGCCCAAAGCGGTCCACCGCAACGATGCGCGCCCCTAGAATCACTTCGTCGGTCACGTGATCGACCACCCGCACAAAGTGTCGTCGCACACGCGACGAGTCCACACGGACCTCAAGTTCGCGCTCCTCCCCCGATACGAATGGCTCGAGCACTCCCTCGTGCAATAGCGGCTCGAATCCGATGAACAGGACTTCGTATTGAAGCGCTTGCCCCGGCTCCAACTCCGCCGTGAACTTTCCATCGAGGTCGGTCTCGTTGGAATCCGAGAGGACAGCGGAGGACGCTGACTTCTCCTCGCCGGGCGCCAACAGGGGCTCGAAGTTCGCATAGAGCCCGACGACCGGTGCGCCCGTCGTTCGATCCAGAACGGTCAGCGTTAGCTGGGCCGACGGAGCGTCCTCCCCTGCCGCATCTTGCTGGGGTCGTTCATCTGTTAGCCGTGAAGGCACCGAGAGCGAAGTGCGGTCGGGGGGCCGAGCTTCGTCGGTTTCCTTGGCGACGGGCTGACCTAACTCCGCTTGCAGTGATGGCGGTCCCACGGGCTCATCAGGCGACATCCCAACGGACTCGCCGATCCCGTCCACGCTGGAAGCGAGCCATAGCCCGCCACCAAGCAGCGCGATCAGGACCAGGAGCAGCGGCAGATTTGGTTTCACAAGTAGGGCAGACTGCGCGGTAGACCTTCGGATGGAGAGCCGTAGTGGGTCCCGGATGCCCGTGCCTACCTCAGCACGACCGACACGGCTTGGGTAAAGCCCGATCCAAAACCCACGCTGTCACGGTGCCAGACCTGGAAGCCCCAGGTTTCCCCCACCATCGCGGCGACGGTCGCGCCCGACGGCAAGGGCATCGACATCAGGTCCACCGGGATCGCCATGGCCCCGCCGGCCCCTGAGTTTCGGAGGGTGTCCACGTGGCGACCGACGTCCCCGCGCAGGCAAAGGTTGTTGCCCGGAGGCGGGCTGTTGCTGAACGGCACAAACTCAGGCGAGCTGATCAGGAAGCCGTTGACAAACGAAGGCAGGTCCGTCGCGAGCATCGTCAGCTGCTCGTGCGCTAGGGCCGCCGACCCTTGAGCCGTCAGCGCGCCTTGGACACCGGTGGAGTTTAGGTCCACAGACGCACAAAACGAGTCGCCAACGGAGAGGTCCCACTCGGCGATGTACCAGCCCCCCTCTCCTGCGGCCGGGCCCGAGTACTGCCCGACAACCTTGCTGCCGTCACTGGAGAGCGCGCCCGCCGAGAGAATGGTGCGTCCCATCAGGTCCGCGCCTCGCAGCTCCAGCTCGTCCTGAAGCCGCCGAGTGCCGCCCCCGGGGGTCCAGACGATCGGGAAGCGCCTCCGATCAAAGACGCCCACCTCGTAGGCCCACTCCCCAACGGCAACGCTCCCGCCGTTGTTGACCGCGTAGTACAGGCCGCCCAAAGGAAAGCCAAGCGTACCGATCGGTTCCGTCACCGGGCAGCAGGCGTTGAAGTCGCCCGGACTATGAAAGCCGAATGCCTGATCCCAGATGACCCCTCCGAGGAGTCCGCCTGTGCCGACCACGTGATCACCGTTCGGACTGATGCCCGTGATCTCGGCTCGACCGAACCCGCCCGGCGGGGCGGAGAGGCTTCCCGTCAGCTCGCCGCTTGCGGACCACTGCACCCACCGCCCAGGTAGGTCTCCGATGCGGCCCCAGATGACCTCCCCATCGTCGGAAACGAGGAACGCCTGTCCCGGGCCCGACGGTAGCTCGACCATTCCAGTCGAGGCGGTCCAGACCATCGGCAAGAGCGCCGTGCCGCTGGCAACCCTTGTAGCGCCGACGATGACCGAGCCGTCGCGACTCGCGTCGTAAGCGATCCCGTCAAAGCACGGCACCGTCCCCGCCCTGCGGACGAGTTCGTTGCCAAGTGAAGTCCACCCCTCGGTCGCGGTCCAATAGGCAGGCCGAATGACGTTCGAAAATCGCGCACGCCCGACGACGGTTTGACCATCGGCGGAAAGGCCATTTGCAGTGGGGTCCTCGACGCCCGGCGTTACGAGATCGACCGCGCCGCCGCCCTCGGTCCAAAGCTGCTGGCCGTCCGAAGTGAAAAGCAACACCGCGCCCGCGTCTTCAGAACAGCGCTGGGCGAACGCGTAGGGAGTTTGGAACTGAACTGTCGCCTGGGCCAGCGCTTCGGAGGCGGAGTGGAACGAGGCAAAGGTCAGGGCGAGCAGTGCGAGCGGGCCCTTGAGGGAAGCGACCATTGGATTGGGGGTGTGAGGGAATGGAGCCTCTACCCTAGGAGTCTGCGCCACGGGTCGCGGTTTCGTGAGTGGTGCCAGGATTCATCCTCGCTAGGCGCGACTGACCCTCCATGGTTTGACGCCATTGGGGGTCCGGCGCAACGCCGCGAGGGTGGATCCTGGCGGTGCTCACGGAATCGCGACCCGTGGCGCAGGCTCCTAGGCCTGAAATAAGCGCTAAGAACCGACAGACCACTGCGTTTCGCGCAGCACCGCCGCGTCCGCGGCCCTTGCGCTTCGCTTCGAGAATTCACCTGACTAGGCGCCTGGACTAGATTCGGATAGGGACGGGGCGCCCCGCCGATGATCCTCTGTGCAAATCAGCGAAAGGTTACCGAGACCGCGTCCGAGAAGTTGGACGTGGCACCGGGATTCGCATCGCGGTACCAGGCCTGGAAGTTCCAAGTGTCACCGACCAGGACCGTCGCCGTTCCCGTTGGCGTGGGAAGGGTGCCCGAGGTCAGATCAACGGAGCCCCGACCCGACGCGCCCGCTACGAACACCTGGCCCGGACCCGCGATGCGACCGATCGCGCCGCCGAGGCACAGACGCCCCTGGCTGCCAGGAACGGGGAAGACGGACCCCTGCACCGTCGAGGTGAGAAAGTAGCCGGCCGATCCCGGCGGGAGTGACCCCGTACTAAGGCGCAGATCCGTGATCGATGCGCTGCCGCTACCGTGGGCAGTCACGTACGCGCCACAGCCCGTGCTGTTCGGCACCGCGGGTGCACAGTAGCGATCTGAGATCGCCTGGGCGAGCGAGGTTACGATCGCCGCCTTGGTGAAGGTGCCCGTGCTGAAGTATCCCCCGGCCACGGACCCGTCCCCCGACACCGCGTTGAGCCAAGTGTCCTCACCGCCGCTCACTTGAAACGTCTGGCCTGAAGGCGTGAGCGTCGTGAGGTCCCAGACGGCAGCGAAAAGTCTCGTCGGGCTTGTGAGCACGCTCCGCCCCACGCCGATGAACCCGTCTTCCGAGAGATCAAGAAGCCAGTCATCGCCAGTGGTAATGATGTCCCGCAGCCCCGTCCCCTCGCGCCAGACATAAGCCGCCGCGTTGAAGTCGAGGCGATTGAACCCGATGGTCGAACCGTCCGACGAGATCCCGGCGAACTGGATCGTTGCCGAGCTGCCGCCCTGGAGTTCCTCGTATCCGCCGAGAGCCGACCAGCGCACGATGTTCCGAAAACCGCTTTGACCCGACGTTCCCGCGATCACGGCGCCGTCGGAAGAGACGAGGCTCGCTTCGGTGCCGTTGCCCTGAAACCCACCGAGGTTCTGCACTCCCCCGGACTGGGTCCAGCGCCAAATTTCGCTCACCGTGTTGGGAAAGACGCCGGAACGAGTCGTCCCTACGATGACGGTGCCGTCCGCCGAAACGTCGATCGCCTCCGAGAAGTCTCCCGCGATCGGCAGTGCCTGCATGCCACCGACGGCGTCCCATCGGAACGCGCGCGACTGTCCGCCCGCGTCGCTTGAGACTCCGACGACCACGCTGCCGTCGTCCGAGCAGGCGAAGGCGATCGCGCTGGATCCTCCTAGGGTTCCGAGATCCTCGAGGGTGCCGTCCGCATTCCATCGGATCGCGTGCTCTGGACTCCCGGATCCGAAGTGTCGAGACGTCCCCACGACATACTCGCCATCACGGCTGATGTCGTTGAGGCTGGACACGAAGTCCAGCGACTCCAGCGCCACCGGATCGCCGCCATCCACCACCCTAAAGGTCGAGGACGTGGGAGAGTCCCTCCATACGGCCACGCGCCCGTCGTAGGAGAGGAGTTCCACCTGGCCGCTGCCGACCTCGTGGATGAGTTCGCAGGACTGGGCGAGCGCCAAAGAGCTGAGCGCTCCGACCGACGTCAAAGCGAGAATCCACGGGAGGCGCAGCGGGGAAGATGTGGTGCTTGCGAGCTTCTTCATGAACGGAGGAGGGGCAGCGGCTGGGGCGAGGTACTCCGTTTCCGAGGATAGTTCGAATTGTGGCATACGGTCACCCCGCGGGAGTCGATCGTTGTCCTGGCAAGAGGTCGATGACCGGCACCAGCGGGTGGCGTAGAAGCCTTCGAGGAAGGTTGGGTTTAGCGGTGGTTTTGGCGGTTCACGAGCACCACAATGGTCGGCCGCCCTGACCGCACCCCGGGGCGCCCTTTTTTTGATGACGAACCACCCCGAATCCTCCGCAGACCCCGCCGCCGATGTCCCGCAAGAGGACGCAGCAGGGGAGGGTGAGCGCAGCTCGCTCACTGAGACCGTGACCGAAAACGAGGTCGGCGATGACGCCGCCCTCTCGGAGATCGCTGAGTCCCTGGACGTCAGCGAAGAGCTCCGCGCCATCGTCGACGACACGCGCCAGGCGATGTTGCGTCGACTTAAAGGCCCCGAGAGAGGCCGTGGCGAGGGCATGGCCCGCCGCGACCTTGTGGGTGAGATCAAGCTGGAGACGCGCGGCTTCTCCACGACGATCCAGGACCGTGAGAACCTCGAGGTCGTTCGGATCGGCCGTGGCGGCCTCGTGGACGCCGACTGCACGTGCCAGAAGTTCAAGATCGAAGGGGGCTGCCGGCACGTCTGGGCCGCCCTTGTCGTCGCTGCCCGTCAGCTCGGCCTAGGCGGCTGGCGCGCAGAGAAGACCGAGGTCCGCAAGGACGACCGCGAGCGGCGCGAGCACCTCGACGCCATCGTGGACGCCGCAGGGGCTGAGGAGGGCGCGAGCCCGTGGGAGGGCCTTGAGAAGGAGGCTTTCCTGCGCGTGGAGTACGCCCTCGACGTGCCCTCGCCTGGTACCCAGGCGGGCTTTTCCCTTCACATCCGCCGGCGTCGACGTCGCGCGGACGGCACCTGGGGCGCCTCCCTCGACCTCGGCCGCAAGGACTGGGACGACATTCGCATGGCCCGGCCCGAGGACGTCGAGATCGTCGCGCTCCTGGACGGCCCTGGCGGCAAGGGTCGCGCAGTCTCCGGATACGAAGCCGCTCCCACGGTCTGGCACCTGGGGGGCCCCGGCACCACCGCCGCACTGCGGGTCATCGCGGACACAGGACGGCTGTACCTCAACCAGGGCGGCGAGAGCGTCAGCCCCGAGGTGGATCCCTCCGTCACCCCCATCGCCATATCCGACGAGGAGGCCGCCGAGCGCGAGGCGTCCGACCTCCCGACGCCGCTCCGCGGCGAGATCGACCACCCATGGCGCGTACGCCTCGCCATCGGGCACGACGAAGGGGACGACGCGACCCTGGTGCTCAGCGGCATGCTGGAGCGCGGCGATGAGAACCGCGCCATCCACCAGGTCACGATGCTGTCCTCGGACGGCCACGCCATCATCGACGGCGCCTTCACCACGGTGGTCCCCCACGCGGCGGCCGGCGTCGCGTCCGTGATTCGCCAGCGCGGCGAGCTCCGGACGCCCAGCGGCGGCGAGGCCCGTCTCCGCCGTGCCCTCGCCCAACTGGGCCAGGGCGCCATGGCCCCCGGATCCCTTGAGGTCGGGCCGCGGATGACGCCGCTCCTCGTGGTCCGTGTCCCAACGGACGAGGCCACCGGCAAGACCCTTGAGGCTGAGATCACCTTCCAGTACGGCTCGCGCAGCGTCGCGGCCGATACCTACGGCTGGTCCCTAGAGGACGAAACGGGTCGGGTCTTCAGCCGCGACCTCGATGCGGAGCGCACGGCCCTGCGTCAGTTCCTAGACGCGGGGGGCACGCGCCGCCTCGACCCCGAGGACGAGATCGCCTCGGCCAGGGTCCCGGCCAAGGACCTCGAGCTCGTGATCGCCCGCCTCATCGAAGACGGCTGGTCCGTAGAGGCCGACGGCAAGCGCGTACGCAGCAGCACGGGCTCCAACGCCTCGGTGCGTTCAGGCATCGACTGGTTCGACCTCGAAGGCAACGTCGTCTTCGAGGGCCAAGAGGTTCCGTTCCCCGATCTCCTAGCCGCCGCCGAGCGCGGCGCCAAGTTCGTCACCCTGCCCGATGGATCCCGCGGCCTTCTTCCGAAGGACTGGGTCTCACGCTGGAAGCTCCTTGAGGTCGGCGACCTCGAGGACGGCAAGATCCGCTTCAAGAAAGACCAGGGCTGGGTGCTTTCGGCCCTGCTCGAGCGCCAGCCCACCGCCGACGGGCTGACCGTCGACGAGCCCTTCGCCAACCTGCGCGCGCTCCTGAGCGACGCGTCCACCCCGGAGTCGATCGACGAGCCCGAGGATTTCATCGGCGAGCTGCGCCCCTACCAGCGCGAGGGCCTTGGCTGGCTCAATCAGCTCTCGGGCCTCGGCCTTGGCGGCTGCCTCGCTGACGACATGGGCCTGGGTAAGACCGTGCAGATCCTCGCCTACATGGTGCTGCGCGCGAATGCCGCCGACGCCATGGACGCTGTGGAGGCCAAGAACGCCATCGGCAAGCCCCCGGTGGCCATCAATCGCCGGCCGTCGCTAGTCGTGGCGCCGCGCTCCCTCGTCTTCAACTGGCGCGCGGAGGCCGAGAAGTTCTCGCCGAAGCTCACCGTTGTGGACTACACCGGCCCCGACCGCGAGCACGCGCTCATCTCGGCCGATGGCCCCGACATCATCTTGACCACCTACGGCACCCTGCGCAGGGACGCGGCCGAGCTGGCCGAAATAGACTTCGATCTCGTCGTGCTCGACGAGGCCCAAGCCATCAAGAACGCGGCCAGCCAAACCGCAGCCGCAGCTCGCGGGCTCAAGGCGCGCCAACGACTGGCGCTGTCCGGTACCCCGGTCGAGAACCACCTCGGCGAGCTCGGCTCGCTCTTGGAGTTCCTGAACCCCGGCACGCTCGAAGGCACGCGCCTCGGTAAGCGCCTGCGCGCCAAAGGCCGCTCTCCGAGGCTCGACGACGAGTCCCGCGGCATCCTCGTTCGCGCGGTGCGTCCGTTCCTGCTGCGCCGAACCAAGGATGAAGTCCTCGACGATCTGCCACCCAAGACCGAGCAGGTCCTGGAGTGCACCCTCGACGGCAAGCAGCGCGCGGACTACGAAGAGCTCCGCGCCCACTTCCGTACGCGCTTCACCCAAAGCGGCAGCCGCGGCGGCGTTGAGGTTCTGCAGGCGCTCCTGCGCCTGCGTCAAACCTCATGCCACCCCGGGCTTGTGGACGAAACGCGCCAGGAAGAGTCGTCGGCCAAGCTGGACGTCGTGCTCCCCCTCGTGGAAGAGCTCGTGGACCAAGGGCACAAGGCGCTCATCTTCTCGCAGTTCACCGGATTCCTCGGCATCGTGCGCCGTGCGCTCGACGCGCGCGGGATCAAGTACGCCTACCTCGACGGCAGCACGCGCAAGCGAGAGAACGAAGTCAACGCGTTCCAGAACGACCCAACGACGCCGATCTTCCTCGTCAGCCTCAAGGCTGGTGGTACCGGCCTCAACCTGACGGCGGCGGACTACGTGTTCCTGCTCGATCCCTGGTGGAACCCGGCCGTCGAGGCCCAGGCCATCGACCGAGCCCACCGCATCGGCCGCGAGAATCCCGTGCACGTCTATCGCATCATCGCGAAGGACACCATCGAGGAGCGCGTGCGCGAGCTGCAAGAGAAGAAGCGCGACCTCGCGGCAGCCGTCCTGGGCGGCGCAGCGGCGACGCTCTCCGACCTGGGCACGGAAGACCTCGAGTTCCTGCTCTCCTAGCAGCCCGTTGAATAAGGCCGCACCAACCAACAGCGCCCCTCACAGTCTTGACTCTGGCCTGACTTCGTTGCTTGA
>CAYQKK010000014.1:0-35688 GCA_964417955.1 uncultured Planctomycetaceae bacterium
CGTGGCGGCGGAGTGACGGAGTCCGTACCGCGAGAGCGGCTCGGGAAACTTCCCTCGCAGTCGAGCGGCCAGCCCGAGCCCTTCCCCACCGAGAGTGCACCCTGCGGAGGCATCTTCTGTCTCCGTATTGAAGGAGACCCCCATGATGAAGTGCACGGCCCCCACGTTCGCCCTCCTCGCACTGGCGGCATGCCAGAGCACCGCGCCCACCAGCCCCGCTGACGACTTTTGGCGGGCAGAGTTAGAAGCCTCGCAGGCAAACCTGGCGCGCAGTGTGAAAGCACTGCACTCGCTCCTTGCGGTTCAAGGCAGGCAACCGAGCGGCACTTCAGAGCTCAATGCGGGAGTGGTGACACTTAGCGATCGGCTGGGCCAGCTGGGCGCACTCATTGCGAGCTCCGAGGCTTCGCAGGCGACGGACGCGGCGTTCTCCGGGGCGACCACCGCTGGGACCGCGTCTCCCGGCGGAGAGGCGGCTGCAGGAATCGAAGCGCTCAAGGCAGCGTTGCTCGTCTCCGAGAACCGGCGCTCGGTACACCTCGAGAACATTGCGAACGCTGGGGTCTCTGGTTACAAGCGCGGCAGGCTTCGGGTCGCGACCACGCTGGTCGGAACCGACGGAATGCAGGCACCCCAGACGCGATCGAAGTCCTTCGAAATGCTGCAGGGAGTCCTCGAGCTCACCGGCAACCAACTCGACTTTGCCATCGAAGGCGATGGCTTCTTCGAGATCATGCTGCCCGATGGACAACTTAGGTATCGGCGCGATGGAACGTTCCGGCAGGACTTCAACGGAAGGATCGTGACAGCCGAGGGGTTTCTGCTGACGGATCCCTTGGCCATTCCGCCCGACATCAATGGCATCTCCGTCTCCAATGACGGCCAGGTCTTCGCCCAAGGCGACGGTAGCCAGTTGGCACAGATCGGAACGATACGCCTCCACACGTTCACCAATCCTGGCGGACTCAAGCCCGTCGGCGGCAACGGGTTCCTACCGACAGCCTCCTCTGGCAAGGCGCAGAGTCGCCAGCCAGGCGTCCAGGGCACAGGCATGATCAAGCAGGGCTATATCGAGCGCTCAAACGTCGACCTGATGGACGAGGTCATCGAGCTCCAGCTCATCGAACGGGAGGCCGCCGCGATCCGGCTGGCGTTGGCTCGCCGTGGCATCTACGTTCCGTAAACCGCGGAGGCAACCTCCCCCACGCGAATGGGACCAACGGAAGTACTGAGGCAAGTGCTGTTCCGTTGCCCGCGCCGGTTCCGTGGCGGCGGAGTGACCGTGACGGTACCGCCGCCTGCTAGCTGAGCCGAATACGGCTTTTCACAGGCGCAGGAAACAACGCCTCCGCATAGGGTGGAAACGAGCTGAGTTCACCTGACTCAGCGACTCGCATGCTTCGCCACCTCGGCGCTTTCCCAAAGTCGTACCCGAGGTCGCACGTCCCTTCCCTACGACATCGATGATTGCTTCCCTCTTGGCCTGCGCCCTCGCCGCACCGCTGCCCGTTCAGAGCTCTGAGCTCTACGTGGTCTCTCGACCTGACGTCATCGTTCGGATCACCGACTGGGAGAGTCCGGCTCCCACCTACGACTTCCTCTTCAATCTCGCGCTGCCCAACATTGCCTTCATTGGGAAAGGGTTGGAGATCGATCGTCAGACCGGGGACCTCCTCGTGCTTGGCTCTGCTTTCAGCCCGGGCGATTCAGATGTGTCAACCATCTACCGAGTGGACAAGACCGCGGGCACGATCTTGGAGTCCTGGGACATTCCCCTTCCCACCCTTAGCGGCCTTGATCAGCGAGCCGACGGAGAGCTGTTCTCCCTGAGCTCGGACAACTCGATCATCCGGATTGACTTGGCCACGGGATCCACGACCTCGACCCCCCTCTCCACGCAGATCTATGACCCGGCCGGACTGCCGTTCCTCTTCGGAGTGACCTTGGACGAAGCCGGGATGCTGATCGTTCACGAGTTCGCCTCGAACGAGCGGTACTCCGTCCACCCCGCCGATGGAACGGTGACTCCCTCCGACACGGCATCCACCGCAATCCTTAGCCTCGAGACGGACGGCGGAAACGACCTCATCCTCGGGACCCTTGGCTTTGGACGGGGCCTTGAGTTGGAAGACCGCACCACGGGTGCTATCAGTGCGATGCCTGGATCCATGGTGGTCGGCCGCTGCTACTCCCTAGCGCTCGCCCAAGGGGGCGACGGAATCGGAACCCACCCGCTCTGTCCCTCGCTCCCGAACTCCACCGGGCAAGGCGCCTCCCTTGAGCTCACCGGTACGAACGAACTCGCCACGAACGGCCTGGAGTTCTACTCGCGCCAGCTCCCAGCCAGCAGCTTTGGCTACTTCATCACCGGGCCCAACGTGACGTTCCAATCCGTGGGGTCGGGCCTCCTGTGCGTCGGCGCGCCCCAATACCGCTACTCGAACTTTCCGCTCAACAGCGGTTCGGACGGTGTCGTCCGCTTCGAGATCGACGCCTTCAGCATTCCGAGCGGAGGAGCCGTCGTTCCCGGTCGAACGGACGTCTTCCAGTACTGGTTCCGCGACCTTGGGTCCACCTCGAACCTCTCGGACGCTGTCGCCGTCACCTGGCAGTAGCTGCCATCCGGTTGGAGTTCGTCGCGCCGGCGGCCTCCAGCCACTTCCCTGCGTCAAGGGTCCGGGCCGACGGAATAGCGTGAGTATCGCGCGCCTATGTGCAATCACCGCGCATTCGGACGGCGCCATGGGCTCACGAGAAGCGAGTTCGTGGCCTACGCGCCTTAGAGAGCTCCGGCACGGGATGTGCTTAGAAGTGGGCCATGAACTACACCCACCACCTCGCCATCTGTTCGACGCTCGTCACCTCCCTCGCCTCTGCCCAGGTTCGGCCCGGCGACGTCATCGTCCAAAGTCCACCCAACGGCAACACCACGGCTATCCACCGGCCCGACGGCACGCTGATCCAGTCCATCGACGGCGCCGATACGGACTGGTGGACGGGCATCGCCCTCTCGTCGGACCTCGGGCAAGTCGTCTTCGAGACGATCGGCTTCGGCTCCAACCCGATTACGAGCCTGCGCTTCGATGCGGCGGGCACCCTCGTGGCCCAGACTCCACTGCCGCAGCTTGGACCCGTTCGAGACTTCGCGCAGGATGTCGGCGGGGAGATCCTGGTGACGGATCTGAGCTCTGGCCGCGTGCACGTGCTGACGGCAGACGGCGAATTCGTCTCGAGCCTCGACGTGGGCTCACTCGGCGTCCTCCCCCCGCCACGTGATGGCGGTGGGCGACGGGCGCATGTGGGTCTTCGGACCTAACAACACGACGCTCACCACCGACGGGCTTCTGATCGACCGCGCCCTCAACGTTTACGCATCCGCATCGATCGCAGAGACCATCGGAAAAATGGCGCTCTCACCCGACGGCACTTTTTGGGCCACCGGTCCCAACAACCCGCGGCTCCGGCACCTTGCGGCGGACGGATCGCTGATTGCCCTCGTGCAGGCGGGCAATACATCCAATCCGAGGCCCCGCTCGATGGACGTTGCCGCCGATGGAACCGTATGGGTCGTGGACTCGACGAATGAGAATGTCGTACGCATTGACTCCAGCGGCAACGTCCTTGAGTCGTTCCTTCCCAGTCTTGGCATCTTTAGGGGCGAAGACATCATGGTCGTGCGCGGTGGCGTCTTCGCCGGTGAGACGTTTTGCGAGGCTCTGCCGAACTCAACCGGAGCTCCCGGCACACTCGACGCGCTGGGGACGCCCCTTGCTATGACGGGCGAGCTCATGCTCCGGGCCCGCAACCTGCCGGCCAACGCAACAAGCATGGTCATCGCTGGTTTGCAAACGCAGCCCCCCGCTGCGGTCACTGGAAGCTCCGGCGTCCTCTGCCTTGCGGGCCCCATCAGCCGCTTCGCACGTCCAGGCGAGATTCAAGACTCCGGCGCCGCCGGCGCCTTCGACTTTGCCGTCGACATCAACGACCTGCCGACACCCACCGGAACGGTGGCTGCGATGGCAGGACAGTCATGGGCTTTCCAGGTCTGGAGCCGGGACGTCGTGGCTGGCAACGCCACGAGCAACTTCACCGACGGCGCGCTCGTGCGCTTCCTTTGATCTCGATGAATCCGTCCACCTGCAGGGAGTGAGGCTACAGGCGGCTTCGCTCTCTTTGCTGCATGTTCTGGCTGAATGGCCGGGCGCCGGATGATCGCAGGCCCAGGGAATTATCGAGGAGCTCGTTGCCCTGGGCTTCGTAGCCGCTGAAGATCGGGGCCATGCTCGAACCTGATTCAGACCCGATCGAAGCGTTCCTTAGCGGTGAGCCATTCGCTGTGGCGGGCGCTTCCACGAACCGCGATAAGTATGGAAACAAGGTGCTGCGGTGCTACGTGCAGAACGGCCGCCGCGCCTTTCCGGTGCATCCGCGCGAGAGCGAGATCGAAGGACTCACTGCCTACCCGTCCGTCGCGGACCTCCCCGAGCTCGTCCACGGCCTGAGCATCATCACGCCGCCCGAGATCACGGTGCAGGTCGTGAAGGAAGCCTTGGCCGAGGGGATTCGATACATCTGGATGCAGCCCGGCGCAGAGCACCCCGACGCCATCGCCGAAGCGGAGTCAGTCGGCGCCACCGTGATCCACGGCGGTCCCTGCTTGCTCGTCGCTCTCGGCTACAGGGAGTAGCCCTGAGGGAGGGTCACTCCCAAGTCACCGCAACCCCGTTCGTGAAGTTGGAGGTCGGCTGCCCGAAGAGAGTGTCCCGGTGCCAGAACTGGAAGTAGCTCGTCGTTCCAGCGCTCGCCGCGTAGTTTCCCGTAGGAGTGGGGATCGCCTGGTTTGACCACTGCCCTGCGGTGGTCGACAGTCTGACGGTCTGGTCGAACCTCGTCGTCATCACTTGGCCGGGTCCCACGAAACGGCCGATCGCACCTCCCAGGCATAGGTTGCCCTGACTCCCCGCTGGCTGAGCCACGAAACCTGGTGTCTGTGACGTTAGGAAGAAGCCCGTCGAGTTGGACGTCACGGTCGTAGCGACAAGTGTGACGTCATCGAGGGACGCAACGGGCGAGCCCTCGATCGACAGCTGCGATTTGAGATCCGTTCGGTTCGGATTCGTAGCGCAGTAGGGTGAGAACGCTTCCGAGGGACAGGGGTCATCCGAGGCGTGAATCTTCATGTGAATCGAGGCGTACGGCCTGACGAAGCCGGGACCGCAACCAAAGATGTTTCGATAGCCGCCGAAGAAACCGCAGCGCGTGTTGACTCCGTTGCCAGCAATGTCCTCAAGCCAATAGCGGTCCTCGGTAAGGAACCCGGTCCCCTCACCGCCGCAGAGGCTCGCTGGTCCGAAGTACGTCCCCGTCCCATCGGTGATCTCATCGCCAGAACCGAACGGAGCCATGAGGTACCTCGGGTCCGTCGCGTTGGGGTCCCCCGAGATCAACCAGCCCGCCGGTTCAGTGCTGGCTGGCTCGGAGCCCGCGTAGCGAATGCCAAAGCCAAACGTATCAACAACGATGTCGTCATCCCATCCGCCTGGCACCGGGTCGCCGTCTGCGCTCATGGAAAACTCCATGCCTCCCGTGAGATCGATGGTGACCGTCCAGCAGCCCCCGCCAGCGGGCAAACCCGTCGCCGTGATCTCCGCCACTTGGGGCGTGGGGTACGTGTTGTTGCACACGTTGAACGTATCGAGGAAATTGAACGTCCAGCCGCTCGTTCCCGGGCTTCCAAAGTCGCAGTAGCCAATTTCGAAAGCGTCGACGCGGTAGCACTCCCGATCTGGCGCGACGGGGAACGCACTCCCGTTGGATTCGCCGGGGATGCCTCCGCTGTCGTAGACGCGGCCGCCCGCCGCGAACCCACCGCGCATCCCGACCGAAGTGAAGTAGCCGCTTTCTGCGGTGTTGTTGTAGATGACGTCGGGACCAAACGAAGCTGAGCTGGATCCGGTCCTCGTCCAAGTCCCGGTGACCATGTGATAGACGCCGGCGTCCTTGATCGCACCCGGCGTTCGATCAGGGGCGACGTTGAGTCGTTGATCAGGCGAGAGGTCCTGAGCGGCAGCAAGGGAGCCCAGAGTCATCAACGGTGTGATGACCAGTACGGATAGCGAGAGTTGGTGAAAGCGCATGGATAGGAAGATGCCAAGGGTGGGAATTCGTCACGATCGTACCACGTCCGATTGCGCCGCTACGTTCGACTGGGAGCACAGCGTCTCCTGCCCCAAAGCGAGGCCATCGACAATGACATTGACGAGGAGCACGCTTGTGCGTTGACGCTGACTCTCGGATCGACGGCCGATCGACGCGGTGCAGAAGAGAAACTCGGGGGAAGTTGGCAGGCCCCGACACAGGGTCTCGCATGGGGTTGTGAGCCAAGAGCGATCCCCTGGCTTCTTACCCACGACTCAACGTCCCATTGCGAGCCATGAAAGCCATCTTCCGAGCCTCCATCGTCACTGCTTCGATCCTTGCCGCTCCCGCCGCCGTTTTGGCCCAGGGGTACGGGGTGCCTGCCAAGGCACCGGAGGCCAGCCAGGCGCCGGCTGCGGGCGCTCCAGTAACGCAGCGCCGGGGAGGATTCCGCACCGGTACCTCCGCTCAGAATCCGTTCCAGGTTCCAGGAATCGCCCCGGGTGAGACGAACGGAATCCCGAGCCAGCCCCAGCCTGGTAGCCTCCCCCAGGACGCCTACGCCGGAAGCTGGAATGGACAGGGCAGCTGGCAGCTCCCTGGGGGTCCGATGATCTCCTTCCCGGTTCGCGTCGAAGTCAGGCGCGGCGTCCAGGGCTACACCGTCAGCTACTCTGCCGACATCCCCGCCGTAGGCGGCGGCATCCAGCCGAGCCCGACACGCTGGGAAGCCAGCTTCCAAGCATCGGTCCAGTCGAGTCCCGGGGCGCCAGGGGCCCAGCCCGGTAGCCAACAGTTCCTGATCGGCCAGTCCCAGAACTACCGCGCCACCATCCTTCAAACCAGCGCACAGCAGGGCCCATGGCCCGCAACGATTGGGCTCTCCTCCATGAATGGCGCTCTCGTCGGTCAGGTGGGCAACCCCGACTTCGGCTTCGCCCAGTTCCAACTCATGCGCAGCGGGATCCCCGGCGGCGGGAGCCTCCAGCAGCCGAAGGGCATCGACGGCCCGTGGACGGGCACCGCCTACGACAAGTTGGACAACGGCCAGCCACTCCAGTATCAGGTCAGCCTCAACGTCAGCCGTACGCCGAACGGCGAGGTCGCCGCCAAGCTGCAGACGACGATCCCCTACCCCGATCCGTCCTCCGGTCAGACCTACCAGATCGTCGTCGATGAGACGTTCACCGGACGAGAAGGACAGGGCGGCGCGGTTCTCAAGTGCGCCAACGTGAAGCTCATGGAAAAGAGCAGCCGTCAGGTGCTCGAGACGTTCCCCGCCACCCTGCGGATCACCGAAGGCCCCCAGGGCATGACAGGTTCCCTCGGGAACGAGGAGATGGGATGGACCGAGATTCGCTTTCAGCGCTCGGGCGCGCGTCCCGGAATGGCCCCTGGCATGAACCCCATGCCAACCTCCGGCGGCGGCTACGGGCCAGGCTACGGGCAGCGCCCAGGCGTTCCCTACCAGGGCCCCGGCGCTCAGCAGGGCCACGGCGACTGGGGTGACGATTGGGACGACGAAGGGGAGCTCGACGGCGAGTTCATCAGCATCGACGAGTACTACGGCGGCGACGGCCGCTGATATGCGCCGCGGAGTCCTCGCTCCGACAGGAATCAGGAATCGTTGGCAGATGACACCATGGCCCCTCGCATGGGAACCTGCCACCGTCCCCTGCCCCCACTAGCCATGATGCAAGCCAGCCAGCCCACTCCCCCAGTCGCCCTCCCCTCCGCCTTCCCATCGGCCGAACGTCGGGGCTGGGCCACTACGCCTGCAGGGCTCGTGGCGTCCCTCGCCCGGGCCGTCGTGGCCCTGCTCTTCCTCGTCCAAGCGGCGACGGCCCAGGAGCTCCCGCTCCGCTTTGAGGGCGACGGCGCCACCCTCATGGTGAACCAGCTCGACGAGGCCGCCGGGAAGGTAGTGGGCACGCTCCAGGTTCCGGGCGGCAAGGCCCTGCCTTTCACCCTCGACCTGACCGAGCGCTCCGACGGACTTCAGGTGGGCAAGGGCAAGGTGCAAACGGGCACCACCGCCCGGCGCATCTCGACGCGTGAGAACGACGACGGGTCGGTTCGAGTGACGTACCGGGCCAAGCGCTACGTGGTTTCGTTGACCGCCAGCGGCGCCCAGGGCTCGGTCAACCCCGCGCCTCAGCCCAGCGCTACTGCGCCGTCGGCCCTCGGCACCATTCGCCTCAAGCGTCACACCTTCAACGACAAGGGCTGGGGTGGACGCCCGTCCCACACGATGCTCGTGCCGGACGGATGGCAGGTCAAGGGCGGCGCGTTCTGGGCTCCGCCCGCCTACTTCCAGGTGATGCCGAGCCAAGAGATCGAGGTGACTTCTCCCGAGGGACACTCCCTGCGCATTGAACCAGCCGTGACCGCGAAAGACATCACGCCCCCGGCGCAGTACGGCATGGCGCGGCCCAAGGAAGGAATGAGTGACCAGGGCTACCCGATCTTCTACATGCCCCTCAGCCTTCCGGAATGGAAGACCTGGATGCAGGATAAGATGCTGCCGGCCACCTACGAAAACGCGCGCAACATCCGCGTTCAGGAAGTCCAGATCGTGCCGGAGCTGACGGCTATCATGGTCAAGCAGTACGAGCCCTTCCGTCGCATGATCCTGAGCAACTCCGCGATGGACGCGTCCATGGGACAGCGCACCACCATGGACTTCTGGGTGCTCGGGTTCTCCTCCACGTATGAAATCGACGGCAAGTCGTTCGAGGAAATGCGCCTCATGGCCGTCTACGCCATGACGATGGATAGCCAGATGCTGGGTCGCTCGATCCTTTGGTCCCAGGACCGGTCGTTCTCCTTCCGAGCTCCGGTCGGTGAGCTCGAGCAGACGATACCGCTCTTCTCGACCCTTGCGAACTCGCTGCAGATGACGCAGCCCTGGATGAACATGAAGGCCGATCTCTTCGCGAAGATCATGAAGAGCAACCGTGAGGTGGCCCTCTCGAACATGCGGGCGTCCCAGAAGCGCTCGGCCATCCTCTCCAAGGCCTACAGCGACGCAGCAGACATCTCGCGCGAAGGGTATCGCTCCCGGAACGCCAGTCGCGACGCGGGTCAGGCGAGCTTCCTACGTTCGATCAACGAAGTGGATGTGTACTCGACCCCGGGCTCAAGTACGGCCGTCGAGCTGCCGAGCGGCTACAGCCACGTGTACTCCAACGGCAACGACGAGTACGTGCTCACAAACGATGCGCTGCTCAACCCGAGCGTGGATCTGGGCGCCGGATCTTGGACCGCGATGCAGTCCAGTGGACGGTAGCGCCGTCAGCTTGCTGAGAACTGGGCCACTGAGAATTGGGCCGTCATGCGGTACGCCTCGTCCCTACGGAGCAGCTCCAAGCCCAGCGCATCGGAGGGCTCACTAGCTGCGGGGCTGGGAGCCTCACCTTCCTCCTCCCCCCCGCTCTCGAGCTCTTCGCGCCGCGCCTCACTCTCCATCTGCGCAGCTTCTGCGGCCACCTTGTGGTCCTGGCTCGATGGCTCGGCCGGGGCGAGGGCCGCCCGCCTCGCGCGCTGGGCGTTGCTGATCGTCTCCTCCGGCGTCCGACCCGGCTTGAGAGCGATCTGCACCTGCCCACCGACGGCGTAGTCCTGCCCATCGGGACCCGTCTCGTATTCGTAGGTGGGACCGCCCTGGGCCAAGTCGCCCGCTGCTGCCTTGTGAGCCTCTTCGTGCGCGCGGACTTCTCGGTCGCGGTCCTGAAGCTCTCGAACCTGAGTGGTTTCCTCCTGGCTAAGCGGCTCGCCGTCCCTTCCCCGCAGGCCCGTGGCAGAGGCTTCGGACGCGTCCGTCGCCTCCTCTTCAGCAGCCGACAGCGCGAGCGCGTCGAAAGAGAGCTCCATGCTGTCGCCGCCAGTGGCGGCACTCACCTCTCCCCCCACCGCTCCAAGAGCGACGCTTGGCACTTGGCCGTCGAGCAGACCGGACTGCCGAGCAGCGCCGAAGGAAACGGGCGCGGTGGAAGGTTCAATGTTCATGGGCGTAGCGAGAATGTCGACCGTGACCCATGCCCCAGCCGAGTCATTCGTGGGCCGATGACCTAAGCCGGGACACGAGTTCCCTGAAGGACCCACAGACTTTCCGATTTCCTTAACTGGTTCCTGTGCTGGCGCGCTTCCCGTCAGCCCGCCTTCCGAAGGCGTTACCTGCTTGAGGGTGCCCGCTTTCCAAGATCCAGCGTCAGCACTGGGCGAGCACTGACGGCTCCTTGCTCCCCTGGCCCGACGCTGCCCACGTGAACCTCGATCGAGTCTTTGACGCTCCTCGGAATCGAGAAGAAGTAGCCCTCGTCCAAGATCGCGTCCGCTGGCCAAGCGCTCGGCCGCTCCGCCGGGTAGGTCCGATCGCCCACCTTCAGCCTGCGTGACCGGATCGGCTTCTCCGTCCCGGGCGCCACGATGTCGACCTGCGCCTGCGGGTCCGCGCCGTCTCCCCCGTAGCGCCAATACAAGTGAATGTAGGCGTATCCGCCCGGGGTCAATTCCGATGAGCCGAGCTTCCATCCGACGAGTCGCAGGCCGCCCTTCAGATCCATGTCGACCGCTGCGGCACCTTGGGGAAGCTCGCTCAAGTAAGACTTCCGCGGCAGCTCGCGAGCGCACCAGAGCAGCGCGAGAACCGCGGCACCCGCACCGGCCACCGAAACCAACCAGCGGCGCCAGTCCCTGAAGGAGCTCATCACGGTCCAAACCCCGAGACCTGCGAACGGCATGAGAAGCGGAACCAGCGGCGCCCGGATCCGTCCCTCCACGATGAAGGC
Organism: uncultured Planctomycetaceae bacterium; assembly: GCA_964417955.1. Classification (GTDB taxonomy): domain Bacteria; phylum Planctomycetota; class UBA1135; order UBA1135; genus Saltatorellus. Next base: position 10,929 of record CAYQKK010000014.1, read on the forward strand.
CGCCGTCGCTCCGGCGTACAGAAGTGCGCCTATCGCAAGCGCCATCCCTCCAGGCCCCGTTCGTCGGGCGCGCACGCCGAGCGCCATCAATGCACCCGCAAGCCCCCACCAGACGACCAGTGGCATCCCGAGCCGCCCGTCCGCAGACAGCCGACGAATCAGCGACGACGCCCCGAGTCCCTTTCGTTCGTAGTTGACGACGTTGCTGGCCTCGCTCTGCGCTGCAAGCAGCCCGAACTTACGCGCCTGAAGAGCCAGCGCGCGGCCCGGGTCGTCCGCAATCTCCCGCGCGATTTGCTCGAGCCGTGACTTCTCATTCCGCACGTACCACTCGTTGGCCTCGCGGAAAGCATCCGTGACCCCGTAGGTGCCGTCGGAGTCCCGGTTGATCCCGATGAGCATGTTCATGGGTCCGTTCGCACTGATGAACGCGGAGTGCGAGCGCGCCCGGTTCAGTCCAAACTGAGGAAGAAGGATGAGGAGCATCCCTGCCGCGAACCCCAGCGTTCTCGAGAGCCGTGAACGGACCAAGTCTCCGATCGGCCTTCCCAAGAGGAGCACGATCAAAAACGCCGGCACAAGAACGAGAGCCGTCGGGCGAATGAGCGCAGCCGCGCTCACGATGCAACCGGCGCCAAAGGCGCACCGTCGCCTTGGACACTCCGAACTGACGGCCAACGCCAGTGGCACCCACGACAACACGGACGTCAGAGGCGACACGGCTTGGAGCGTCGCCTGGTAGAAAACGAGCGGCCCATAGAACGCTCCAAAGAGCCCTGCCAGCGCTCCCGCGCCGAGGCCAAAGAGACGACCCGTGCCCCACGCCAAGGCGCCCACCCCCAAGGCCGCGACCACCGAGAGCGCTCCGAAGAGTGGCGCGAGATCCGGGCCCAAGAGCTCGGTGAGGACCACGAGCCACCACGTCGCGCCCGGGCTAAAGAAGAGAGCTGACTCCGTCCCGGCCAGCTCGGCGCGCGCGAACATCAGGTAGTTGTCGGTCTGCCGCGCAAGCGCCCAAAGCGAAGGCTCCGCGGCCGCACGCTCCATGAGGACGGCCGCCCTTACCCACATCGACGCAGCAAAGGCCGTCGCCGACACGGCGAAGAGCGCTGGCCGTCTTCGCGCCGCAGCTAGGAGCCGGTCCAGCGCCAGCAGAGCGAGAAGCGCCACCAGTCCCCGGCCCGCCCATCGATACGCGAAGGCACGGCGCGCGTCGCGGCGGGCCGTCGCCTGCGTCGGCGGTTCGCTGTCGGTGGCTGGGTACAAACGGTGGCCTTGCAGCCGCCGCCAGCCTCCGCCCTTGAGTTCTTCCTCCAGCACCACGCGGTAGCCGCTGATCGCATTCGCGCGCCGGGTCGTCACCGCAACCACCACCCGAAGGTCGAGGTACGACCGCGCCCAGTCGACCTCGAACGTATCCGTCCGCAGTCCGCCCTTCCTCGGGACTAGCTCCGGTTGGTGCAGCACCCGCTTGTCGTCCACGAGAACTTCAACGCCGCCCGCGTGCTCAAGGCGCCAGCGGGCGCGCCCCGGGGCTCCCTGCCAGACGCGCCCGTGCAGCTCGATCGTGTCACAGAGCTTGGCATCCATGAAGCCGAAGCACACGCTGTCGAAGTAGGCCCAAGGCCAATACTCAAGCTCGTAGAGAATGGGCTTCCCATCGGCGGTCACCTTCCCACCCGGGATGGGCGCTGAGCCTCGGTCATTCGAGTAGGACGTCCGCGTCAGCCCGTTGGGAGCCCCGAGTCGAAAGCCCCAGAGCACAACCACGCCGAACAGCAAGATCAGCAGCCCGGCGACGCGGCGCCACCCCATAGTTCTTGGGGACTTGGCGGGCACGGTAGCGCGCCCCGCTTTCGGCGAGTGATCGAGAGACATAGGGAGCCGTGGGAAGACAGCGGAACTATCTTCACGGAGAACCACCCCAATGGCAACCACGTCGGCGCTCAACGATGGGGCCATCCCGTGGAGTCCCATCACGAGTCGAGCGCGTAGTGGTAGAGTCGAAGCCGCCCTCAGCCGCCCGTGGCCCCATCTCTTGCACCTCAAGCTCTCCCATGCTCTTCCGTTTCCTCAACCACGTGGTGCTGGCAGTCGCCACCACTGGCATGCCTTCACTGGCTCCCATCGGTGAGGCAGCGTCCATCGCCGCGCAAGACAGAGCTGCCCAAGGCACAGACGAAGCGCAGCACAAGCTAGTGTTCGTAGCGCCCGCCGAGGGAGCGGTCGTCCAGGGGCTCACCACCGTCGGCGTCGAGCTGCATGGCGTCGACGCAGACGCGGCGGTGGATGTCCGACTTCACGTCCCAGGACTGGGCGAAATTCCCCCGCTCGCTCGGGTCGGCGAGGGGCGTGGAATCGAACGGCGCTACCTCTTTGAGGTCGATGCCGCGAGCGTACCTGAGGGCGCGGCGCTGCTGCGGCTTGAGGCTCAGCTGAGCGGCTCCGGGTTGACGATTGCGGGCGAGAAGCCGCTCCTTGTGCGGGCTGTCCATGGGAAGGACGTTCAGCGGGCGGAGGCGGAGGCGCAGCTGAGCACTGAACGCCCCGAAGGTTTCGGGACTCGCCATCCGAACGTCGCCAGTGACCCCGACGCCTCGGGCGGCATGGCGGTCGTGCTGCGCGGCTACGGCCCCACTGCGCTGCACTCCTTTGACCTAGAAGAAGGAGGACGCTACCAACCGTTCGTGGTCGCGCGCGGCAGCCTCGGCGCGGGGGCGTATCCGTCCGTGGCGATTTCCCTGGGCTCCCAGGATCAACGGGTAGGTTCGGTGCGCGTCGTCGCAGACCGCTGGCATCGCATTCCCGTCGGGCTTCCGATCGAGCTCCCCGCGGGCGACAGCATCCTCGCGGTGCGCCACGCCAATCCGATCAACGAAGGCCGCTCGCAGCAGCGGCACCTCTACGTCGACTCGATGGAGCTGGTGCGCGTGAGCGCTCCGACCGAGGACAGCGGTGGAACCAGCTCGATGATGTCGATGGAGCCCGCCATGATGTCGGCGTCGATGATGTCGATGCAAATGATGGGCGAAGCCGGCGACGCCACCCCCATGCTGCCCGGCGGCCTTTGGATCGGCTTCCAAGAGGTCTTCGACGGATTGCCCATGAACGGCGACCTACGCATCGAGGGCAAGACGAGCTGGCGGGGCGGCGGGCCAGTCCCAAGGGTGGCGCTGTTCGTGGACGGCGAAGCGGTGGGCAAACTGCAGGGGACGGAGCCGGTCTTCGAGCTCAGCCGCGACGAGCTAGGCCCTGGACGCCACGGGATTCAGCTCCGTGCCACCCAGCCCGGTGGCCGCATGGCGATGACTCCTGTGCAGACCCTAGAGGTGCTCGGGCGGACGGGGCCCCAGCGAGCTTCGAGTGTGCGGCGCATCGGAATGGCCGACGAAGCCTGGGTCGCCACGGGATCGCTGAGCCGCCCAACCGAGCCCGTAACAGGGACCCTAGAACTGCCCGAGTCCCTCGCTGGCCCCTTCGAAGTGCGGCTCGACGCCCGGGGTCCCGGCGACTCCCACCACGGCGAGGTTTCGGTCCGCGTCGAAGGAGCACCTGACGCGGAGGGCATCCGTCCAGTGCTGGCCGAGCAGCGCCTTGAGGTGAAGAACTGGTGGAACGAGCGCCGGCTGGGGCAGATGACCTTCGAAGAGGGGCCGAAGCGCGTCGTCATCGAAGCCAATCCCCAACCGGACGGCGCGGCGTCAGAGAAACCCCAGCTCTACCTGCGCTGCCTTGTGTTCGAGAACCTCGCGTTGCGTCCCGAGCGCGACGTCTCGCCCCCCGGCGCTTCGATCGCCTACCCCGCAGAAGGAGGGTCGATCGACCCGACCCTCGACGCCGTCGTCGCCCATGTGTTCGATGACGCCCGAGTGAAGTCCGTTGAGCTACTCGTCGATGGCCGCGCCGTCTCGTCCTTCGCCCGCGTCCGCCAAGGCGTTGGCTACGCGGTGCTGCCGCTCTTCTCCCATCGGCTCTCCGCGGGCGAGCACGAGCTGCGGGTGCGCGCCTTCGACGAGGCTGGCAACGAGGCAGAGTCGTCCGTGCGTAGCATCCAGGTCCCAGCATCGGATGCCAGCGAGCCATCGCGTTTCACGCGCGCCGTCCACCTGCTCGATCGCCTTGGATTCGGGCCCGACCCCGCTGAACTTGCCGAGGTCCTCGTCCACGGCGAGGACGCCTGGATGGACCGCGAACTCGATGGCGAAGGTCCCGGGCATAGAACGGCCCGCGGCAGAGCGCGCTCCAACCTCGGTGCCGCTATCCCCTACGGCGCGTCCTCCCTTGCGCTGCAGGTGGCGCTGTCCACGGATCAACCCCTGCGCGAGCGCTTTGCGCTATTCCTGGACAACCACTTCAGCACCTGGGCCGGAAAGACGGGAATGCCCTCGGAGTGGGGCGATCACCGGCGCTACCAAGAGGCCGGACTCGCGCCCTTCCGCCAGCTACTCGACGTCGCGTTGACGAGCCCCGTCATGCTCGTCTACCTCGACCAGCAGAAGAGCTTCCGGGGACGACTCAACGAGAACCTTGCGCGCGAGCTCCTCGAGCTGCATACCGTCGGCGTCAACGGTGGCTATGGGCAGGACGACGTAACGGCGCTGGCTTCCCTCCTCTGCGGACTCACCGTTGCCGAAGAAGCACCGCCCGACGGGTCCGGCCAGTACCTGAGCCGCGTGTTCCGCTTCGCCCCCGACCTCGCGGATCCGGCGGCCCAGACCGTGATGGGCAAGGCGTTTGGCGAAGCCCACACGCCGGTCGAGGCCTACCGGCGCTTCGAGTCTGTGCTGGACCATCTGGCCTCGCACCCCATGACGGCCCAGTTCATGGCGAAGAAGTTCGCGGAGCACTTCGTCAGCGTGCCAGCCCCGGCGGACCTCGTCTCCGAACTCGCCCGCGTCTTCGAAGCGAGCGGCGGCGACCCGAAGGCGATGCTGCGCGCGATCCCCCAGCACACCGACTTCTGGACGGCAATGGATACGCCCCGCGTCACCAGCCCCCTGGACTTCGGGCTTCGCTTCGCGCGCGCTACGGCGCCAAAGCATCTGCACAGCCAGGTGGACACTCTGCTCAAGTCATCGGGCATGGGGCTCTTCGATCACCCCACCCCTGACGGCTATCCGGAAGAAGACGAGGCGTGGATCGACTCCAACGGGCTGCTGGCGCGCTGGCGCCTGGCCCAAAGCGTCACGTGGGCCGCCCGCGCGCTTGCGCCCGAAGAAGTCCGCCGGGGCGACGTAGGCGACAGTCTTGCCAGCTGGTCGGAGCGAGCCATCGACCACGCGGCCTTCCGGCTTCTAGGCAAGCGGCTCTCCGAAGAGTCCCGACTTGCCGCCGTTGACTATGCCCGCGAGATCGGCGAAGAGCCGCTTTGGAAGCGAGTCGACCAGCTCTGCGTTCTCCTCACCCGCTTCCCCGAAGCCAACCTTCGCTAATCCATGCGCGCAACCAACGGTCCATCGGCCCGCCTCGATCGGCGACAGTTCCTCCAGCAGAGCGCCGCCGTGCTCGGCGCCAGCGTCATCACATCCGGGCGGGCTCTCAGCGCACGACCCGGAACGCCAGAAGAGCTCGCCACCCAGCGGCGACCCACCCTCGTCGTCGTCTTCCTTAGGGGCGGATGCGACGGACTTCACCTGGTCGTGCCCTACGGGGACCCGGACTACGCCCGACTGCGGCCGGGCCTCGCCGTGCCAGCTCCAGGCAAAGAGAATGGCGCCATCGCCCTCGACGAACGATTCGGCCTGCACCCTGCGGCCGCGTCGCTCGCCCCCCTGTTTGAAAGCGGCCTCGCCGCGGCGGTCCATGCCGTGGGGCACCCGGACAATACGCGCTCACACTTCGAAGAGCAGGACCGCTGGGAAGTCGCGTCCCCGAGCGGGGAGATCGGCGCAGCAGGATGGCTTGGACGCTACCTAGCGGCCACCGCCGAGGGCGCGCCGGGCCCCATTCGCGCGGTTGCTTTAGGGCAGAGCGTTCCCCGCAGCATGCGCGGTCCGATCTCGACGCTGGCCATCAACCGCCTCGACGAGCTGCGTGTGCCGGGCGAAGCCAAGGGGCTCGACGCCACGATGAACGCACTGCGCCGGGCCTACGCGAAGAACCGCGGCGCCGGCGAGACCAAGAACAGGAAGGCCGGAGAGCTCCTTCGCCGCGACGGCGAAGCAACCCTGGACGCCATGCGCCAGCTCAGCGAGGTGGCGGCTAAGCCCTTCGAGGCGAAGGGCGTCTATCCGAACAACGCACTCGGCGTGCACCTGCGCGAAGCCGCTCGTCTCGTGGACGCGGACCTCGGCCTAGAGGTGATTCAGATCGACTACCAAGGCTTCGACACCCACCAGAACCAGGCGAACACCTGGGGAGGACTCGTGACTCCCTTGGCCCAAGGGCTCAGCGCCTTCGCCGCGGACATCGAAGCGCGCGGCCGCGCGAACGATGTGCTCGTGCTCGCCGTCTCCGAGTTTGGTCGCACCGCGCGGGTGAACGGAACGCGGGGCACGGACCACGGGAGCGGCGGCTGCGTCCTCGCCCTTGGGGGCGCGGTGCGCGAGAGCGCTGAGGAGCCGTCCAAGAAAGGAGTGCTCGGCGACTGGCCGACCCTGGCCCGCAAGGAGCTCCACGAGGATCGCGACCTGCGTACGACGACGGATATCCGCGACATCTACGCGGAAGCGCTGACGCGATTCATGGGCTTGCCCGACACCAAGCGGGTCTTGCCCGGCTGGAAAGCGAACGGGGTCGGGCTGCTTACGCCCGCTTAGCCCGCGCGGCATTGCCGCAGGGGGGGACAACGGTTTTCTCGGGGCGCAGGGTTGCGCGAAGGCTGCGATCCCCTATTCTCCCGCTCGACCATGTTCCGCCCCTTCGCGATCGCTTGTCTGCATCATCACCATGCTCCCCCCGGAGCCTGGTGCTGAATCTGCGTCCATAGACAAGACGTTCCGAATCACACGCCGGCTCCCCGAGGGAGCCGGCGTGTTGTCATTGGTGGCAGCATCGTCGGTCGCTCCGGGAGCCGGCTTTCCCCCGAGGAGAGCCCACCCTTGAAAGCCATGACCATCCCCGCCGCCGATCGAACCGGCGGCGTCCAACCACCCAACTCCCCCTTACGACTCGCGCTGCCAAAGGGCCGCCTGCAGGACGGCGTCCTGCGGCTGCTCGGGGACGCCGGAGTGAACGTGACCCTCGGCGGGCGCGCCTACCGGCCGTCCATCACGCTCGAAAACGCTGAAGCGAAGCTCCTCAAGCCCCAGAACGTCGTCGAGATGCTCGGCGCCAGTGCGCGCGACGTGGGCTTCGCGGGGGCGGACTGGGCCCTGGAAACCGGCGCTTCCGTTGTGGAGCTGCTCGATACGCAGCTCAATCCGGTGCGCATCGTCGCCGCTGCGCCGCGGGAGCTACTGGACGCCGGAGGCAACCTTCCCCGCCGCGGGCTCGGCGGCCGGCGGCTCGTCGTCGCGTCTGAGTACGCGGAGATTGCCCAGGCTTGGATCGAGCGCACGGGGCTCGATGCCGAGGTCTTGCGCACCTACGGCGCGACCGAGGTGTTCCCTCCGGAGGACGCGGATCTCATCGTCGACAACACCTCGACGGGGTCAACGCTCAGTGCCAACGGTCTGGTGATCGTCGACGAGGTGATGCGCTCTTCCACGCGCCTCTTCGCCAGCGAATCTGCGGCCTCTGATCCAGGCAAGCGCGCGCGTCTCGACGAGCTCGTGATGCTCCTCGTATCGGTGCTCGACGCGCGCTCGAGGGTCATGCTAGAGCTCAACGTGTCCCCCAAGGACCTCGACGGGCTCCTGGACGTGCTGCCTTGCATGCGCCAACCGACGATCGCATCGCTGCGGGGCGACGCAGGCTTCGCGGTTCGCGCCGCGGTCCCCAAGGCGGACGTCGCGACCCTCGTGCCCCGGCTCAAGGAACTCGGCGGCGCCGATATCTGCATCTCCAACGTCAGCCAGCTGGTGTCCTGATGCAGAGCACAGCTCCAAAGCAAGCCGCCGCGCCAACGCGACCCGGGCCTCGCCCCAACGCGGGCGTGCGCCCGGCCTACTCAACGGATCCCCCGACTGGATCCCCGACCGCGCCCATCGATCTTTGGCTAGCCGGAAACGAAGGGCGATCCCCAGCCGGCTACTCCACGCCGGCCGAGGCCGACGAGCTCGCGCGCTACCCGAGCACCGTGGATCTATCGCGCTCCATCGCCAAAAAGCACGACGTTGAACCACGCCAGGTGCTGGTCACGGCGGGCGCCGACGACGCGCTCCTGCGTCTCGCCCTCGCTTACCTCGATCAAGGGCGGGAGATCGTGCTGCCGTCCCCCACCTTCGTGATGATCGAGCGCTATGCCGAGCTCGCCGGCGGCACCGTCGTGCGCGTCGATTGGCCCGCGGGAACGGAGTATCCAACGGAGTCCGTCCTGGAGGCCATCGGCCCGCGCACGTCCCTCGTCGCCATGGTCAGCCCCAACAACCCCACGGGGGACGTGGCGTCGCAAGACGACTTGGAACGAGTCGCCGCGGCGGCGCCGAGCTCCCTCGTGGTGGTGGACTGCGCCTACGCAGAATTCGCGGACGAAGACCTCACGGCCCCCGCGCTCGAGCTCCCCAACGCCGTGGTCCTGCGCACCTTCTCCAAGGCCTACGGCTGCGCCGGCCTGCGGGTGGGTTATGCCTTGGGCTCCGCGGAAGTGATCGAGGTCCTGCGAGCCGCCGGCAACCCCTACCCCTGCGCCAGCCCGTCGCTGGCCGCTGCGGACAGGTGCCTGGATGGCAACATCGCGCCGTTTGTGGAGACCGTCCGGACCGAGCGCGGCCGGCTGGTCGAAGCGCTGAGTCGGGGCGGCATGACGGCCTATCCGAGCCAAGGGAACTTCGTCTACGCCCAAGGGCCGCGGGCTGGCCTTGTCGCCACGCTGCTCACGGGGTTTGGCATCGCCGTGCGCTCCTTCCCCGCTCCCTTCGGAACGCCCGCGATTCGCATCACCTGCCCAGGGAAGCCGGAGCTGCAGGAGCGTCTGTTGCACGCGCTCGCCACGGTTCTCCGGCCCGAGGCCATCCTCTTCGACATGGACGGCGTGCTCGCCGATGTTTCGCGCTCCTACCGCGCGACGATCCTTCGTACAGCGGCGGACTTCGGCGTCAACGCAGAGGCCAAGGACGTCGAGGCCTTGAAGGCCGCCGGTGGTGCGAACGACGACTGGGCGGTGACCCAGCGGCTGCTCCGGGCGGCGGGCGTCGACGTGCCGCTCGACGAGGTGACCGCGCGCTTCGAGGACATCTACCAGGGTACGGGCGGTGCGCCCGGACTGAAGGCGACGGAGGCGCTGCTGCTGCCGCGTGAGACCTTGGCGATCCTCGCTGGCCGGTTCCGCCTGGGCGTCGTGACCGGGCGCCCCTCAGCGGACGCCAGGTTCTTCCTCCAGGAACAGGGCATCGCGGACCTCTTCGACACCGTCGTGACGAGGGAGGACGCGGCATTGAAGCCAAGCCCCGACCCAACGCGCTTGGCCCTCCGGAACCTCGGCGTCCAGCGCGCGTGGCTCCTGGGGGACACCGTCGACGACATTCGAAGCGCGAAGCTTGCGGGTGCCCTCGGCGTCGGCGTGCTCGCGCCCGGTGCCCAGGACAAGGGCGCAGCACGGAACCTACGTAGCAGCGGTGCGGCGACCGTGCTCGCTGACGTCAAAGAACTGATGGAGCTGCTCCCATGACCACCCCTTCGACCCGCAGCTCGACTCGGTCGCGCACGACCAAGGAAACCTCCGTCCGAGTCTGGCTCGACCTAGACGGCACAGGCAGCTCGACGGTCTCCACCGGCATCGGCTTCCTCGACCACATGCTGGACGCGCTGGCAAAGCACGCTCGCATCGACCTCGAGCTCAAGTGCGAAGGCGATCTGCACGTGGACGATCACCACGTCGCGGAGGACTGCGCCCTCGTGCTCGGCGCCGCGCTCGATGAAGCCCTCGGCGACCGCCGCGGTGTGACGCGCTTCGGCAGCGCCTATGCTCCCCTCGACGAGGCCTTGGCCCGCGCCGTCGTGGACCTCTCGGGCAGGCCATGGGCGGAGGTTCACGTCCCGTATCGGCGGGAGTCCATCGGTGGGCTTGCGACGGAGAACATTGGGCACGTGTTCCGCTCACTCGGGACGGCGGCGCGCATGTCCATGCACATCGACTTGATCCGCGGTGAGAACGACCACCACAAGGCCGAGGCAGCGTTCAAGGCCTTCGCCCTCGCCTTGCGTCAGGCGATCAACCTCGACGGCTCCCTCGGGATCCCCAGCACCAAGGGGAGTCTGTGATGGAGGTCTACCTGATGAAGACGGGCGTCGCCAACGTGGCGTCCGTGACGGCTGCTTTCGAGCGGCTCGGCGCAAGGGTTGAGCTAACGGACGACCCTGATACCGTGCGAACGGCCGGTGCGGTCGTCCTTCCGGGCGTGGGGTCCTTCGATGCTGGCATGGCCGCGCTCAACCGGAACGGGCTGGGGTCCGCCTTGATCGAGCGCATCGAAAGCGGCGCGCCGACGCTGGCCGTCTGCCTTGGGCTTCAGCTCCTCGGGTGCGCGAGCGACGAAGCACCGGGCGTTCCTGGGCTGGGAGTGCTTCCAGCCACAGCCGTTCGTATCCCTGAGGCTCCTAGGCTTCCGCACTTCGGATGGAACGCCGTGACCTGGCCGGCGGACGCGACATCGCCCTCGCTCTCCCCCTCGGGAGAAGCCTACTTTGCCCACACCTACTGCCTGCGCGACACCGCCGCCATCGAGAGCGCCGGATGGCGCGTCGCCAAAGCGACGGAGGGCTCGACGTTCGTGGCCGCGGTCGAACGCGGCGCGGTGCTCGCCTGTCAGTTCCACCCGGAGCTATCGGGCGCGATGGGCGCACAAACGCTGCAGCGCTGGCTCGGAGGATCGTCATGGTGAGGCGGCGCATCATTCCCTGTCTCGACATCCGGGACGGGCGGGTTGTCAAGGGGGTCCGCTTTCAGGGCCTCGTGGATTCCGGTGATCCCGTCGAACGGGCCGCTGCCTACGAGGAGCAGGGCGCCGACGAGCTGTGCATGCTCGACGTGTCGGCGACTCCCGAAGGTCGTGCGAATGGCACGGCCACGGTGGCCGCTGTCCGCGCCATCCTTGGCATTCCGCTCACGGTGGGCGGCGGCGTCCGCACGGTCGAGGACGCGGCGCGCCTCCTGGATGCGGGGGCCGACAAGGTGGCCGTGAACACGGCGGCGCTCGCCCGTCCCGAGCTGCTCGCGGACATCCGCGCTTCGCTAGGCGCCCAGTGCACCGTGCTCGCCCTCGACGCGGCGCGCCGCCTGGACGCCCCGGCTCTGTTCGAAGTGGTCACCCACAGCGGCACGGCTCGCACGGGGCTCGATGCCATCCAATGGGCTAGCCGCGCAGCGGACCTGGGCGCGGGAGAGATCCTCGCGACGAGCTGGGATCGCGACGGTACGGGGGACGGCTACGACCTCGAGCTGATCGCGGCGCTCCGCGCTGCGGTTGACGTCCCCATCGTCGCGAGCGGCGGCGCGCTCCACGCAGAGCACCTGTCGGCGGCGCTCCATGCCGGTGCCGACGCAGTCCTTGCCGCCTCCATTTTCCACCGCGGAGAAATCACCGTCCGCGAACTCAAACGCTCACTAAACGCCGCTGGCCACAGCCTACGCAACGAACCATGATCATCCCTAGCATCGACCTTCAAGGCGGCACCACGGTGCAGCTCATCGGAGGCGAAGAACAGGCCCTCGACGCCGGCGCTCCACTGCCGCTTCTCCAGAAGTTCCGCCGCGTGGGCGAAACGGCCGTCATCGACCTCGACGCGGCGAAGGGCAACCCAAGGACCGCCGAACGGCAGCACAACCGCGATCTCATCGAGGAGCTCTGCGGCCAAGGCCCCGTGCGCGTGGGAGGCGGTATCCGAACAGAGGAGAGCGCGCGCCGCTGGCTCGACGCGGGCGCCGAGAAGATCATCCTTGGAACCGCGGCGACCCCCGAGCTTTGCTCGCGACTTCCCAAGGCGCGCGTGATGGCCGCCGTCGACGCGCGCGACGGCGAGGTCGTGGTGGATGGCTGGAAGCGCGGCACGGGAAGGCGCCTGGAGGATTCTATCGCCGAGCTGAGGGATCACGTCGGCGGATTCCTCGTGACGTTCGTCGAGCGCGAAGGCCGCCTGGGCGGGACCGACCTGGGCCGTGTGCGTTCGATCGTAGAGCTCGCGGGGAGTGCGCGCGTCACGATCGCCGGTGGCGTGACGACGTCCGAGGAGGTCGCGGCCCTCGACAGCCTCGGCGCAGACGCCCAGGTCGGCATGGCGCTGTACACCGGGGCTCTCTCCCTCAGTGACGGCTTCGCGGCGCCGCTGCGCTCGGAGCGATCCGACGGGCTAATCGCCACGGTGGTCGCGGATGCGTCGGGGAGGGCCCTTGGGCTGTGCTGGTCCAGCAGGCGAAGCCTGAGCTACGCCATCGAGCACGGCGTCGGCGCCTATGAATCGCGTAAGCGAGGCCTTTGGATCAAGGGCCAGTCGTCCGGTGCGACGCAAGAGCTGCTGTCGATCGGCGTGGACTGCGACCGCGATGCGCTGCGCTTCACGGTGAAGCAAAAGCGCGGAACTGGATTCTGCCACCAGGGCACTGACAGCTGCTGGGGCGCGGCGTCGGGCTTGGCCAAGCTGGAGACGACCCTCTGGGATCGCCGCGCTTCCGCTCCGCAGGACTCCTACGCGGGACGGCTGTTTCGCGACGCTGACCTCTTGCGCGCGAAGCTCGTCGAGGAGGCAGGCGAGCTCGGAGAGGCGCTCAAGCCAGAAGATGTGGTGCACGAAGCCGCCGATACGATCTTCTTTGCCATGACGGCCATGGCCCGCGCGGGCGTTTCCCTCGCGAGTGTAGAAACGGAGCTAGACCGGCGCGCGAGGAAGGTCACGCGGCGCCCGGGCGATGCGAAGCAGCAGGCGGTGCCGTCGTGAGTTTGGCCAAGACTTCGGAATCGCCGATCCTTCCGCGCGTGCCCCTCGGGGCCGTGGCTTCCGCGGCGCCGGCCCCCGTCGATGCGGAGACCCTCGCGGGCGCACGCCGCATCGTGGAATCGGTGCGCGACGGCGGAGAAGAGGAGCTCGCGACCTTCGCAGAGAAGCTCGATGGACGCGCGCGCGGCCAAGCGCTCTTCCTAGACAAAGCTGACCTCGCGCGGGCCGCCGCGACTATTCCCGCGGAAACCCTCGCGCTCTTAGAACGGACGGCGGGCCGCATTCGCCGCTTTGCCGAGGCCCAGAGGAGCTCGCTCGGCCCGTTGGACGCCTCGGTCCCAGGGGGACGAGCGGGGCACGACGTGGTTCCCGTGGTGTCCGCCGGCTGCTATGCACCGGGCGGCCGCTATCCGCTGCCGTCATCGGTCCTCATGACGGCGGTGACGGCCCGGGCCGCGGGCGTGGAGCGCGTGGTCGTTGCCTCGCCGAACCCTGCGTCCGTGACGCTGGCGGCGGCCCACGTGGCAGGCGCCGATCGTTTCCTCGCGTGCGGCGGCGCCCACGCGGTTGCAGCGATGGCCTACGGCGTGGTCGGCCAACTGGATCGTGTCTCCATGGTGGTGGGTCCCGGCAACCGCTGGGTGACGGCCGCCAAACAGATCGTATTCGGTGCGGTCGGCATCGACTTGCCCGCGGGCCCTTCGGAGCTTGTGGTGCTTGCTGACGAGACCGCCGATGCCGATCTGATCGCCGCTGATCTCTTGGCCCAGGCAGAGCACGACCCCGACGCGCGGCCCGCGCTGATCTCGACCGATGAAGCGCTCATTGCTCAGGTGCAAGAAAAGGTAGCCGTGCGCCTCGCCGCACTGCCGACACGGGAGGTAGCGGCCGCCGCGCTCGCCCACGGCTTTGTGGCATGGGCCCCTTCTCTTGAGCAAGCGCTGGCCGCGGTGGACGAGCTGGCGCCCGAGCACCTGCAGCTCTGCGTCGCTGACCCACGTGCGGCGAAGACCAAGCTACGACACTTCGGCGCCGCGTTCCTCGGTGAGCGCTCGGCCGAGGTCTTTGGGGACTATGGCGCGGGCCCCAATCACGTGCTTCCCACGGGAGGAGCGGCGCGCTACTCGGGCGGGCTCTCCGTCTTCACCTTCCTTCGGGTCCGAACGTGGCTGGAGCTGGAGGATTCAGCGGAGGCGGCGAGGGACGCGCGGGACCTTGCCCTGCTCGAACGGCTGCCCGGTCACGCGGCAGCCGCGGCGGCGCGGATCGCATGAACTCGTGCGCCCCGGCTACTCAGGGTCCGAATCGAACTCGATTCCGCCGCGCCGTTCGAGCAGGTCGGGGGAGAGCTTTTGGATCTTGAGCTTGCGCAGGACTTTGCCTGTGAACGAGCGTGCGCTTTCGGCGAGGGCGTCGGCGCGCGCTCGCTCTTCCGTGAGCATTCGGCGAGCCTCGTCGCGCTGCTCGGTGGCTGCAGAGAGGTTGCCGGCGAGGCCTTTGATGTCCTCACCTAGCTTGGTGGCCAGACCGTTCACCCGCGCGATCTCTTCGTTCAAGTGAACCATCTCTTCGTTCACCCGAACAGCCTCCTCGTTCTGCCGAACGAGCGCCTCGTTGGCCTCCTGAAGCGCAGCGCCGCGCGCTTCAAGTTCCTTGGACTCTGCTTCGCGCAGGGCCGTCAAGTTGGTCACGAGCCCTTCCTGCTCCTCGACCCGCGCCTTGAATCCGTTCAGCTGTAGGTCGCGGTCTTCGATGACCGCTTCCACGCCTTTACGTTCATCGGAGAGCTCAGCCCGCAGCGCTTCGATCGTGAGGCGATGCTGTTCGAGGTCGTCCGCGAAGGTCTGCATCGAAGCGCGATGCTCCTCTGCGTTCTTGTTGGCCGCAGATACCTGCGCGTGCATCCGCTCCATCTCGGGCAGATACGTGTCGCGCAGCGAGTCGTAGCGCAGGATCTCCGCGCCCATGTCGACCATCGCTTGGGTGGCTTCCCGGGGAGCCGAGCCGGGGGGATCGAGAACGCCTTCGAGGGTCGGCATCGGAGCGTCGCCGTACGCCGCGACGATCGCGTGACGGTACACCTCGGCGCCATGGTCGCTGCGGAAGAGGTGCTGATTGTAGAAGCGGTAGAGCTTGGGAGCGATCCCGTGTAGGAGCCCCTCGTGCTCGACGTAGAGCTCGAGCATCATGAGCAGGAGCCAGCGGTCCAGTGCACCGTGCCCGAAGGACTCGACCCGCGCCCCGGGGATCGCCCGGAGAATGCTGCGTGTCTGCACGGCGTCCGGCAGGCCGTTTTCACGGTGTTCGGCGAGGTAGCGGTGCTCCCAGTTGAGACGGACCTTGAGGAAGTCCAAGAGGTGCTGCTCTGCCTCGGCGACCCGTGGGTTGTCGTAGGGTCCGGCGAGCATCACGTAGTGCTTGGCGACGCGGCCGCACTCCGAGACGAAAGCGCCTCGCAAATCAGGCGGAACGTGCTCGAGCGTGTCGAACGCAGCCACGACGTCGAAAGCATTGTCTTTGAAGGGGAGCTTGGCTCCGCTTCCGAGGATCAAGCCCTCAATGTCGGATGGCACGACGTCCACTAGCTCGACGGTGTCTGCCGGAAGAAACTTCCGCAGGAGCCCAGTTCGGCCACCGACATCGAGGACACGGAAGCTGCCGCCAGGCGCTCGCACGCTCTCCAAAAGCGCGCTTACGAGCCCGTAACGCTGGTACTGGTCGAAGGGAAGGTCGAGAACGTCAAACATAATCACGGTCTAGGCGAGACCCTGGACGTTCTTCGACAGTCCATAGGCATCACTCCTCATGATTATGGACGTAAGAAGACCTATCCATTGCGGAGACTAGACGAATTGATGGCCAACCCCCCATCGAACCATAGGTCGATAACGGATCTATTCATGTCGTCGAGTGATCCTGACCGATGAAAGGACCGTAGGGGTGGATTCACACCGCTACGCCTGATAGGAACTGCATTTCGGGCACCATCGCACATTACCGCCCAGCCCCTCCCAAGATCCCCATGAAGGTTGCCATTCTCGCCGGCGGCGTCGGCTCCCGCCTTTCGGAAGAGACCGTAGTCAAGCCCAAGCCCATGGTGGAGGTCGGAGGACGCCCCATCCTCTGGCACATCATGAAGGGCTACGCCGCGCAGGGCTTCAGCGACTTCGTGATCGCCCTCGGCTACAAGGGTGAGGTCATCAAGGACTGGATGATCAACTACGCGCCCCTCAGCGCGAACCTGACCGTTCACACGCAGAGCGGCAACGTCGAGCACGAGACGCCGGAAGACATCGAAGACTGGCGCGTGCAGCTCATCGACACCGGCCAGCACACGGGCACCGGCGGCCGCGTGAAGCGTCTCAAGGAGTACATCGGCAACGAGACGTTCATGCTGACGTGGGGCGACGGCGTCGCCGACATCGACATCGACGCGCTCATCAAGTTCCACAAGAGCCACGGCAAGCTCGCGACGGTCACCGCCGTCCGCCCTCCTGCCCGCTTCGGCCTTCTCGGGATGGAAGGCGACGCCGTGACGAGCTTCACGGAGAAGCCGCAACTGGGTGAAGGCTGGATCAACGGCGCCTTCTTCGTGCTCGAGCCCGAGGTCTTCGACTTCGTAGAGGGCGACGAAACGATGTGGGAGAAGGCCCCCATGGAGACCCTCGCGCGCACCGGCCAACTCATGGCCTACAAGCACCCTGGGTTCTGGCAGTGCATGGACACACTTCGTCACCGGAAGATCCTCGAAGACCTCTGGGCAGCGGGCGACGCTCCCTGGAAGAACTGGCGCTAACAAGCACCTCAAGCAACGACCATGAAAGTTCTCGTCACCGGCCATGAAGGCTACATCGGCTGCGTCCTCGTCCCGCTCTTCCAAAGTGCAGGACACGAGGTCGTCGGCCTCGACAATGGCCTCTTCCGCGGCTGCGACTTCGATCCCCCCGTGCTCGACTGCGAAACGATCACCCTCGACATCCGAGACGTTGAGCCAGAGCACCTCACCGGCTTCGATGCGGTGATCCACCTCGCGGGCATCTCCAACGATCCCCTGGGCGACCTCAACCCACGCGGAACGTACGACATCAACCACGAGGCATCCGTTCGCCTGGCCCGAGCGGCCAAGGCAGCCGGTGTGCCGCGCTTCATTCACTCGTCGTCGTGCAGCCTCTACGGCGCGGCGGGCGACGCCCCCATCGACGAGACGGCTGCGTTCAACCCGGTCACGCCCTACGGCGAGTCCAAGGTGTTCGTAGAGCGCGACGTGACGCCCATGGCGGACGATTCGTTCTCGCCGACCTTCCTGCGCAACTCGACCGCGTACGGCGTGTCACCGCGCCTCCGCGGCGATCTCGTGGTGAACAACCTCACGGGCTATGCGCTGACCACCGGCGAAGTGCTGCTCAAGAGCGACGGCACGCCCTGGCGCCCGCTGGTGCACATTCGCGACATCAGCCGCGCCTTCCTGACCATCATGGAGGCGGATCGTGACAAGGTGCATGGCAAGGCGTTCAACGTCGGCGCCACCTCCGAGAACTACCAGATGATCGACGTCGCGAACATCGTGGCCGGCATCGTCCCCGGCTCGAAGATCCGCATCGAAGAAGGCGCTGGCCCGGACAAGCGCTGCTATCGAGTCGACTGCGACCTGATCACGCGCGAACTCGGCTTCGAGTGCGAGTGGACCGTGCGCAAGGGCGTCGAAGAGCTCTACGCGGCATACAAGGCCCACAACCTGACCCTCGATGAGTTCACGAGCTCGCGTTATGTTCGCATTCGCCACGTCAAGCACCTCATCGACGGCGGCCAGATCGACACCAACCTGCGTTTCAAGGAGCGTGGCGTAGCATGAGCGGTCATACGGGCGGCGCCCCCCGCGTCCACGAGATTACACAGTGTCGCTCCTGCGAGTCGCCGGACATGGTGTCGTTCCTGGACCTCGGTTTGATGCCGCTGTCCGACGGCCTCAAGAACGCCGATGAAGTCGGTCAAGCCGACGAGCGTTTTCCGCTCGAGACGGTGTTCTGCTGCTCGTGCTCGCTCGTCCAGATCAAGCACACGGTCGCACCCGAAGTCCTCTTCGCGGACGACTACCCCTACTACTCTTCTTTCTCTGATGCCCTCATCGCGCACTCTAAGAAGAACGTCGACGCGCGCATCGACGAGCTAGGCCTCGGTGAGGGGCACCTCGCTATTGAGCTCGCCAGCAACGATGGCTACCTCCTCCAGCACTACGCTGCCCGTGGGGTCAAAGTCCAGGGCATCGACCCAGCGAAGGGTCCGGTGGAAGCGGCGCGCGAGAAGGGCATCCCCACCCACCACGAGTTCTTCACGGAAGACTTCGCGGCTAGGCTGAGTTCCGAAGGAGTCTCCGCCAACGTCATTCATGGCAACAACGTCCTGGCCCACGTTGCGGACACCAACGGCTTTGTGCGCGGCATCAAGTCGATCCTTGCCGACGACGGGCTCGCGGTGATCGAGGTCCCCTACCTGCGCGACCTTATCGAGCACGCAGAGTTCGACACGATCTACCACGAGCACCTCTGCTACTTCTCCGCCCACGCGCTGGTCGAGCTCTTTAGGCGCTCCGGTCTTCATCTGAACCGCGTAGAGCGTCTCTCCATTCACGGCGGGTCGCTGCGGCTCTTCGTCGGGCACGACAACGCGCCCGAGTCTTCGATCACTGAACTACTTCGCGAAGAGCAAGCGCTTGGCATGGACGAAATCGACTACTACAAGACGTTTGGCGTGAAGGTAGAGGCCGTCCGCAAAGGGCTGCGCGAGATCGTCAGCGAGCTCAAGGCGAACGGCAAGACCATCGCGGGCTACGGCGCCGCTGCCAAGGGCGCGATCATGCTTGAGTACACGGGCCTCGGCACAGCCGACCTCATGTGGATCGCTGACCGCAACGTGCACAAGCAAGGTCGCCACATGCCCGGCAACCACATTCCGATCGTGAGCCCCGACCGCATCATGGAGGATCGTCCGGACTACCTGCTGATCCTGCCCTGGAACTTCAAGGATGAGATCATGGCTCAACAGGCCGCCTACTCCGTCGCGGGTGGGCAGTTCATCGTCCCTGTTCCGACACCGCAAATTCTGAACCCCAAGGCCATCACCAAAGAGGCCAGCTGATGGCATCCCCCGCATCCGCATCGACCGGGACCTCCGGCGCAACTTCTGCACTCACCCACTGTCAAGCTTGTGGCTCCACGTCCTTGGAGACGTTCTACACGCTGCCCTCCATTCCGGTGCACTCGTGCCTGATGGTGAAGTCCCGGGAGGACGCGCTGGCGTTCCCGGCCGGCAAGCTCGACGTCGCCGTGTGCCACGAGTGCGGCTTCATCCAGAACCGGAAGTACGACGCCAGTCTTCAGAATTACTCACCGGAGTATGAAGAGACCCAGGGCTTCTCGGGCACCTTCCGCGCGTTCCAGACCGAGCTCTGCCGCGACCAAGTCGCCCGCTACGGCCTCGAAGACAAGCTCGTCCTGGAGATTGGCTGCGGCAAAGGCGAGTTCCTGACCGAGCTCTGCGAGATGAGCGGCGGGCGCGGCATCGGGATCGACCCCGGCTATCGCCCCGAGCGCAACACCTCCGAGGCCGCCAGCCGCATCGAGTTCCGCAACGAGTTCTACTCACCCGAACATGCCTCGCTGCGCGCGGACTACATCGCCTGCCGTCACACGCTCGAGCACATCGGCGACGTGAAGGGGTTCATGGAGATCGTGGCCAAGTCGGTCGAAGGTCGCGACGACGCGATCCTCTGCTTCGAGCTTCCCGGCACCGAGCGCATCCTTGAAGAGCGCGCGTTCTGGGACATCTACTACGAGCACTGCTCGTACTTCACGCTCGGCAGCCTCGCGCGGCTCTTCCGCCGTCATGGCTTCCAGCTCCTCGATCTCTACAAGGGCTACGACGATCAGTACCTGTTGATCGAAGCACGCACCGGCGATGCCAGCCACGGGCGCTGCTTCGAAGCGGAGCAGGACCTTGAGGCGACGCTTGCGATGGTCAAGGAGTTCAAGGACTCCATCCAAACCAAGTTCGCGACTCTACGCGCCGAGCTCGCGGAAGCCGCGTCACGCGGCCCCGTCGTTCTTTGGGGCTCCGGCTCGAAGGCTGTCAGCTACCTGACAACCCTCGGCATCACGGACGAAGTGTCCGCGGTGGTCGACATCAACCCGCACAAGCACGGCAAGTTCCTGGCGGGCACGGGCCACGAGATCGTCGCTCCCGAAGCGCTCAAGGACATCGATCCAGCCCACGTGCTGATCATGAACGCGATCTACGTGGACGAGATCACCCGGGACGTTCATGCAATGAACCTGTCCCCCACGATCGCCGCGCTCTGATTTTTTGGACCTGGCCCGATTCGTCAGGGCCGTCCGTTTCTATAGCCAGTTAGACTCCCCAGGACCCTCCGTTGCGCTGCCTCGTCTGCCAATCCGCTGACCTCGACGTCTTCTTTGACGCCGGAGTGCAGCCCGTTTTCGCCAACGTGCTCTACGACACGCGCGAAGAGGCGATGGCTGCCCCCAAGGGACGGATCCGCTTGGGCGGCTGCCCCGTCTGTGGGTTTGTCCACAACGTGGACTTTGACCCAGGCCTCGTCGCGTACGCCCCTGGCTATGAGAACTCTCTGCATGGATCGCCGACCTTCAACGCGTTCGCAGAGAAGCTCGCGTCTGGGCTCGTCGAGCGCCATGGACTGAGCGGTGCACGCGCCGTTGAGATTGGCGGCGGTCGCGCGGAGTTCATGGGACTGCTCATGGACGCTGGACTGAGCGAAGGGCTCGTGATGGACCCCAGCTCGCCCGACGATTCGCTCGTGAATTCCGCGAACCTGTCCATCGAGCGCAGACTGTTCGAGGCGAAGGACGCAGGCGCCGGCGAGCACCCGACTCGGCTGCTGCTGACGCGGCACGTCCTTGAACACGTCGAGGCGCCGAAGGACTTCGTCGGCCTGATGACCAGCGCCGCCCGCGAGGCGGGTGCAGGGGTCTACGTCGAGGTACCGAATGGACTCTGGACGCTCCGTGATCTCGGAGTGTGGGATGTGATCTACGAACACTGCTCATACTTCACCCCCGGCGCCCTTCGTGCACTGATGGCCCAGGCGGGGGCTGAAACCCAGCCCCACGAGGCCTACGGCGGACAATTCCTAGGCGCTGAGGCCACCGGCATCGGACCTGAGATCGCCTTCGACCCTGCCCTCTACTCCGCCGCGCCCGATGAGGCTGACCTCCGCGCCCGCTTTGGAGAGACGTTCGCGTCCATCGAAACCCGCTGGCGCAAGCACCTTGAAGCCGCAACGGCCGAGGGCCGCCGTCTGGCTATCTGGGGCGCTGGATCAAAAGGAACGACGTTCCTGAACAATCTCCAGCCAGGAAACGTCATCTTGTACGCAGTGGACGTGAACGCACGTAAAGTCGGTCGATACATCCCCGGTACGGGCCATGAGATCATCTCGCCTGATGCCCTTCGGGACGCAGACCTCGACGAAATCGTCGTCATGAACCCTATCTACCAGAGCGAGATCGCAACGATGGCGAAAGCCGCTGGTTCGAGTGCCGAGGTCACGGTGGTCTAGAACGCCATGTCCACCACTTCCAAACCTGTCCCGCCGGTTTCGATCGGCCTGCCTGTCTATAACGGCGAGGCCTACCTCGACCTCGCGATCCGAGCCGCGATCGAGCAGACCTTTGAGGACTTCGAGCTGATCCTTGGGGACAACGCGTCCACCGACGGTACCGCAGAGATCTGCGATCGCTGGGCCCAAGAGGACAGCCGCATACGCTGGATCCGCAGCGAGGTCCACACCGGCGCAGCGGGCAACTTCAACCGCACGTTTGGGTTGGCGCGGGGCCAGTACTTCCGCTGGGCAGCGCACGATGACCTGACAGAGCCCACGTACCTTGAGCGCTGCGTCGAGAGACTGCGAGCGGACAATGACATCGTTCTCGCTCACTCAGAGATGGTCGAGATCGACGAGCGAGGCGCGGTCAATCGCGATCTTGCCTGGCCCATTGCAGACGCCGAAGACGCTGATCCCATCAAGCGCTTTGCAGGGGCGATCGATCTGAGCCACGGCTGCTTTGACGTGTTCGGACTGATTCGCACGGCCGCACTCAAGAAGACCAAGCTCATCGCACCGTACCTCGGCTCTGATCGAGTGCTCCTCGCCGAGCTTGCGCTCCAGGGCAGATTGGAGCGCGTGGACGAGGTTCTGTTCCAGTCCCGCGAGCACCCGCAGCGATCCATTCGAATGCGCTCCGACTCGGCCCGCGACCAGTGGTTCGCATCAGGTCGCCGCTCGACTAAGTTCAGGCCCAACTGGCGGCGCCTCCACGCGGTTCGTGACGCAGTCGCTCGCGCTGAACTGACCCTGAGCCAGCGCTTGCGCTGCCAACTTGAAATCACGAAGTGGGCGATGAAGCAGCGCGGCTCCCTCTACCGGGAAGTGGTCGGGCGCGCACGTGCTGGCGACATCAACGAAAAGATGCCGCCCAACGAGCCGCTCGGAGAGCCAGTTGCCTCTGGCTCGAAGCTCGGCTGATGCTGCTGCGCAAGGCCTCGCACTGGCTGTCGTACGCGGGACCTTCCGAGGTCCGCCAAGCGCTCACGCTATGGCTGCTGGTAGCCACCGGGTTCATGCTGTTCCCGTTTCGGTTCGACTACCAAGGGCCTCAAAAAGTCACGAGTGGCCTGCAGGCCCTCGAGGGCGGCGGTGTGCGCTTCGAGGGTCCCTCGGTCCTGCGCACGAAGGCGGCGCCCGTTTGGGTGGATGCGGCGGTGGCGTCGGGCCAGCTTGATATCGACCTCCGCCTGCGGTCCGCTGACCCCAACCAGCGCGGCCCAGCGCGCATCGTGACGCTCTCAGACGGATCCTTGCGACGCAACTTCATGGTGTCGCAGAAGGGCTCGGATCTCTTGGTGCGGGCGCGGCGCGAAGGCGCTGACGACAACGGGGCGCCGCCGCTGAAGGTGGACAACGTCTTCAAGGAACCGAAGGACCTCCGGATCGAAGTGCGTTTCCGCGACCGGCTGATCGAGATCTTTGTGGATGGGCAGCCTCGTTACCGCGAGGTCCTCAAGCGCAGCAGCCTCGACCTCTGGGACACTTCCTATCGACTTGGCATCGGAGACGAGGTCGACGGGGCCCGCGGCTGGGACGGCGAGCTCCGGGCCGCGACCGCCACGGTGAAGGGCGCCACCTACGACCTCCTGACCGCGCCGAACATGGAGGCGCCCGAGACTTTCTGGCACGTGCCGCAACAAACGCGGCGCCTCTTTCAGATCGACCCGTCCTATGCCATCCCGGTAGAGGCCTTCCATACGCTCTTCTTCATGCCCTTCGGTGCCCTTCTGTGGCTTCGAAAGCGCCGCTCCGGGGTCGCCACGCTGCTGAAGATCGCACTTGCGGGCCTTCTCCTCGGAGCGATCTTTCAGCTGATCAAGGTGGCCTTCCCAGGCCGCCACCCCTCCCTCTTCCACGCGCCGTTCAATATGGTGGGCAGCGTTGCGGGCGTGGTCCTTTGCCCGTGGCTCATTCGCTTCCTCGCTCGCGGCGCATCGGCGCAGCCATCGGAAGCCAGTACCGAATCGACGTCATGAATCAGCCATCTTTGACCATGCTCCACCGGGCCTCAGCGCGACTCGTCCTAGCCGGTGGCTTGGCACTGGCTGGCTGCGGCGAGCCAGATCGACCAGCCGAGCTAAAGATCTGGCACGGGGCGGAGCAGCGCGTCGGGCATCTCGGGGACGCTCAGGACGACTTCAACTTGATGGGCGTCCTCAGCGGCAACGAGTTCGGCTACTCGGTCAATGGCGGCGCGTCGATTCCGCTCGACGTTTCCTTCGATCGCTTCGGATTTCGAAGGCTCGGTGAAGCGGGTCACTTCAACGCAGATATCCCGATCTCGTCGCTTAAGCCAGGCGCCAACCTCATCGAGGTCTTCACCAAGGGCAGCGAGAACGAGATCACCAAAAAGGTCCAGCTCGTCCGCGCCGAAGCGGGCGAGTGCGCGCTGCCGCTTTCCATCCAATGGGGCGAGGTCGATCACATCCAAGACGTTGGCCAAGCGGTGGATGGCCGCTGGGTCGTTGAGGCCGATGGGCTCCGATCCAAAGAACCGCTCTACGACCGCTTGTTCCTGTTCGGTAACCGAACGTGGACGGACTACCGCATCACGACGACCGTCACGGTCCACGGCGTTCCAGATGAGAATGGCCCGAAGAGCGGCGGCTCCGGCCTCGGCATGATCCTGCGCTTCGCCGGCCACTCCGTGACGCCGCCGAGATTCCCGGACGCGCAGCCCAAGTGGGGCTACCAGCCCTTCGGCGGCATCTGCTGGCTGCGCTGGACGAAGGGTGCCCCCGCGGTCGACCCCACGCGCCAGTTCTACCGTGGAGACCGGGATGAATTCCAAGACGGCGGCCCGCTGTCAGGTTTCGCCATCGGCGAGACCTACGGAATGACGGCCGAATGCACGACTTCCCCAACGGACCCCAGCACCACGACCTACCGGCTACGCGTCTGGCCGAAGGATCGCGAAGAGCCCGAAGGCTGGGACTTCCAGGTCGAGCAATCATCGGAGTCGGCGCTCCGCGCCGGCGGCGTCGCCCTCGTCGCCCACCACGTGGACGTGACCTTTGGCGACGTCAGGATCACGCCGGCCGAGTGAAGCTTCGTTACGCCTAAACGGCGAGAGGGCCCCCGGCCGCAAGATACGCGGGCCCGCGCCCAATCGAGTGAGCGCGGAGACGCCCCCTCACAACAATAGAA
>CAYQKK010000014.1:35698-86135 GCA_964417955.1 uncultured Planctomycetaceae bacterium
TCCCCGCGGGCGTTTTTATGTTTCTTTACCCTAAACGGGCTTGGGGGCCGGGGTACTAAAGACCGGGGGCCCCTCTCCCATTCGAGTGAGCGCTGAGACGCCCAGTCACATCATTCGAACCAAACCATCACGGCGTTGGTGAAGTTAGAGCTGCCAAGGTCGCGGTACCAGTACTGGAAGGCCCAGCCCTCTCCCGCCATCACGGTCGCAGTCCCGTTGGGTCGCGGAAGATCGGTCAGATCCACCGAGAGTTCAGTGTAGCCCGTCGTGCCCGAGCTCTGAATTTCGCCTGGGCGAACGAAGCGCCCGATGCCTCCGCTGCCGATGCAGACCTGACCGGCCGACCCCGGAGGAGAGAACTGACCGAATCCCGTCGAGTTGAGGTAGAAGCCGAAGGACTGGTTCGGTAGTCCGTCTGCACTCAGGGTGAAGTCGTTGTCCGCAACGTTGTCGCTGCCGCTCGCTTCGAGGTTCGGCCACCAACCCGTCGAGTTGATAGAAGCATCGCACATGGACGCGCCGAGCGGCGTGTCGCCGACTGCTCGGAAGATCGTGATGGAGTACTCGGTGCACGATCCGACTCCCTGGTAGAGGAAGACCTCAAGGACGTGGTTATCCAAGCCTGTCGTTCGCTTGACAGACTCGAAGTCGTTGATGGAGCCGCTGGTGGCGACAGGCCCAGAGAGCATGCATTCTCCGGGGTTCCCATCTTCACGCCAGAGCCTCAGGTCGATGTCCCCTTGGCCATGGTCGAACTCGACCCGGGCGTAGAGCACTTCCAGGTCGTAGAAGGCGGGGATCGAGAAGAAGTCGGACTTGCCCGGCAGAGCCATCAAGCCGCTCATTTCGAAGATGGGGGCCGAGTAGCCCGTCGCGGTTGCACAGCTGTGGTTCGGAGACAGGACATCGTCCGACACGCAGGGGTTCTCCATGACCTCCCATGTGAGGGAGTAGGGAGCGCAGGCGTTCCCCGCAGAGCTACCGTAGAACTCGACACCGATGCTGATCAGCATGGAGAAGCCCGCCTGGTTGGTGTAGGTCAGAGACTCCCCGTTAGTCACCGAGGCGCTCGACGAGAGCTGGTTGTTGCACTGGTAGACCGTCGAGTCGCTGAACGTCAGGTCAAGGTCCGCGTCGGCGTGCAGGAAGTCGATATCGACGTTCAGGGTCGCTCCATCTGGGAGCTCCACTTGGAAGTAGTCGTCGACCCCGTCCAGTGAGGCGAGGCTCGGCAGGAAGCCGCCATCGGAGGACAAGACTTCGGGCGTGAAGCAGGAACTGTTGCCGGCGTAGATGTCGTCGCCCGGACAGGTGCCTACGTTGAACTCGAGATCGTAGCCGGTGCAGGCCACATTGCTCAGGTTGCTGACCCGCAGGACGGCTTGAACCGCGACGGCTCCCGTGTTGGTCCAAGACACTGACTCGTCGTTGCTTACCGAAGTGGAGCTGTCGAGGAAGGTAGTGCACGTGCCAGCGCCTGCGGCGTCGCCGTAGAGGAGGATGTCGATGTCCCCTTGGCTATGGCTGAAGAACGTCGTCGCGTTGAGGGTCTCTCCGGGTTCGACAGTGAACCGGAAGTAGTCCTGGTTGCCAGGGATAGCCGAAAGGCTGGGCAGGTACGTGATCGTCGGGCTCGTGACGTAGGCCATCGCGCACGAGTGGTTGGGCGCCAAGGGGTCCTCTCCCGTGCACTGGGCCGCGGAGAGGGACGGGAGGCTGGCACTCAGGGCGCCAAGGATGAGCAGGAACTTCATGAGAATGGTTCTGGAGAGGGGGACGTTGGGTGGCACCGGCCCTGACGTCCACTCCTGGGGACGAGGCGCTCGGCAACCCTCCGGGCGCAACCCAGCCGACCCACTCACGCACTTTTTCCCCAAAGCCTCAAAAAAGCCCCCCGTTTCCAGGCGCCCGTCGCGACGCCACGACAACCGGGCAGCGATCGATCGCGCGGGCGGAGGGTCCAGCAGGCCTGATCGAGGGTGCGCGTTGCTCGCAGGGAGTCAGGAAGAATTGCTGGACTCGCTTTCGTCAGATCGCGGGCTTTCTCTATCCTCCGATAACGGAGAGCTTGCGCTCGGGTCCTTGCAGGCCCAGCGACTCCCGGACAGGAGGCAGTTGAGTTCCAGGCGGAACGGGGGGGGAGAGCCGTGTCAGAGACAGTTCGGGTCGGGGTGGGTGTCATCACCCATCGCCGCAGTGAGATGTTTCGCACTCTCCTCAGCAGCTTCTCTGCGATGGCTCTGCCACAGCACGCAGAGGTTGTGTTCCTGTTCGTCGAGAATGCCGGCGAGCTGTCCGTTGAAGCCCACGTCGACGCCTTTCGACAAGAGGTCGGTCTCCCTGTTCATCTGGAAGCCGAAGCCCGACGGGGCATCCCCATGGCACGCAATCGCGTGCTGTCGATGGCGCAGGACCGGGACTGCGACTTCCTAACTTTCGTCGACGACGACGAGCGAGTCGACAGCGACTGGCTCGTTCGCATCATCGCCGGAATCACCGAACGCGACCTAGACCTCGTGGGTGGGCCGCTGACGATCGAGGCCGCCGACGCCCCCTTGACCCGCTGGCAAGAGGGCTTCCTTAGCCATCTGCAAGAACGAGCGCGGAAGCGAAACACGAAGCGCGCCAGCGCCGTTTCGTCCGGTCAAGACGGGCAGCTGAACATCTACACGAACAACTGGTGCGCTCGCATGGAGACGGTTCAGCGTCTCGGGCTGTGGTTCGACGAGGACCGGCAGTTCACGGGTGGATCAGACACCAAGTTCAGCCGCGATATGGCCCGTGCTGGGGCGCGCATCGGATGGATCTGTGACGCATCGGTCCATGATCGCATCCCGAGGAATCGATTGTGCGCCGCGTATCACTACAGGCGCGCGCGTGACCAAGCCACCAACTACGTCTTGCTGAACGACTGCAACCGGTGGAAGCTGATGTACAAGTCCGTCCCGCGGGCGGTCGGGGGTGTCTTCCTCGTGGCGCTCGGACTCCCGTTCAACTTGCGCTACGCGGTCAAGGGCATCTTCAGGCTGGGTGCCGTCGTTGGCCGAGTCCGCGGCATTCTTGGTGGCGTCAGCCGGCTCTACGTGCCTAGCGTCGAATACCGTCCCCACTGACGTCTCCCCCCCCCACTGAGTCTCCCCCCACCGGCTCCCCGCCCCGAGTGCAGCGAGGCGGGGCCCTCAATCTTGGGAGTTTGGGTGACCGGCCCGTCTTGGCCGAGTAGAGGCATGGCAGAGCGGCCGCAGCTAGCGGCAACTCGCGCGACCGCTTCCCTTCACCCCTCGCGCCATGCTCACGAGCTTCCTGCTGGTCATCTCGGCCACCTTGCCTCCCTCCACAGTTGCACACGGAGGTGGGTTCCCGCCGCCGCCGCCGCCGCCGTCCGGGGGAGGCGGTAGCTACTCGGGACCAGGCGACACGACTCCTCCCGGCCCCACGACCCCGGGACCTGGTGGCCCAGGTGCGGGAGCTCCAGCAGGACCTACTTCTCCGGGCCCGAGTGGCCCCCGAGGCGTTGGCCCTCGACCATCTGGACCGAGCTCGCCGTTACCCGTCGCTGGGCCGCCCCCGGCTTCTCCTACCGGAGTCACCAGCCCGGGCGGGGGTTCCAACGCCCTCGATGGACTCGATTGGACGCACTGGTGGAAGCTCGAGCGAGATCCGTACCTCGACCTTCGGAAGCGCGTACGAGCGCGTCACGAGCTGGCGGAGGTCGGACAGTCCACGACCGTCAAGTCAGGCACCGGTGTGGACCGCGCGCTCATCGATCGGCGCGTGATCCCAGGCCTGCTCGAAATCCTCAGCACCGAACGCAGCGACGATCTTCTTTCGGCTGCACTCATCGCAGCCGGCCGCATCGATGCAGGGGAAACGGGCGTCCACGCGGAGGCCCTAGCCAACGCGCTTCGCGAACACCTCAAAGCGCCTTCGCAAGAGCTCTCGGAAACCGCCATTCTCTCCCTTGGTCTCCTCGGTGATCGGGGGGGCTTTGATGCGCTTCACTCGCTCTTGGATGCGACCGACGAGGGTGCGAAGCTCGTAGGCCGGGGCAAGGTTCCAACGCGCAGTCGCGCCTTCGCCGCTTTCGCCTTGGGCGCGATGGCGACGGACCAAGACGGTGTGGCATTAGAGCAGAGCATCGCCCTCGCCCTCGTCCAGGCGTTGGAAGAGCCACATACTCGTCCCGATGTCCCCGTCGCCGCCGCCATGGCGCTCGGGCTATGCGACTTGCCTCTGCGCGTCACGCTGCCGCCGAGGGAGCTGCTCGGCCACGACGCCGCCGAGCACGTGGTCTCACAGAACGCGCTCGCGAGATGGCTCCTTAGCCGCAGCGAGCAGACCGTTCAGTCGGGCCGCCGCGCGAGTACGCAGGAAGAGGCGTTCTTGGCGGTCGCACTCGCGCGCCAGGCTGCGGGCGCAAGCCCCGAGCTACGCCGCGCTGCGATCGAACAGCTGAGCAATCTTGTGGAGGACGCCCGGAAGCCCTCGATCGTGCGAGCGGCGGGCGCGGCAGCCCTGGGGGAAATCGCGCGCTCGGAGGGAAGCGAGCAGGACGATCACGCCACCGCCAAGCTCATCCAGCTCACGAAGACTGGCCAGCCCATGGAGCGCAGGTTCGCCATGATCGCCATCGCGCGAGCGACGGCGCGACCGGGAACAGGCGAAACCCCGACCCGCCTCGGGTCCACGGGCCGCAAGGCTCTCAGCCTTCTGTCTACCCGCGGCGGCGCTACCGAGCGCCCCTGGGCGGCCCTTGCGCTCGGCGTCCATAGCCACGCACTCGGGAAGGCAGAGCCCGATGCGCGGACCACCGTCAGCAGCGGCCTCGCTGACCTGTTCCGCAAACAAACGAACGCGTCTGTGATCGGCGCCTACGGAACGGGCCTCGCCCTATCCGCCCGCGAGGCCCCGGATGCCGCGCGCGAGCGCTACGGCAAGGCCGTCTTCGAAGCGTACGAAGAGACCAACGATCCGACCGCGAAGGGCCACCTAGCCGTCGCACTGGGGCTCCTCAACTACGGGCCAGCCGCGGCTGATCTCGAGCAGAGGCTCAGCCGGACTCGATTCCAACACGAGCTGCTCTGGAGCCTCGCCGTGGGGCTCGGCTTGATGGAGGGCCAGGACGCGACGCCGACCCTGCTCGCCTCCCTGAAGAATGCTCAAACCCACTGGAGCCGTGCGGCCGCCGCGGCAGCCCTCGGAACGGTTGGCGACCGGCGCGCTGCGGTGCCCCTCCTTAGCCTCGGCATGGACAGGTCCCAGCCAGCCAGCACGCGCGCTTTCGCGATCGTAGGCCTTGGGATTCTCTGCGAAGAGAGGGAGCTCCCCTGGCGCAATCCGATGGCCCGAGCCGTCCCCTACACGGCGCTCACGGCCACCCTTCTGGGTGACGCCCGCGGCCTCTTCGACATCCTGTAGCCGGACCGCTTACCGATCCGAAAGCTCGCCGCGGTTAGGGCTCGCCCAGTCGTGTTTCGCGCCAAAGAGAAGTCGCAGGAGAAAGACGGCGGCTACCAGCGTGATCAAGGGCTCGATCGGAAAGCGGTAGCGCTCGAAGACGTGGGTGATGTAGTAGACGAGCGGGTAAAACAGGAAGGCGCCGCGCAGGAGCGTGCGGCTACCTGAACGCCCCTTCCACGTGAGGATGCCGAGGATGGCGCAGAGGCCGAAGAACGCGTGGGACACCCACTTGATCCAGCCCATCCAGTCGCGCTCTTGGATATAGCCCGTGCCGAGGAGCACGGGCTTCGTGGGGTCAGGGCCGATCCAAAACCGTTGGAAGCGCTCTAGGGTGAGCCAGCCGAAGCGCGCTGGGTGCTCCTTGATCCACTCAACGCTCTCCCCCATGGCGTAGCGGCTGTACTCCACCTCACCGAGTTCGCGGTAGCGCTCTAGCTCGGCCCCGTCGTACGAAGGGTGCACGCGTACGTTGAACGGACCGAAAGCGCCGTCGTTGTTGCCCACGAACAGCTCGACGCCGAGGTTGCTTCTGACCTGTACCGAACCCACGACGACGGCATTGCGAATCAACCAAGGACTGATGGCAAGGACCGCCGTGCCCAGAAGAATCACGATCTTCCTGATGCCGCTGCGCTCGAACCGCAGGTGCCCCGGCTTGGGGCGCAAGTAGTACCAGGCGAACACTGGCACGAGAGCCAGCGGGGCAGGGTTCACCAGCAGGGTCGCGCCGAGGCCAAGCCCAAGAACCGCCGCGCCGCGCGGCGTGACTTCCCGTCCGCGCTCGACCATCGTGCTCAGGAACCAAGCCATCGAGAGGGCGACGAACGTAGAGTCCCAAACCATCGCCACCGGAAGGTAGATCGCCATAGGATGCACGGCCCAAAGAACGGCCGCCGCCATTCCAGCCGCGTCGGAGTAGAGGTGCCGGCCTAGCTTCCAAAGGTAGAAGCACGTCAGGGCAGCTCCCGCGGACTGCGCGAGGGCGAGGATCCATGCGACCCCGGGCGTGATGCCGCCGAAGAGCTTGATGAGCCCCGCCAGGAGTGCGGGATAGAACGGCGCAACCCACGCGGTCGAGCCGGTGCCCTGGGCGAATGGATCCGAGAAGCCGCGCCCTTCCGCGATGGCCTGTGCCACCGCCGCTTGCTCGTAGCCCCAGCTCCAGTCAAGGCCCCCGCCCCTCGTGACGCGGTGAATGTCGAGCGGATCTCCCAGCACAAAGATCGCGGCCACGCGCAGCGCGAACGCGAACAGAACTACGCCCAGCGCAACGCGCCGACTGCTCACAAGGGAGATCCACATCGAGGGTCCTCGTCTAACTGAGGGTGCAAATCACAGGCGCGTGATCGCTCGGCTTTTCGCCATCACGTGCTAAGAGGTCAACCTCCACGGCCGTGCAGGCATCCATCGCCGGCGGCGAAAGGAGAAAGTGGTCGATGCGCAAGCCGTTGCCGCGCTTGAACCCGCGCGTTCTGAAGTCCCACCACGTGTACACACCGGCGTCTTGGTTGTGCTTGCGCAGAGCGTCGCCGAGCCCGGGCTCCATGATCTTTGCAAGAGCTTCGCGCTCCGGCTCGCTACAGAGAATCTTCCCCTCCCACTTCTCGGGGTCGTACACGTCGCGCTCGTCGAACGTCACGTTGAAGTCGCCGGTCACCACGACCTTTTCCGTCATGGGAAAACTCGCCTTGACGTACTCCGCTACGTCCGCCATCCACTCCAGCTTGTAGTCGTACTTATCGCAGCCCACTTCGCGGCCGTTGACCACGTAGAGATCGAGCAGCATGACGTCCTCGACCTTGGCCGCGATGACGCGCGCCTCGGGGTGGTGCTCCTTACCCGGAATCCCCATCACCACGTCCTCGATGGGGCTCTTCGAAAGGATGGCCACACCGTTGTAGGTCTTCTGACCGTGGAAGGCGATTTGGTAGCCAAGCCCCTCGATGTCGTCCTTCGGGAAGAGCTCATCGACGACCTTGGTCTCCTGCAGGCAAACGACGTCAGGGCTCTGGCGCTCGAGGAACTCAAGGACGCGGGGCATCCGCGCTCGGATGGAATTGACGTTCCAGGTGACGATTCTCATGAATCTGAGGGGGCCGGGGCTGGCTGGGGGTGGCCAGAGCGGGAGAGGCGCAGGAAGGAGAAAAAAGTACCCGGGCGGGGTCTCGAGGGCGGTTTTGAGGACCCTGGCGCCGGGCGGGCCGGAGTCTAACCGAGGGGATCAGATACCTACTTCGAAGAGCTGTCAAGGCCGACAGTCTCAAGGAATGTGCACTGAATTCCGATGCACCCCTACGGACAGGGGGCCCAACGGCTTACCCTTCCACCAACGAAACTGCAGCTCCCGCGCGCCTGCCGTGCCCCGACCAACGAGAACGAACGGTCACTACACCGCACGCCGAGGCCCAAAGCCCAGCCGATCGAAAACGAACTCATGGCTGGCGCCTTCCGCGCGCACCAATTGACCCTGAGCTGCAACGGGCGTCCTTTTGAAAATTTAGGAAGCCGGGCGCCCAGAAAACGTGCCTGAAAGAACTAGAAACCGGAGCGCTCGCGGATCGAAATCCGGCGCTCGCCGAAGCGGCCCTAGCCGTTCCTCCAATAAGAACTACGGCGCTCCGAAGCCCAAGAAAACCTCGGACGCAAAACCCCTCACCCCGACCCTCGACCCGCCCGACATCGCGTCGTTCACGGAGTTCGAGCTAGGCGACGATATCCAGCAAGCGATTGCGGATATGGGCATCACGAAGCCCACGCCGATCCAGGCACTGGCCATCGAGCCGGTCCTCAAGGGCAAGGACGTCATCGCTAAGGCGGAAACCGGCACGGGCAAAACGCTCGCGTTCGGCGCACCGATGATGGCCAAGATCGATCCGGCGCGTGCGTCGGTGCTCGGACTTGTGATGTCCCCCACCCGCGAACTCGCGGAGCAGGTGCACCAAGTGCTGGAGAAGCTCGGCGAGGCACGCGGTGTCAAGACCGCGCTCATCGTCGGCGGCGAGCCCCTTGGCCCCCAGGTCAAGAAGCTCCAAGCGGGCGCACAGGTCGTCGTGGGAACGCCGGGGCGCGTGCTCGACCTCCTCAACCAGAAGTTCCTCCAGTTCCCTTGGACCGAATTCGCCATTCTCGACGAAGCGGACAAGATGCTGGAGATCGGCTTCATCGACGACATCAAGAAGATCCTCGATGCCTGCAATGAGTACCGCCAAACGCTGCTGTTCTCAGCGACGTTCCCGCCGGAGCTCCTGAACCTCGCCCGCGGCTACACCAGCGATCCCGCTGAGATCGCGACGGCTTCGGGCGTCGCCACCGTGGATACGATCAACCAGTACGTCTTCCGCTGCAGCACCGATGACAACGCAAAGAACATTGCGCACCTCATCGAAGACTCGGCCCCCGAGGACGTCTTCCTCGTGTTCTGCGAGCGGCGAACCGACGTGGATCAGCTCATGCGCAAGCTTGAGCGCAAGCGGTTCTCGGTCAAGGCGCTCCACGGCGGCTACGACCAAGCGGCCCGCTTCCGCGTGATGACAGCCTTCCGCACCGGAGACGTCAAAGCGCTGGTCGCAACGGACGTCGCCTCGCGCGGACTCGACGTGGCCCACGTGACCCACGTGGTCAACCTCGGCCTGCCCCGGGAGTTCTCGGACTACACCCACCGCATCGGCCGTACGGGCCGTGCTGGACGCCACGGCGCCGCCGTGACGTTTATCTCTGGGCGCAATGAGCGCGACTTCCAAAGCCTGTTGAAGCACACCGGCTTCGATATCGCCGAGATCGAACGGCCCCGTGATCTCTACACGCAGGAGCGCAAGCGGGCAGCCGAGCGCAACGGCGAGGTCATCGACGTCGAGCCAAAGAAACGCGAGCCGAAGAAACGCGAGCGGAAGCCGCGCGTGCGAGACGACGAGGGCGAAGCCCGCGAGGAGCGTCCGCGCCGCGAGCGGAAGCCGCGCCGCAGCCGCGAGGAGCGTGCAGAACGCGAAGAGCGCCCAGCCCGTGAAGAGCGGGAAGAGCGCTCAGAGCGCAGCCCCCGACCCGAGCGCAAGCCGCGCCGTGAACGGGCCCGTAAGGATGAGCCCACGCGGGGAGAGTCCAGCCGGCAGGAATCCAGCCGTGAGGGAGCCGACGAGGCACCCGCGAGGCGCCCGCGCCGCGAGCGCCGACCCCGGCGCGATGAGGTCGAAGAAGCGAGTGCTCCCGAGACGCCCGAGAAGGAGTCCCGCCCCCGCCGGGCCCGTGGAAACCGGGCGAGCCGGCCCGATGCCCGCGAGGTCGAGGCTGCTCCCCCACTGGATGAGCGTCCCGCACGCAGGCGTCGCCGCCGTCCAGCGGCCGATGAAGGTGTCGCTGGTCCCTTCGCGGAGGAGTCCCCAAGAGAGGAGTCGCCCGCACGGAAGCCGCGACGCCCAAGGCGCTCAGCTGAGGAAACCCAAACGGACGAGGCCCCTGCACGGACTCGCTCGAGGAAGCGCACGGAAGAGGCTCCAGCGGACGAGGCTCCCGAGCGGAGCCGCGGCGGCCGTCGACCACGGCGCAGCGCCAGCGGGTCCGAGGATGATTCACCGCGGCCACGCCGGTCCCGACGGGACTCGGAAGGCGAATCTCAGCGAGAATCAGCAGGGAAAGCCAAGTCGGCACGTCCCAAGAGAGAGCGCGTGGGCGAAACTACCCGCGCTGACTCAAAGCCCAAGCCGTCCCGCCCCACCCCAGGTGGCGGATTCGGCGCCGGCGTCTAGATCGAATGGGATGTCGCGCCCGGTCGATCTTCACTCCTGAAACGACCCGCGACACCCCCTGCTTCACCTATGGGCGGAATCAACCCGTACCAGAGCGCATCCGAAACCGCGCTCCCGACCAAGCCCTACACCATCACCTTCATGCCCATGGGCAAGAAGGTGACCGTAGACCCCGCTGCCCTTCCGCTTTCCCGTGAGGGCAAGCCCGGCTCGATCCTCGACATTGCTGACGGCAACGAGATCGAAATCGACCACGCCTGCGGCGGCGTGTGCGCTTGCTCGACCTGTCACGTGATCGTGCGTGAGGGCTTTGACTCGATCAACGAGGCAACCGAGGACGAGGAAGACATGCTGGACGAGGCCCCCGGCCTCGAGCTCACGTCTCGCCTTGCGTGCCAAGCCGTCCCTGACGGATCGGTGGACCTCGTCGTCGAGATCCCAGCCTGGAACCGCAACCACGCCCAGGAATCCCACTAGTGGCTAGCGGCAACGCGCAGCCCGAAGCCCTGCTCGCGAACCCGCGCGGATTCTGCGCGGGGGTTGATCGAGCGATTCAGATCGTCGAGCGCGCCTTGGAGATCCACGGCTCCCCGGTCTACGTGCTGCACGAAATCGTGCACAACAAGCACGTGCTGGAGGGTCTGCGAGCCAAGGGCACGATCTTCGTGAAGTCCCTCGACGACGTCCCTAAGGGCGGCGTCACCGTCTTCAGTGCCCACGGCGTCTCCGACGCCGTCGTTGATCACGCGAAGGACCGCGGACTGAGCGTCATCGACGCCACCTGTCCCCTCGTGACCAAGGTGCATCGCCAGGCGATCCGCTACGAGTCCCAGGGCCGCGAGGTGATCCTCGTGGGCCACCCGGGCCACCCGGAGGTCGAGGGGACGCGCGGGCGCATCGAGGGCGAGGTCTACGTGCTGTCCACGCCGGAAGAGGTGGAGGCACTCGAGGTTCAGAATCCCGAACAGCTCGCCTACGTCACCCAAACGACGCTCTCGGTGGACGACACGCGCGACGTCATCGCAGCCCTCAAGGCGCGTTTCCCGTTGATCCAAGGGCCGGACACCAAGGACATCTGCTACGCGACGCAGAACCGCCAGACAGCGGTCAAAGACCTGCTGCCGGGCGTGGACCTGCTGCTGGTCGTCGGATCCCAGAACTCGTCCAACTCCAACCGCTTGGCCGAATTGGGCGAGCGCGCAGGCATCGCCTCCTACCTCGTGGACCACCCCGACCAGGTGTTGGCGGCGTGGGTCGAGGGCAAGGCGCGCGTTGGCGTCACGGCGGGCGCCTCGGCTCCCGAGGACCTCGTGCAGATGATCCTGACGCGCCTCCAGGACCTCGGGGTCGGAGCCGCGACGGAAGCGGCCGGCGAGCGGGAGACGGTGGTCTTCCAGATGCCGCCCGAGCTGCTCTAGGCTGCTACTCGGTCGAGGTCGGCGTCGGACCGCGCCTCAGTATGAGCAGCACCAGGTCGGTGTCCGGCGTGATCGCGTTGCCCGGGATTCCATCGCCGTTGATGTCCGGGATCGGAACGGGCGTGAGCGCCCCCCCCTGCATCTGCTCTCGCTCGCCGACCTGATCCCCGGTCGTGGGGTCAATCCAAAGCACCTCATAGGTGAGCGGGAGGAGGGCGCGGAGATCGATGGAACCCGTGAGGACAGAGCTCGTTGGCTGCGTTCGAAGGGACGGGTAGTAGACGGCGAGTCGCGCACCATTGCCGCTGATGGCGACCTCTGGTCGACCGAACCGCTGGCTAGACGTCGAACCCACAAGCAGACTATCCGCGTCGGTCATGTCCCAGATCCTGATCATCTCCATCAGCCGGCGCGCGATGCCCAGCTGTTCGAGCGCAGACTCTCGGGTTCGGAAGTCCTCGCAGCGAAGGTCCCCACCGCCGTCTTCAAGCTCGTAGTACCCGAAGTAGTAGCTGACGTGACCGCCAGAGAGCATCACGTCGTAAAGCACGCGGCGGCGGCGATCATCCGAGGTCGAGGTTCCTTCGGCGCTCAAGTTGAACTGGGAGCTCAGGCCTGAACCGGGCGAACCCTGCTCGTCATTGATGATGGGCACGATCTGCCCCGCCTGCTCGAACACGTGGGCGGCGCTCTGCGTGACCGCCTCGTACTCAGGCCCCGTGCCAGACTCACCGTGGATCTGCAGCGAAGTCGTCGAAAGCCAGGTGGGCTGCTCGGGCAGCGCCAGAAGGTCCTGATAGATGCGAGTGGTGTTCGGAACCGTGTGCACCCCGATCGGGTGACCAGCTGCATCCCAAGAGCGAATCCAGCGCGCCATCTCGTCGAGTTCAGCGGGCGTGAACTGGGGCGACAGCGGCGTCGCAGGCGCGCCGCACCCGGATCCAGAGGCACAGGAAGAGGCGGCCTTGTTCTCTTCACAGAGATTCCAACGGAGCGCATGCAGATGCCCAAACTGGGCCACCATCTGCTTCATGAAGAGCCTTCGGTAGACGCTCATGTGGCTGCGCGCCCCGCCGTTCGAGTCATGGGGTCCAAACCAGCGGATGTTGCAGGCCTCTTGTTCAGCCAATATCAGCTGCACCATGATGCCCTTGTTGCCAGCGTGCTCGAGCACCGTGCGCCACTGGTCCATGCGTTGGACGTGGTAGTTCAGGGTATGCGCCGGCGAGAAACCGCTACCCGACGACGGGCAGTCCATGCCGCCTCCGTTCGTCAGGAAGGGGTGCGTGTCCTTGCCGTCCCCGCCGAGGTTCATGAGCATGAAGTAGAGCGAGTTCACTCCGACTTGATCCCCAAGGTAGTTCAGTGCTCCGATGATCCCGCGACCTTGCTTGATGAGACCGTTGGCCGTCCAGTCGGGGTCGCCCTCGCGCCAGTCGCCGACGTGGGCTTCATAGCGATGGAGGAAGTTCGGCGCCGGGTCGTCGGTGCTCTGGCAGGTCGTGCGCCTGCAGTCGCTGAAGCAGTTCTGCCTACAGCAGCAGACGGCACCGTTGGCCGAGCGACCGTCTTCCGCATCGGCGAAGCCAGCGTACCCGAGGAAGTTCTCGGGGCTGCCGGCGCCCGCCACAATGAACCTGCCCGCCGACGGCTCTGAGAAACGAAAGTAGCTCTGCCCCGGCACGGAGGTGACCACTCCCTTGGATTGGAAGCCCGGCGCCATCGGGTTGAGTGGCGTGACGGTGAACTGTCCCGAATCCACCTGGAGCGCAATCGCCTCGCCGGTGGTTTCGGACGGCGCAGCGTTGAGGAGCGGGCCTGACTCGAAGGTCGCGAACCAGATCCAATCGCCCGTCAGCTGCGGAGTGAAGTGAACTCGCCAGATGCAACCGTCTGGCCGGCCCTGCCCATCACCCGCGAAGTACCCGGGGACGAGCACCGGCCGAACCAAGTCGGGGTGATCGAAAACGACGTTCAGGCGGCGATGCACCCACGGATTGGGATCTTCGGAGTCCGAATCACCTACGGCAGCGGCGTGGTATTCCTGATCCGCGTCGAGCTCGAGGGTGATAGGACAGTAGAGGGCTGTTCTTTCCGCGCTCTCTCCCGACTGGGAGTTCGCGGATGCGCTGGGTGATAGCGCCAAGAAAAAGAAAACAGCGGCTGCTGCCGTGAGCAGCGCACGATGCATCGTGACCATGGAGTCGCAGGTAAAAAACGTCGGGGGACGGATTGGAGTCACACCTAAGCGCCATAGAGGGTCGCCAAGGTGCAGCGGCAAAGTGGGGACCGCCGCTTCAAAAGCCGTGACGTTCGCAGCCTGGCAGCCTGCGCGCGTCTTCCTGCGAGACTCGTACCTTACCGG
Source organism: uncultured Planctomycetaceae bacterium (assembly GCA_964417955.1). Lineage (GTDB taxonomy): Bacteria > Planctomycetota > UBA1135 > UBA1135 > Saltatorellus. The sequence goes on from CAYQKK010000014.1 coordinate 49,681, forward strand.
AGATGCTGTGAGCGCGTCCTCAGAGCTTTCCCGAAGGCACCCCCGCCCTTCCCCCGCTGCTCCGGACGCCCGTTTGCCTAACACAGGGGCTACAAAAAAAGGGCCGCGCCATTCTTGGAGAATGGCGCGGCCCTTCCACCCCGGGCTGCGGGGCTGCGACAAGGCGTCCTCTAGAAGGTCCAGCCGACGTTCAGCAGGTAGAGGTTGTCAAGACGCTCAAGGACGACGTTGTTACGCACAGCGGGCGTGTTGTCGTAGACAGCGATCCAGGAGAGGCGCGCGGTCATGCGTGCGCTGAGCTGGGCTTCAACGTAGGTCTCACCGCGGCCGTAGATGTCGTCCGCGTCCTCAAGGCTCGGGAAGAACTCGGCGAAGTGGCCGAAGACGACGGTGTCGGAGAGGCGCTTCCAAATGTCCCATGCCACGCGAGCGGCAAGGTAGTCGTTGTCGAGGCCCGTATCGAACTCCTCGTTGAAGTACGCAAGACCGACTTCACCGTTGATCTTCCACTCGTCGTCGTCGCGGAACTGGTGACCAATACCGGCGCCGACTGTCCAGCGGAGGTCGAGCACTGCCTGCTCGTTGGTCTCAGCCAGTGCGTTGAGCCAGAAGTAGGTCTTCTCCGAGAAGAACTGGTCGTACTTGCCGCTGAACAGCGCGCGACGCTGGGTGCGGATGCCGTTCTGGGTCGCGTAGTACCAAAGGCCCTCCAGGGTGTAGCGGTGGATGTCCACAACGCGCACGGCCTTACCCGTAAGGGCGTAGGTCTCGATGTCAGCGTTGCCTTCACTCTTGGAAAGGCCGAGGTTGAGGCTTCCGTGCCATACGCCTTCCTCGATCTCTTCCGGCTCGTCGTGGACGAGGCTCGAAAGCGAGGGGATCGTCGGCGCAGCGACGGAAGCAGGAGCAGGGGCTTCAAGGTTCGAGGCCGCGAGGGCCGAACCGAGGAACAGGGGGAGGAGAATCATGTGATTGCCATTTCCCCGCGCATGGTCGGGGCTGAACTGATTGGGGGTGCTTGTTCGGCACGTCGAACGTGCCGTATCGTCGAACTAAGAGAGGCGTGTGGCGCTCACCCCGAGTGCTGTGGGCCGCGAGGGCCGAGCCCCGTGGGGAACGCTACGTGTCTGAATTCGTGATCCACTTTCTGGCGGCGAGGAGGCCTTCGGCCGTCCGAACCCCGTGCCAGGTCAGCAGTTCACCATCGCAGCGTACGAATCGGGAGCGCGGGATTCGAGTGCCCCTAACGAGTTCGTCAAGATGATCTAAACCGAAGGGGTAGGGCTCGCTCGGCAAGAGGACCAGGTCAGGCGCCCAAGCGTCCATATCCTCGAACGAAACCTCGGGATAACGGTCGCCTCCAGCGCCGTTTACGGCATTCACGCCCCCGGCGGCCTCTAGGAGGCTCGAAAGGAACGTATCGGAGGAAGCGGCCATCCAGGGGCCGCGCCAGATGAGGACAAGGAAACGCACGGGAGGGCCGTCTGCGCGGCTCGGGTCGCCCAGAGGACACACCCTGGATGCAACATCCTCAAGCCGCGCCGCCCATGCCTCGCCCGCCCCCTGGCGCCCCACCGCCCCTGCAATACTGGAGATCATCGACCCCACGTCGGCCACCGTTCTCGGGAAGCTCAGGTGCACTTCAATGCCTGCCTCTCGGAGTCGCTCGATGTCCTCACGGCGATTCTCCTCTTGGTTGGCGAACACGAGGGTGGGGCAGAGATCGATGATCGCGTCGACCTTCGGATCCTTGGTGCCTCCGACCCGCAGGACATGCCCCATGGCGCCCTTGGGACGTACGCAGAATTTGGTCGCCCCCACGACCTCGTCCCCGGCCCCCAGGGCAAAGAGCGTCTCCGTGACGCTGGGAACGAGGGACACCCACCGCGGGGACACTCGCGGCTCCGGCTCTTGGCTCACCGCCTCGGACGAGCCTCGGGCACGTCGATGGCGCGGTACTTGCGGCCGTCACGCTCAAGCCGCGTGAAGGGCCTCTTTGGATCGTGGTAGGACATACCGATAAGTCCCTCATCCGCCGCCCGGGCGAGCCACTTCGTGCGCATCTCGAACGAACGAGGCACGTCCACGTCGTAGGCCATGATGTACGGCGGCTGAATGTGATGGGACGTTGGGATGAGGTCGCCCCAGAAGGCCGCGGTGGGAGAACTCGCGTCGTCCTCGCCGAACAGCATGACGGTCATGCCCTCAGAATGGCCACCGACCTGATGCAGGTTGAGGCCGGGCAAGATCTCCGTCTCGCCCTCGTTCCAATCGACGACGCCCGCGGCGATCAGCGGCTCGATGTCGTCCGCTCGATAGCTCGCGCGGCGCGGATGGTGAGGGGTACGCGCCGCTTCGAGCTCCGCCGCTGGGAAGTGATGTCGAGCCTTCGGAAACCGCGGAAGCAGCGCTTCCCCGTCCGACATCACCAGGGCGCCGATGTGATCGAAGTGGCAGTGGGAACACACGACGTGATCGATGTCATCGGGAGCGACATCGAGCGCAGCCAACGACCCTTCCAGGGAGAGCTCGTGCGGTCGATCCAAGTGATAGATCGAGCGCATCTTGTCGCTCCACCGGTCCCCCATGCCCCCTTCGACGAGGACCTTGACGTCGCCCCGTTCAGCCAAGTACGGGCGGGCAGCCATGCGGATCGTGTTGTCCTCCGCGGGCGGAGTCATCGCCGCCCACAGGTTCTTGGGCACAACGCCCCACATCGCTCCGCCGTCGAGGCGGAAGTAGGCGTCGAATAGCGTGGTGATACGCCAGCCCCCCGCCTCGATCTCCATGGGAGTCGGGACGGGGGGCTGGCTGCCGCTTGAAGCTTCTGCGCTGGTCATCAGAGAGACTTCGCGGCGCGAATCACGCTACGGCCAATGATGAGCCGCTGAATCTCGCTCGTGCCCTCACCGATCGTGCAGAGCTTCGCATCACGCCAGATGCGCTCGACCGGGTACTCGCGGCTGAAGCCGTAGCCTCCATAGATCTGGATGGCGTCGTAGCTGTTCTGCATCGCGACTTCCGAGGCGTAGAGCTTGGCCACGGCGGCCTCGGTGCCGTAGGCGGCGCCGGTGTCCTTGAGACGAGCTGCGTGGTAGACAAGGTGGCGAGCCGCGTCCACCTTGACGCGCATGTCAGCCAGCTTGAACTGAACGGCCTGCTGATCCGCCAGCGTGCCGCCGAAGGCCTCGCGCTCCATCGCGTACTTGGTCGCGTAGTCAGCCGCACCGGCCGCAAGGCCAAGCGACAGGGCGCCGATGGAAATACGCCCGCCTTCGAGCGTCTTCATGAACGTCTTGAAGCCCTCGCCTTCGGGGCCGAGCAGGTGGTCCTTCGGAATGCGCGCGTCTTGGAAGACGAGGCTCGCCCAGTCAGACCCGCGCATGCCGAGCTTGACCTCGCCCTTCTCCACGGTGAAGCCCGCGGTATCCCGGGGAACGACAAAGGCGCTGATGCCCTTGGAGCCCTGGGTCTTGTCCGTCACCGCCGTGACGATAAAGACGCCCGCGTGGTTCGCGTTCGTGATGAAGCACTTGCGGCCGTTGAGGACGTACTCGTCGCCGTCGAGCTCGGCAGTCGTCAGCGTTCCGCCTGAGTCCGATCCGGCGCCGGGCTCCGTGAGGCCGTAGGCACCCATGTACTCACCGGCGATGAGCTTCGGCAGGTACATCTGGCGCAGCTTCTCGCCGCCCCACTTCCAGATCGGGTACGAGCCGAGGCTCACATGGGCCGCATAGGTGAGCGCCGTGGAACCACACACCTTGGCCATCTCTTCGACGGCGATGATGTAGCTGAGCGTGCCGCCATCGGATCCACCGACGTCCTCGGGGAAGGGAACACCGGCGAGTCCGAGCTCGACGATCTTGTCCCACGTATCCTTCGGGAAGTGGTGCCGCTCATCGATGTCGTGGGCGTTCGGCTCGAGCTCTGCCTTCGCAAAGTCCCGCACCATCTCGCGGATCATTTCCTGCTCTTCCGTCAGGTCAAAAGCGTGACGGATCGGTGGAAGCTCGTAGGAGGCGTGGCCGAGGTCAGAGGAGTTGGCGGGTGCGACGTTCGTCATGGGATGAGTAGCTTGGAGAGTCCGGCTCGACTGCCGCTAGGCTTCGGGCTCGGTGAAGGCAGTGGTGCGAGTCTTTTCCTCGCGATAGAAATCGGTGGAGCGTCCCTCGCCCACCCACTGGATGAGCGCGCTGCGGGAGAACTTCCACTCGCGGCCGATCTTGCGCGCCGGGATCTCCTCGGAGTGGAGAACCTTGTTGAACGTCCGAGCGCTGACCCCGAGAAGCGCGGCGGCTTCCTCGATGTTCAGAATCTCGGCGTCTTGGCTAGCGGTCATGGCTTGGGTCGGTTGGCGAAGGTGTGATCTTCGTCTCAGCGCAGAAGCGCGCGGGCGATCACGAGGCGCTGAATGTCCGTGGCACCCTCGTAGATCTCGGTAATCCTCGCATCGCGGAACAAGCGCTCGACGTGGAAGTGGTCGGTGTAGCCCGCTCCACCGTGGATCTGCAGCGCTTCGTCCGCGCAGTAGTTGCTCGTGATCGACGCGAACAACTTGGCCTCGGATGCCTGCCGGTTGCAGTCCTCGCCGCGATCCCGCATCCACGCGGCCTTCTGCACGAGGAGGCGCGAAGCCTCAAGCTTGGCGGACATGTCGGCGATCTTGTGCTGGATCGCTTGGAAGTGGCCGATCGGCTTGCCGAACTGCTCGCGCTCCTGAGCGTACTTCACCGAAGCGTCGAGGCAGGCTTGGCCGATACCGACCGCTTGACTCGCAATGCCGATGCGACCACCAGCGAGCGTGTCCATCGCGATCGGGAAGCCGCGGTTCACTTCGCCGAGGACGTCGCTGTCCTTGAGGCGTAGGTTCTCAAGCACAAGCTCGACCGTCGCCGACCCGCGGATGCCGGTCTTCATCTCGTGCTTGCCCACCTTCAAGCCAGGCGCGTCGCCGGGAACGAGGAAGGCCGTGATGCCCTTGGCCTTCGGAGCGTCTGGATCCGTGCGGACGTAGACGAGGATGAGGCCGGCCATGTCGCCCGAGGTCACCCACAGCTTGGTGCCGTTCAGCACCCACTCGTCTCCTTCCTTGGTCGCCGTCGCCGCCAACGCGGCAGCGTCAGAGCCGGACCCCGCCTCGGAGAGCGAGTAGGCGCCGATCGCCTCGCCGGTCGCGAGCTTGGGGAGCCAGCGGTCCTTCTGCGCCTCCGTACCAAACTTCATCAGCGGTGCGCAAAGCAGCGAGTTGTGCACGGAAACCGCCACCCCCGTGGAAGCGCACGCGCGGTTGAGCTCCTCGAGCACCACGGCGAGAGCTTGGTTGTTGAACCCTGCGCCACCGTACTGCTCGGGGATCGTGAGGCCCCAGAAGCCGAGCTCGCCGATCTGCTTGAAGATCGCATCATCGATCTTCTCTTCGCGATCGTGCTTCGTTGCCAAGGGCATCAGCACATCGTCGGCAAACTTCTTGGCTTCGTCACGGACGAGGCTGAGCTCTTCACCGAGGTCAAAGTTAAGGCCTTCGGAGGTCGCGCTGTGCGCGGGGTCGGTGACGGTCATGGCGTGTAAAGGAGTCGCAGGGCGAAAGGGGCGATAGCAAGCCTATCTAGATCTGGATACTTGGCGGTCCGCAGGTGTGTCGGTCCGTCTTTATGTCGGTCGAATCAGGGGCAGCCTGAATCGTCAATCGTACTCGTAGAATCCGCGACCGGATTTACGACCGAGGCAGCCTGCCGCAACCATGCGCCGGAGAAGCGGGCAGGCGCGGTATTTGTCATCTCCGAGGCCCTTGTGGAGCACCTCGAGAATGTCGAGGCAGACGTCGAGGCCGATGAGGTCCGCCAGGGTCAATGGGCCCATGGGGTGCGCCATGCCGAGTTTCATGACGGTGTCGATCCCCTCCCGCGTCGCGACGCCTTCCATCAAGCAGAAGATCGCTTCGTTGATCATCGGCATGAGGACGCGGTTCGAGACGAAGCCGGGGTAGTCGTTGGCCGCTACAGGTTCTTTACCCAGGGCACGACTCGCAGCCATCACCGCGTCCGTCGTCGCGTCGCTCGTCTGATGCCCGCGGATGACTTCCACGAGCTTCATGACGGGCACAGGGTTCATGAAGTGCATGCCGATGACTTTGTCAGGCCGCTTCGTGTGCGCAGCGATCTCAGTGATCGAGATCGACGACGTGTTGGAACCAAGGATGGCATCCGGATGCGCGACTTCATCCAGCGTCTTGAAGACGCTGGCCTTGATGTCAGCGCGCTCGGAGACGGCTTCGACGATCAAGCGCTGCTCGGTCAAGTCCTCGAGTCGCGTGGACTGTGAGAGGCGCCCCATCGTCGCGTCGGCATCCGCCTGGGACATGCGCTCCTTCTTGACGACGCGGGCGAGGCTCTTCTCGATCGCGCCCATCCCACGCTTGAGGGCGTCCTCGTTCAGATCCACCAAGGTGACGTGGCTGCCGCACGAGGCGAAGACTTGGGCGATACCGTTGCCCATGGTACCGGCGCCGATGACGGCTACCTTCTCGAAGAGATCACTCATTGGAATAGCTGATGTGGATCGTGACGGACTGGACTCGAGTTAGATGCGCTCGACGGAGAGCGACACGGCGTTGCCGCCGCCGAGGCACAGCGAGGCCATGCCGTTCGAAGCGTCCTTCTGCTGCATCGCGTTCAGGAGCGTGACGAGAATGCGTGCGCCCGAAGCGCCGATCGGGTGACCAAGTGCGACGGCACCGCCGTTGACGTTGACCTTCGCGGAATCAAGTTCCAGCTTGCGCGTCAGGGCAACGGCGGCCGCGGAGAACGCCTCGTTGATCTCGTGCAGGTCGAAGTCGCTCGGCTTCTTCCCGCCTTTCTCGGCACACTGGCCGATCGAGCGTTCAGGGGCCATCATCACCCATTCCGGCGCACAGCCGCCGGTGGCGTAGTGCGTCACTTTCGCGAGGGGTTTCAGCCCGTGGGTCTTCGCGAACTCTGCGCTTGTCACCACAAGGGCCGCGGCGCCGTCGTTGATCGCGGAGGCGTTGGCTGCCGTGACAGAGCCGTCCTTTGCAAACGCAGGGCGCATCTTCGAGATGGACTCTGGCGTCATGCCGGCGCGGATCGTCTCGTCCTCGTTGAAAGTGAATGGATCGCCCTTGCGCGGCTTGATCTCGATGCCGAACTTCTCCGCGTCAAAGCGGCCGTTGTCGCGGGCATCGGCCGCGCGACGGTGGCTCTCTGCGGCGAACTCGTCTTGGGCCTCGCGGCTCACATCGAGCTCGTTCGCGACCTTCTCGCCGGTCATGCCCATGTGGAAGTCGTTGTAAATATCCCACAGTCCGTCGTGAACCATTGAGTCGACCACGTTGCTGTGGCCGAGGCGCATCCCACCCCGAGCGTCAGGGAGCAGATAGGGCGCGTTGGTCATCGACTCAAAGCCGCCTGCAACCAAGCAGTGTGCATCGCCTGCGCGGATCGCCTGGGCCGCGAGCATGACGGACTTGAGGCCGGAACCGCACACCTTGTTGATGGTCATGCTACCCACCTCGTCCGGCACGCCGGCCGCCCGGGCCGCCTGCCGCGCGGGGTTCTGGCCGAGCCCCGCCTGGAGCACGTTGCCGAGGATCACTTCCTCGACGTGCGATGCCTCGATTCCGGCCCGTTTGATGGCCTCTGCGACGGCAAGGCCGCCTAGGGCTGGAGCCCGAAAGGAGGAGAGGCCGCCCTGGAACTTGCCGATCGGTGTACGAGCTGCGCTGACGAGAACGACTTCTTGCATGAGGGGGTGTGGGGTGGCGCGAGGCCGAGAGTGGGTGTGATTGCCGGGCCATCTTCCTGGCTGTTTGGGCGCAAGATTCTATGCGCCAGCCAGGACGCCGGATAGCCCACGAATGGGGCTTCCTGGCGTGTTACGAGGGGACGCGAAGGCCCCTCCAGGGCTCTAAAGCGCCGCTTCGACACCCAGTCGAAGCAGTCGCAAGACATTACCCCAAAGCAACCTACGCCCACCCAGCGGCAATTCAGGGGATGCCCAGCAGCCGTCATTGCATAGCCCCACGGGCTTCATTATTCCTCGCAGTGGAGGGGTCCAACGGAAAGTGATGTGGGCTCACCGCTTTCCTTTGGACGACACCACCCTGATTCAAGGTCTGCGCGCTCGGCACGAGCCCGCTGTGACCGCGTTCCTCGAGCGCTACAAGTCGCTGCTTCACCACTGCATCGGACACTTCGAGTCCGAAGCTGGCGCGCGTGAAGATCGGTACCAGGACCTCGTTCTGTACATGCTCCAGCGTCTCGACAAGGATGCGTTCGACCCCGAGAAGGGTTCGTTTGGAACGTGGCTGTATCGCGTCGCGTGGTGCCGCTGCGTCGACCTGAAGCGCCGGGAGTCCGCGAGCGGAAGGCCGTTCCTGCGGCCCGGAGGCGACGACGTTCCGGACCGAGCCGATGAGTCGCCCGGCCCCGAAGAAGTGGCCGGCATCGAAGAGGTCGGCGGCGTCGTGCGCGAGGCCTTGGAAGAGCTCACCCAAGAGGAGCGCTCCCTCCTCGATCTCCGCTTTGTGCAAGGGGAGACGCTGAACGAGATCGCGACCGAGCTGTCCATCTCCCTCGAACAAGCCAAGTACAGACTGCGCCGCGCGACGATCAGCCTGCGCCGCGTACTCGTCCACAACTTTGCGCAAGAAGAAGCGCTGACTGAAATCTAGGGCTTCCCCCCTTCTTTCCCGATGACGTCATCCCCCACACCATCCAAAGGCGAGGGCTCCGACTCCGCGGAGTCGAGTCGGCCTTCACCGAGCGGGTTCACCGCGGCTACCATCGAGGGACTGGTGCGCTACGACGAGGCCTCACCCGAGGTGATCGCCCGACTTGAGCGCGAGCCAGGCGCGCTCGCCGTGCTGAAGAAGCTGCGTGCAGCCGACGCGTACCTGCAGGACGGCGGCTTGCAGCGTGACTTGAAGGGTGTCCTTGTGGATAGCCACCCGCAGAGCGAGGTCACGCCTGACGAGCTCTTCGCCTTTGGTCGCGGCGAGCTGGCCCCAGTGGACGCCGAAGTCGTGCGCGAACACCTCGCTCAGTCACCCAACGAAAACGAGTGGGTCGAGTCCCTTCGGGGTTCGACGCCCCCTTCGACGCTGACGTGGGACAAGCCCGAGGACGAGCCTGAAGTCGGTCCAGAAGTCGCGCCTGCGCAGCCGATGGAAAGCCCCTCGATCCTGCCGGGACCCGGGTCCCAAGGCCGCTTCCCCGCGTGGCTCGCGTGGACACCGCTGGCGGCGGCCGCGCTCATTCTGGCCATGGCGATCGGCGACACCGACAGGCGCAGCGTGCTCGATGGAGCGCTACCCAATTCACCGATCATGCGCAGCGCAAGCACGGACGCACTCCTCTTCCCGCGCGGTCGCGTGATCGGGAGTACGGAGACCGTCCGAACCTACGCGAGCCAACCACTCTTCGAGGTCACGCCAGTAGCAGGTGCCAACAGATACAGCTTCGAGCTCCGCAGGATCACAGGACAAGACGTGTTCGCGGAAGGAGAGGCCGTCTGGGAGAGCACCGCAACGTCTCACCATGCCACGGCACCGGAGCTGGCGCCTGGCAAATACACGTGGACCGCAGCCGCCACGGTCCAAGGCATTGAGCGCGCCCTAGGCTCCCTGAACTTCACGGTTCTGCCGGCCGGAACGGTGGATCGGTCGCTGCTCGTGCGAGCCTCTACCGGCCAGTCGACACCGATGCCGGGCGTGCTTCGCGAGGACGTTCGCCGGCTGCACGCCTCGGGCTTCCTCACGGACGCCCGTAGCAAAGCGCGAGCCCTCCCGCCAGGTGAAGAGCGCGACAGGTACCTCGCCGTTCCAAGCGAGCGGTAGGGACGCGTGCGGCCCACGGCCCTCATTCTCTTCGGCTCAGCGGCGGCCTTCGGCGTCTCGTTAGCCCCGCTGCCCCATGCCGAAGAAGAGCTCGTTCAAGAGCTCTCGGCGCCGCCGGTGGCTACGTCGGCCGCGGTGACCCCATCGAAGAGTCCAGATGCATCGGCAGGCTGCGACCTCAGCGGGGACGGAGCGCTCTTCGTCGATGCGCTTCATAGCTTTCGCGCTGGCGACGAGCGAGCCTGGACGGTCCTTGCCGAGTCTTCCACGCGGCTGGAGGAGCGCTGCGGCAGGTCGGACCCGCGCGCCATCGCCGAGTTCTACGCATCCCTCACCGCGGAGGAGCGCGAGCGCGGGCTGCAGCTCGAACGGGAATTCGACGCGTTGCATGAACTGGCGGCGGACCTACCCGCCGGGGACGCCACCGCGACCGAAGGCCTGCACGCGATGCTCGCCGAGTTCCTGCAATCCACGGAAGAGTGCGCTGACCTACCTGTTCGCGCGCACGCGCTGTCGCTCGATGTCCGCTTCGCCGTTCGGCCACTCGAGCAGAACTCGGGCGAGCCGGTTACGTCACGGAAGATCACGCGCATCGAGGAGCGCGCCCAAGAGGCGGTCGAGCTCTTTCAGCAAGCTGGACAGGTCACCCCCACGCTAGAGCCCCGCTGGACCCTAGCGCGCTGCGCACTCCTGCGCTCCGACTGGAATGAAGCCGAAGTTCACTTCAGCCAGCTCGAAGACTTGGCCCACGGAGTCGGGCGCCACGACTGGCGAGAGCGTGGGCTTCTCGGGCTGATCGGCCTCGCGAGGGAGAGGGGGTCGCTCTTTGCCATCGACGGACTACTCGAAGAGCTCGCGTCGTTCCGTGACCCGAAGACGTCGTGGGCACTCTCGCGAGAAGTGGCGGTGCAGATGATCCAACGGGGCTACCCAGGGGACGCGTTGGACTGGCTCCTTCAGAATCCGCCAAGCGAGCTGGACGGGGAACTCGAAGGCGCGGTAGGAGTGGACACACGCCTGAGCATCGCCATGGACCAGTGGCGTAGCTTCGCGAGCGCAGCAGCGCACCGGAGCGGCGATCCAGACTGGGCCCTTGACCAGCTCGCCGCTGTTTCCGCCAGTGGATCCAACCCAATGGCAGCCCTGACGAGAGCGCTGATCCACTTGGAGTCCGGGGATGCAGCGGAGGCTCTTCTCCAAGTTCGCCAGCTGTCCTCCATGGACACCGGACCCGCTGAACTCATCGACCGGTGGACACTGGAGGGCCGAGCGCTGCTCGCGTTGGGCCGTCCCCGCGAAGCGATCGAACCCCTCGAACGCGCCCTTGCCCTCACGCGCAACGCCGACCTAGCCGCGGGCACCAGGGAACGCGGCCGACTGATCCCGCCCAGCGTCCAGAACGGAAGTCGCGTCGGCGAGTGCCTCGGGCTCTCGGCCATCGAAACCCTAGGGCGAGCGTACGCTGAATTGGGCGATCCCCTGCGGGCCGCCGCCCTCTTCGAGTGGATCCACGCGCCTACGCTCTCACGCGAAGAGTGCAGGGCAGAAATCCTCGCCCTCAGTTCCACTTCAAGCCTCGGGTACGTCACGTGGGTGGTGGGAGCGGACACTACGCTCGCGGTGCACGTCGCGCCCAGCGGCGCCGCAGAGGCCCTTCCCATTCAAGTGGGTCGAAACGGAGTCGAGCGAGGTGTCCAGCGCTTCCGTGATGCACTGCGCAGCGCAGACCAAGGGACGGAACGGAGTGAGTGGCGGGCAGTGGGTCAGGAGCTCAGCGCCGCGCTTCTGCCCATGTCCCTCAGGAAAGATCTCGAGCACCTCGCGCAAGAGGCGGACGACAGAGGCCCAAGGGACTCGCTCGTACTGAGCCCCCACGGGCCGCTCGAGCGTCTCCCTTTCGAAGCGCTGCCACTGGCGCGCAGCCGTCCACCGCTGGGCGTAGCCGCCGCCTTGACCGTGCTAGCTTCCGTGCGAGGGCAGCGTGACGTAGCCGAGCCGCTTGAAGGCCCAACCGCGAACTGGGTCGCCCTCGGAGCGCCCAGCACCGAACGGTTCGATGACCTACCGGGCGCGCAACGTGAACTGGAGAGCATTGGACGCCTGCAGCCGCGATGGACTTCGATCACCGGAGCGCAGATGACACGCCTCGCACTGGAGTCGGCGCTGCAGGGCGCGCGCCCGCTCCACCTGGCCACCCACGTCGCCCCCACCGGCGGCGGCCTTGACGGCGGAATTGCACCGATGGGCTTTGTGGTCGCCGGGGATGACATCGTTTCAGCCCGTGAGGTCCTGGCGCTGGGCCCTCGCCTCCCACTGGCGGTCCTCACGGCCTGCGGGAGCGCTGAAGGGGTCTCCGTCGACGGCCTGAGCGTCCGGGGGCTCGCCCAGACGATGTTGGCGTGCGGTACAAACGCCGCGATCGTGACCCTGTGGCCCATCGATGACCGCGCTGGCGAGTTGGCCTCGGTGCGCATTCACGCGGCCCTCATCGCAGGGGCGAACCCCAGCGAAGCCACCCGCAGGGCCCGTGAGTTCCTCTGGAAGCTCGGTGAGCGGCCCTCCGAATGGGCTGCCTACCGGCACCTTCGATAGCGAAAAAAGTTCGCATTCGAGCGACTGTCTCCTAAAGCGCACGCGCTCGAACGTCGATACCAGCGGCATGCCGGGTCCATCGGATCCGCCCCACGCCATGCTGTTGACGCTCCTCCAATCCATCGCCCTCCTGGGTGCCGCCACCCACTCGATGCCCCTGAACAGCGCCCAGGTGCCGACGGGTGAGCTCTCACTCCCAGGGGCGATCCGCGCGGCGGATGTGCCCGCGAGCATCCAGATCACGGCGACTCACTTCATGGCGAAGAGCCTCGTGAACGAGCGCCAATGGCTCGTCTTCATGAACCAGAGTCGCGGTCTCGTGCGCGTCCGCGGCCTACGCCCCTTCGAGAGTGCGCTCCTTCCGATTCCTGCTGGCGGCGCGGACGGCATGTCCATCGAGGTGCTCGCACGCAGCGCAGAGGGACGTTTGCTTTCGAGCGGAGTGTTCCGCTGCACGCAGGTCGCCTCCACAAAGACCGCCGTGTTCCTTGAGCGGACACCCAAGGCCCTCATCGGGTGGACGCCCCGCCACGGCGGCCGCTCGCTCACGCGGATGACGACAAAGCCCTCAGCCCTCGTGCCCACTCTGGCATCCGCCAGCGCTGCACAGCCAGTGGCGCCCCACGTACCGATTCCGGTTCCCGCTGAGAACCGAACCAGAGACAAGAGCCGCAAGCTGCAGAAGAAGAAGCTGCCGCCGATCTAAGACCACCGAGTGGCCCAATCGGGCTGCTTCGGGGAAGTGAAGAGAATAGGACCGACCGAAGGCGCCTGATGCGCACAACACTTGGGTCGATCCGAATGGGAAAGATGCCGGGTTCATCGCGCAGCGATGTGCCCGGCTTCTCTTTGGGCGATCAGTTAGCGGCCGAATCAGAGTCGAGCCAGCGTCCGAACAGGTCCTTGCGCTCGTCCCGCAAAACCGGCACCGCCCGTCGTAGCTCGCGCGCCTCCCCGAGGTCGATGTCGTGGACGGAGAGCCGCGTGGTGCTGTCCCCCACCCTCACTGCGTGCACCGACTCGACGTCTTCGCCGCTGGGTCCCACCACCGCGGCGTGGCCGTCAAAGGTAAGGCGCATGCGGCGTCGACCGATTTCGTCGACTCCGATTCGATTCGACGCCACGACGAAACCCTCCATCTCTGCTGCGCGGCCACGCAGGAGCGCCTTCCAATGGGGCGCGCGGGACTGCGGCCACTGGGCGACGGCGACCAGGACCTCGGCACCTGCTCGGAAGGCGGCCCGGGCTACCTCGGGGAAACGTAGGTCGTAGCAGACGATCGGCGCGACTCGCACGCCATTCGGAAGCTCGACGACGGGCGGTGGCGCGTCTCCGGCACGGAACCCGAGGTGCTCTGCCGTCGGCGAAAAGAGGTGCACCTTGTCGTACCAGCCGAGCGTCTCTCCGTCTCCGAGGACATGCGCGCGATTGGTGGGCAGCGATTCTTCCCTGCCGCCCCGCGGTCCAAACGCAGACCCCACCACGACGATGCCGAGCTCCCCCGTCACGCGGGCCATCTCTTCCACGGCCGCGTCGCTCGCGGCGAAGTCCGCGGCCGTCGCCCGCGGCACGAACGATGTGGGCCACATCTCTGGAATCGCCACGAGCTCCGCACCAGCCGCGGCAGCGGCGCGCACTCCCATCAGCGCAGTGCCAAGGTTGACGTCGACCTCCCCCGTTCGCAGATCCATCTCAAGTGTCGCAACGCGCATGGACACCATGCTCTCAAGAGAGAATCGTCCCGTAAAGAGTGGTCGGAGGAAGTCCTCGGCGTTCGGCGATGACGCCCGCCACGACATTCACCATGATGCTCAAGTGAGCGCCCCTCTCTCCCTATCCACCACTCTAAGGGAAGGTCTCGAACGACTGCATGGGCGCGACGATCTCTCGTTCAAGACACGACTTGAGCTGCTCGTCTTCGAGCTCCCACCGGCGGAGTCGGACGCGCTGATGATGCTCATGAAAGAGAGCCGTGGGGCCTGGGCCCTGCTGCTGGAGGCCGCCAGCGGGCAGGCCCTCTTCATTGGCGATGCACTATCCGGAACGCCGCTCGCCCTCGGCACCCTGGGGTTCCAGGTGACAGTGGTCGATCCTTCTCGGCACCGCGTTCAGTTCGCGCTCCACCGGGGTGAAGCCCTCGCGCCCGGATCGACCTCGGCGGTCCAAGGCGGATTAGACGCTCGCCTTCCCTTCGTCGACGAGGCCTTCGGCGTCACGGTGGTCGAGGGCGGGCTCCCCTCGGAGAAGACCGGCTGGGGATTCGACTTGGAGGAGGCTCGCAGGGTGACCGCGTCGGAGCTCGTTGTCGTTGCCGACAATCGCCTGGGGTACAAGCGCTCGACCGGTCGCCGGGGGCTGTTTCGAAGGGACCCGCGGGTGCTAGTGCGCGAGGTGCTGCGTCCTTCAAAGGGCGAAGCCACCCTCCCCACCACGAAGGCGCTTGTCCAAGGCGACGCAGCCAAATGGTCGAGCACCCGCGCGTTTTCGCTGTATCCCGGCGCGCTGGAGTTCAGCCACGTAGTCGCCCTCGACGAAGCGCGCCCCCAGCTGACCATCGGTCCGCGGGAGAGAAAGAACAAGCTGAAGATGGTGGGCTATGGACTGGGGCTGTTTCGCTGGCTGACACCGTCGTTCGCGGTGCACGCCCGACGCTCTCGCGGTCCTTTCGAGGATCGTCTCACGCGCATCCTCGCGCTCTTGAGTGAGATCACCGGGGAAGAAGCGGCGGTCGCAGACATCCTCGTCGCCACCCGTAGCAACGACGCGCTGATCCACACGGCTCCGAAAGTCGGATCTGGCGTCGCTGGACGCTGGACGCTGCACGTGCCGCTCCAACCCGCCAAACGCAAGATGGTGGCGGTCCACCACGAGTGGCTCGTTCGGCTTCAGAAAGAGCTCCCTGACGTCCCCGTGCCCGAGCCCCTCTTCCTCGGTGAGCTCGAGGGCACCCACCTCGCTGTCGAGCGACGCCTTGGCGGACTGAGCGGGACGGACGTCACGGGGGACCTTGAGCGGACGCGGCGGATGTTCGTGGACGCGGCCCGTCACGCGGCGCTGCTCGTAGATCAGAAGGCTACGGAGATCGACGAAGGCTGGGCCGAGCGGTATCTAGCGCCTCGCTTCGATCGTGTAGAACGGCTCGTGAGGACGGATTCCACCCGGAAGCGCCTGCGGTCGCTTCGCTCTCGCGTGGAAGAGCGCCTGATCGGATCGAAGTCGAGGCTAGCGATCTATCACGCGGATCTGCGCGGCAAGCACGTGCAGGTCGACAACGACGGTGCCGTCACGGGCTACCTCGACTGGGGCGCGAGCGAACCGAGCTTCCTGCCCTTTGTGGATCTGCTTCATCTCGTCGTACACCAGCGCAAGCAAGAGGTCGGCGGCGCATTCGGAGATGCGTGGCGAGCCCTCTTGAACCCCGCGGGCCGCCGTGACTACGAGAGCCAAGCGTTCGACGACTACCTCAGCCACACCGGCTTCGAAGCCGAAGAACTCGCGTTCTACCTAGATGCGTACCCGCTCTTCATCGCGGGCATGGCCGAGCGCAACTGGGATTACTCGCGACCAGACTGGGTCCGGCGACAGTTCGGAATGGAGTAGTCGCTGAAACCGCGCGTCCACCTCGTTCGTTCTTCGGGTACGCCATGATAAAGACGAACACAGCCGGCCCCGCTTTCGATGGGATGCCGAAGGACGCATTCGCCGTCTTGGGAGAACTTGAGCGGCAGTCGAGCTTCGACTGGATGCGCGCGGAACGAGCCCGCGTCCAAGTGTCTCTCCGCGATCCCTTCCTAGACTTCTTGACGGCGGCGACGCGGAGAATTCAGCAGCTGGGCTTCGAGCTCGAGGGCAACGAACGCACCCTCTTTCGGCTGCACCGCGACCAGCGGTTCCACAGGGACAAGCGTCCGTTTCACGGGCACATCGAAGCGGTGTTTGCCAAGGACAGCCAGAGAATCGGCACGCGCGCTTCCATCCACGTGCGCTTGGACCTCGCCGGTGGTTTCCTGCGAGCTGGCTCGTTCCTGCAGCCCCCAAAGGCGCTGCGCGCGCTACGTGAATCGATGGTGGCGCGCGAGGAGCGCTTCCTCGACATTGCCAAGACCATGGAGCAGCGGGGCTGCGGACTCGTCGCTGGACGCCTCCTAAAGCGTGCCCCGCTCGGCTTCAGCGGGGTCAAGAACCCAGCGCTCGCTGACTACCTGAGAATGGTCGACCCAACGACCGAGCGGCGGCTCTCCTTGGACGATTGGGCAACGGGCCGAGTCGTGGACTCGTTGGTCGAGTTCGCCGAAACGAGTCGCCCTTGGCTCCTCTTCGTAAGAGAAGCGCTCATTCCGTAGGCGACTACGCTCCTGCGGCCATCAGAGCGCCATGTCATGGGACGACTGAGAACCCCTTCATGGGTTGCCCCTAGGTTGGGGGACGTGGAAAGTTGGTTCTCCCTAGCCATCGTCTCCGCAGCCTCGGCCCTCCTCTGGGCATGGAAGGGCTGCGACAAGCTCCGAGCGCGTGAGAGCACGCCTTGCGACCCGTCCGCCGTAGGCGTTCCCAGCACCCCCATGGGCGGCGCCAGTTCCATGGACGAGCTTCAAGAAGCGTCCTTGCTCGGCCAAGGGCCGCCAGAGTCTTGGAAGCGAATCTTCCTCGACCCACAGCCGCAGAGTCCGGCCTACGCCCCGCGCCTCTACTCTAGGAACGGCGAAAGGCTGGCCGACGCCATCGTCCCGGTGCCTGACGAATCCGCCCGCTAGAGCGGTACGCGCCGGACCCAGGGCCCCTGAAGGCCCAGGTGTCCAAGATTCAGGCGGTCGGCCGGCAGAAATTGCGGCCCCACACATTTCACCTCTGCGTCGATTCTGTCGATAGCTGCCGTGAATCATGTGGATCAAGCTCCCATCGGCCGCGATCGTCGCGCTCCTCTCTGCCGCCAGGGGCTTCCCTTGGCACGGTGCCGTGGCAGGCACCCTCGGCGTCTACGTACTGAGTGCCGCCTGGGCTCTGGTAGCCCACGGCACCCGCGGCTTCTTTTGGGTCGTAGGTGAAAGGAGCTGGTGGATCCCCGCAGCGACCTTCGCCGTAGGGGCCCTAGTCACCGGAGTCCCGGGGATCCGACGCAGGTTGTTCGGCGCACGCGCTTGGGCCAAGGCCCAGCGGCGATCCGCGGCAGCCGCGCCCCTGCTCGAAGATCACCAAAACGACGGATCCTGGATTCAGTCGCTCGTCGACAGCGCGACCTCCGCGTCACCAGAGATCTGGGATCGTGCCACGGCCCAGATCATCGCAGGCTCCCACGCACGCACGGGGGCTGAGCTCCTCAGCGACCAGAGCTCGCTTGAGAAAAGAAACACAGGGGCCCTCGGTCAAGCCATCAGGGAGCTCGACACCTGTCTGTCGACCGTTCCCGCGGTTCAGCCTGGAACGGCCAAGAACGAAGCCCCCCTTTCTCCGAAGCAATGGCGACAGCTCCTCTCGTTGGATGCGGATGGCGGCTCAGACGACGCGGGCGCTGAGGCACTGACGCTACAAGACCGAGCAGAGCTCGTGACGCGCGCGGCTAGCCACTCACTCGCGGCGGGCCAAGTACTCAGCTGGCGCTGGCTAGCAGGCCTCGAAGAGACCATTGAGTCGATCGGCACCGCCAAGCAGAAGGAGACGCTCTTGCCACTCTTTTCCGAGGGGCACGAAATCGTGGCAGCCGGCTGGACGGGCCGCTCGCGGGCGACCGCCCGAGCCGTTGTAGTGCGTGAGATGCGTGGCAAGAAGGAGGTCACTGGCCTTCGCGTCACCTGCGATCTCGAGGGCGTCGTCGGAGCCGATGCGGCCACCGTGATCGCTATCACCGTCCCCACCTTCGATCCCGGTGGACTGATTCAACGTGCCGACGGAGAAGAAGGCAGCCTTGGAATGACCTGCCTGCTCGTGCGCCCGTCTAGCGGGCTCGCACTTCTGGGCGGTGCCGCGCTGGACGAGCGCTTGGCCAGTCACTCGTTGACGGGACTCCTCCACGCGAAGGAGGCCTTTGTGCCGATGGACCACGTGCTTGGTGGACTCGGCGGTGTAGGCGCAGCCGACGATGTCGCCCGCCGATGCAGGGACACCTGGGAGACCGTCCGTACGACGTCACTGCTGGCGGGAATCGGTCAACGGATCGCGGCGACGAACGGATCCCTCGCGCTCATCCGGAACGTGATGTGCGCAGAGACCATTGAGGCGTGGTCCCACGCATCCCTTGGCGCAACAGCCTTCGAATTGAACGCATTCGGCACCGTCGCGGCTCTGATCGCTAATGAGCGCTCGCTCGCTCCGAGCGAAGCCAGAGCTCTTCAGGCGGCGGCAGGACGCGGCGCACGGGAACTCGCTGGGCGCGACACGGCGCCCGAGGACAGCACTCCCCCACGATCTGTGGAAGAAGCCTTCATCGACAACCTCCCGCGGCCATCTGAAGCGGCCTTCGAGGCCGCACTCACCGGCGCTTGGGATGCTCAGTCAGCCTGGACCCCATCTTGGTACCGCGAGAGGGTCACCGCCGTAGGGAGCGACTCGCACGCAGACTTTGACCTCGCACGCTCCGAGGGATGGCGCCGTCTATTCCACGCTGCTGCAGGCTCGGTGCTTCAGTCTCTGCCCGGGCTCTCTCGGATGGGGGGCAAACCAGATCCAAGCGGGCGATCCCAAGAGCAGCAAGAGATCGATGGGGCCCGCGCAGCGCTGGTCCGCGCCTATTCTGCTACGCGAACAGCGGTTCTGCTGGCCCAGGAGGCCGAGGCCCCAGCCAAGGCGACTACCGAGGTCGAAGCCGAAGTGCCAGTCGGCGAGCCCGCGGGAGAACCAGCCCAAAGGCCAGCCGAAGAATCAGCCGGAGAATCAGCCGCCGAACCGTCCCAAACGAGCCCCATCAGCGCGGTCAACGCCCACTTGCAGCTGGCAGAAGAACGACTGGCGACGATGGCTTTCCTTGAGCTCGCTCATCAGACAGAGGGTTCGCAGCCCATCGAGAGAGGAATGCTCCATCTCTCGCTCCTCACAGAGCTCGCGGAGGCCCATGACGCGGTCTCCTCCGCGGTCGAAGCCCTACCGAGTGGCATTTCAAGGGCTGCGTGCCGCAGGACTCTCAAGCGCGCCAAGTCCGCAGCGAGCGGCATTGATGCCGCCCTCGCCGAGTCGGTCGCCGCCGCCTTGGTCGCCAATCCAGAGGTCTTGCGTCGGCTCCTCGTTCGCTCCTACGCCGGGCACGCCGAGAACTTTGGCACGGCGCCGCTGCGCAAGGCCGCACTGATGGCCTCCGCGAGCCGTGTCCCCATCGCCGCAGTTCAGCGCGCGCAATCGGTCGGCCAGCTCCCCCCGGAGGAATTCAGCACGGTCCTCGATCTCGCCGTCGAGCGCAGGATCATCTCCAGCGTGGATACGGCCAAGATCCGCGCGTGCATGGCCATCTCCCAGGAAGTTCTTTCCGGCTCTCACCCGAAAGTCGAGCAGCCTCCTGCCCGGCACAGCGCCTGAGACGCTCGCTTTCCCATCGATGGCTCAGGATCGCCGCTCAAGGCGAACCACTGACTGAGCCGATGATCCCAGCGGAAGCGTTCCCCGCGCACATCCTCCCCTCCCCATGACTGCTCCCTACAAGCGTCGCAAGAAGCTCATCAAGCCCCGGCTGCAGCTCCGCATGAGCGGACTGTTCGTCGGGCTCGTCTCGTTGATGCTACTGCTTCAATTCGCGCTGATTACGGCGGCTCTTCACCACGCGGCGAACACGCTGCCGTCGGATAGCGCCATTCTGCTCGGCCAAACGAACTCGCTCTCGCTGCGGATCATTGGCATCTCAGCCGCGGTGTTCCTCCCGCTGACTCTCTTGGTGGGCATCCTCTCCACCTTCCGAATCGCCGGGCCGCTGTACCGCTTCGAGAAGTTCCTCAAGTCGGTTCAAAACGGAGAGAACCCCGAGAACTTCACCCTTCGCGAGCGCGACGAGCTGAAGGACTTGGCGGAGCTCATCAACTCCAGCACCGCCCCGCTGCGCCAGAGCAGTGCACCCGAGACGGCAGCCGCCGCCCCGGCCAGCGTCGACCCCCAGCGAGCGGACGAGGCAGCCTAGGGAATCGATGTCATTGTCGACAAAGATCGCAGCGATCCTCACGGTCCTGATTCTGTCGCTCTCCGCTGTGGGCGGGTTCATTCAGAACCGTGCCTTCAGCTCGCTCTTCACCGACATTGAGACCGCAGAGGCCAGCAAGGACCTGCGCCGCGTCAAGTACGCCATCAATTCAGAGATCGACGAAGTGGCCCGGATCGCCGAGGCCTTTGCGTCGAAGGGCAGGGCGCTCAAGTTCCTCAAGGATCCGGAGAGCGTTCCCGACTTCCAGTCTGAGAACCTCGATCCCCGGAGCCTCCAAGGCGCCGGCATCGACCTCTTGTTCTTCTGTGATCTCGACGGCAAGGTCTTCGGCGGCCAGGTCATCGAGCCCGAAACAGGGGAGCCCATTGAGCTCCTAGAGTTCCCGAAGTCCGAGCTCAGCCCCTCTCACGCCCTACTCAGCTACTTCACCTCAGGCGAGCCCGAGCTGGAGGGCGTCGGCCACTCCGGAATCCTGCCGACCGGCAAGGGTCCGTTGATCGCGTCCTCCCAGGTCGTCAAGGGCCACGGAATCAAGAAGGCGGGCTACGTGATCGTAGGCCGCTTCCTTCGGGCGGGCCTCTCCGAGCGCGTTGAAGAGCGCACCGAGGTGGCCTTCTCCGCTTGGCAGCTGAACCGTCCAGCGGCACTTCCGCCGGAGATCGTTGCGATTTCCGACGAGGTGACGTCGTCCCCGATCCCGATCTTCAAGCCCACGGCTGACGGCGATCAGATGCATATCTTTGCATCCATCGACGGGCTGCGCGGCATCCCTGAGCTGCTGATCCGCGCGACGGTCGACCGCGAGATCACCGCCGCGGGACGCACCGCTCTCCTGTCGGGTGCAATCACCGATGCCACCCTTGGCCTCGGCGTGTTGCTCGCGTTGCTATTCATCATCAACCTCATCGTCCTGAAGCCGATCAAGGCACTCACGGACCATGCGGTGCGCACGGGCCTCGACGAGAACTTCCGCGCCAAGTTTGGCATGGACCGGGAGGACGAAATCGGTCAGTTGGCCGGCGAGTTCGACCAGATGCTCGCCAAGCTCGAGCACGCGCGCTCGGCGCTCGTAGAGACCGCCCGCACGGCGGGCATGAGCGAGATCGCCACGGGCATCCTCCACAACGTGGGCAACGTTCTCAACAGCGTCAACATCTCCGCCTCGCTGGTTTCCCAGCGCGTCGACGGCCTTTGCATCGACGACCTCGAGCGACTCTCGGAAGTCCTCACCGAGAACAAGGACGACCTCCCCCGCTTCCTCGCCGAGGACCCGCGCGGCCAGCACATCCAGCCGTTCCTCTCCGCCTTGGTGGTGCAGCTCGGCGAAGAGCAAAAGACCATTCGTACCGAAGTCAGCTCGCTCTCGGATGGCATCGATCACATTTGCGAGCTCATCAAGAGTCAGCAGAACCTGGCGAAGGGCACCAAGCTCGTCGAGCCGACGGACCTGTCCGAGCGCGTCGACGAGGCCCTGCGCATCACCCAGCGCGTCCAAGGCGTCGACCCCGAACTGGTCGTCGTGAGACGCTACGACGAACTACCGGACGTCAAGCTCGACAAGCACAAGCTGCTCGAGATCCTCGTCAACCTCGTACAGAACGCCCGCCAGGCCATGTACTCGGTCACGGGGCCGCGCGAGCTTGTTCTAGAGATCCGCGCAGCCGAAGACGATCAGGTCGTCATCTCCGTGCAGGACTCTGGCGTGGGAATCGCTGACAGCGACCTCACGAACGTGTTCACCATGGGCTTCACCACCCGCGAGGAAGGACACGGCTTCGGTCTCCACTCGTCCGCCAACGCGGCGACGGAAATGGGCGGCCGGCTCTACGCTACGAGCGAAGGGGCCGGGCGCGGAGCACGCTTTGTGCTGGAGCTCCCCACGAGCCCGCCTGGTAGCCAGCTCGAGGAACGGCAACTCGCTGGAATACGCGACGCCGACACGACGGGAGGTGCACTGTGAGTTCCAACAAGCGCATCCTTCTGGTGGACGATACGAAGTCGATCCACGACGACTTCCGCAAGATCCTCGCCCCGGCTGCGGCCGAGCCCACCGATCTGCAGTCAGCCCGCGCGGCGTTCTTTGGCGCCGGCGGCGGCGACCCGAGCGGCGGCGAGCCCAAGGCCGCTGAGTCCACGAGCTACGAGCTTGAGAACGCCTTCCAAGGCACCCAGGCCCTTGACATGGTCAAGGCCGCCATCGCCGAAGGGAACCCCTACTGCGTTGCCTTCGTCGACGTTCGTATGCCACCGGGCTGGGACGGCGTCCAGACGATCAAGGAGCTTTGGAAAGTCGACCCTGACCTTCACTGCGTGATCTGTACCGCCTACTCGGACTACTCTTGGGACGAGACCGTGGCTGAGCTCGGTCACACGGACAAGCTTCTGATTCTGAAGAAGCCGTTCGACCCAGCGGAGATCCGCCAGACGGCCAGTGCGTTCTCCGCCAAATGGAACGCAGCTGCAAGCGAGCGGCGAGCGATGGAATCGGTACGCCAGAAGGAAACCGAGGCTCGGGCCTACGCCTCTTCTCTGGAGACCCTGAACAAGGCACTGGCAACGTCCAAAGCTAGCGCGGACCGTATGTCCGTCATGAAGTCTGAGTTCATGCTGCGCCTTACGAGCGAGGTCAGCACGCACCTGAACGCGATCCTCGACCGTCTTATCGAGGACGGACGAACCGAGGGCCTCGACGATGCACTGGATCGCAGCCAGAGGCTCCTGGAGACCATCGACAAGGTGATCGACTTCACCCACGTGGAAGCCGGCACCCTCGAGATCAACACGACCGAGTGCGACGTTCGCGCAGTCGTCGAAGACGTCGAGCAGACCTTCAGGGCCCAAGCCGAGTCCAAGGGTCTGATCCTCGAGATCCGCATGAACGACAGCGTCCCCACCGCCGTCAAGACGGATCCCGCCCGCCTCAGCCAAGTCCTGAGCCAGCTCATCGACAACGCAATTCGCTACACCGACAACGGCCGTGTGCACCTGTCCGTGGGCACGGAACCAACGGAGAGCTGGGACCGCGTACGACTCCGCTTCGACGTCACCGACACGGGTCGCGGCATCGGGCAAGAGCGCGTCGGGCACGTCTTCGAGCCCTTCTCATCCCGCGCCAACGAAGACCTGGCAGAAGGCAGCGGCCTTGGGCTGACCGTCGCCAAGCAAGTGGCGCGCCTGATGGACGGCGACGTGCACTTCGACTCGCTTCCAGGTGAGGGCTGCACGTTCACGCTTCGCCTCGAGGTGAAGCGCGTCGAGGGTGCCGTGGGCGAGCCACGGTCGCCGCAGCAGCCGTCGGCCTTCGATAGCTGGCCGGGCAGCCAAGCCCCTCGGCAGAACCGGGATCAGCGGGAGGCCCAGTAGAGCCGCTCGCTGAGACCGCTCTCTCGGGCCGCAAGCCTCCCCCACCGCGAAGAAGAGGAGGAGACCACCGGGACTCTCCCCAGCCCCAGCGGCCTCTTCCGACTGCGCACGGCGCCCGGGTGCACAACGCCCATGCCGGCGGAACATGGGGCCCAGCGCCCCGCGTTCCCCAATCGCTTCGATTTCGATCTGCGCAGGAGCGGCGCAACCGCGGGGAGCTGCATCCAGATCCTCACACGTAGAGCGCGCCGCTCAGTGGTGAGAACGATCGGGGCGGACAGGCGGTTACAGCTCCGCCGAGATTCCAGCTAGCGAAGCACTTCGTCGTAGGGCAAACCGAGGCTCGCCCGATAGTCCGCGATCGCGCGGAAATGCTCCGCGACGACGTCCACCAGCTTGGAAGCCGCGGAGGCCGTTTGCTGCTCACGCAGATTCACAATCAGAAGTTCACTCTCGCCCTCGTCGAGAAACACCAGCTCGGCCTGCTCCAGTTCGGCAGCGAGCGCTGCGTTCTCCCGCAGGAGCGCAAGACGGCGCCACGTCTGCAGCACCGCCGACTGACCGTCCTGAACCTCAGCGATGATCGATTCACGGGCGAACTGTAGCTTGCGCTCCACCTGCACCGTCTTCGCCTCGATCGCGCGCAGCTTGCCGCTCGCCGCGCGACGCTGGATTGGAACGTCAAAGTTCAAGAAGACGTCGAACTCAAACGGTCCCTTGTCGTCGGGGGTAGAGACGGCCGTGCCGAAGTCCTGGGAAGCGGCCGCCGAAAGATCGAGCTTGGGAAGCAGCTTGTTCTCCGCGAGCTGCCGGTCTAGCTCGAGCTGGGTCACCTCTAGCTCCAGGGACTGCAGCTCGGGACGGTTGCGCAATGCCGAATCGATGTCCGAATCACGGATCAGAAGCGAGGGATCGCGCGGGACCGGGAGCGCCTGTGGCAGCCGACTATCATCGACGACAACGGGCTCACCGTTCGGACCTCGCCAGAAGAGCGACAGTGCAATCGCGGCCTGCTGCAGATTTCGCTCGGCTTGGATCACGATGGACTGGCGCTCCACCACCAGCCTCTGATTCTCGGTGATGGCTAGATCGGACAGCGCGCCCTCGCCTACTTTGATCGCGATCCCCTCCTGACGGCTGTCGGCAAGGGTCAAGAGTCGCCGCGCGATCAGAAGCTTCTGCCCGGACGCCACCCACTTCCAGTAGCTGTTTGCGGCCTTGACGGTGGCCTCGAGACGTTTCTGAAGCACGATAGGGTCGACCTGGACCTGCCCGACCCGGGCCTTCCACAGGGCCACGCGACGGGGGTCGATGGTGCGACCTTGGAGAAGCGGCAGCCGGACCCCCGCGCTGAACTCACCGTCTTCATTCGTCTTCAGCCCACCCTCCCAGATGGGAAAGTCTCCCGACCCAAGCTTGTAGCCGCCAAAGAGCGTGGCCCCGTTGAAAGAGGTCGGCTGCTCGAAAACGAGCTTCGCCTCTTCCGATTCATAGAACCCCTGGGGGCTGAGCTTCCCCGCGCCCTTTGCGCGCAGGTCGAATCCGCCCTCAGCGGCTAGGAGTCTAGCGCTCGCAATGTCGAACTCCTGCAGCGCTGCGATCACCAGCGGGAACTGTTGCTCCACGGACGTGAGGACCTCCTCAAACGTCAGCGGGCCGCCCGCCTCGATCTGATTTCCATCCTCCGCTTCGGAATCGTCCGTCGAGCCGAGTAGCGCGACGACGGGCTGACCAGGGAGCTCGTCCGACTCCGCAAAGCGCTGGATCATCGCCAAGTCGGGCGGCACTCGTTCGCCGAGAGGCCGATCGGCGTCCGACCGCTGCACGTTGGACGGAACCGCGCGCGCGCGGGTACGGCCGCCCCACTGGCTGCCCCATCCCATCGTTCCACAGCCCGTCAAGAAGCCCGCCAACAAGCTCGCTGAGAGGGCGACCACGAGAAAGCGGGCCGTTCCCAAGAAAGGTCCTGAGCCCATGCCCATCAGCCCTTCCCATCCTTCTTGTTGTCCGCTGCCTTGTCCTTCGACTTACCTTTCTTGGAAGCGGCCTCGGTGCCGGGACCGGACTGGAGACTCGGCGGGAATGCGTTCAGCTGGCGCCAGAGCTCGTAGCCCGTGCTGACCGTTTCAAGCTGTACCCAGCCACTCGCACGAACGCCCTGGCGCAGGTAGCGCCCTTCGGGCCACTCGTTGTCTTCGGGGTCAGGCACGATGAGGACGCGCACGCGGCCATCCACCGCGGCTTGAGCGTCTACCTGGGTCACGATACCCCCGAACGTGCCGACCGCCACCGATGGCCAGCCCGCAAACTGCACCGCGGGCCAACCCTCGAACTGGAGGCGAGCCTTGCGGCCAATCTCCACGAGGGGCGCGTCGATGCCGCGCAGCCACACCTCCACCGCGAGGCTGTCCGTATCCGGCACGATCTCGATCAGCGGTTCACCCCTCGTGATCAGGTCAGCTGAGTTCGCGCCCGCAGCGCGCATGACCGTGCCCGACCTCGGAGAAAGAATGACCTGGGTCGCCTGACGCGCCTGGGCGCTCTCGGCCTCGGTGACCGCCTTGCGCGCGTCCTGCAGCTTGAGCCGTGCCTCCTGCTCCTTGCCCTTCACCTCGTCGATCTTCGCCTGCTCGCTGGCACCGACCTTGTCGACGGAAGCCTGCTTGGCATCCCGCTGGCGGCGCGCCTGCTCCACGGCGGAACGTGCCGCCTCGACCTTGGCCTTCTGCTCGCCGTAGTCGGCCTCGGCTTTCTGCTGCTTCTGCTCGGACGCCTGGCCCTTCTTCAGTAGCCGCGTTTGCCGTCCGAAGTCTTCTTCGAGGAAGGTGAGTTTCTTCACCTCGGCCTCTAGCTTCTGCTCTTCGCCCTTCACCTTCTCGATGGCCAGGTTGTACTCCGCGTTGGCTCCGCGCAGCGCCGCTTCGAGGCCGGTATGAAGAGAGTCAAGCCGGGCGTCCAGGGTTTCCAGGTTCGTGTGGGCGGACTCCAGCTTGACCCGCGCGAACTCGAGCTGCTGATCGAGTCGCGAGCTGAACTCAGGGTCGAGGTCCTCCATCACCGCGAGCTCTTGGCCCTTGGTGACGCGCGTGCCTTCACGCACGTTGAGCTTCGACAGGCGGCCGCTCACCGGAGCGGGAATGACCTGGATCCGGTCGAGGGGATCGAGGGCCGTGACGCGCCCGGCCCCGGGCACGTTTTGCTGCCACGGAACCACGGTTAGGACCACCGGCAGCGTGACGAGCAGGACCGCCAACGCGATGCTCAGCTTACGCCCAGCGCGCGAGCGCCCAACGATGTGGTGAACGGGTAGCTGGAGCCCTTCAGCCTCGGGGTCCTGGCTGGATTGAAAACTGTTCGATGCCATAGGGTCAGGAAGCTGGGGAGACCGCGGCGGCGGGGTGCAGGTCGATCACTCGGTCGTATTCGCTGAGCTCACCACCGGTATTCGTCAGAACGATCACCGTGCGGCCACTGTCCTGGGCAAGCACCTGGGAGATCGCGTGCCAGAACTTCGAGCCGGCACCGCTGCCCGCATCGATCACGAGCACGCCTGGATCCCCCGCAAGAGCCCGCGCGACCATGAGCCGCCGCATGTCGTCATTGGAAAGGATGCGCGCATCTGGGTGAATGACCGCGTCAAGCCCCCCATCGAACTCTGCGAACACTTCCCGCAGCCCCACACAGGAGACCGCGGCGCGAATATCGTCGTTGAGCACAAAGGGCCGCCGCAGCCTGACGTTGTCGCGCACGGTGCCATGGACCACCTCCACCTGGGAGACGACGGCGATTTCTCGGCGCAGAAAATCCGGCGCGAGGTCCCGAAGATCGCGGCCCTGGAGCCGGATCACCCCGGACGTGGGCTGGCGCAGGCGCCAGATGAGATCGACCATCGCAAGGCGGCTGGCGCCGTCGATGCCGCGGACCAAAACGCGCTCGCCTGCCCCAATGGAGAGGTCGATTCGGTCTAGCTTAGTCGGGCTACTGGGGCTCTCGTGGGAAACGCTGAGCAGCTCTAGCTTGCGCCCCTTGGCGTCCCCGCCATCGCTCCCATGGTATTCCCCGTGGGTGGACTCAATCGGCAGGTCCAGCAGGGACCCAACCTTGGCCACCGCCGCCATGAGGTCGTACCAGGTCTCCAGGTGCTTGCCCATCTTCGCGACGGACACGACGACCGCCGAAACGATGAGCTCTGCTGCCACCAGCTGGCCGAGGGTCAGGCTCTCCTGGATCACGAGCCAGCCGCCAATGGCTAGCAAGCTGGTACTCGCGATGACCTGGAGCGTGAGCGCGCCCACGATCTGGGAGAACAGCGTTTTGAAGTGCACGCCCCGGGCCGCCACCCAGTCTCGGCTGAGCGCGTCCGCCTTCTCGTGAATCCAAGCCTCGGCGCCGGCCGAGCGGAACGTGAGCGGGCTGCGTGCAATGTCCTCAAGCCATGCGGCCACCTTGTACTTGGCGGTGCTCTCGACAAGCGCCGTTCGCTCCCCCCGCCGCAGCGGGCCGAAGACGAGGAGCGCGATGATGAACAGGAGCACCACGTCGAAGGCGAGGAGGAACGGGTGATAAAACGCGAGAACGGTCAACCCGACCACGATGGCGAGGAGGACTCCGAGGGCGTCGATGAGCAGCTTGGCTGTTGCCTTCTGAACCGTGAGCACGTCGAAGAAGCGGTTCACGCGCTCTGGACCGAAGCCCGTGTCGTACTGGGAGGCATCGACGCGCGGGAGGCGCGTCGCAAGGTCCGCGATCGCGCGCACGAAGAGACGGCGCTGGATCAGCTCGACCACCCAGGCCTGGATCCCCATGAGGGTCGCCGCGAAGCTCAGCGCAAGGGCGAGGAAGATCACCACCGACACGAGGGGCTGCAGCGCCCCGCCCTGGGCCACCAGGTTGACGATGGCCTGGACCGCGATCGGGGTCGCGAGCAGGAAGACACCGATGGTGATCGCGAAGATCACGACCACCAGAACATCGGCGCGCTCCGGGGCCATGAGCCGCATGAGACGCTGGAAGTTCGTCAGCACGCCGCCAGATTCAGCCGTGGCAGCCCTCGCATTGGGCGTGGCTGAGCTCGCCACCAGCCAGTGGGCCGACTCCCCCCTGGCCACACCAAGCATGGCGAGAATTTCCTTCTCGCTAGCCTCCTTAAGGTGCACCTCCTGGCCCGGTTCTCCGCGATAGTCCGCGTCAATCGAGTAGACCTCGATGCGGCCGCGGCGCCCAAGCTGGAGGACGTACCAGCGCCGGCCGAGCTTGTCGGTGGCCACAAGGGGCTGCCCTGCGCGGATCACCTTGATCGCCTCGTCGACCGTGGCCTGGGCCGTGTGGGTTCGCAGCCCGACGTCGTGTCCCACGTGGGCGACAACGTCCAACCGATCGTGAATGGAGTCCGACTCGACCCCAGCTGCGGCGCTCGCGGCCGCGGCCCCAGCGGAAACGGGCTCGGCTCCCTGCTCCGCACATTTCTCAGCAAGCTCCGCGGGAACGAATTCGTGCCTAACGCCCTCTAGGAGACGAGTCAGGACCTGAATGAGAGTCGCACTGGACGTACGAGCGGACGGATCAGGATCTGCGGAATCGCTGGTCATGGGGTGCGGTAGTTGGCCCTAAGTGTGCGCGAGCGGTCGGTGAGCTTAGCCCGTGCACCGGGCCAGTTCTAGCCATGATCGGGACGAAGCCTGGGCCGTGCGCCCAGGCCTAAAGTGGACCCCGAGGGTTTCAATCCGTGGGGATTTGCACGTTCTGCTTCCCGAGGCGTTCGGCCTTCATGGGTCGATCCAATCGGCCCACCGTCTCGATGGTCAACTGGCGACGTTCCGCCGTGACCTCGAAGTCCCGGATGATCTCCAGCACGTCGTGATCGATGTGGAAGGAGTTCGATGCGTCGATCGTGACGTGGCTGTTGTCGGGGATGGACTTGAGCTCCTTCAGGAGCGCTCCCTTGTGGAGGAACGTGACCTCTTCGGCGAGCTCCATCCGCACCTTGCGCTTGCCGGATTCGTCGTCCGCCGTTTCGATGTGCAAGAAGTGGGAGTTCTGATAGTGGGCCCGCAGGAGCACGAAGAGCGCCACGGCCATGCCGAGGGCGATACCCGTGAGCAGGTCGGTGAAGACGATGCCGAGGATGGTGACAATGAAGGGCAGGAACTGCCCCCAGCCCTGGTTCCAAATCTGCTTGAAGAGAGCCGGCTTGGCGAGCTTGTAGCCCACGACGAGGAGCACCGACGCAAGCGCCGCCAAGGGCACCATGTTCAGCACCTGGGGCAGCACCAGCAGGAACAGCAGGATGAAGAAGCCGTGCATGATGGCCGAAACCTTGGACTGGCCGCCCGACTGGATGTTCGCCGAGCTGCGCACGATCACCTGGGTGATGGGCAGGCCGCCGATGAACCCTGAGATCATATTGCCCGTGCCCTGGGCCACGAGTTCTCGATTGGTGGGCGTCACTCGCTTTTGAGGATCGAGCTTGTCCGTGGCCTCCACGCAGAGAAGCGTCTCAAGGGACGCCACCACGGCGATCGTGATGCCCGTGATCCATACGGCGGGCTGGTTGATGGCCGACCAATTCGGCGTGGACAAGCCCGCGACAAAGGCGTTGAAGTTCTCAGAAATCGGCACCTGAACCAGGTGCTCGCGGGCGAGCGCCAGGCTCGGCTTGAACTTCGTGGTCAGCAATTCGAACAGGACGCCGAAGGCCACGGCCACGATCGGTCCTTGAACGATCTGGAAGAACCGGCCCTTCTTGGACAGCACCGTCTCCCAAAGGATCAGGATCACGAGGGCCGTCACCGACACGATGATCGCGCTGATGGAAAAGTCATCCATCATGTGCCCCAGGGCGGTCAGCGTGTTGTCGCCGTCCTCTTGGGCGAACCGCATGTCCCCTTCCGGATCGGAGTCGTGCCCGAGCGCATGGGGAATCTGCTTGAGGATAATGATGATGCCGATGCCCGAGAGCATCCCCCGAATCACCGATGACGGGAAGAAGTAGCCAAGCACTCCCGCGCGCGCCAGCCCGAGGATGAGCTGCACCGCGCCGCCGATGACCACCGCCACCAGAAAGGTCTCGAAGCTGCCGAGGTCCTCGATCGCGTTCAGGACGATGACCGCGAGGCCAGCCGCGGGGCCGCTGACCCCGAGGGGCGAGCCACTGATGGCTCCGACGATGATGCCGCCTACGATGCCGGCGATCAGGCCGGAGAGGGCAGGGGCGCCACTGGCGAGGGCGATGCCCAGGCACAGCGGGACCGCTACGAAGAAGACAACGATGCTCGCGGGAAGGTCGTCCCGGAGGGTGGCAAAGAGTTTCATGTCTGCGGTGATCGTCCTCGATAACAGGATCGAATCGGGAAGGGAGGGGAGCGACGCAAGGGGGACCGGCCCCAGGAATTCGGGACAAGATGTAGCATCGTCCTGGGTCGTTCGTGCGGGCCAAGGTGGCTGATGCGATCCGTCACCAGAAAGGTAGCGTCTCTACACCCGCGATTGCGATGGTCATGACCCTCTTCACCCACGGCAGCCTGGCCCTGACGGCCTTTTTTTCCACGTCCCCCCAGGGAGCGGCCAGCGCCCCCTCCGTGAGCGAGGACGGTGCCCCGTTTGCGCCCGTGCCGCAGTGGTTCGCGGCCCCCCGCCCCGCCACCGCCCGGCTCGGCGACCTCCATCCCGGTAGCTCGTCCCCGGTCACCTCCAGCTCCACCTTTCTGACCCTCAATCAGGACCCAGAAGGTGACATGCCACGTGACGTGGCTTTTACACCGGATGGAACCCGCGTCCTCGTGTGCAACCGTGACACGGACAACGTGTCGGTATTCGACTTCGCCACGCGGGCGCTCCTCGCCACGGTTCCGGTGGGCGACTTCCCCGTCGACGTAGAAGTGTCGCCGGACGGCACGCTCGCGGCGGTACCCAACGTGCTGAGCGGCGATGTGACGTTCATCGACCTCGCCACGAACACGGTCGCGGGATCCGTCCCGGTCACCCAGACCTCGGGCGAGGGCCAGGCCTACGCCGTCCGGTGGGACGACGCTTCGAGCTTCTGCCTCGTCGCCGTGATCGACGGCCCCGCAGATTCGCGCTTCTCAGTCATCTCAAGGGCAACGCTCGCGGAGACGAACTCGTTCACGACGTCCCCCCACGGCGCCGTGGGCTTCTTCTCCACGCCCGAGTCCGGGATCTTCGGCAACCTGTTCTCAGACTTCGCGATGAGCGGCGACGGCTCCTTCCTGCTCTTGCCCGATCGAGGGGGCGACGCGTTGAACGCCTACGCCCTCCCCGGCGGAGCCGTCCTCGCCAGCCTCCCCATCGGAGACCTCCCCGCCTACGTGGACCTGTCCGACGACGGCGCGGCGGCCGTCGTTTCCTTGGCGGGCAGCACCGACGCCGTCGTGGCCCTCAGCGTGAGCGGTGGCGTTCCGACCATCCAAAGCACAACGCCCACGAACCTCAGTGCCTTCGACCCGAAGGTCCGGCTCACGCCCGACAAGTCCGAGGCGATCGTCAGCGTTCAGAACGCGGTCGAGTTCATCGACCTCAGCGCGGGCCAGGTGGTAGCGACCGTCAGCACCGGGACCGTCGGGGATATTCAGTTCACGTTCGACGACCAGTTCGCCGTGGTCACGAACTTCAACACGCGGGTCATCCGCCTCTCCACCCGCAGCCAGGTCGCGTCGCTGTCCGTCGCCGCCACCGCCGAGGCCGCGGCGAGCCCCGTCTCCCACCGCCTGGTGGGTCTAAACAACCGTTTCGCCGAGGATCTGCACTTCTACTCGACGGACGGAAACAGCAGCCAAGCCCTCGGAGTGGCACTTTCCGGGGCTGAGCCCGAGATCGACGCCCCGCGCCGCGTCACGGTGACCCCCGACGGCCGAACCGCACTCGTTGCGGCGCTCACGTCGCGTCGCATCGCTGCCTTCGACCTCGATAGCCAAACGGTGACCGGCACCTACGCCGCCGGTGGCCGCGTCTGGGAGATCGCGACCGATGCCGCGGGAACGGTCGCGGTGGTCACGAGCACGGAGAGCGATCGCGTCGACGTGATCGATCTCGTCTCCGAGCAAACGGTGGCGCAGCTTGTCGTGGGAACAAGGCCCACCCAGGTCGCCGTTTCGCTCGACGGCACCCGCGCCTACGTGACCAGCGTGGCCGGCACCGATCGCGTGCACCTGATCGACCTTGCTGGGCCAGCCAGCACCGTCACGCGCAGACTGATCGCAGGCCAGCTCGGCACCGTCCAGTACGTGGGCGGCCAGGCGAGCGGCATCGCGCTTTCCCCCGACGGCAACACCCTCGCAGTTTGCGTTTCCTTCGACGACGAGCTGCTCTTGATCGATACCGTCAGCGAGACCGAGATCGCCCGCGTGCCGGTGGGCGACTTTCCTATACGCTGCGCTTGGTCCCCGGACGGCGCCCGCGTCTTCGTCACCAACACCTTCGGCGACAGCGTCAGCCGGGTGGACTTCAGCGGCGCCTCGTCGAGCTTGTCCGGCACAGTGCCGGGACTCGACGGCGCGTTTGAAGTGCACGTGGACGACGCGGGAGCTTTCGTGTACGTCGGCAACTTTGCAGCGGACGAGATCTCGGTCCTCAACGCCGGCTCATTAGCCGCGGCGGCCACCGTCGCGCTGCCGGATGCGCCGACGTTCATGGAGCTCGTGGGCTCTGCGCTGTTCGTCACGGCGGGCAGCGACGTCTATCGGGTCCGGGCGAGCGGATCATCGAGCGCGCTCTTGGACTCCATCGGGATCTCTGCGACCGCGACGGACCTTGCCTTCAGCGCGGCGCGGGGCACGGTCATCACGACTGACCCTGGCCCCCGCGATGGCGTGAACCTCTCGGTCTTCGGCGGGGTCCCGACCAACGAGTGCGGTCCCGCGGCCCCGAACTCGACCGGCTTCCCGGCGCGAATGGAATCGGATGGCGCATACCTCGCGGGCGGGCTGCCGCTCACGCTGCGCGCCGTCGACCTACCGAACTTCTCGTTCGGCTACTTCCTCAACTCCAACACCCCTGACTTCGTGGCAAATCCGGCAGGCAGCCAGGGCAACCTCTGCTTGGGTGGCAGCGTAGGCCGCTTCAACACCCTCGCCCAAAACTCCGGCTCCAACGGAACGATCCAAATCGAAGTGGACACGCTCAACCTGCCAAGCGTGCCCACGTCGGTCGCGATTCTCCCCGGTGACACCTGGTCGTTTCAGCTTTGGTACCGCGATGCGAACCCCGGCGTCACCTCCAACTTCACCGACCGGTTGACGGTAACCTTCGAGTAAGCAGAGAGCCTTGTCCTCCCAAGACGGGGCACCCAGGGGGCCTGGCGGGCGAATCCGCGGAATGACGTCAACGGTTCCGCGGTTAGCGGTGTCTCTCCTGCACTATGGGCACAGGACAAGCACAGATGACGACAGGACATGTAGCTCGGTTGCTTGACGAGTCGCGCTGGCTCACGGGGCTGGCGCGCCGGATGGTGAGTGACCCGTCGCTCGCGGATGACCTCGCCCAGGAAACGCTCCTGTCGGCGCTCCATGCAAAGGAGCTACCTGCCGCCGATAGCACGCGCGGCTGGCTCGCCACGATCATGCGCCGCAAGCTCCTCGGGGTAAAGCGCACGGACGCGCGACGCGGCGAACGTGAGGAGATCGCCGCCAAGCACGAGGCCTTGCCCAGCGCATCGGACTTGGGCACCGTCCTGGAGAGCGAGCGCCTTCTGCGCGATGCGCTCGATGCGCTTGCGGAACCGTACCGCCGGGTCGTGCTCTTGAAGTACCGCGAAGGGCTGAGCGCCGCGGAAATCGCGCGACGCGACGGCGAGCCCGCTGGCACGGTGCGCTCGCGGCTCCGCAAGGGACTCGCGATGCTGCGCGACGAGCTCGAGGAGCGCGACCACTCGTGGGCCATGGCGCTGATTCCCCTCGCGAAGCTCCCCTTGGGCCCGGCCCAGCTCGCGGCAGCCAGCGGCGCGGCAGCCGCTGGGACAAAGCTGACATCCTCAGGCAGCGCCTACTGGGTCGGCGCCGCGGCGGCGATCTTGGTGGCCGTGCCCGTCGCTTGGAACGCAATGGGCCCGGACGCTGACGCGCCGAGGTCCGTGGTGTTGGACTCCGACCTAGACGTGGTCCGCGCGGCGGAGCCTCGCCAAGTGGCGGTCAGCACTGCCCCCGCCGTGGGCGAACGCACGGCTCTCGCGGTCGACGAGCCTACGGTGGCCGCGACCGTCGCTCCGAACATCGATCCGCCAGCCATCGAGCCCGGCGTCGTCGAGCTCACCGTCGTTGACGAAGACGGCCAACCCATCCGTGGCGCCTTCGCCCAGCGTTGGGACGACGATCGTCGCGACCGATTCTCCGAAGAGAGCGGTGCCGACGGACGCTTGGCCATCGCACCGCCCAGGCAGTCGCAGACCGTCCAGGTCGAGACGGTCCTCGTGCGCGCACCTGGCATGGGTGCCGCTCGGGAAGAGCTGACGTTCCGCGCTGGCTCCACCGCGGCTCACGCCGACATCGTGCTCCACGCCGCCGTTCCCGTCCGCGGTACGGTCCACGACCCAGAGGGCGCGGGAAAGACGTTCCTCGTTGCGTTTGTGACCCCGCTCCCCACGAGCCTCATGGACGAGCTCGAGGGAGGCGCGAGTCTCCAATCCGTCAAGAGCGATCTGCAGGGACTCGATTTCCTCGGTTCGTTCGAGGCGGCGGATCCGGGCTCGGGCGCATTCGAGCTGGGCGACATCGGCGCGGGAAGCAGAGGGCAGGTCATCGCCATTCAAGACGACGGCGGGGGCCAGATCGGCTGGTCCAAGGTGATCGAGCTCGAGGCCGACTCCCCCATCGACTTGGACCCTATTGTTCTGCTGAAGCCTGCGATCACAGAAGAAGAGGTGTGCGTGACCCCCCCGGAGGGCTCTAACTCCCGTGGGACAGGCGTGAACTCGCCCTTCCTCGTCGAGGTGCTGGACACCGATGGCCAGCCCGCAGAGTCGTTTGAGCTCTACCTGATGGAGTCCAGACTCGGCAGCTCGCGGGCGAAGGCGCCACTGGGCCAAGTGGCCGGCAAGGACGGCTCCGCCTCTTTCACTCCGCCGAGCTCCCGCTGGAAGTTGCGCATCATCTCGGATGGTGGCTTCGCCGAGGTTGGGCCCTTCGACAGGAACGTCTTCGACGGCCCCGCGAAGATCCAGCTTGAGAGCTCGATCGCCTACCGGGGAACCGTCGCGCGCGGCGGACAGCCTTGGGCCGATGCCACCCTCAGCCTTCAGGTGCGATCCCCCGAGGGCCTCTACTTCCAAGAGGGTGAGATTCTGACCCGCGCAAGGCCGAGGCAGGACGTTGCGACGGCGACGACCGGACCCGACGGGGCGTTCGAGTTCCCACCGGTCATGGCTGGGGAGTACGTCATCGCTGTCGATCCCAAGGGAGACACGTCGGCCACCTTCGAGGTGGACTACGGATCGGATCTCCAGCTCGTTGCGCCAGGTACCGGCAGCGTCCGGGGCACCGTCGAGGCGAGGTTCGGGGATGTCGAAGGCGGCATCGTCACGAT
>CAYQKK010000014.1:86235-88478 GCA_964417955.1 uncultured Planctomycetaceae bacterium
TCTTCGGCTCGAACCTTTGGGCCGAATTCAACGTCGCGGCGGGCGACTCCCCCGCCCCGCTCGACGTGAACTTCGAGACCGGCACGCTGGTGCTCACCGGCGTCTCGGACGACCAGCCGGTCAGCGTGCTCGTCGTCGGCGAATCCGACGAGCGATGCACGTTCGGCGCCTGGAAGGCTCTCATGCAAGGGGAGGGCGAGCGTCGCGTTCTCCGTGGGATCCTCGCGGGCGAGGTCCAAATCGTGCCCGCAGTGGATGGACCCACCACGCCGCTCTTCACCGGCAGGCTTGAGCCCGGCGC
Source organism: uncultured Planctomycetaceae bacterium (assembly GCA_964417955.1). Classification (GTDB taxonomy): domain Bacteria; phylum Planctomycetota; class UBA1135; order UBA1135; genus Saltatorellus. The sequence continues at coordinate 86,537 of CAYQKK010000014.1, forward strand.
GACGCTAGAGCTCGACGTGAGCCGCTAGGAGTCGCGACCCGCGGCGCTGGACCCTGGGCGTAGGCGCAATCGAACTAGACCGGCGCCTCCGGCTGGTAGGCGGGATAGTCCGTGTATCCTTCGCCTGCGTGCTCGCCAGAGTACCAAGAGCTCTGGTCTGAATCGGCGAGGGGCCAGCCGTTGCGCAGTCGGTCGATCAAGTCTGGGTTGCCGATGAAGGGGCGCCCGATGGCGATCATGTCCGCGGCGCCGCTGGCGATGGCCGCCTCCGCGCTCTCCGCGTCGTAGCCACAGTTGCCCATGATCGGGCCGTCGAAGACCTCGCGGAACTCCGAGAGCGTCATCGCCTCACCCAGCTCGTGGAAGCCGAAACCGAGCCCGTCCATGACGTGTAGGTAGCCGAGCCCAAAAGCGCTCAGCTCCTTCGCCGCATAGAGGAACGTCTCGCGGAAGTCCGGTGACCCCATGTCGTTGAAGACGCCGTTAGGCGAGAGCCGTACGGCCACCTGATCCGCGGGCAGGACCTTCGTCACCGCCTCCACGATCTCCCGAAGGAGCCGGAAGCGGTTCTCGACGCTACCGCCATACGGGTCCGTGCGCTGATTGGTCTTCGACTGTAGGAACTCATCCAAGAGGTACCCGTTGGCGCTGTGGATCTCAACGCCGTCGAATCCGGCGCGCTTGGCCCGCTCCGCCGCCTGGACGTAGTCCGCCACGATCCCCGGCAACTCTTCCGTTTCGAGGGCCCGCGGAGTCTCGTGGGGCTGCTTCCCGTCATAGGTGTGAACGCCGTCCCCCGCCATCTTGATCGCCGAGGGAGCCACGATCGCCTCGCCCCCGTTGAAGCTGGAGTGCGCCGCCCGGCCGCAGTGCCAGAGCTGGAGGAACACGCGTCCCCCCGCGTCGTGGATCGTCTTGACGACGTCCTTCCACCCAGCCTCTTGAGCGTCGGTATAGATGCCGGGGGTATTCACCCACCCGTTGCCCTGGGCCGAAACCGTTGTCGCCTCAGTGACAATCAGCCCAGCCGCGGCCCGCTGGGCGTAGTGCTCCCCCATCACGGGGGTCGGAACCCGGTCCTGACCGGTCCGGGCCCGGGTCATCGGCGCCATCGCGACGCGATTGGAAACGGTCAGGTTGCGGAGCGAGCCCTCCTCAAGGAGGCGCTTAGGAATGAATGGAGACATGGGTAGAGGGCCCAGCGGAGCCACTTCGGGGTTGATGCGCTGCCGCCCCAATAACAGAACGGTCGTTCTAGATTGATCGTTCTAGATCACTCGTTCTAAAACGCAACCCCAGCCCAGAGATTCTTGGCCCATAATCCCAGCCGACCTATGGCACGCCCTAAGACCTTCAACGAGGACGAGGTCCTCGACCGCGCCGTCGAGCTTTTTCTATCGAAGGGGTTCGAGCGCGCCAGCATGCCCGAGCTCACGGCTCACCTCGGCATCTGCCGCCAGAGCCTCTACAACTCCTTCGGCGACAAGCGGGGCCTCTACCTGGCCGCCCTCGACCTCTACGGCACCCGAGAGATCGACGCCAAGCTCGCCGCCATCAAGGCCGCCCCCTCCCCCCTCCAGGGAGTCCAATCCTTCATCGCATCCTGGCAGTCCGCCGCCGCCACCTGCCCTTCGGGCGGCTGCCTCCTCGTCACCGCCCTCGTCAGTGCCCCGGAAGATGACGAACCCGCCCGCACACTGATCGAAGGCCACGTCGATCGCTTGGAGCGAGGCATCAAGTCCGCCCTCAAGGACGCGCAGTCCTCGGGTGAACTCACGAAGGATTCCTCCACCCCCCGCCTAGCCCGCTCGCTCATCACGACCTTCTACGGCATCGCCCTGCTCGCCCAACTCCCCAGCAGCTCGGCGCGCATCAAAGCAGCCGTCACCGAAGCCCAAGCCCACCTAGCGGCCCACGCTACCTAGCTAGCTCCCCCACTCGG
>CAYQKK010000015.1:0-76860 GCA_964417955.1 uncultured Planctomycetaceae bacterium
GAACCAGGTTCCGATTGGTGCAGAATCGCGTCCTGCGCAATTTCAACCTGGTTCCCAATGCAGCCGAATCGTGTGATCGTTACCTCGTGCGGGACAGGTCAGCTTTTCCTCGATTGGGGTAGGCTCTCTCTATGAATAGTCGTCGTTCCTTTTTGCGTTCCTCTGCTCTTGGTGCAGGTGCTGTGTTGTTCGGGGGGAGTGCTGCCTCGGGGGTTCAGGGGGGGGAGGCGCCGCGGAAGTTGAAATTGCTGATCTTGGGGGGCACGGGGTTTATTGGGCCCTGGCAGGTGCGGTACGCGTTGGCGCGGGGGCACGAGGTCACGATTTTCAATCGGGGGCGGTCGGGGCCCGGGCAGTTTGAGGGGGTTGAGGAGCTTGTGGGCGATCGCGCGGAGGGGTCGCTCGATGCTCTGAAGGGCCGCAAGTGGGACGCGGTGATCGACAACTCGGCGTCGCGGTCGGATGCGCCCGACTGGGTGCGGGACTCGGCGGGGCTTTTGAAGGAGGCTGCGGATCAGTACCTCTTCATCTCCACGCGCTCCGTGTACGCCGACCTTTCGCAGGTTCCCGCGACGGTGGATATGCCTCTGCTGACGAAAGAGACGACCCCCGGCTGGGAGGAGGGGAAGCGCTTTCCCTACGGGCTCGCAAAGGCGCTGGCTGAAGGGGAGGCGCTGGCCGCCTTTGATGACCGCACGACGATCGTTCGTCCGGGCCTGATCGTTGGCCCGGGGGATCCCACGGATCGCTTTACCTACTGGCCTGTCCGGATTGAACGCGGCGGAGAAGTGTTGGCGCCCGGGGATCCGGTGGAGGATCGCGTTCAGGTGATCGACGTGCGCGACCTGTGCGAGTGGGCGATCCGACTTTGCGAAGCGCGAACCTACGGAACGTTCATGGGGATCGGCCCTGAGAATGGGCGCTCGATCGCTGAGGTGCTGTACGGCATCGCTGGGGTAACGAGCGCACCTATTGATTGGACTTGGGTTCCGGCCGCCTTCCTCGCGGAGCACGGGCTGCGCCCCTACCGTGAGATGCCGGTTTGGCGGCCCTCGACTCCAGCCGACGCCGGGTTCGCACGCTTCGACCTCAGTCGAGAAGTTGCCGCGGGTCTGACGTTCCGCACGCTCGCTGACACAGCGCGCGCGACGCTGGAGTTCCACCACGCACGACCTGAAGAGAAGCAGAAGCTGCGCTCGGGGATCAGCGCTGAGCGCGAGGCAGAGGTCCTCGCCGCTTGGCACAAAGCTGAAAAGTAGCGGCCGCGCCGGACATGAATCGACGCTCTATGTACCTGCTTGCCCTGGCCGTTCTGGCCAGCCTCCTCGTGTCCTTGGCCGTGGAGGGATGGGTCATGCGGGACATCGACAATGGGCTTCGCCGGACGAAGGACGAAGCCGTCACCGTCGAAGAGCTCGGTCCGTCCGACGAGTCGCCGGCCCCAGCCATCCCTGCAGCGACCGATGAGCGGGAGAGATCGGCAGGCTCGGGTGAACGTCGAGCGATCGCAGCAGTGCGAGATGACGACGGGGAGACCTCACCGTTGCCCCTGGTCGTCGGGCGAGTGCTCGACCCCGAAGGAGGCGGGGTTCCAGGGGCCCGCGTTCTTCTGACCAACGAGTACAACCCCCAGCTCCCGATAGAAGCAGTCGATGAGCGCGGGCGGTCGCCGTTCACCACCGTGGAGGTGGCGACCGATGCGCACGGGAAGTTCTGGCTGCACGCGGGGCTTGAGCCGCGCCGCGGAGTGTCCCTGGTCGTTCAGTCAAGTGGCTACCAGACCTACCGCCTGAACGGCGCGTGGCTCTACCCAGATCGCACGCTCGACTTGGGTGACCTCGGTATGCAGCCCGGCGCGGCGCTGACGGGCCGAGTCGTAGACTCAAACGGTACCGGCGTCCCCGCGCGTCTCGTGCGTAGGGTCAGCGCGGAGGATCGCAACATGGCCTGGGGAGGCGGCCCCCACGGCTGGGGCGCAGGCATGCTCGAACTCGGTGAGTGCGACGCCGACGGACGCTTCGCACTGACCGACCTTCCGCCGGGTCGATGGGAGCTAGGGGCAGAAGCAAACGGATACCGACCGGGCGTCTCCGCGGTCACCACAGGCGAGGAAGGAAACTCCCCCGTGGAGATCGTGCTAAAGGAGGGAGCTCGCATCAGCGGGAAACTGAAAGAGCTACCTCCCGGCGAAGGCCAGCTCTATGCCTACGGTCGACCAACGAGCGAGAAGATCCCGCCGCGAACGGCCTCCATCGACCAAGACGGAACCTTCGAACTGAATGGTCTCACTCCGGGCGAGGTCTACAAAGTCGGGGTCTTTCGCTCCGGTCAGGACGCAGCCGAACTCACTGAAGTCGTCCCCTCAGAGGCGACGCCTAGGCGCGGCAGGCCGGTGCCCCTAACGCTGACCTGGCGCACTCTTCCAGACCTCGAGCTGCAGCTGATAGATGCGTCCACGGGCGGATTCGTCGAACAGGCCGACGTCGTGCTGTTCTCTAAAGAGCAAGGCACGCGGCATCTGGAGACATCCCGCTTTCCCGGGGGCCGGGTCCATGTGAACGGGCGCTGGATGCCGGCTGCGTCTGGAGGGAAAGTCAGGGTTCGTGCACCCGGCTACCTCAACCACGTCCTCAAGCTTGAAGAGGCGCAGTGGGCGGACTCATCACAGCCTCTGACCGTCTCACTGAAGGCTGGGCCGACAGTGACCGTCCAGGTCCGCGACACAGCTGGAGCGCCGGTAGCCGGCGCCGAAGTCCGGCTCGCCGCTACGAATCGACGGGACGATCTCGACCAACGCTCCGAGACGGCTCACCTGCGACCTCTTACTTGGCACGTGCGCCGCGGGTTCACGACAGAACTAGGGAACGTCACACTCTCAGACTTGAGCAGCGATACGGGGCGGCCCAGGGACGGGCTGCTGGCTGTCTTCGCCGATGGCCTCGCACCGGCTTGGGTCGACTTTGCGTCGGGCGCAAGCGCCGTCGAGGTGACGCTATCCGCAGGCGCCACCCTCCTCATTCGTGCATCGGACACCGCGGGCCAAAGCCTCGATGGCGTCATCGTCGAACTGCAGCGCTTCGACGGCAGCGCGTGGCCCATGAAAGCTGGATCGACCATAGACGGCACAGTGACCTTCCCGCTCCTCCCCCCTGGACCCTATCGCTATCGCGCACGGATCGATGGGAGTGCACGGCGACCGAAGGGTCAGACCGCCGAGGAAGCCTGGATCTCTGTGCACCTGCGCGAGGGTGACTTCACGGAGTCTCCGCTCGAGTGCCAGGGCTTCTATGACCTCACCGGTCGTATCGACGATCAAAGCGGCCCGCTGGCGGGTGCCCAGATGGTGCTGCTGCCGGGGGATCGAACCCGCGGCGAGTATCGCTGGTCAGAATTCCACACGGGCCGCGGCTCTCGGTTCCATGTCCAAACCCGCGTGGACGGGACCTTCCTATTCCACGTCATTCCCGAAGGGACCTACACCCTGCTCGTCGAACACTCGACCCGGTCCATCGCCGCGCGGATCCGAGTCGAGGTTTCCCGGAATCAGACTCCACTTGCGCTGCACCTAGCAAGCACTACCGTCGAAGGCACGGTGACATTCCCAGGCAACCGGCCCGCCGCCCACGCCCACGTCTCGCTCGTTGAAGCCGACGGTCCCTCCCGAGGTGACGCGTACACGGACGAGCACGGGCGCTTCATCTTCACCGGCGTGCCGAGCGGCCGCCCCCTAGCGATTCGAGCGGGCGGCCGCTTCGTGGACCATGAACCGCAGGCCCTCTCCCCGCTCCTCGTAGGCGAGGCCCGCACCGTCGACCTCGTCGGTGAAGAGCGCGGCGCAATCCGCTTCACTCTCGTCGGCGGCGAGCCCGACTCCTTCCGCGTGCAGGGGCAGTCCGCCGACGGACTTCACAAAGCCGTGATGGTTCAGCCGACAGAGTCCAACGCCATCAAGGAAACCAGCCACCTCATCCCTGGCACCTGGGTGTTCCAACTCAAAGCGCTTCAAGCGGACGGCAGCCAGATCGAGCAAGAACGCCGCATCGAGGTCAACGCTTCACAGATCCACGAAATCTCGCTGGAGCTAGAGTAGAGGCAACGAGGCGCGGCGCCCGCGTGGAGCCTAGAACGTCGGACCTCAAGCCCTCAGCGTGTCGATGGGGCTCGCCCGCAGCGGCTTAGCGCTGGCTGCAAGACCAGCGACCACAGCGAGGAGCGCCGTGCCGACGGCGGCCAAAGGAACCGAGGCGACGCTGGGTAGCCCGGGCAGCTGCAAACCAAAGTGCAGGAACGCCCAAGAAAGCAGCAGCGCCCCTAAGCCGCCGAAGGCTCCGGCGACCAGTCCAAGCAGGCCGTACTCGATAGCGAAGAGCCCGGCCACACCGCGGCGCGTCAGGCCAAGGGACTTGAGCAGCGCCGCTTCACCGCCCCGCTTCAACGAAGTCGCCGCAACCGCGCCCGCGAGAATCGCGATGCCCACAAGAACGGTAAAGCCGCCGAGCAGCCGCACCGCGAGCGCGATACGCCCCAGCGTGGCCGCAACCTTCTCCAAGAGTGGCCGAATACGCAGAACCCCGACGTTGGGAAACTGCTCGACGATGCGCGACTGGAGCGCCGCTTCGCGCTCGGGCTCAATGCGCGCCGCCGCGAGGCGCCAGCCGAGTTCGTCCTGCATCGTCCCCGGCTCGACGAGCAAGAAGAAGTTGATGCGGAAGCTAGCCCAGTCCACTTCCCTGACGCTTGTAATCAGAAACGTCATCGGAATGCCCTGGGCATCGAAGGAGATCGTGTCCCCCATCCCGACCCCGAGGGACTCGGCAAAGCCCGCTTCGATGCTGAGCTCGCTCGCGTCTGGATCACTCCAAAGTTGTCCCTCGATCAGCGTGTTGCCACCTGGCAGCTCTTCCGCCCAGGTCAGGCGCTGCTCACGGGTGAGCGTCCAGCGATTGCGTCCGCCCGCACCTTCTGCGACCAGCTCCTGAATCGGCCGTCCTGCGACTGCCGACATGCGCGCCATGACCACCGGCGTCGAATCGATGTTAACCATTCCCTCCGACGTCATGATCTCCTGCACGCCCTCCCACTGATCGGGCTGAACGTCCACGAGGAAAACGGTTGGCGCGTCGGGAGGCGCCCCGTTCACCAGCTCTTCTTCCAGGCGGCTCCCGACGATGCCCAGCGCAAGCACCACGAGAGTACCCAACCCGAGCGCAACCGCTGCGCCGATCACCCCGGCCCCGGGACGCGCAAGAGCCGCGACACCGTGGCGCAACGTGAATCCTAGCCCCGTGCGCGGCACCTTCAACGCGAGGCGCGACATCGCGAGCGCCGCGCCGGAGAGAAGCAGCACGAGCAGCGCCAGACCGCCGGTAAACGCCAGCGACGGAAGCCAGCGCCCCGTCTGAACGTACGCGAAGAAGAACACGCCGAGTTGGAGCGCCGCGGTAGACACCACGCGCACGTATTTCGGCGCGGGTAGCGTACTCGCCTCGGCGCGCAGTACGCGCGCCGGCGACACCTGCCACACGGCCGTCAGCGGAGGTAAGCTGAACACCGCGGCTGTCCCGAGGCCGAGGAGCAAGCCCCGCCCGCCAGCGCTCCACTGCACGCTTCCCGGACCGTCCGCCATCAGATCAGGGGCCAAGGCGGCCACTAGAAGCGGAGCGCACAGCCCGACGGCGACGCCGATGAGGCAACCGATCAAGCTCAGCCCCAGCACGTGACCAAAATACGCCGCGAATACCTCCCGCGGCCTGAACCCAAGGCTCCGCAGCGTAGCGATCGCGGGCGTGCGGCTGCCGAGCCAAGCGCGTACCACTTGCGCCACACCGATCCCGCCAAGCAAGAGCGAGAGAAGCGCGACCAGCCCTAGGTAGGAAGAGATCCGATCGAGCGCACGCGCTAGTCCTGGGCTCGGCCTATCGAAGGTCTTGAACGTCAGGTAAGGAGCGTCCTCGACGTTCGCGCGCAGATCGGCGACGAGACCCGCCGCGTCCGCCGCCGTCGCGCCTTCGCGTATTTTCACCTGACGCTTGTACTTCACGCGGCTTCCGAACTGCACGAGGCCGGTGCGCGCGAGCCCCTGGTTAGAAACGAAGACGCGTGGCCCGAGGGTCATGGCGAAGTCGACCCGATCCGGTTCGTCCACGAGCTCTGCCGCCACCCGGTAGGTCTTTCCGCCGATGGACACGCGACCGCCCACCGCCACGCCGAGCTGCGCCATGAGCTCTGGCGCTGCAATCAGCTCGTCCTCGGCAAGGGCTCCCGCCGACACGCCAGCGGGCAGCGTCACAAGCTGGCCGAAGAGAGGGTAGAGCTCGCTCGCGGCCTTGAGCTCGGCGAGCACGGACTCGGATTCACCAGCCTCGTCCCTGACCATCGTCCCCATCTCGACGACGTCAGCCACTGCCGCCACACCCAACGCGTCGAGCCTCTCTCCGAGGTCGTCCGGTAGCTCTCTCCTGGACTCGACGGAGACGTCCGACGCGATGATCGACCGCGCGTCGCGGCTCACCGCGGCATCGACCGCAGCCACCAACGCGGCGACGCCCGTGACGGCCGCGACTCCCAGCGCCAAGCACGCCGTCATGAAAAACAGGCGGCCACGCGCGCCGCGGGACTCTCGCCGCATGAGCGCAAGCAGCGCGCGCCGCACCCCGGGCTTCCCTGCCGAACCGGCGCTCATCGCGTCTCCTCGCGCTCGACCTTGCCCGAGCGCAGGTAGATCGCACGCGGCGCGCCCTCCGCGATCTCAAGGTCATGGGTCACGAGCACAAGCGCCGTTCCCAGCTCGTCGCGCAGTCCAAGGAGCATCTCGAGGACCCGCGCACCCGACTCCGAGTCGAGGTTGCCCGTGGGTTCATCCGCAAAGAGCAGCGCGGGCTTCGGCCCAAACGCGCGCGCCACGGCCACTCGCTGCTGCTCGCCGCCAGAGAGCTGCGAAGGGTAGTGATGACCGCGATCCCCGAGGCCCACTTGGGCGAGCAGCTCCTCTGCCCTCGCGTCGGCATCCGGAAATCCAGACAGCTCCATAGGCAGCACGACGTTCTCGCGGGCCGTGAGATTCCCGAGAAGCTGGAAGGACTGAAACACGAAGCCAACGCTGCCGCGACGCATCAGCGCCAGCGCGTCCTCGTCCATGGCCTCAAGCGCCTCGCCGCGGATCTTCACCGAGCCAGACGTTGGCCGATCGAGCCCCGCGAGGAGTCCAAGCAGCGTCGACTTTCCGCTGCCTGATGGGCCAACGATCGCCAGGAACTCTGCCGCCCGCACGGTCAGATCTACGCCGTCGAGAACCGTAATTTCCCTCTCCCCCGAACGAAGGCGCTTCGTCAGGCCCTCGCAGGTCAGGAGAGCTTCGCTTGCCGCGTCGTCCTGGGGAGCGACGGCGCCGCGGGGGGTCGTGATGGATTGAGTCATAGGGGTAGCTTGAGATTCGCTGGTCGTACACGATGAGAGGCGTCGAACCTCCGTTCTCCGTCTCAGCCGTGGCGCACCTTCCCATGACTCTTCGTCCCGACTCCACCCCATCGCAACGCCGCCGCTCCTTTTCTGTGGACCTTTCTGCGGTCTCTCTCGCCGGCACTCTGCGGCGGTCCACGGGCGCCCTTTTCGTGCTTGCCGCGGGACTGTTGCTCGGGCCAGGCTGCAATTCTGGAGGGGAGCCAGATTCCAGTGGGGCTAGTGAGCCCGCTGGTCGAGAGATGGGGGGCGGCTTTGCCGATGTCAACACCGTGAAGCACGACCCCCTAGAGATCCCGTCCGACGCCCCTACCATCCTGTTCTTGGGGGATTCCATCACGGCTGGCCTGCACCTGCCGGTGGACCAGGCCTTCCCCGCCGCCGTCCAGCGGCAGGCGTTCGCTTCTGGGCGGGCATTCCACATTGTCAACGCGGGCGTAAGCGGCGACACGACGCGCGGAGGCCTCAACCGCCTCCCACTACTCCTTAAGAACACGCAGCCCGACGCTGTCGTGGTCGAACTTGGCGCTAACGATGGGCTCCGCGGTCAATCCCTGAAGAGCATCGACGAGAACCTGCGCGAGATCGTCGTCCTGTGCCGCGAGGCAGGCGCCAAGGTCCTGCTCCTGCAAATGAACGTCCCCACGAACCTCGGTGAATACGCCGAGGACTTCGCTGAGATCTACATGAAGATCTGCGAGGACCTCGACGTGTTCGTGGCGCCGTCGTTCCTGGACGGCGTGGGCGGCATCCCTGAGATGAATCTACCGGACGGCATGCACCCGACCCCGGAAGGCCACGAACGACTGGCGAAGAACATCACGCGCACTTTGGTGTCGATGATGTCAGAGGCGAGACCCTTCAAACAAGGGGTCCGTTAGCGACTCTTCGCCCGCTCGCAGATCTCTAGAAGGGTCTGCAGCTCTCGCCTGACGTGCCCAGGGAGGCTCGGACGCATGGCGCGTTCGAGCTCATTGATCGCAAGGGCCCACCCCTCGCGCTCCACCATATCGAGCGCACGAATGGCGTGTAGGACGGTTCCCTCCGGCGTCTGGGCCTCGGTCCGATGTATCGCGACAATCTCCATCCAAGTGCGGCCGGCATGGACCTCGCGGACGGCGATATCGAGTTCAAAGCGATCGTGGCGCTTCGCGTTCGCCAGCGTCGTCGCCACATCCGTCCGGCGGCGAACGAAGAAGTCGGCGGCGGGTGCATCAAACTCCTCCTTGATCCAAAGCCATTGCTCGTCTGCCCAGAACGTCAGGCGCGAGTATTCGTCCGCGTGGAAGCGAGTCAGGAAGGGATTCCACTCAGCCGCTTCTCCGTGAAACTGCGCCACGACGCGATGGGTCTCGCCAAGGCGCAGCTCTGGCTTGTCCAAGAGCGCACCGATCGAGAAGGTAGGCAGAGCGGCGCGCCTAGGCGCGGAGGCCTCCACGGCATGGGTCGGCTCGGTGGGTCCCGCGTAAAGGAACGCGGCGATCAAGGGCGCGCTGATGAGTTGGAGCATGGCGGCAGGGTTCCGGGGAGATCGGAAAGCGGCGAACCCGGAAACGATTTCCGACCCACCTGTCTTCGCGATCGACCGAATCCGAGCCTAGCTTGAGCACCCAGCAAGTTTTTCCTGGGGAGTCGGGGTGCCTTGGCCAGTAAAGGGGAGCCAGTAAAGGGGAGCCAGTAAAGGGGAGCCAGTAAAGGGGAGCCAGCGAAGGGGAACCCGCGGAGGGGGGAACCCGCAAAGGGGGGCCAACCGCCTCAGCCGGCCGCTTGCCTCAGTCATCTGGCGCGTCGGCGGGCCTGAGGAACCAGAGGGCTGAGTTCCCGTAGGTCCGCGGCTTCGCTCCTGAGGACAGGCCAAGGTCTGGGCCGTCGAGGTCCTTCGGCGCCGTATGTAGCACGAGCATCCCCGTGGGCTTCAGGGCTTCGTTCAGCACGGCCGTGACCACGGAGAGCATTCGGCGGCGATCACCGGGGGAGCGCCAAATGGGATACGGCGGATCCAAGAAGGCGAGGTCTGCCCAGCGTTCGTCGCCGGGCCGGCGCCATGCCTCGGCCGCCATGGCATCCCCCGGGGCGTGCTCGATCTCGCCCGGCTCGAGATCGAGCGAGTCGCAGTTCTTGCGCAGTGCCCTGCGCGCCTCCTTCGACTCCTCGACAAAGCGAACGCTGGCCGCGCCGCGAGAGAGTGCCTCGAGTCCGATCGACCCGGACCCGCTGAAGAGGTCAAGGACAGCGGCGTCTTCGACCTCGTCCCCGAGAATATTGAATAGGTTTTCCTTCACGCGCCCGAGCATGGGACGCGTGTCTTCCCCAGCGGGAGCGACGAGGTTCTTGCCTCGGAATCTGCCTGTAATGATGCGCACGGCGGACACGATACCGACAGGTGAACGGCGCCGCTACGTGAGAAGAAGATGAGTAACGGTGTATCGGGAATGATGCTGCGTTCCCTGTTGCCGCCGAGCCGTGTTTCGGAACGAAACAGGACGTGCGAAGGGCGCTAAGTTCGCAGTTGCTCTTCGCGCAGATCCGTCATTCATGCGATTCTGAAGGCCCTGCGGTATCACCGCGATCACCCACCTCACTCAAATACAGAACAACCCAATGCTTCGTTCCTTCACTGCATTCACCGGCTGCGCTGCCCTCCTCACCGTGGCTGCTTCGGCTCAGCTTTCGTCTTACTCCCAGGACTTCGAAGCGCTTGACATCATGAACCCCGATGCGCTGAGCACGGACGGCTGGGTTGTCTTCGCGAACGTGTTCAACCCCGCTGGCGGATTCCTCTACGGATACGGCACCTTCCCGGCCCCGAACGGCGGCGCTGGGTTCTCGGCGATCGCCACCGGCGACGGCGGCCCGCCCCAAGGTGCTCAGTACATGAACATCTTCAACGACTACAACAACGGTGACCACGCAAACGGCAACGTCATCAACGCCCTCGCGTTCCGCGAGCAAGACGTCACCGCCGCCGACGTGGGTGCTACGTGGCGCCTGCGCTTCGACCACCGCAAGACGCCCCTCGTTGTGAACGGTGACGGCACGGCGACGACCGCGGCGTTCGTGAAGGTGCTGCGCCGCTCGGACGGCTCCTTTGCGACGATCTTTGAGGACTCCTTCGACAGCACCGCGATCTCCACCCTCGCCTGGGGCACGAACGGCGTTGAGATCACGATCGATCCGTCCTACGTCGGCGAACTTCTCCAGTTCGGCTTCGAGAGCACGGCCACGAACTTCGACGACACGGGTCGTTTCTACGACAACCTCGTATGGAGCGAGAACACCAACCCCGGCATCGGCGAGATCACCTGCCTCGGCAACCCGACCTCCGCGGGCGTGGACGCAGAGCTCGTCGTCACCGGTAGCAACGTCGCTGCCAATAACGATGTGACCCTCAACGTCTCGAACCTCCCGCTCAACTCGGTGGGTTACTTCATCACCTCCCCCGCTGCATTCACGGTCTACAACCCTGCAGGCAGCGAAGGGCACCTCTGCATCGCAGGCGCGCCGATCGGTCGCTACGCAGGCGACATCCTGAACTCCGGCGCCAGCGGCACGGTCTCCCTCGCTGTGGATCTCACCGACACGCCGACCCCGACGGGGCCGACCATGGTCATGGCCGGCGACACGCAGTACTACCAGTACTGGTCCCGCGACTCCGTGATGGGTATGGCCGTCTCGAACTTCTCGGGCGCACAGTCGGTGACGTTCCAGTGATGTGAATGGGCCTGTCACCCCCGGTTGGTGAGGCTTCAGAAAGTCTAGCCTTCTTAGCTTCAGGTCTTAGCGCTCCCCCGCGTCGACGGTCCCCACGGGACGTCGGCGCGGGGGAGCACTTCTTTGCCCCGACTTTTTCGGCTGCAGCTAGGCTGCATCCCATGACACTCGCTCGCTACTGGGTCGTACTCACTTCTCTTCTCGCCATTCTCGTCGGCCAAGCAGCAGCGAGCGACGGGCTCACGATCGAGGGACGGGTGATGGGCCATGACGGACGCCCGATCGCCGGGGCTGGTATTTGGCTGAGCTCCCAGGCTGAATACGCGGTGGACTCGGCCTGGGTGCTGGTCGCTGAGTCAAAGAGCACCGCCAGCGGTGAGTTCCAGCTCACAATTCCGAACGATTGGATCCAAGCGGGCGGCGGACTGCGCGAGCTGTCGGTGCTGGCTTGGGGAGAAGGGCACGGCGTCTTCCAAGCGACCTGGACTCCGGACGACGTTCCCGTGGGCGTGCGGTTCGAACCCTGGCTGCCGGAGCCGGTGTCCACGGTCTATACCGTCATCGACGAGACCGGGGCGCCGTACGTCGGAGCTCGCGTCTTCCCCACCTCGCTGGCCCATCCGGACAAAGGGTCTACGGGACAGCGGCACGCGGCGGAGGCCTGGTACAAGGCGGGGCTCCCATTGACCGGGAAAGACGGAAAGGTGACGCTGCCGTTCGCCGTCGAGGACCCGCGGGAGATCACGATTGCCCCCGCGACAGGGGGCACCTTCCACCTCACATGGATCAGCCCGAGTGGAGGGACCTGGCCGACGACGCTGGTTCTAGAGCGCCCCTTCGAACGCACCGTGATGGCGGCCGAGGACCCGCCTGCAGGCCTGAAGATCATGGCAGAGGGTCAATTCGAGCTGCCCGGCATTGGAACGCGTCGCGCCATGAGCAGCTTCCGCGATGAGGTGACCCTCGACCCTGCTCCTCCTTGGACGCTGAGGGTACCCGGGAAGATGGCGAACCTATACGTGGCGAGCGACGATGCAGCCGCCCTCGCCTACGTGATCACTCCAGTACCAGCGGAGGGCTCGACGGGTGAGCGACCCGCGGGACTCCCAGAGGGCATGGACAAACTCCCGAGCGGCTACGGAGTGAACTACGACAAGCTGTGGCGATTGAGCCAATCAGAAGGCCCGGGCCGCGTGACGGGCAGCGCCACCTTCGGCGAAGACCGAGCGCCCCTCGGCGGAGTGCGCCTCTGCGTGATCATGCCCGTCAAAGCGTGGCTCACGAGCGACGAGGACGGTCGCTTCTCCGCGCCCAACGCTGGCGAGTTCGTGACTGCCCGCGCAACGATTCCGCCCGCTGGCTACGTCGGAGAAGTACACGAACACGTCTACGCCCGGTCCGACGCCGAGACGGGCCGTACGGAGCTGCCGCCTGTTGCGCTAGAACAGGGCGCTTGGCTACAGGGCGTCGCCAAGAGCGCGGACGGTCAGCCCATGGACGGCGTCTGGATCACCGCGGCCCCGTCGGGTCAGCATAGGAGCTTCCGCGTTTTGACGGCGGTCTCGGGCGCCGACGGATCCTTTCGCCTGGGGCCCGCTTCCACCGGGGCCCCCTACGACCTCATCGGCCACGCCCCGGGCCAGATCGGATCCTGCGCTGCGAAAGCGGGCGATGACGTCACCCTGTCCCTTGAGCCCTCGGTGCGCTGCCGTGTCAGCGTTACGGCGAGCCAGGTGGATCCCCATCCTGAACCGCCGCTGGCCCTGCGCCTGACCCTCGTGGGTGAAGATGCGCAGACCTACGCCAACGTAGATGGCGGACTCATCGCCGGCGGCCGAATCAGCCACCGTGTCAATCTGGGTGACTCGATCCTCCTGGAGCGTCCCCTGGAACCGGGCGGAATCTACGCGCTGCGCTTCGAGGGCTGGAGCGACGAAGACCGACAGCGCATGGAGCCGGGCCAGACCAAATTCTTCAGCGCAGAGACGTTGGCCCAAGGCGTGGTCATCGAGCCTTCGCTGCGACGGACCGCGAGTGGCGTGCTCGCAAACCCAGGGCTGAGGACCGGCGAGCGGAACGCGACGCGTGTGCGGCTGAGAAGCTCTGACGACTGGGCCCCCGTGGATGCCCTAGGAAAGTTCACGGTCGTTGCCGGTGAGGCGGCGGTGGACGTGCTCCTGGTGGAACAGGGCGGCGTCATCGAGGGGGTCTCGCTGGAGACGGAGCTAGCGAGCGGAGTGGTTCGCGGTCCGGTGCGCGCTGCCCCCGCGATGCCTGAGCCAGAAGAGTCCCACCGCGCCATCGCGACTTCCCTCGCATGGCCAAAGGTCAAGGCGGCGGCCCTTGCGGGCGCAGACGAGGTCGGACGCTGGCTCAAACCGCTGATGCACTCGGACCCGGACGGAGTGCTCGCCTTCCTTGACTCTGGTGCTTGGGCCGATACGGAGGGCACAAGGATCGCGCTGATGCAGCTCGGCGAGCGACTGGCGCCCGCGCGCCCGAAGGACGCGCTGGCCATCGCTGGACGGAAGGAGGTAGAAAGCCATCGTCCCTACATCGCCTACCTCGCCGTGCAAGGAATGGAGAGGGGCGCCGCCCTGCAAGAGCTCGCGGCCGTCGCGTCGAGCGCATCGGAGGACGAAGACTCGGAGGCGTCGATCTTGAAGGCTGCGCTCGTAGCCAAGTGCCTCTTCGAGATGGGCGAGGATGAGGCCGCTCGGTCGGTCATTGACCCGGCGCTGAAGAGCCTCAAGGCGCTACCCAGACTGGAGACGAACGACTACGTGTGGCGAGAGCTCGGCGAGGTTGCGATTCTGTTCGACGAGGGGCTCGGCAACGAGCTCATCGGAGATCCCCGTCGCGAGCATGAGTCGAAGAGGTCTCTTGCCCAGGCCGCCGCCCATCTCGCCAAGTTCGACGCGGACGCTGCTGAGCGCGCCTTCACCCGGCTCGGTAAGGCGGGCGGCGAGTTCAATACGCGATCAACTCTGCCCGCTGCGGCCTACCACCTGGCGGGCAAGGACGCGGCACGGGCCACGGAGCTAGTGGACGCCTTCGCGCCATCGGTCGTGCCCTATGGTCTCGTTGCGCTTCGGCTAGCGGAGCGCGGTGAGTCAGACGCGGCCCGGGAGGCACTCGCGAATGCCTTTGGTCAACTGGAGGCAGAGGCGGCGGACGGTCGTAGCCGCACGTGTCATCCGATTGCAGCGGCTGCGTTTCTGGTCGCCGTGGCGAGCGCAACCAACCAGCCCGACCTCGAGCATTGGCATGGACGTGCGCTCGCTATACCCCGGTCCACGGACGGGCGCTCACAGGGAGCACTCGGGCAGCTCGCAACGGCAGAGGCCTGCCTCGCGATCTCGATCGCTAGGACCGGAGGGGCGGAATCCCGCGCGATCGCGGCCGCTCTCGTCGCTCCGTGGACTGAGGCCGCGAGTGAAGAACCCCCCCGCGGTATGGCGGCAAGGCAGCAGGCGGCCGCCCTCGGAGCCGCGTTGGCCCTGGCCTATCCGAGTGAGGTTGAGTCCCGCGTCGAAGCGCTCCCTGAAGACGTTCGCGCACGAGCGCTACTTGGCGCAGTCACGGCCCTCGCCTATTCCAAAGGCGGAGCCGGCAGCCTGCTGGCCGCGCAGGAACTCGTCTACGACTTCTGGTGGCCGGGCCAGAGGCTGCGCTGAGCCCCCCCACTCATCTAAACGAACCCAACCCATGCTCGCACACCTTCTTGTCGCAGCCCAGCTCGGCTACTTCGTGCCGCCTCCGGGGGCGCCTGATCGTTTCCCGCGGCCTGTGGCGCTCACACTCGTGGCCGAGCCCTTCGCCGACGTGCGCATGGATGTCGGCTCGAGCGGCAAACGACAGCGCTTCGCCTGGCTTCGCTACGGTGAGGCAGGCTCGACCCGCGTGGCCGTGATGCTTGCGCTGGACGAATCAGGTGAGCCGAGCCTCTTTCTCGACCTCAACCGCGACCTTGCCCTCACGGGGAACGAGCGCGTTGAGCCGGTCCCTGGCGACACGCGCGCTTGGGAGGCCCCCATCGCGGCGCTAGCGCGCGACGGGGCAGGGGCGATCGTCGCAGAGCCCCGTCGCGTCCGATTTGAGCTCAACGAGACGGGCTCTATTCTGAGTGCGGCGACGCTCGGCTGGCTCGAAGGTGAGGTGCCGGTCGGCGAGCGGAAGCTTCAGGTACGGCGCCGCGATATCAATGCCAACGGCTTCTTCGGCGACCACGGCGACCAGCTGTGGATCGATCGGAACTCGGACGGCGCCTGGGCTCCGTTCGGAGAGCTGTATCCGTCGCGCCCTTTCTTGACGCTGCCGGATGAGGCACGCTCCGGGGCGGACACTCGCTTCGCTGTGCGATCGAACCGGCTTGGGCAGAAACTCATGCTTGCGCCTGCTACGGGCACCGGGACGATCCAAATGAGGCTCCATACCGGGTCGGGAAAGCCGCGCACTGACGTACGTGGCATCCAAGCTCTACTGGTGGGTCGCGACGGTAGCTCCGTCTCATTGACGCAGCACGCGGAGCCCATGGAAGTTCCGAACGGCGACTACCGGCTGACGTTCGCGATGATTCAGCTGGCAGCTTCGCCTGAAGACCCCGACCAGCGGGATTGGTCGTTCGTCTTCTCTGAAGCGTTCCGTCCCACCGAGACGTCGTGGCGCCCGCTAGCCGCGAACGCTGAGCTGAACCTAGATCCAATGGGCGCCGGCCTCGACTTCGAAGTCAGCCTTCCACCGGGGGCCACCGCCGTGACGAGCGGCGACGTGCTCCGTGCGCAGCCTTACCTGTACCTCGGTACCGATCGGCTCCTCATTCGCAACGCATACCGGGGATCTAGTGGCTCCGCGGCGCGAGCCAAGGTGCAAGCCACTGTTTCACTGCTTGAGGGCCCCGAGCGCGCGCTTGTGGAATACGAGTGCAGCTTCATGTGAGGTACGTTCTGCCCGGCCTTCGTGGAAGTGCCGGACCTTGGGGACTTTGACGTGGACACCCTCACGGTGCGAGCGGACTTTGATTCCGGTCCCCTCGGGGGCAGGCTCTCCGCCTCGGCCGAGCGGCCCGCCTACTGACCCGGTCATATTCCCAACGGGCTGACCTACGTGCGGTCTGAACCGTCGATCATGCTCTCGATCATGCGCATCAGGTCGGCGGCTTTGTAGGGCTTGGCGACAAAGGCGGAGTTGCCGAAGTTCTCGGCTCGCTCCCTGAGGCCGGGGCGCATGCTCGCGGTCAGGAAGATCACGGGGATGTTTGGGTCGCCCAGCTCGCTCCGCAGGCGGGTAGCGACGCTGAATCCGTCTCCCCCCGGCATGTTGACGTCGAGGATCGCGCAGGCGGGCTCGTGATCGAGCGCGACAGCCAACGCGCTGGTCGCATCGGAAGCCAGGCACGACTCGTACCCCTGAATTCCCAGGCGAATCTGGAGCGACATCGCAATGTCAGCGTCGTCTTCGACCACGAGGACCGTCGGCGCAAGGCCTGCCTCGGCAACGGAGGAATCAGGTGCGTCTGGGCCCGCGAGGGCGGTCCCGATCATCTCGACGATGAAGGCTTCACTTTGGGGCTGGTTCATTTGCGATGGGCTCAAACGGGTTTTCGAGATGGCTCTCGCCGACTTCTTGCGTGGGCGAGCTGGGGAAGGGTGAAGGTGATCTGTGCGCCACCGAGCGAACTCCGAGCGCACGAAATTCGGCCACCGTGGAGCTCGACGATCTGTTTCGAGATGTAGAGCCCCATGCCAAGGCCGCCGAGCAACGCGGCATCCTCGCTACTCGACTGGTAGAGGCGGTCAAAGACCCGCTGCTCGTCGCCCTCAGGAATGCCTGGACCTGAATCCCCGACTCGAACCTCAAGTGACTCATCAGGCCGACGGTGGAGAGCTACGTGGACGGCCCCCCCGTTCGGGGTGAACTTGATTGCGTTGGAGATCAAGTTGGCCGCGACCTGGAAGACGCGATGGGGATCGAAGGAACCCTCGACTCGCCTGTCCAAGCCGCGGAGCCGAAGGTCGATCTCTTTCCTCGTCGCCGAAGCGCGCACGCTCTCGACCGCGTCTTGGAGAACCACGACGAGGTCGTGGGTCTTGAGCTTCAGGATCAACTTTCCGGTCTCGATGCGAGCGGCGTCGAGCATGTCGTCGACGCAGTGACTCATTTGATCGCAGCTACGCAGCGTGGCAGCGAGAAGCTTCGATTGGGATGCCGTCAGCGGTCCCGCGGCGCCCTCCTGCATCAGTGAGACGAATTCCTGAGCGCCGGTGAGCGGCGTCCGCAGCTCGTGGCTCACGTTGTGGTAGAAGCTCTCCACCTCTTCATTCCGCTTGCGGAGCCTCTCGACCGTGTACTCCAACTCGATCTGTTTGCGCTCGACCCTCAGGCTCAGCTCGGCCTTCTCAAGCACGCGATAAACCGTCTGCTCCAAGAGGCCGGGGTGCAGCTGGTCTTTCCGCACGTAGTCCATCACTCCTGCGCGGAGTGCTTCGTGGAGCAACCGCTCTCCGTGCTGACCCGTGAGCAGCACCGCGGGTACGCGGCAGCCGGCTTTGGACAGCTGCTCTAGCGCCTCGAGACCCGTCATATCTATGAGGTCATAGTCGACGAAGAGCACGTCGAAGGTCTCACGAGCGACTTGTTCGAGGGCGCAGGCCGCGTCGGCACAGCCAGTGACTTTCGTCTCCAGCCCTTCGATGGAACTGAGGCATCGGCGAACGGCCTCGATGTCGACTGCGTCGTCGTCGAGCACCATCACCCGAACCTCGCTCTCGGTGGGCTCCTCTGGGAGGCTCACTCGCGATTCGGATGGGTGGTGTAGGGTCTTCATGGGGCTCGGCTTGGGGCTCCGTGCAGCTATCGACCCCAAGGCCGGGAAACCCAAAGTGCCGACCGGGGTATTTACGTAGACGTCGCCTCGGAGACGGCTCACCACCGTTGGCTCAGCGTCGCCCTCCGCACGCGCATGTGCTTACAAGCCAAGGGCTTGGGTCATGTCCAGCTCGCGTGGGGACCACCGACGCCCCCCACTCAACATAAATCTCTGGACTGAATTCACTTACTCCGCCCCGCCCCCACCCCAAGAAGGGGGGGGCGGGGCGGCAGAAGATCAAGCGGGAGCCTGCGCTACGCGCCAGGTGGAGCGCTGGCGAACCCGCCAACGCTCGACACACTTCGAAGGCGACTCAGCTCGCGGCTTCCACTGTGAAGTAAAAGGCCGACCCAACCCCAACTTCGCTGGCCACACCGATCGTTCCACCGTGGGCTTCGACGATCTGCTTGCAGAGCGCAAGCCCGACACCGATCCCGCCAAGGCCCCGGTTCAATCGGCGGAACAGAATGAACGAATCTGCTTTGCGCTTCGGCTCCATCCCGATGCCGTTGTCTCGAACCGTGATCCGCCAGCGACCCTCTTCCTCTTCCTCTTCGGCGAAGATCTGGACCACAAGCGGCCGCTCCGAGCGGTAGCGGACGGCGTTCTGGACCAAGTTCTGGAACAGCTGCACCAGACGCACCCTGTGGCCGACAACCACGGGAAGTGTGCCGACTTCCACCTTGCCATCCGCCTCGGTGATGGCCACCGCGAGGTTGTCGAGGACCTCGTCAACGACGCTCGAGAGGGCGACCTCCGTCCCTTGAACAGCGTCGCGGGCGCGGGCGTACTCAAGAACTCCGTTGATCATCTCCCCCATGCGCGTCGTCATTTCGACGGCACTGCTGAGATGTCCCTGTGCAGCTTCGTTGAGCGGTGGCGATTGATCCTCCTCAAGGAACATCAGGAGCGATGAACATTTGCGAAGAGGTGCCTTCAGATCGTGACTGAGTGCGTACGCGAAGCTGTCGAGTTCTTCGTTCGCGAGCGCGAGGCTCTCGTTGGCTCTGCGCAGCTCGCGCTCGAGTCGTTCTCGACGTTGAACCTCCCGCTTCAGCGCGTACTGCTGAACGTTGCTGTTGGCAACGGTCTCCTGAAGTCGAGATCGCTGTTGCCTTGAAGAACGCTCGAGCGCTTTCTGGCTACGGCGACCTTTAGATGCGCCTCCCATATCTTCCCCCGTTGTTTGAAATGAGTGGTTGGAGCGAACTGCCGCGGCGGCCAAAACCGCAGTCGTAGCGGAGCGCCTGCGAGATGGCTACCCCCCTATCGAGATCCGGCAGGAGCTGGTGAGTTGAAGAGTCCATCATTCGAAGGCCTGGACGAGCGCTGCTTCCTCGTCCCCGCTGCTCTGGGGCGTGCCGAGAATGATGCCGTGAACGTTCTTGAAAGGCTGCATGAGGTGCATGCCCTCTTGATCGACTCGGTACTCGATGACGTCCTTGTCGTGGGCTGAACCACGCATCTTGATCACCGCGATACCTCGTCGGAGACGACTGCCGATCTCCACGTAGCGAAGCAGAATGATTGCGTCCGTCAGCGTGGAAATGTGCGCCTCGGTGATGGACTCGCCGCCGGCGAGACCCGGCGTCGTGGAGGTGAGGAGCGTGCAGATGCTGCGCTCCTTGGCAAGCGCGCTGAGCCCGATGACGAACTCGCGGAAGACCTTCATCGACCCGACCCTCTCAAGGGCCGAAAGGCTGTCGATGACGAGCCGCACCGGCTTGAACTCATCGACCTCTCGCTGTATCTGAACGAGGTGATCCTCTAGGCCCATCGACTCGGGATAGGTACATACCACCCGGAGGACCCCTTCTTTCTCGGCTTCTTCGAAGCCCATGCCCCAGCCGGTCGCGTTCCGCAAGAGCTGCGGGCGAGACTCCTCGAAAGCGAGAACGAGAGTCCGCTCGCCCTGCCTGCATCCCTCGGAAGCGAAGGTCGTCGTCAGGAGCGTCTTGCCGGTTCCCGTCGCGCCCGAGACGAGGATGATCGAGTCCCGGAAGAAGCCGCCACCGGCGACTTCATCGAGGCGCGCGTTGCCGCTTGCGATGCGATCCGTCGTCGAAGGGTGATCGAGCTGATCCGCACTGATCGTCAGCACGCAGAGGCCCTCGTCCGTCAGCGTGAAGGGGAACTCCCCTTTGAGGTGCGCGTTGCCGCGCAGCTTCAGGACCTGCATGGTTCGGCGGCAGCGCTCTTCTTCCAGCACGTTACGCAAGACAACGACGCCGTCCGAAAGATACTCCTCGACCCCGTAACGGGAGATCGGTCCGTACTCGTACATGCGCTCGGCGGTCATCAGAGTGGTCACTCCGGCAACGCGCATTCGATCGCAGAGACGCAGGAGTTCGCGACGGATGATGAAGTCCCCGGGCAGCTGCGAGAACAGCGTGCCGATCGCGTCGATGACCACGAACTGGGCATCGATGGCCTCGATAGCCTCGACGATTTTCTCCATCAGCGCGCTGAGATCAAAGTCATCCCCGCCCGTGTCCACCAAGGCCAAGGGCGACGCATCCACCACGCGCAGCCCACCGCCCTCGATCAGCTCCCCGAAGTCCCAGTTCAAACCGAGCACGTTGCGCCGCAGCTCCGTCAACGGCTCTTCAAGGGTCACGAGAACAGCGTTGCGTTGGTACTGCTTGAGGCTGCGCCACAGGCACTCCATCGAGAACAACGTCTTGCAAGAACCCGAGGTTCCAACGACGAGCGTCGTCCGACCTTCCGGCAGTCCGCCGCTCGTCAGCTGATCGAAGCCCACGATCCCCGTGGGGATCTTGAGAACGGGTCTAACGGGCGGAACGGCAGGCGTTTCAGGGGCAAGGGTCATGGCGGTAGGGGGCTTACTTACGGACAGGTTGAAAGAAGATAAGTGGAGGTCCAATACGGAGCTTCGGAGCGTGTCGAGCCTTGGCCGATGGGCCAGTGCTCGATTCGCCCCCCAAAGGCGTATCTAGAGGCGTACCCTAGAGCCGCCCCCGTGGTGAGCGGCGACCAACGCGCTCCTCCGGAAATTGTGTACGTCGACGAGTCGCGTCGCGTCGGTAGTGATCTGCGAGGTGCCCCATGAGTTCTAGGGTCAGCAACCGGCAGCGGTCGCGCAGCGAGCGAGCGTGCCGGGGCAGCGCTTTCGCCATGATGATCTCCGCCACTTTGCGGTGAACGGTGAGGATCTCTCGGGGCCCGCCGCCCGCTAGGGCCACGCGCTCCGCTAGCTCTCTGACCTTGGGTTCGCCGGCAGCAACGTCCTTGTCGAGCTGGATGCGAAGGATCTCCCGGTAGTCGTCCTCGAGGGCTGACTGAAGGCCGACTTCCCAGAGGCCATCGAAGCGGCGAACGCGCTTCTCTTGTTCGAGCCAGGCAGAAGTGATCTCTTTCTCCTGCTCAAGCGCCTCGGCCATGGTCTGGATGCGTTCCTGATGGGAGTGGTAGAGCTCGACGAAGACCCCCACCTTGGCCCTGAGAATCTGCGAGACGACCGGCTTGATGAGGTAGTCCACCGCGCCGAGCTCGTAGCCACGGATCATGCTTTGACGATCCACCTCCATCGCGGTCACAAAGACGATGGGGACGTGCTTCGTCTTCTCGCGACCACGAATTAGCTTGGCCGTTTCGAAGCCGTTCAGTCCCGGCATATCGACGTCGAGAAGAACCACCGCCGCCTCTCCGTTCAAGAGGAAGCGAAGCGCGGCATCGCCTGAGTCGACGGAGACGGTTTCGACTTCCATGTCCTCCAGCAGCACCTCTAGCGCCTGGCGGTTGCCGGCAACATCGTCGACGATCAGAACCGTAGCCTTCGGCTTCAAAGCGCCCGCTCCTGCACCAAGTGCCCTGCGATTCCAGCGAGCTCCATGACGCGAGGGCGCTCACAGCTCTCGATTGCCGCTGCCGGCAAGCACGAACTCAGCGCCTCGTCTGGATCCTGGATCACGACAAATCCTCCGGACGCTTCCACCATGCGCGCGCCGGCAGCGCCGTCCTCACTGGCGGAAGTCAACACGACGGCAGCCGCGCGGCGACCGAACGAACGGGCCGCGGACTCAAAGAGAACGTCGATGGAGGGCCTGGCTCCTTGGACGTGCGCCTCCGTGGAGAGAGAGAAGCAGGTCTCATCGACCATCATGTGATAGCCCGGCGGGGCGATCACGAATTCACCGGCGACGAGTGGCTGCTTGTCGAACGCTTCGGAGAGCTCGATCGAAGCCCCTCGCCTGAGAATCGCAAGCAGACGGTCGCTCGAGTCGACCGCCCGATGCTGGACGATGGCCACGGCTGCGTCAAAAGACGAAGGCATTGCGCCGAGGACGACCTCAAGCGCGGCGATCCCCCCGAGGGAAGCGCCAATGACGACGACTTTCTTGACGGCCTTCATCGTATCCGTTGAAAGATCCTCTCGCTCGCAGAGATCACATCGAAGGCGCCCTCGTGGGGCGAGCCGCGGAGCACTTCACCGCGACCAAGGCACAGCGTGCCAAGTCGGCGCAGACTCTCGAACAGGAGGCCATGCACACGCGCCTGCAGTTCGAGGTTGAAGTAGATCATCACGTTGCGGCAGAGAATGAGATGGAACTCGTTGAACGAGGCATCCGTGACGAGGTTGTGGGAAGAAAAAAGGACGCCGCGATGCAACGACTTGGACATTTTGGCGTGCCCATAGCGTGCACTGTAGTATCCAGAGAAGTCCTGCGTCCCACCGGAATCAATGTAGTTCTGCGTGTACTTCCTGACCGCTTGGAGGGGAAAAATCCCTTCGCGCGCCTTATCGAGGACCGCGGGGTTCACGTCGGTGGCGTAGAGTCGCGTGCGTTCCAGTAGGTTGGCTTCTTGGAGAAGAATCGCGAGCGAGTACACCTCTTCTCCCGTAGCGCAACCGGCAACCCAAATCCGGATGTGGGGATATGTTTCCAAGTACGGCAGGACGTCTGTGCGGAGCTTCCGGTAGAAGGAAGGATCCCGAAACATGGACGTCACGTGAACGGAGAGCACGTTCAGAACCCGGTCCATACAGGCGCTGTCGTGCAGAATCCGTTCCTGCAGGCCGCTGAGCGTCCCGACCTTCTCGTCTTCCACAGCTTTCAGCAGCCGCCTCGTCAGGGACGCCCGGGAGTAGTCTCGGAAGTCGTGCCCATAGGCCTGGAAGATGGCGTCGACCAACAGGTCCACCTCCACCATCTGGAGCCGCTGATTCGCGTCACCAGGTTGGGATGCTCCTGCTACAGCCATCGCCCTCACCTTCCTAACCATACTCGCAGAAGGGAAAGAAGCTGATCCGCGTCGAGCGGCTTAGTGATGTAGTCCGATGCCCCCGCGGCGATGCACTTCTCGCGGTCGCCCGCCATGGCCTTTGCGGTCAGCGCAATGACGGGAAGATCTTCGAGGCGCTTCTGCTCGCGAATGCGCCGCATCGTCTCGTAGCCGTCCATGCCCGGCATCATGATGTCCATGAGAACGAGCTCGATGCCCCTGTTGCTCTCAAGGATCCCCAAGGCGCTCGAGCCTTCCTCGGCCTGGAAGACATGCACCCCGTGGTTCTCCAGCATGCTCGTGGTCGCAAACAGATTGCGCGGGTCATCGTCGACGATGAGCACGTGCTTGCCTTTGAGCGCGGGATCCGACTGCCGAAGCTCACGGAGCATCCGCTGCTTGGCTTCCGGCAGGTCCCCTTCTACGCGGTGGAGGAACAGGGCTGTCTCGTCGAGGAGGCGCTCTGGGGACCTGACCCCCTTCACAATGACCGTCTCAGCGAGCTCATTGAGGCGTCGTTCCTCGCGCTCGTTCAGCTCACAGCCCGTGTAAACGATGATGGGGACGCGCCGGGAGTCCTGGCGATCCTTGATCTTCTCGATGAGCTCGAAGCCGCTCATCCCCGGCAGCTTCAGGTCGAGGACGATGCAGTCGAAGGCCTGCTCTTCGAGCGCTGCAATCGCCTCAGTGGCGTTCTCGACCGCTGTCGTCACCACGTCGCCCTCCCCGATGAGCTCTCGAATACTGTTGCTCTGAACCTTGTCGTCTTCGATCACGAGTAGGTGACGCGGATTGCCCTCCGTCATCTCCTCAAGACGATCGAGAATCGCGGTCATCGACGCCTGATTCACGGGTTTCTGAAGCGTTGCGATCGCGCCGAACGCCAGGCCTCGGTTGGAATCGTCGTGGGCGCTGACAATATGAACGGGGATGTGGCGCGTCGCCGGATGGTGCTTCAAGCGATCGAGGATCACCCATCCGTGTACATCGGGCAGCTGCAGGTCCAGCGTAATGGCATCGGGGTGCATCGTCTCGGCAAGGCCGAGGGCCGACTGACCGTCAGGACTCACGACGACCTTAAAGCCACGCTCGCGCGCCTGATCGCGCAGGATGGCCGCGAAGGCGAGGTCGTCTTCCACGACCAGCAACGTACGGTCGCCCTCTTCGATCGACGCGCGGTCGTCCTCGATGAGTACCGAGCGGGATCGCGAAGGCGACGTCTTGAGAGCGGGACGAAGCGATGGCTGGGCCTCCGCCACGCGGGGGATCACATCGACTCCGGCGGCGTCCATCGGGAGGAGTAGGGTGAATGCGGTGCCGATGCCTACCTCGCTCTCAACGCTCAGCTCGCCGCCGAGCAGAGAACAGATCTCGCGGCTGATAGACAGGCCGAGGCCCGTTCCGCCGTAGACGCGATTGCTGCTGCCCTCGGCCTGCTGGAACGCCTCGAAGATGAGCTGCTGCTTGCCGGCGGCAATACCGATCCCGGTGTCGGCAACGGTGAATGCGATCACCGTCTCCGCGTCCTTGAGCTTGCCGCTCTTCCGGGCAAGGCTCCCGGGGCCGCTGGACACCTTCAGCTTGACGGCACCGTCGTCCGTGAACTTGAACGCGTTGGAGATGAGGTTGCGCAGAACCTGATGCAGGCGACGCTCGTCGGACCGGAACATCTTGAGCCCCTCCTCAAGCTCGACCTCAAACTCAAGTCCCTTGCTTTCCGCTATCTCCTCAAAGGAGCGACCCACCTGGGCCACGACCGAGCGAAGGTCCACGTCCTCGATGTCCACCCCCATCGTGCCGGACTCGACCTTCGCCAGGTCGAGAATCTCGTTGATCAGGTGCAGGAGGTCGTTGCCGGCTCCGTAGATCGTCTTGGAGAACTCCACCTGCTTCTCGTTGAGATTGCCGGTGCTGTTCATGGCAAGCTGCTGAGAGAGGATCAGCAAGCTGTTGAGGGGTGTCCGCAGCTCGTGGGACATGTTGGCGAGGAACTCGCTCTTGTAGCGCGACGTCATCGCGAGCTGCTCGGCCTTCTCCTCAAGATCGATCTTGGCGTTCTCGACCTCGAGGTTCTTGCGCTCGACCTCTTCCTTTTGCGCGCCGAGTTCGCGGGCCTTCTCCTCGAGTTCCTCGTTGGTCTGCTGAAGCTCTTCTTGCTGCGTCTGGAGCTCCTCGGTCAGGCGCTGGGATTCGCGCAGGAGCTCGTCGGTCCGCAGCTGCGCCTGAATACTCGCCAGCACCACCCCGAGAGATTCCGCTAGCTGCTCGAAAAAGCTCAGCTGGTTCGCCGTGAACCTGTCGAATGAGGCCAGCTCGATCACCGCCTTGATCTCGTCCTCGTAGACAACGGGGATCACCACGATGCTGGCCGGCACCGCTTCGCCGAGCCCAGAGTTGATGCGAATGTAGTCCGCCGGCGGATCCGTGATCAGGATGCTGCGCTTGTCTAGCGCGCACTGCCCAACGAGTCCCTCGCCGAGCTTGAACGTACTCTCCACACCCGAGCGCTGCTTGTAGGCGTAGGACGCGAGAAGGCTCAGGCTTACCTCGCCATCTTGGGAGTGTTGGGCAAGATAGAGCACCCCGTGCTGGGCCGACACCACGTTGCACAGCCCGTTGATGACCTGCTTCGAAACCGTCATCAGATCGCGCTGCCCCTGGAGCATGCGCGTGAAGCTCGCGATGTTGGTTTTTAGCCAGTCTTGATCTTCGTTGTTCGCTGTCGTCTCGGCGAGGCTCTGGATCATCTGGTTGATGTTGTCCTTGAGCAGCGCCACTTCGCCGCGAGCACGCACCGCGACCGTCTGGGTCAAGTCGCCCTTCGTGACCGCCGTCGCCACGTCGCCGATCGCCCGCACCTGGGTCGTCAGGTTGCTTGCGAGTTCGTTTACGTTGTCGGTCAGGTTGCGCCAGACGCCTGCGACCCCCTTCACTTCGGCCTGCACACCAAGGGTTCCCTCGGTTCCCACAAGGTGGGCCACGCGGGTGACCTCGCCCGCAAAAGAATTCAGCTGATCGACCATCGTATTGACGATCTCTTTGAGCTCGAGGACCTCGCCCTTGACGTCCACTGTGATCTTGCGGCTCAGGTCACCGCGCGCGACGGCCGTCGTCACCATGGCCACGTCGCGAACCTGCTTCGTCAGGTTGCTCGCGAGCTGATTCACGTTGTCCGTGAGCTCCTTCCACGTGCCGGCTGCGCCGTGAACGGTGGCCTGTGCGCCAAGCTGGCCGTTCACTCCCACCTCTTTCGCCACGCGGCTGACCTCGGAACCGAACCGCCCCAGCTGGTCCACCATGCTGTTGGCCTCTTCGGCGTAGCGAAGAAACTCCCCGCGCAGGGACTCCCCGCCCACCTTCGTTGGAACGGACTGGGTCAGATCGCCGTGCCTGACGGCATGGATGACCCGTGCCATCTGAGCGCTGTGTGCGGTCACATCCTCGACGAGGCCGTTGACCGCTTTGATGGCGTCGGCCCACCCGTGCTGCGCACGCCCGCGGGGAATGCGCTTTTGTACGTTTCCGTCCTCACCAACGGCAGATCCGAGCTCTTGGACGTCCCCCGTAAATCCCTCCAAGCGCTGGGCGAGGCCGTTCAGGGTCTCCGCAATCTGCCCATCGATGCCGGACAGGCCGTCGGGCAGGCGAGCATCGAATTCACCGCGCTTGAGCGCGCGCAGGACGGACAACAGATCGCGTTTGGCGAGTCGCATGGGCCCGTCGGCAGACTCAGCGCCGACGCGAGGCGTGTTGCCTTTTTCACTCTTGCCCTGGGAAGCCATGGAAGACCTTTGCCAGGGCGCCAAGTTCTAGCAAGGCCGATTCGGTCGATCCAAACAGGGTCCGCGGACACAAACTCCTAGGCCACAAGTTCAGCACGGACGGTGTCTGCCGAGACCCGCCTAGGTCGCCCGCATCCCGGTGCTACAGGCGCCCACACTTGGGAATCTTATGGGAATATTCCCAACGCATCCCTTGCCAATCCCCCAGGCGGGAGAAGCCGGGAGCGGGATCGGCCTAGGTGATCTCGCCCCCCACCTCAACGTAAAGGATATGCATAGAGTGTCCCGCTGAGCAAGATCATGCGCCCACTCGAGGATCAAGGTTCCGATGCAGTAAGCAGCGCGGGGGTCGCTTGAGCCCATCCCAGCCATCTGCCGATGTGACCGGTGGCGCCGAGCGGGCGCCCCCAAGTCCCTTCTCACCGCCAGCATCGGCTAAGTGCTATTCCGCAGGAGCCATCACCATGTTTGAAACGACCCTCAACAAGGAACCGTTCTCGCTGCTCCTCATCGAGGACGACGACGTCGACGCCATGATCATCAGCCGGATGTTCGCAGGTGGCGCAGCCGGCGTCGAAGTGGACGTACATCGCGCCTGCGACGGCCAAGAGGGCCTGGAGAAGCTCCAAGAGCTGACAGATCGGGGCGTCGCACGCTTGATGGTGCTCCTCGACATCAACATGCCGCGCATGAACGGCTTTGAGTTCCTGTCCGCGATTCGCTCCAATCCGGCGCTCGAGCGCACCATCGTCTTCGTCATGACCACGTCGCTCGAGGCGAGGGACATCAACGCCGCCTACGCGGCGAACGTGGCTGGCTACGTCGAGAAGCCCATGGGCGGACGACCGACGGGACGGATCCAGCAGCTCTTGCGAGAGTACGCGTCCTCGGTGATCTTCCCCACGCCCCTTGTCACCGCCGACTGCACCAGCCAAAGCGCGCAGGGACCGGTGCAGACAGGCTTCTACGAAGAGGCTCCAGAGGAACGAAGCCGTGTACTGTGCGTCTCCAGGCTCCCAGAGCCCTCTGTTCACAGCCACCGAATCCTCGTTCCTTCGCGGCCAACCGTGTCTCCCGTGACCGCTGCCCGCCCCGCGATTCGAAGCTGAACTCCGTCCCGCGCGGCGCAGGTAACGAACGCAAAGAGGGGCCGAAAGGCCCCTCTTTGCGTTAACGCCGCAACCCATCGAATGCCGCACGAGAATCGCGCGGGCCCACGCTACGTCAACGAACGAGCAGGCGATCCAGTGCAGCAGACACTTCCTTGAACGGGCTAGGCTTTTGAAGGACGAGGTCGGCACCCAGGGTCAAGGCGAGATCCTGCTCGCGATCATCACCGCCCGTCAGGACGAGCACCGGCGGCAGCTTCTTGCTCTTCGCCACTTCGGTCAGCACTTCCAGTCCGTTGCAGCGCGGCAGGCCAAGGTCGAGGACCACGGCGTCGTACTGATGGGAGAGGAGGTTCAGGCGGGCTGAAATCCCATCGAGCGCCACCGTAACGTCGAAACCGCGGTGGACGAGCCGCGCCTTGATAGCACGACGCAGATCTTCGTCGTCCTCGGCCAGGAGAATGCGCGCCTGACGCCGCGCTACTTTGCGCCGGCTCTGCCGCGGCGGAAGTCCGTGGCGAGGGGCTGAGGTCTTGGATGTGCGAACGCCCAGGCCCTCGGGCCGGACAACGGGTCTGACGGTGGTGACTTGCATAGGAGGTTCCTCGACCTCCGCGCTGGCGTGAGTGAATGGACAGCAGGACCTCGAACAGAGCCCTCACCGCACCCAAACAATGGGTCTAGCTTTGAGACGAGCGTCCCGTGACCGCAAGCTGCCGAATTGCAGCTTGCTACCCGCCAGGGAACCGGAGCGGTTTTTCGGTTTGGGTGCAATCGACTCGGCGCACCGCGCACTTCCCCATGCGTTCGGTGAGAGAATTTGACCAACGAGAACCCACATGCGCCCGACCCAACCTGACCCGACCCGCTCTGCGCGGTTCGATCCGACCCAGCTGGATCGGCACATCGAATGGCTCCGCCGACTGGCGCGGGGCCTTGTGTACGACACCTCCTTGGCCGACGACCTTGTGCAGGAGACCGCGCTGGCCGCGATCAAGACGCCGCCCGTTCTGAGTGACGGCAGCCCGCGGCCATGGCTGGCCCGGGTCCTGAGAAACCGCGCCGCCCATGCGGCGCGAACGGCTTCGGGACTCGAGGCAGCCAAGTCCGTCCGCAAGGACGAGCTCAGAACGCAGGGTCCCCAGGGAGAGAGTCAGGCGCACGGCGCGATCCATGAGTTGCGGACGGGCCAGACCCTTGCGGAGCTCGTCCTGAAACTCCGCGAGCCAACGCGCTCGACGTTGCTCCTCAGGTATTGGGACGACCTGCCGCCGCGCAAGATCGCGAAGCGGCAAGGCATCCCACTCTCCACGGTCAAGAGCCGCCTCGCGCGCGGACTCGACCAGCTCCGCAGCGAATTGGACAGCCGTAACAACGGCGATCGCAGCGCGTGGCTTCTCGCCGTTCTTCCGATGGCCCGGGCAAAGTCCGGCGCCGCACTACTCACCCTTGGGGGAATTGGCATGCAAGCCAAAGCAATCACGATGTTGGGGGCAGCCACGCTGCTCGGCGGAACGTTCTATCTTCTGACTCCCACGAAGGAGGCCGCCCCGGTGCTTCAGGATTCGGTCCTTGCCGTAGAGACATCAGAGCCGCAGCGTCAGGTGGCGTCCGAGCCCGTCGGGCGCGGGGCTCTGAACGGTGAGCGAACGGCCCTTGACGCGGATCTCCCCTCGGCAAGCACCGCTTCCCCTTCGCTGGACGCGGCTCCATCCTTCAGCCATACCGTGGAAGGCATCGTCCTTGGGGCCGATGGCCGTCGGATCGCGCGCGTTCCCATTCAGTCGAGCAGCGGAGAGACCGTTGCGACGAGCGACGCAAACGGCCGCTTCTCGCTCGATGTAGCCACGGCCCGCGGCCAAGTCGAATGCGCCAAGGGTGCCGCGAACTGGGTGACGGTTCGCCCCGGTACCTTCAACAAGGAAGAGTCGGCGGAGGCCCTCGTGATCGTCGCAGCCTCCGTCGGATTTGCTGGCGTGGTCGTAGACGAATGGGGCGCTGTCGAGAGTGGCATCGACTTGATCTTGGACCTCCCAAGCGACTTCGATAGCCGCTTTGACGAAAGCCAGGCCAAGTCCATTCGACGTGACTGGCGCGCGTCAACCGACGCCGAGGGGCGCTTCCTGCTCGAGGACGTTCCCGCGATCGCAGGTGCGACGCTAGAGGCCACGAGAGGCGCGGGGGAATCGGTGCGCATCGACCTTCCGATGGAATCGCGCCAGGACCTCCGCCTCGAGTTTTCTTCGGCGCCCATCCCC
The DNA here is from genome assembly GCA_964417955.1 of uncultured Planctomycetaceae bacterium. Classification (GTDB taxonomy): domain Bacteria; phylum Planctomycetota; class UBA1135; order UBA1135; genus Saltatorellus. The sequence continues at coordinate 30,431 of CAYQKK010000015.1, forward strand.
GACGCTGCGAGGCTCGATGGGCGCGTGCTGTACCCGGACGGCACGGGCGCGGGCGGCGCCTACGTGGCCATGGGCTACGAGACCATCATCGCTGACGAGGATGGACGCTTCGCCCTCGACCTGCGGGCGACCGGATCTGCGACCCAGATCAAGGCGGCCGCCGTGGGTTTCCAGCCCGCGCAGCTGAAGAGCGATGGAGACGGGGGGAACGAGCGGAACAGCTGGCCCGTGTCCCCCGAGATTCGCCTGAAGGCTCCATCCCTCAGCATTGAAGGCACCCTCGTGGACAGCGAAGGGAAGCCGCAGCCGGGCGCGCGCGTTTGGATTCACGATGCCACCGACTTCGGAGTCCTCGGCACGTTCCCACTGATCGCAGAGGGCATCGCAGGCGGCTTCGCGGACCCAGCGGGCGCGGGGCGCTCCCGTGGACGACTCGCCGCCGCCGAAGAACCCGTCAACGAGAACTCCGCCACCGGAGCCTTCGAACCCACGTCGATGCTTCCCTTTGTCGTCACGGACGAGCGCGGCGAATTCAAGTTCGACGGACTCCTCGATCGGAGCTACGTCCTGAACGTGATGGGCCCCAACCTCAGCTTCGGGATGCAGTCGAAACCCATCGCAGCCGGACAACGACGCCAGCGGCTTGAACTACCTGAGGGGCGAGTCTTCCCCGAGGTCCGAGGGCAAATCGTGACGCGCTACGGCCGCCCCCTGCCGGGCGTCAACTTGACGCCGTGGATCGCTGCGCTCTCGAAGGATCAGAACGTCCGGGGCGGAACCTCGTCCATCACGCGCTTCTTCTATGCCACGGCTGCCAAGACCGACGCGGAGGGACGCTTCACCCTGAAGAGCGTTCCCAAGCGCTACGTCGAGTTCTGGATCGCTGGCGACGGAGTCACGCCTCTGTCGAAGAGCGTCGACGACATCGACGACCCCCTGAACTTCATGATCGAGATGGCCGCGCGCATTGAGGTCTCGGTGGAGATCATGGATCCAACCAGCGGCATCGATCGCGTGACCGCCCAGGGATTCCATGACGAACCCATGGACCTCGTGCGCATCTACGCTGACGGCTCGTCGAACGATTCCTCCATCGCCGTCGAGAACGGAAGAACGGGCGTCTTCGCCCTGACCACGGACGCCGCGACCCTCACCTTGATGAGGGGCCAAGAGGCCGTCGAGGTCATTCAGCTGGATGGCTACACCGACCAAGTCCAGAAAGTCGTCTACTAAATTTCTGGCCGTCGGGCGCCCGTCCGCGGGCGCCCCAGATGGAAGGCGGGAACTCCCCGGCAAATGTGTGGAGACTCTTTGGGAGCGGCCCCTCCGGTTTCTAGGATCGGTCCCGTGAGCAGCAAGCGCCTCCACGTCAACGTCGACCATGTCGCGACGATTCGCCAAGCCCGGCGCGAGGCCTTTCCCGACCCCGTCGCCTGGGCAACGCGCTGCGAGGCGGCAGGCGCCCACGGAATCACCTGCCACCTGCGGAAGGACCGCCGGCATATGCAGGATGCGGATATTTTCCGACTGCGGGAGAGCGTCACGACGCTTCTCAACCTGGAGTCCAGCCTCGACGAGTCGATGCTGACCATCGCCGCCCAGAGCGGGGCTGACGCATTCTGCCTCGTGCCGGAAAACCGCCTGGAGATCACCACCGAGGGCGGCCTGGATGCAATTCGCGAGCGACCACGACTCCAAGAGGCCGTCGCAAGGCTCGCGGAGGCCGGCGGTGAGGTATCGATCTTCATCGATCCCGAGCCCGCGCAGCTCGACGTAGCGGCCGAGGTCAAGGCGCCGTTCGTCGAACTCCACACCGGGGCCTACGCCAGCGCGACGGGCGCGGTGAGAGAGGCCGAGCTCGAGCGCTTGAAGAGCGCGACCGCCTACGCCCTGTCCATCGGATTGCGCGTCAACGCCGGCCACGGCCTCGACTTCGAGAACGTCGCGCCGGTCGCAGCGATCCACGGAGTCGAAGAACTGAATATCGGCTTCGCCATGGTGGCCCGCTCCGTTTTCGATGGCGTGGACCGCACCATCGCCGAGATGCTCCGCTTGATCGAAGAGGCGGGCGCTTGAGCGAAGGGAGCGGACCGAGTCACCAGGATGGCGCTCGCTGCCCCCTTGGAAGAGTTGCCCTGGAGGGTTCGATCGTGGCCATGCCCACGACGTTCGACAGCGGCGCTCTGCATCTACGGGATCTCGATGATCTCGTGCGCTTCCAGTCGCGACAGGAGACATCGGGCATCCTGCTGGGTGGCTCGGTCGGCGAGGGCTGGGCACTCTCCCTTGACGAGCTAGGCCGCGTCGTCGGCAGAGCGGCCGAGAGTGCGGCGCGCTACTCAGGCTTTCGACTCCACGTCTACGCAGGAATCGCGAACATCGACACCCGCGCGGCGAGGCATGCCGCGATCACCGCCGCCCACGCCGGAGCGGAGGGCCTCTTCATCAGCGCACCCTCGTTTGTGAGACCAAGCGTGGACGGACTCATCCGGCACTTTGACCACATCGCCGAGGGCGTCCCGGACAACATGCCCCTCGTGACCGTCAACTCGCCGAAGCGCACAGGGACCGATCTACGCCCGGACATGCTGCGCGAGATTCTCAGCGCCGTTCCGAAGGTGGTAGCGCACTGCGAAGGCGTTGGACACGCCACGCGAGCGCGCACGCTCGCGGGTGAGCTGCCGGTGCCTGTGCTGTGCGGCGACGATCGCATGATTGGGCCCTACGTCAGGAACGGCGCGGTCGGTGCCGTGTCCGTGGTGGGCGGGCTCGTTCCGGCAGAAGTCGCGCGTCTCGTGGTAGAAGCGCGGAGGATCGACCTGCGCTCGGCGAAAATCGCCGACGGCCTTGAGCGCAACCTCGCTCCGCTCATCGACGCCCTGCGGATCGCCCCGAGCCCGGTGGCCATCAAGGAGGCACTGCGGGCCCTTGAGGGGATTAGCTGTGCGGACACGCGGGCGCCTCTCGCGCCGCTCGGCGACTCGGATCGGCTCGCCCTCCAGCGGTCGCTGTCGATGGCTCGGCTGCTCATCCCCGCCTAGGAACCTGCGCCATAGTGGCGCCCGGCAGCGCCAAAACGGCAGCCACCTAGCCTGATAGCCCCGCCAGGGCCTATGGCATACCCGTTGCATCGGGTCGAGCGCGACACGCCAGCCCGGACGCTGGCCCGCAGGAGTATCCGACTATGCAGCCTCAATTCACCCATCGATCCCAGAGCGCCCTGGCGGCGGCCCATCAACTCGCCGCCTCCTCAGGGCACCCCGAACTCGTCCCCGTTCACCTGGCGGTCACGCTCCTCCAAGAGCCCGAGGGCGTCATGTCTGCGGTTCTCTCCAAGCTGGGCGTGGATCCCAAGGCGCTAGAGCCCGAGCTGAACGCGGCGCTCGAACGTCTTCCCCGAGCCTCGGGCGGCGGGCAGGTGGCCCCGTCCCGGGCGTTCTCCGCGGTCATGGCCGAGGCGAACGAAGCGGCCAGCGGCTACGGCGACGAATTCGTGTCGACGGAGCACCTGCTGCTCGCGCTCGCCCGCAAGGGCTCGCCGGAAGTGGCCGGACTCTTTGCCGCGCGCGACGCCGGACCGGAGCGCATCGAGGCGGCCTTGGAGGAGGTCCGCGGCTCGACCCGCGTCACTTCCGAGAACCCAGAGGCGGCGTTCGACGCCCTCGGCAAGTACGCACGGGACCTGACCGCCGATGCGCGCGGGCAAAAGCTCGACCCGGTGATCGGGCGCGACACGGAGATTCGTCGGGTGATCCAAGTGCTCTCTCGCAGGCGCAAGAACAACCCCGTGCTCATCGGCGAGCCCGGCGTGGGTAAGACCGCCGTAGCCGAGGGACTCGCGAACCGCATCGCGGTGGGCGACGTGCCCGAGGGACTGAAGGACAAGCGCGTGATGTCCCTCGACCTCGCGTCGATGCTCGCGGGCGCAAAGTACCGCGGCGAGTTCGAAGAGCGCCTGAAGGCCGTGCTCGCGGAGATCGCCGAAGCCCAGGGCGAAGTCGTGCTCTTCATCGACGAGCTGCACACCCTCGTGGGTGCGGGCGGCGCGGAGGGCGCGGTGGACGCGGCCAATATGCTGAAGCCCGCCCTCGCCCGCGGAGAACTGCACTGCATTGGTGCGACGACCCTCGACGAGTACCGCAAGTACATCGAGAAGGACCCCGCGCTCGAGCGACGCTTCATGCCCGTGACCATCGACGAGCCCAGCGTCGAAGACACGATCGCGATTCTGCGCGGGCTGAAGGAGCGCTACGAGGTGCACCACGGCGTGCGTATCACGGACGGCGCACTGATCGCCGCGTCGAGGCTGTCGGATCGACACATCACGAGTCGCTTCATGCCCGATAAGGCCATCGACTGCGTGGACGAGGCCGCGGCGCAGCTGCGTACGGCGATCGATTCGCTGCCGTCCGAGATCGACGAGATTGAACGCAAGGAGCGCCAGCTTGAGATCGAGCGGAGCGCGCTGAGCGCCGAGGGAGCGCGAGAGAACGCCGCGCGCATTCAGGCAATCGGCGAGGAGCTCGCTGAACTCAACGAAAGCACGAGCGCGCTGCGCGCCCGCTGGTCCAACGAGAAGGACCTGATCCAGTCGATTCGCGCTGGCAAGATCCTCCTGGAAGACCTGCGTGCGGAAGCCGAGCGCAAGGAACGTGACGGCGACTTCGAACGCGTAGGCCAGATCCGCTTCGGCGAGATCCCCGGGATCGAAGAGAACATCGAATCCGCGTCAAAAGAGCTGGAACGGGTCCAGGCGTCCGGTGCGCTCCTGCCCGAAGCCGTCGACGAAGAGATGATCGCGAAGGTGGTGGCTCGCTGGACCGGCATCCCTGCGGACAAGCTGCTGGAAACCGAGCGTAAGAAGCTCCTCAACATGGAGGAGCAAATCAAGCGCCGCGTCGTCGGCCAAGAGGAGGCGGTGGAGTCCATCGCCCAGGCGGTGCGTCGCGCCCGCGCGGGCCTCGTGGAGGAAACGCGCCCCCTCGGCGCGTTCCTGATGCTAGGCCCAACAGGGGTCGGCAAGACCGAGACCGCCAAGGCGATCGCGGAGTTCCTCTTCGACGACGAACGGAACATGATCCGCATGGACATGAGCGAGTTCATGGAGAAGCACGCGGTGTCGCGCATGATCGGCGCGCCACCGGGCTACGTCGGGTACGACGAGGGCGGCGCATTGACGGAAGCCGTGCGGCGCAAGCCCCACAGCGTGATCCTGCTCGATGAAGTCGAGAAGGCGCACCCGGACGTGTTCAACGTGCTGCTGCAGCTGCTCGACGACGGGCGGCTCACGGACGGCCAGGGGCGCACCGTGGACTTCACGCAGACCCTCGTTCTCATGACCAGCAACCTGCGCGGCGACGATGCGGTACGGGAGTTCTTCCGGCCCGAGTTCATTGGACGTCTCGACGAGGTCTTGACGTTCAAGCCTCTCGGCCGCGAGCAGATCGGCGCCATTGTCGACGTTCAGGTCGCTCGCCTTCGGAAGCAGCTCGCGCTACGCGACATAGGCCTAGAGCTGTCGCCAAAGGCCACCCTGCGGCTGGCCGAGCTAGGCTACGACCCCGACTTCGGCGCGCGGCCCCTCAAACGCGTCCTGCAGAAGAACGTCCAAAACGTGCTGGCCGAGGCCATCCTTCGGGACCAGCTGCGGCCAGGGCAAACCGCCTTCGTCGACGTCCACGAGGAGCTCTTCATGGTGGAGGCGCGGGACCCCGCGCCTCGGTCTGAGCTACAGGCTTCCTCGTAGGAGGAAGTCCCAGCGGGAGCTAGTGCCCTGGATCAGAAGTTCGTCGCATTAGTTTCAGTGACTTTCGTTTCGTAGCAAGGCGTCCGAACCGCAGTGCGTAGCAGTAGTTCCGTCCAAGGTTCGGCAACGCAGCTACGGAGCGAAAGGCGCGAAACTAGTGCGACGAACTTTTGATCCAGGGCACTCTGTTGGTTGGGTTTGAGGCAAAACCAACGCGAGGCGACTTGGCTCCCGCCGAGAAGAGCGCACACTAGGCCCATGCGTTTCTCCCTCGCGATTGGCACTCCGCTGCTGCTCCTGTTCTCCCTGGGCTGCGCGGGGGAAGCGGACCCAGGCGGCGTTCGAAGCCTGCGCTACAACGAGCCTACCAACGTGCTTCTGTTCGTCGCGCCGGACGTGGGCACGACGCTGGGCTGCTACGGCGTCCCAGGCGTCCAGACACCGCGCCTCGACATGCTCAGCCGAAGCGGCGTGCGCTTCGAACACATGTACGCGGCCTCGCCGGTGCAGAGCGCATCGCGCGCTAGCCTGCTCACGGGCAGAATGCCCGCGCACCTTCGCGCGTCTGGCACCGAGGCCGTCGCAAAGGAGGTCCCCACTTGGGGAGAGCTCTTCGGCCAAGCCGGGTATCGAACGGGCCTCATCGGAGACCTCGGGATCGAGACCGAGAAAGAGTTCCCCTTTGACTACCGATCCGGCACCCGCGGCACGGACGCCGCGATCCGCACGGCCAAATGGCACATCGAGGCGCTCGACGACTTCCTAGGTGAAAGCGACGATCGCCCCTGGGCCCTCGTGGTCTGCCTCCAGGACAGCCGCTGGCCCTTCCCCACGGACGGCGCTCCGTTCGGCCACGTCGATGTGCCCCCCCACGCCCCAGCGGATGTGAGCATCCCCCATAAGCTCATTGACACACCCGCCGTGCGCGAAGAGCTCAAGCGCTACTACGACGGTCTCCGCCGCATGGACGCGATGGTGGGAGCGGTGGTCGACCGCATCGCGGCGAAGGGCCTCCGAAGGCACACGGTGGGCCTCTTCACCAGCGACAACGGATCCCCCTTCCCGTTCGCCAAGGCGTCGCTCTACGAGGCGGGTGTGCGCGTTCCCCTGATCGCCTGGGGCAAGCGCGTCGAGGAAGGCGCGGTGCGCCAGGAGCTCTTCGCCCACGTCGACGTCATTCCGACGCTCCTCGGCATCGCGTCCGCGGCGAAGGGCGCCCCCGTGATCCCTGAATCGATGACCGCCTCCCTAGACGGGGAGACGTTCGACTATTTCCTAGGAGAGCAGCGCATCCTCAACGAGGAACGTCGCGGCGCTCCGACGTGGCGCACCCACGTGGCCGCCACCCTCGATGGCCACGGAGTTGAGCCGGCTATTCCCTCCCAGACGGTGCGATTCGGCAAGTGGAAGTACATCCGCACGTCCGGGGCGGGGCTGCGCTTCGAAAGCCGCGCCATGCAGCGCTCTGCCACGTGGCGCGCCCTCGCCTCCGCGGCCGAGCTTGGCGACACGGTAGCCACTGCCCGCGTGAAGGCGCACGTCGAGCGAGCGGAAGAGGAGCTCTACGACCTAGCGACCGACCCCGGCGAGTCCATCAATCTTGCGACGGACTCGAACTACGCAGAGCCGCTCGCGGAGGGCCGCAAGCTGCTAGAGAGCTCCCCGTGGCTCTCCAAGACTGACAAGTAAAGGAGAGGCACTATTCGAAAGGAAGCTCGTCGATTGCGAACAGCGTGTCGCCGCTCGCTGCATCCATCACGGTGAGTCCGCTCCACGTCACGAGGTAGATGCGAACACCGCTCACGGTGACGGAGATGAACTGAGACCCCTCCGGAATCGGATGATCCCAAAGGCGTCGGCCATCCTGTATGTCGAACGCCGCCAAGCGCGACGGCGTGACGCCGATCTTGTCCAGCGTGCTGTAGGCAGCGCAGACGAAGGCACTGCTAGCGTGCAGGTGAGCGTCCAAAGCCATGGGCGCCCTCGCCTTCATGGGCTCGACGCCGGGGACAGGTGTCCGCCAGAGTTCTTCGAGCTCTCCGCGGCTGCCAAACTTCACGACGCCCTCATAGCGAATGAGCATCGGCGTTGGGGTTCCCTTGCGCCGCTTGCCCATCGCGACCTGAAAGGACCCATCTTCGGCGATCGCCAAGAGGTTCGCGTCCACGTCGCCGAAGGTCCGACTTCCGCTGAAGCGCTCCACGCGAACGCCGCTGCGGCTTTTCCGGCCGTTTGCATCGGGAAGGGCATCCTCGCGCTCCGCAGAGCTTTCGGGGGCCGCCATGACACTGCCCCTCTCCAACCCGAGGTGCACGAGCTGGCCGTCCGTGAGGAGCACTTGGACCGTCTCTTCATCGACCTCGAAGATCTGCTTCACCACCTCGGCGAGGCGGACGCTCCATAGCGTTCCCCCATCGCGCCTTGAGTAGGCCGTGAGCTCCCCGGTCCCGGTGGCAGCGAACACGACCTCTCCTCCTACGATGACCCGTGGTTCGGCGCCGGCAACGAGGCCCGGTACGGCATCGCTTCTCCAAAGCAGGCTTCCGTCGCTGCCGTTGAGGGCGGCGACAAAGAAGGCGTCGTCCGGCCCTTCGAAGTAACTCAGGATGAAGAAGCCCTCGGTGAGGGCGCTTCACTCACCCTCAGCGAACCACGCGACAACCTCGTCGCCAGCTACGACGAACTCTCCCGCCGCGGCTACATCGAAACCACGGGCGACATCGACCGAGGAACGGGCGCCTGGGACTACAGCCGCGCCGTCACGGTGACACGCTTCTGCCATACGGCTGGCTACCTCTCCGACGATGAAGCGTGGCAGTTCATCCGTGAAGCGGGGCGTAGGTCCCGCGAAGACTTCGGCTCGTGGAGTGAGTTCCACAAGAGCTACATGATCGGCCGGGCGATCTGGAACGGTCCAAGCCAGCTAGAGGATCCGGAGTTGAACGAGATCTTCGAGGCTGTCGCCGAAGGAGACCAGAGTCCGTGGCGCTCGGTGAGCTGGAGCTAGCGCTCTGCTGCGTGATGGCTGACCGATTCGTAGTTGGGATGTACCCGGTGATGATCTTCTGCCTTGGGGTGGGAGCCCTATGCGGCGTCACCTTCGCACTCCTAGGCGTGTCCATGCACGTTGGCTGGATCGAAGAGATCGATTTCATGGAGAGCCTGGGCCTCACCTGGACCGTGGGCGGCGGTATAGGGATGGTCATAGGCGCGTTCGGCGGAATGATCCAGTTTCGCGAACAGCGCGACGCCGCCCAAGAACGCATCGATCAGCTGTAGCGACAGCTTGTTGCGATGAATCGGTGCGATGACTGGGGCCGAGTTCTTAATCCTCGTCGATGAGTGCTTTGCCGTAGCGGGCGGCTGCTTCGCTCCAGCCGCTGGGTAGCTCGGACAGGAACGTCTCCAAGAGCTTGCGGACCTTGAGGCCGTGCTCGCGGCTCGCGGCTGGGAGCGTATCGACTACTTCGGGGCGAGCCGCCCAGCGGAGGGCTTCGAGGCTGTAGCCGCTGAGGAACGAGCGGGGTGCGCGGAACTCTAGCACGGGGCGATCGTCGTGCATCGGAGGTGCCGCGGCGGTGAAGGCGCGCAGGGCGGCGTCGTCGGCGGCGAAGAGGGCCGCCATTTCTGAGGAAGAGCGAACGCCCGCTTCGGCGAGAGCCTTGGCCATCGCTGGCGGGAGCGCACGCTCGGCCAGGGCACTAGGTCCTAGCAGCGACGCGTTGGCGCCGACGAGAACTAAGTCGTAGGCCGTGAGCCACGCGCTCGTACTGGGGAACGCCGCGGCCCACGAAGCCATCACCGTGCGGACATCCTCATCCGACAGCTGGTAGAGCGGCAGCCACTGGGAAGCGATGCCTCCCTCGGCCAGGTGGCTCGCCATCTCTTCAAAGTGCTCGACGCAGTAGAGGTCGCTCGACCCTGCGGTCCACGGGTGAATCGGGTCGGAGGTCACGAGGTCGTAGCGCTTCTCGGAGCGCGCGAGCACGTGGCGGCCGTCCCCGTGGATGACGGTGGTGCGCGGATCGTCGAGAAGCGCGCCGTTCCACTTCGAAAACGGACGCGCGCCCGCCTCGGGAATCACGGCGCTGATCTCGATGACCTCCAGGGAGTCGAGTCCGGGCACGTCGAGCAGAGCACCCGCCGTCATGCCTGTGCCCATGCCGATCACCACCGCCGTCTTGACGTCCCCGTGCAGCTGAGCGGGGATCGTGGCGAGGAGCCGCTGGAGGCGCAGGTCCACGGCTCCCGATGTCGCCACGACCTTGCCGTTGACGCGGAGCGCACGCACTTCTTCACCGCTGTCGGCGGAGTCCTCCACGGAAACCGTCGCGTGGGGCCCGTGGGCCAGCGTGATCTCGGTCGCAGGGCCACGGCCAGCGCCGAGGGTTAGGAACCCAAGGATGGCAGCGCCGCCGACGAAGAGCGGAACGGGGAACGCGAGCCGGCGCGCGCCCGCGAGGAGCGCCGCGACGACCGGCAAGATCAGCGCAGCCACCAAGGCGTAGCGCGGACCGAGCCACGGGACCGCTACGAATCCAGCGCCGATCGCTCCGACGAGTGAACCCAGCGTGTTGGCGCTGTACACCGATCCGAGCACGCGCTCACGCTCGGCGGGAGCGCGGGTTGCAGCCACCGCTGCAATCGCACTGGGCAGCGCGCGGCCAAAGAGCACCGCGGGTGCCAAGAGCGCAAGGGCGGCCCAGGTGGCGTGACCCAGCCAGAGCGTGGTCACACTTGTCCCCACCGGCATCCGGTTGGTGAGCGTTCCAAAGAGGTCAGCCTCACCGAGCCGCATCCCGAGCAGATAGAGCCCAGCGAACGCGGCCACCGGAAGCCAAAGAGCCGCCTGGACGAAGACCTTCGCGTGAACATCCCGTGAGCTCCCGCCCTCGGTATCCGCATCGAGCCAGCGACTACCGAGACCGATTCCCACGAGGAAAACGGTGAGCACGATCGCGAACGCGTAGATCGAGGCGCCCGTGACGTTCACGAGCACCCGCGTGAGCACGACCTCAAGGGCCAGCGCGGAAGCGCCCATGAGAAGCGCTGCGACGGTGATGGGATCGCGCCAGGCCGAAGCGGCTCCGCTGGGCTCCCCGTCGATCTCCTCTGGCTCCGCGGCTTTGAGAACAAAGAAGGCCCCAACGGCGACCAGCAGCTCAACCGCGGCCGCCGCGTACAGCGCGCCGCTCAGGCCGAGAAGCGGCATCGCCACAAACGGCCCCGCGAGCGCGCCAACGGCCGCGCCAATCGTGTTGGAGCCATAGAACTCTGCCGTTGCCGCCGCGGTCCCCGCGTGCTCTCGGATGACGAGACGACCCATCAACGGAAACGTCATGCCCATGAGGACCGTCGGCACAAGCAGCGCCAGTGCAGCCACTCCAGCGCGCGCACCGAGTCCGCCCACTGGATCGATCACGGCCAACATGTGTGGACTCAAAGCCGCCCACGCGGCAAGGGCCACTTCGATCGCGACGAAGAGCTTCACCGGCTGCCGCGTCTTCCGCGCGATCCCGCCGCCGAGCCACGCCCCAATGGCCATGCCGCCCATGAACACCCCGAGCACCAGCGCAGTGCCGCTCGACCCGCTGCCCAGGAGCCTGGCCAAGAGCCGCGCCCAGACCGTCTGGTACACCAAAGCCGCCGCGCCCGAACCGAAGAAGAGTACGTTGCTGGCTTTCATCGAGAGGAGGTCACGTCCGAATAGAGATCGAGGTGCGCCGCGGCCTCTACGCTGACGTCGAGGCGATCCTTGCGTGCGTCAAAGGCCTGACCCGCGACCGTTGCAAGGCCCTCGGAGTCGCCGCCAAGCCGCTTGAGAATAGCCGCGAGATCCGCGTAGTCATCGAAGAGCCAACCGGTCACACCGTCCTCGACGAGGGCGATGTTGCCCACGACGCGCCGCGCGACCACCGGAAGCGAAACGCACTGGGCCTCCAGGATGACTTGGGCTTCGCCCTCGCTCTCGCTCGAATTGAGGAGCACGTCGCACTGCCCCATGGCATGGGCCATGGCCCCGTGGGGGATCTCGCCAATGTAGATCGCCCCCGGGAGCGCCCGCGCCTTCGCGCGAACCTCGGTGGCGTAGGCCTCTTCAAGCACGGGGCCCGCGAGAACGAGCAGCCAATCGTCGAGGTCTCCGGCCGCGCGCTCGAAGGCCTCTAGCGCAAGTCGCTGCCCCTTCACCGGACGGAGTCCCCCGGCCAAGAGAGCGATACGCTTGGAGGCCAGCCCGGGTCCCCCAACGTGGGCGAGGGCATCCCTGAGCTCGAACTCCTCGTTCCCAGGCTCCACGGACTGCGCGATGCGCGCCACCCGGTGGCCGGGGAGGCTCGTCTCCAGGAGCGCTTCCTGGTGAGCCGTCAGCGCGACGACTGCGGCTGCTGGCGCGAGGCGTTCCAGGGCCTCACGGCGAGCATCCTCCTCGGCGGCTCCGCCTCCGCTGCCGTTGAGGTCGGTCCCGGTCACCGTCACCACCAGGGGCACCTCGCAGGCTTTGGCTAGCTCAGCGCCCAGGCGCGCCGCTTCCCCGGCGTGCAGTGCATGCACAACGGTCGGCGAAAATCCAAACAGCGCAAAAGCCGCTTCCCCGGGCGGCTGAGACGACTGCACGTAGCGAGCCCCGATGCCCCGGTCCGCGAAGGCCCCCATCAGTCGACGCACGGCTACCGCGTTCCCCGCGCTGTCTTCGAGGCCGTACTTGCCCACGAAAAGCACCCGATGGGCGCTGCCGCCCTCCCGATCCGGGATAGCGTCGCGGTCTGATCCGCGCCCCCGTGACTCGTGATGACTTTTCACCCGTGAAGAATACGGCACGCGCCCTGCTTCTGGGTCTGCGTGGCGGTACTCTTCGTGCTGGGCGGCCAACCCTCCCGTCCCCCGCAGATCATGCCCAGTCCCCTACGTTCCATATTGGAGAATCGCACCCTGCTGCGGGACTTCGTCATGCGCGACCTGAAGGCGCGCTATGTGGGGTCGAGCATGGGTTTTTTCTGGTCGGTGATCTTCCCGCTCATCAACCTCTGCGTCTTCACCTTCGTCTTTCGGATCATCCTGAAGACGCGCTGGAGCGACGAGCAGGGCGCCCTAGAGGTGGCCCTCGTCATGCTGGCGGGCATCATCGTCTGGACGGCATTCGCGGAGTCCGTGTCACGCTGCACGAACTGCCTCGTCGACAACGCGAACCTCCTGCAAAAGGTCGTGTTCCCGGCGTCGGTGTTTCCGGCGTACATCACGACCTCGGCCATCCTGAACATGTGCATCGGGCTGCCGATCGTCCTCGGGGCGGTCGTTTGGTTCGGGTACCTTTCCGAGCCCACCGCGGCGCTTGAGCGGCAGAACGAGTACGAGACCATCTGGGAAGCGTCTGAGCCAGTGCTTGACGAGGAGGGCCGCGTGACGCTCACCTGGCCACGGGTCTTCGTCTCACTAGAGCGCGCTTGGCGCATGCCCACGGCGTTCAAGCTGGCCTACGGCGGCACCGCCACCCGCGGCGTGGACTACCTCGCGCCCCACGACGAGGTCGTGCTCCCAGCCGGCGCCGCGCGACTCTACATCCCCGTCATCCCGCTGCGCGATACGCTCAACGACGAAGGACCCGAGACGATCGAAATCAGCGTCACTGATCCGGGCGGCCGCGAGCTGCTCCCCGGCAAGGACGCCGTGACGATCACGCTGCAGGAGAGCGTGCTTCCCGCCGAGGAGATCGCGCGCGACAATGGAGCCCAAGAGGCCGTCGGCCTCTACAAGAGCGCCGACTCGGCCCGGAACCACCCGCTGGCCCTGGGCTTGTCCCTCGTCATGCTGCCCGTCCTCCTCGCGCTGCTCGGCCTCTACACGATCGGGCTCAGCTCGTTCTTGGCTGCGTTCAACCTCTACTGGCGCGACACCTACCACCTCGTGGGCGTTCTTCTGACGGCGTGGATGTTCGCCACACCCATCTTCTACCCGGACCACATGGTGCCGGAGGGGATGCGCTGGATGCTGATGGTGAACCCGATGCATTGGTTCGTGGAGATGTTCAAGCAGGTGACGCTCTTTGGCATCTGGCCGAGCCCCGGGTACCTCGCCCCCTTCGCCGTCGTAGCCTGCCTCACGTTTTTCATCGGCATGCGCTTTTTCAAGCGTCACGAACCAAGCTTCCCGGACCTCCTGTAGATGCCGAGCGCTGACCGCCCCTACCTCATCATCGACAACTTCCTCAGTGAGGAAGCCTGGAGCGATGTGTGGTCCTTCTTCCAGTTCGCTGACCTCGTGCCGGTTTCGCGCACCCGCGGCGCGTGGAAGCTGGGCGACGGGGTGCCCCTCGGCAGCGATGAGATCATCACGCCGCCCCGCGAGGCCGAGCTAGTTCACCGGCCCGAGCGCCCCGAGCTCTTCCCTAGCGAGACCGCCCTCGACCACGTGATCGCTGGGCTCCTCGGCGACGCGGAATCGCTCCAGGGACTCGTGGGCAGCCAATGGGCCCACGTCACCGCGCGCGCCTACGCGTACCCCCGCGGCTCAGCGCTCTCCTGGCACGGGGACGACCACGAGCTCTACTCCGGCGCGTACATCTACTACGCGCACCCCCACTGGAACGCCCACTGGGGAGGCGAGCTGCTTGTCGCCGACGAGCCCGATGGAGGGGACGAGCTTCCGATCATGGGGCACCGCTTCGACAACGAGGCCTACTCGGCCGCGCTGATGGAGAACGGTACCGGGCACTACGTAGCACCGAAGCCCAACCGTCTCGTGGTGCTCGGCGGCGCGCCGCACATGGTCACGCCCGTGCGCGAGTCAGCCGGGGACGCGGTGCGCGCCTCAGTCAGCGGCTTCTTCCTGACCAACGAGCAGGAAAGCGGAGCCTCACCCGCCTGATGTCGAGCCCTCCCCCTAAGGACACGGCCCCGCAGGAAATGGCACTGCAGAACACGGCCCTGCTCGTTTCCTACGACGGCCGGCCGTTCCACGGCTGGCAGCGCCTTCGGGATCAACAGACGGTGCAGGGCACGCTCGAGGAAGCGGTGGCCGAGGTGTTCGAGGTCTACGAGGCCGTCGCGGGCTCCGGCCGCACCGACCGCGGGGCCCACGCCGTCGGCCAGGTGGGCAGCGTGCGCCTCCCCGCGAGCGCGTCCGAGACCGACATCGTGCGCGGGCTCAACGAGTACCTGCAGGAGATCACCGACGGCGCGATCATCGTCGAAAACGCGGCCCACGTCCCTGACGACTTCCACGCGCTGCATTCCTGCACGGGCAAAACGTATCGCTACGCCCTGTGGCTGAACGACGACCTGCCGCCGGAGTACGAACGCAAGGTCTGGCACGTGCACGGTAAGTTCGACCTCGATGCGATGGCCGCTGCCATCCCCATCTTTGAGGGCGAGCACGACTTCGCGTCCTTTGCATCCAAGTCAGGCTTCGACCGCCAGGGCACCGTGCGCTGGCTCAGCCAAGCCTCGATGTTTTCGGAGGGGCCCGTCATCGAGATGGTCTTCACCGGCAACGGCTTCCTCTACAAGATGGTCCGCAACCTCGTGCGCGCCATCGTCCGCATCGGCGAGGGCCGCTCTAGCGCGAAGGATCTGGCAGAGATCCTGGCGGCCAAGGATCGCAAGAAGGCCCCGGGAAGCGCTCCGGCGTCGGGGCTGTACTTGGACGAGGTCTACTACGACCCGCCGGTCTTTCCTGTGCAGGAGAGTTAGGAGAGGCGCCTGCGCTTCCAGCTCCCCCAGCCGCTTCTACTGAACGAACGAGATGCTCAGGGCCTGGGTGAAGTTCGACGTCGGGCCGCTCGGCTGGTTGTCGCGGTGCCAGGCCTGGAAGTACCAGGTCTGACCGGACTGGGCTGCCACGGATCCGGTCGGCGAGGGCATCTGGGTCAGGTCAAGGTCGAGGGCGATCGTGCCCGTGCCGCCGGAGTTCTGGATTTGGCCGGGCCCGACGTAGCGGCCGATCGCTCCCGTGACGCACAGGTTGCCGGCGCTGCCTCCGGGGTTCACGATGAGTCCGTCGGTTTGACTGGTGATGAAGAAGCCGAACGTCGCCAGCGGGAGTCCCGTGGCGGTGAGGCGCACGTCGTTGGTGGCGATCGACTGAGCGCCAAAGGCACGGAGCACGGCGGAGTGCCCGGCCTCGCTCGCGGGGGCGTCGGTGCAGTAGACGCTCCCGAGGGTGGCGGCCGAGGTCGGCAGCTCACCGAAGGTTAGGTTGTCGATCCCCACGTTGTCAGCGATGGTGCCGAGGCCAGCCACGGAGATCTCAAGGGTCAGGATCTGGCCCTGGGGCGCGGGGCTGAGAACGTAGTTCTTCTCGTCGGGGGATGTGTTGGGGTTCAAGTCGACGTGGAGGTCCTCAAAGAGGATCGCGCCCGTCTCATCCACGACACGCACGTAGGGCAAGTTGACGGCGGCGCCCCAGTTCCCGATATCGAAGCTCTCCAGGGTCGCGACATGACCCGGGTCCGCGCTGAGGGTCACGGCGAGTTCGGCGACTTCAGTGGTCGTCGCGCCACCGTTGATCGCACCGTAGATCACGCCGACGAGATCGTTGTAGCCGGCGTTCCAGGTGAACATGCCCGAGCCCGCCGCCGCGGTCTGTGAGCCAAACGCAGCCGTGACGTGGGGCGTGAAACCGCCCGTGCCGGTGTAGGTGAAGCCCCCGGCAGTTGGCCCGTCCACGTAGTCGCCATACCCAGCGTGGAGGGCGGTCGAGGACACGGAGTCGAACGTCAAGGTGGTGGTCTGTGCGCCAGCGATGCTGGCGGCCACGAGGGGGAGAGCGGCGATCGAACGGATGAGCATGGGGCACAAGGGGGATCTGGAGAACGGAGGGGGCCCACTGGAAGCCTGCCTCGCGCATTCCGCGCCCACCGGAATTGGCGGATTTCCTGGGGCTTCGTCCTCGCCAGCGTCCCAGCGTGAGGCGCTACACTGCCCGTCATGTGTCCCTCCGGCGCGCCTATTGAGCAATACACGACCCTGGCAACGCCCTCGCGCTACGAGCCCGAGAAGGTCAAAGGGTCGCGTTTCATCGCCTGTGTGGCGCCGATTGAGACCGAGGAGGAGGCCCAGGCTTTCCTCGCCTCCGTGCGCTCGGACTTCGACGACGCGCGGCATGTGGGCTACGCGTGGCGCCTCGGCGGTAGCGGTGAGAACTTCCGGTCCAGCGATGACGGGGAACCCAGCGGCTCCACCGGGCGGCCTATTCTCCTCCAGCTGGAGGGGCACGAGGTGACCGACGCCATCGCTTGCGTCGTGCGCTACTTCGGCGGGGTCAAGCTGGGCGTGGGAGGCCTCATGCGCGCCTACGGCGGAGCGGCGGGCCAAGCCCTCGACCGCGCCGAGCTGAAGGTCGTCGAGGTGAAGGTCGCCGTCCAGTGCACCCATGGGTACGGCGACTCCGGCGCGGTCAGCGGCGTGCTCGCGGCATGGGAGCTCGCTCCCGA
Source organism: uncultured Planctomycetaceae bacterium (assembly GCA_964417955.1). Classification (GTDB taxonomy): domain Bacteria; phylum Planctomycetota; class UBA1135; order UBA1135; genus Saltatorellus. The sequence continues at coordinate 47,605 of CAYQKK010000015.1, forward strand.
GAACGCAGCCTACGCCGATGACGTCTCCTTCTCCGTGCGCGTGGGCATCGCGCGCGTCGACGAGTTTGAGTCGGCGATTCGAGAAGCCACGGGGGCACGCGCCACCACGGAGCGAGCCGATCGGCCCAAGGCCGACTGAACCTCTTCACACAGCGATGTCCAAAGACTCCGAACCTTCCACCCCACGGGCCCTCGTCAGCGCCTGCCTTCTCGGGCGCGACTGCACCTACAAGGCCGGGAACAACCGAGACTCCGTTCTCCTCGAACAGCTCCGGCGCGAGGGCTACACAGCGGTGCCCTTTTGCCCAGAAGAACACGGCGGCCTTCCGACGCCGCGGCCAGCGGCCGACCTCACGGCCTCCGCCAGCGAGGTTCTCGCAGGGCGCGGCCGCGTGCTGACCCACGACGGAACGGACGTCACTGAGGAGTTCCTCGCGGGCGCCGAAGGGGCGCTGCGGAAGTGCCAGGACGAAGGCATTCAGCTCGCGTTCCTGAAAGAGCGCTCGCCGTCGTGCGGGTGCGCCGCCACCCACGTGGACGGCGCTCTGCAGTACGGACCAGGCGTCACCGCTCAACTCCTGCGCGACGCCGGCATCCGCTGCGAAGGCGTCGAAGGCCGCCGCGATTCGAACTCTTGAGTCACACCACTAGGGTCTGAACCGGGCCGCAAGCGCCCCTGAGAAGTTGGAGTCCTGACCCAGCGGGCCGCCGATGTCCCGGTACCAGGTCTGGAAGTACCAGGTCGACCCCGCTTGGACCTGCCCCAGCTCCGCGTTGAAGGGCTCGGACTCTAGGTCGAGCCCGAAACTCATCGATCCGTTGCCATTCGCCACTCGAACGCCGGCGCGGAAGACCGACAGACCGCCAGCATCGACGCAGCGCATGCCGTTGCCGCCGGGGACCTGCGTCGACTCGGGACCGTAGAAGAGAATGCCGAGGGTGAACGGCGCCGCTCCGCCCACGCTCAGTACAAGGTCGTTCTTGGTCAGGCTTGTCGTCCCCGCCGTCGACAGGGACGCGCCATCGCCCGCCACGTTCGGGGCGCCTTCGCAAACCGCAACGAACGACTCCGCCGGGGCGACCCGGTAGACCTCCCCGTCTACGTAGTCAGCCACCAGAAGCTCACCTTCGCCGTCAATACCGAAGGTCACCGGCAGCACTAGGTTCGCGCCGTGGGGATAGATCGTCACGCCGTGCTCGATCACGTTGACGCTTCCGTTCCCCGTCGCCCTTGCCGACCAAATCCGGTGAGAGCAGAAGTCCGTGAAGACAAAAGAACCCTGGAGCTCGGGCACGCTCATCGACTCCGCGACGTAGCCGCCTGTCACCGAGCAGCCCATCCCGTGCTCGTACTCAAAAACAGGCGCCACGTAGGACGAGTCGATGCACGGCGGCAGGTTGGAGCAGCCCTCCCCGTCGTAGCAGACCGTTCCCTCCACCGCCGGCCAACCAAAGTTCAAACCCGCTCCGCCAGCCGGGACGTAGTCCACCTCTTCACGCTGTCCTTGGCCAACATCCGCGATCCAAAGGTCCCCGGTGGAAGGGTCTATGGACCACTTCCAGGGATGGCGCAGACCGAAGTGGAGGATCTCGGGACGCACGCCGGGCGTACCCACGAAGGGGTTGTCCGCGGGGATCGTGTACGGCAGGTCCCCGGAGACATCGATGCGCACCATGGTACCCATGAGATTCGTGCGATCTTGAGCGCGGCAGTACGGGTCCCCGCCGGGCGTTCCGTCCCCTATCCCTAGGAGAAGTCGTCCCTCAAAGTCGAATCCGATATGGCCGCCGCCATGGCTGCGTCCATCCTGGGGGACGCGCAGGATCTCGATAGCGGACGCCGCGTCCACAAGATCGTCGTTCCCTGCGGACACCGACAGCCGCACGAGAACCCCGTCAACGCCCTCGGTGCCGTTGGCGGCGTCAAACCAAGCGAAGAGCTGCCCGGACATCGGATAGTCCGGCGCGAAAGCGAACGCGCGCAGCCCCGTGTCACCGTCCGTCGCCACGAGGTCGGAGAGATCCGCGAAGGGCAGCGGGAGCGGAGCTCCGTCGTCGACAATCCGAATGAGCCCCCCTCGCTCGGCCACGAAGAAGCGGGAGTCCCCTGGACGAGACTGAATATCGACGGGCTGGACGAGGCCAGCGGAAGGCTCGACGATGCGCTCAAGGGCAATGGGCTGCTGCACGGACGTGGCAACTGCAACGGCGCAAGTAGCAAGGCAAACAAGCATGACGATTGATAGGGAGATAGGACGGGCGCGGAGCTCGACTCCACGCGCGATCTATATGGCCTACCAACCTAAATTTGAGCAGCGAACGCGGTGAGTTCCGCTTCACCTGCCGCGAGCTCACGCAGTGTCAAGTTCTCCGGCGCGTCGGTGCGCGCGTTTCGGAAGCGCGCGAAGGCTTCGCCTAGCAGCTCGTCTTCCCCTTGGAACGCCTGCGCCTTAAGGAGCTCATCATCTAAGGGGTCCCCCTTGAGTGCATCGACCACGTCTTGGATGCGAATGGTGCCCGGGTCCGACGCCAGCACGAGCGCAGAGTCGTCCGCGTCGATCTCGACCATCGCGACAATGCGGGCCCGCGTCAGCATCCGCGCGACCTCTTCAAGGGTGCGATCAGGACAGCCCAGCTCGTCCGCGAGATCGTCCATGGGCAGCGGCGGGCCGCCGCCGATGAAGGACCTTGTGGCCCGCACCACGAGGCGCAGGGCGATGGTCTCCTTGAGGGCGGCGTCGAAGTTTCGACTCCGAACGAGCTGGCCATGGCGGGCTTGGTTCTGGTGAGCCGCTGCGGCCTCGGCTCCGATCAGAACGGTCATCCAGGAGGAGTGCACCCAAAAGAGGAAGATCGGAAGCGCCGCGAACGTGGAGTAGATCGCGTTGTAGTTGGCGACCCCCACCTGGAGCTTGAGGTGCGCAAACTGGAAGAGCTGCCACATGGTCCCCCCCACGATGCCACCGACGAGCGCGGACGAGATCTTGATCCGCGTGTTGGGCATGAGAATGTACGCAAACCCAAACCCAAGCCAGATCACGACGAGGGACGTGAACTGGGCGAAGAGGTGGTCGTTGTCCGCCCCCGTGTACTTGTTGAGCCACCCGCTGCGCACGAGGCTCATGACCCCTGTACCCGTCACCAAGAGCAACGGAACGAGCACGATCGTCGAGAAGTAGTCAGCGAGCTTGCGGGGAACGCTGCGGGACTTCGATACGCCCCAGATGTCGTTGAACGAGCGCTCGATCGCGCCTAGCAGCTGAATCACCGTGTAGATGACGATGAGGAGGCCGAGTACACCGAGGCTGGAGACGTCGGTCTTTTGGACGAACCCGAGCACCGTGTCGATGGCGCGGCGAACTTCCGAGCCGCCGACGGGCGGCGTGTCCGTCTGCTCAGGCTCAGCCGCGGGCTCAGGCTCAGGCTCGACGACGACCTCAGAGGATTCCCCCTCGTTCACCTCCGCTTCAGCGAGCTCTGCCACAGCACGCTCTAGCTCCGCGTCCGTGGGCGACCCATCGGCCGAGCCAAACGTCGAATCAAGGAACGGGACAATCGTCTTCGTCAGGAGCGTCTCGTACGCGCCGAGCCCTTTCGCCACCGAGAACGCGAGCGCGAGCATCGGTACTAGGGAGAGCACCGTGATGTAGGTCAGCGCGGCGGCGCGGGACGGGCAGCGATCCTTGACAAAGTTCGTGACCGTCAGGTGGACGACCCGGGCAACCCCATACCATGCGCGCCGGAAAGTCGGCATCGACGCGAGCTCGCGCGACCAAAGGTCGCGGGTGAAGAACGTCTGCAGCCCGGAAACCCGTCCGGCGCTATCGCTCTTCTCAGCCGCACGTCCGCGCGGAGCGCTACGCATATCAGGGGTCACCGCGCGCTCAGTGTTTTCCTGTCGTTTGACCACGGGATCGATGGGACCCCTGGGCCCATTCTTCTCGTCGGCTCGATCCGGTTCATTCATGAGGCAGTGGACCCAAAAAAAACTGATTTCCCACGGCAAAAGGGCTTAAGCTAGGCGGCATGACAGTCGCCTCATGCTCCGCGGTCGCTCTTTCCTCCGTCCTGCTGGGTGCTGCGATCCACAGCGAGCCTGGCCCTGGGGGTTCCTCAGCCCCGATGGAGCCCTCGTTCCCACCGGAGACCGTCGAATTCGCCCGCGACGTACGGCCGATCCTCTCTGACAACTGCTTCTACTGCCACGGACCGGATCCGGCTACGCGCAAGGCAGGACTGAGGCTAGACACACCCGAGGGCGCGGCAGCGGCTCTGCGCACCGGAGGACATGCGATCGTCCCGGGCAATACGGAAGAGAGCGAGCTCCTCTACCGCATCGCGCCGCTCTTCCCGGAAGAGATTATGCCGCCGGAGCGTTCGGGCAAGTCGCTGACGAAAGAGGAGGTCGAAACCCTGACGCGCTGGGTCGAGGACGGAGCCGTTTGGGACGGGCACTGGAGTTTTGAAAACCCGGTGCTGCCCTCGCCACCGCTGCTCGACGGCTACCAAACGGCCGGCGCCATCGACGCGTTCATCGCCGAGGGACTCGCCGAGGCTCGACTCGAGATGCAGCCCGAGGCGGACGCGTACTCCTTGCTGCGCAGGGCGAGCCTCGACCTGAACGGTCTGCCACCGTCAGACGAGGATCGAGCTGCGTTCCTCAGCGCCATCGAAACGGATGGACTCGACGCGGCGTTCGCAGCGGCCGTAGACCGCTTGCTCGCCTCCCCGCGCTACGGCGTTCACATGGCTCGCACCTGGCTCGACGCGGCCCGCTACGCCGACACCCACGGGCTGCACCTCGACAACCGCCGCAGCATGTGGCCCTACCGGGACTGGGTCGTCGATGCGCTGAACAGCAACATGCCGTTCGACGACTTCACGATCGCCCAGCTGGCAGGCGACCTCCTGCCCGACCCGACCCAGGCCGATCTCATCGCGTCGGGCTTCAACCGCTGCAACCCGACCAGCGCCGAGGGCGGAATGATCACGGCGGAGTACCTTTCGATCTACGCGAAGGATCGCGCCGACACGACCGCGACCGTTTGGCTCGGCCTGACGTTGGCCTGCGCGCAGTGCCACGATCACAAGTTTGATCCCCTGAGCCAGCGCGACTACTACGGCATGTACGCCTTCTTCAACTCGCTGGACGAGGAAGCGACCGATCGGAACATCGAGAATCCAAAGCCCTTCGTGCGGACCATGGGCCTCGCCGACCAAGCGAGACTCGACGAGATGACGAGCCGGGACGCCACGCTCAACGCGAAGCTCACTGCGCCGAACGCCGAACTCGACGCCGCCGCCGCGGCGTGGGTCGACAGCCGCAGGGAAGAAGTCAACGCGCGCTGGAAGGTTGCGATCCCAACCCGCGCGAGCTCGACGGACGGCGTTGAGCTCGTCGTAGACAAGGAGCTCGGCGAGATCGTCGCGCAGGGTCCGAACGCCGACGTCCCCGTGTACGAGATCGAGTTGGAGTTCCCGAAGGGCGCGGTGAACGGCCTGCGCCTCGATGCCCTGGTGCCCGAGGGGCAGAAGCTCCCTGGGCGAGCGGTGAACGAGAACTTCGTGCTGACCCGGTTCGAGGTCGCCTCCGCGCCGCTCGACGGATCAGGTCCCTTCGAGGCCCAGGAGTTCCGCGAGGTCGTCGCCAGCCACAGTCAAACGAACTGGCCGGTGGCTGGCATCCTTGATGCCGACCCAAAGTCGGGCTGGGCTGGACTCGGACTGGAGGGCGAGCGCTCCGCGATGCTGCTCCCTTCGCGGGCCATCGCCTACCCGTCGGGAGTGCGCCTGCGCATTCGTCTGCACTTCTCCGAGGTGCACGTGCAGCACACCTTCGGGCGCTTTCGGTTCGCCGCCAGCGTCCATGAAGACCACGTCGGCGCGCCCGGCATGGGCATCTGGTGGCGCGCGCACTTCCCGGCCGAGGACGCGGGCGACCTCTACGAGTACGCGCCGATCTCCGACGAAGCGCTCGCGGGAGGCCTCGACCTCTTCACGGAGGCCGCGCCTGGCGTCCCTTGGACCCCCGAAACCCAGCTCGCACCCAACCAAACCCATCGACTCGAGAACGGCCTCGGCGTGCACTACCTCGTGCTCAGGCTCGTGGCGCAAGAAGAGCGCACCTACCAGCTGCGTCTCGGCAGCGACGACGGGCTCATGGTCTGGCTGCGGGGGAAGAAGATCCACGAGAACCGCACGCCGAGGGCCGTAGCCCTTGACCAGGATCTTGTTCCTATCCAGCTTCTGCCAGGCACGAACGAAGTCGTGGTCAAGGTGGTCAACACCGGCGGAGCGAGCGGGTTCTCGTGGCGTCTCTGGGATGCCACCGACGAGTCCGAGCTTCAGCCGAAGGAGACGCTGGCGCTCATGTCCGCGCTCGATCAAGACGATGCGGATGACGCACTCGGCATCATCGCGCGGCGGACTATCGACCCTGAGTGGGACGCGACCTTCGCCGAGCGCGAGACGCTCCAGGCAAACATCGAGGCGTTCCACGAAGAACTCCCGACGACGATGATCTCGGCGGAGCTCGACGAGCGCCGCAAGGCCCAGCTGCAAATGCGCGGCGCCTACGACCAGCTCGGCGACGTCATCGAACCAGCCACCCCCGCCGTCCTTCCGCCTCTTCCGAAGGATGGCCCGATCGACCGACTGGCGCTCGCACGCTGGATTGTCTCCCGAGACAACCCGCTGACCGCGCGCGTCTGGGTCAACCGGGCATGGCAGCACTTCTTTGGCCGCGGAATCGTCTCGACGCCCGAGGACTTTGGTTCCCAGGGCGCGTGGCCTACGCACCCCGAGCTGCTCGACTGGCTCGCGGTGACGTTCATGGAAAGCGGCTGGGACATGAAGGCCATGCACCGGCGCATGGTGCTGACCCAGGCCTACCGTCAAAGTGCAGCGCGCAGTACAGAGCGCGATGAGCTGGACCCAGACGGCGCCCTCATCTCCCACGGCCCGCGCTTCCGCCTCGACGGTGAGGTACTGCGGGACCAGGCGCTTTACCTTGCGGGGCTTCTGGACGAAACCACCGGGGGCGCAGGCGTCTTTCCCTATCAGCCCGACGGCGTCTGGTTCGCCGTGGGCTACTCCCGCAGCAACACGGTGCGCTACGCGGTGGGACCGGCCGAGGATCAGAAGCGGCGCAGCCTCTACACGTTCTGGAAGCGCACCGCGCCGCCCCCCAACCTCACGACCTTCGACGCGCCCATGCGCGACATCTGCACGGTCCAGCGTGAACGCACGAACACGCCGCTGCAGGCCCTCGTCATGCTGAACGACCCGACCTACGTGGAAGCGGCCAAATTCATCGCCGCGCGCGCTCTGCAGGAAGGGGACAAGTCCATGGAGGACCGAACGAGCGACATGTTCGAGCACGTGGTTGGACGGCCTGCCTCGGAGGACGAGGCCCGCGCGCTCTCGGATCTCTGGACCGAGCTCGAAGCCGACTACCGCGCTGACGCGGCTGCGGCCTCGGCCCTTCTAGAAGTCGGCATGCTTGAGTTGCCGGCAGAGCTCACGTCGCTGGACCCCGCCGCCCTCGCCGCCGGCACCCTTGTGGCAAGCACGCTCTTGAACCTCGACGAAGTCCTCACGAACGACTGATGCAAGATTTCCTCCCACACGACGCCCTGCGCCAGCGAGCCGCCCACCTGACGCGCCGCGAGTTCTTCGGACGCACGGCAACGGGCATCGGCACCGCGGCCCTCGCCTCCGTCCTCGGTCGCGACGCCCTCGGCGCGCAGACTTCGCCGGATGGAGCTCCGCTCCCCCACTTCAAGCCCAAGGCGAAGCGCGTCATCTACCTCTGTATGTCCGGCGCGCCCAGCCAGTTTGAGACCTTCGACTGGAAGCCGAAGCTGCGGGATATGTTCGACGAGGAGCTTCCCGACTCGATCCGCCAGGGCCAGCGCATCACGACAATGACGTCGGGGCAGACGCGCTTCCCCATCGCGCCGTCCAAGTTCGACTTTGCGCGCTACGGGGAGGCCGGGACCGAGGTGTGCGAGACCCTGCCGTGGACGGCGAAGATGGTGGACGACCTGTGCGTCATGCGCAGCGTCCACACCGACGCGATCAACCACGATCCGGCGATCACGTTTATGCAAACGGGCTCGGAGCAGCCAGGCCGGCCAAGCTTCGGCGCGTGGCTGTCCTATGGACTGGGCAGCATGAACCAGAACCTGCCGAGCTTCGTGGTCATGACGCCCAAGTGGAAGGGCCGCGCCGAGGCCCAGGCCCTCTACCAGCGGCTTTGGGGCTCGGGCTTCCTTCCCGCCGAGCACCAAGGCGTCGCCCTGCGCAGCGGCGGAGACCCCGTGCTCTACCTAGGCGACCCGGACGGCGTCGACCGCAAGACGCGCCGCCGCATGCTGGACGTCATTACGAAGCTCAACTCCGAACGCGCCGAGGAAGTCGGCGACCCGGAGATCCGCGCCCGCATCGAGCAGTACGAGATGGCGTTTCGCATGCAGACCGCCGTCCCGGAGCTCACCGATCTCTCCGGCGAATCCAAGGCCACCCTCGATCTCTACGGACCCGACGCCACCGTGCCGGGTACCTACGGAGCCTCGTGCCTCATGGCGCGGCGCCTCGTCGAACGCGACGTGCGCTTCGTTCAGATCTACCACCGCGGCTGGGACCAGCACGGCAACCTGCCCACCGATCTTGGTAACAACTGCCGCGACATCGATCAGCCGACGTACGGACTCATCCAGGACCTGAAGAGTCGAGGTCTCCTGGAAGATACCCTGGTAATTTGGGGCGGTGAGTTCGGCCGCACGACCTATTGCCAAGGGGCCCTGAGCAAGGAGAACTACGGCCGCGATCACCATCCGCGCTGCTTCTCCATGTGGATGGCGGGCGCTGGTATCAAGGCCGGGCAGACCTACGGCGCAACGGACGACTTCTCCTACAACATCGTCGAGAACCCCCTCAGCGTCTTCGACCTGAACGCCACCATCCTGCACCTCCTAGGACTCGACCACGAACGCCTGACCTACCGCCAAGCAGGTCGCGACTTCCGCCTCACAGATGTGCACGGTGAAGTGCGCGAAGCGCTCTTATCCTAAGCACCCAGGTCGGCGCGTTCCCTGGTACAACACGCACATGGAACGTCGACCTGACTTGTTTGCTGCCGCTGTCTTCCTGGGTCTGATCGCTGGTGTCACCGCCTGCGAATCCGGCGCTGATCGTGACCCTGCGACGCTGACCGCTCAAGCCGAAGAGACGCAAGCGGCACTGGATGCACTTGCCCTCCGGGCCGAGTCGGGGAACGTAGACGCGATGCTTGAGCTCGCCGAGACCTATTACGACGGACAGGGCATCGAGGCTTCCCCCACGAAAGCGGCGGGTTGGTTCCGAATGGCGGCTGAGGCCGGGGACGCCTCCGCACAGTTCTCCACCGGAGTTCTCTACGAGCAAGGCGACGGTTTCGCTCCAGACATCGAGCAGGCCGTCCACTGGTACGGACAAGCCGCGGATCAAGGCCACCCAGAAGCCATGAACAACCTCGGCCTCATCCTGTTGGAAGGGCGCGCCGCTGAGTCGAACGATGTCCCCGCTTTTCGCCTGTTCGAGAGCGCTTCGGAACTCGGCGTTCTGCGCTCCACCTGCGCCCTCGGACGCATGAAGGCAGCGGGGCGCGGGGTGCCCCAGGACCTGATCGGCGCCGCGAAGGACTTCCGCCGCGGCGCAGACGGCGGGCATGCGCCGTCCCAGTTCTACCTAGCCGCCGCGTATCAGAAGGGCGACGGTGTTCCCATGGACGAGGTGCAAGCCGTGAGGTGGCTGGAGGCCAGCGCAGACCAAGGTTTCGCCCAGGCCCAAGCGCAACTTGGCTCCATGCTTGCCCGGGGCAGCGAAGCAACGCCCCAGGACCCGAGCCGCGCCGCGACGCTGTTGACCGCCGCGGCCGACGCCGGAATCCCCTCGGCCCAGCGAAACCTCGGCCTGCTTTATTTCAAGGGCCTTGGCGTCGAGGAAGACCGCCAAGCAGCCCTCAAGTGGTACGAGATCTCAGCTCGCCTGGGAGACACGGCCGCCAAGGAGCGACGAGATCGACTGCGTGAGACGTTGGCGGAGTCCGAGCTGGCGAACGTGGCGGCGTCGGTCGATGCGTGGTTTGACGCCCAGCTCCCCCGGGCCAAGTAGGCCTCCGCCAATGGACGCAGCGCCTTGCCGCGGTTGATGGCTCCCGATCCCCTCTTGAGATGTCCGGTAGAGCACAAGGGCCCCGTCAAGTCGGGCCTGCGTTGCGGTCAAGGGAGGATTCGCCAGATCAAAGTTAGATCAAGGCGATTCGAAGAGCTCCGCCGTGTAGCTTGGTCAGCGTCATGCAGAGCCTTCTCTTTCCCGAGTTCAGCCCAGGGGACCTCGAGCAGCGCGCTCTCTCCGAGTGGGCCGACCGTTGGCTGAAACAATTCCCGGTGCTATCTCCCGGAGACGACGCACTCGCCACAAGCTCTCTCGTGTTGCGTCGGATCAGTACGCAGCTTGGCCCGATGCTGGCGGTCTGCGCGCCAATGCCAACGTCCGACCCGGCCGGCGGCCTCGTGCTCCTTGAGTTCATCGACGAGGAACGCATCGAGGCCCAGCTCGACCGCGCGACCAAGGTTCACGCGTCCCCAATGCTGAGGTGTGAACGGGGCAGCTGCACTGAGCTCGACGAAGTAGAGGACCAAGTCCACGCGTACTTTGCGGGCGAACGCCAGTCGTTCGAGCTGCGCCTCGCTCCCACCGGAACTCCGTTCCAAACGGACGTTTGGAGCGAGCTCGTCAAGATCCCGTACGGGGCGCAGGTGAGCTACGGGCACATCGCCCAGCAGCTGAATCGCCCGTCCGCGACCCGCGCCGTCGGAGCAGCCAACGGGCGCAACCCGATCGCGATCATCCAGCCGTGCCACCGGGTCGTCGGCGCCGACGGAACGCTCACCGGCTATGCGGGTGGGCTGTGGCGCAAGCGGCGGCTGATCGAGCTAGAGGCTCAGCACGGACTCCGCGACGCGCCTGCCGCCCGCCGCGACGGCTAGCGTGCTCTGCCCGGGGAAAACGCTGTCCCCCACGAGGTGGAACCCCTTCGGCCACCGCCTGCCGAAGACCTCTTTGTAGTGACTGAGCCCCGCTCGCCGCGGAATCCCCCCGACGAGCCCTTCGCTGCGCCCGGTCCAGCGACGGAACGTCCGCGCGGAACCCGTGAACTCGCGCGCGATGCTCGTCCACTCCGGGGCGAGCTCTGCGATGGTCGCACGCATGGCCCCCTGAACGCTTTCGACGTAGTGCTGCTGGCCTGCCTCGTCCAACGAACGGAGCTTCGGCACGGAGATATGCGTCGACACGGTCATGCGTCTGAGCTCGGGATCCTGAGTTCCTTCCCCCTGGGCTCCGATCGAAAGGAAGACGTGGTTGCCCTCCAGGAACGGCTGCTGCGGATCCCCAACGAGCTCGATGTGCCGCGCGTTCGAACCCGCTTGGCTCGGCGGCCGCACCGTTCGAAAGAGCATGGCGGCGCTCCATCCGTCCTCGACCCGCGCGGCCATCTTCTTCAAGGCAGGCGCGCTTTCGATTCCGGCGATACGAGCCGCGTCCTGGGGCAGCGCGTTGAAGATCACGTGCTTCGCGACGTGCTCTTCCTTGCCGGCCTTCACCACCCAGCCTTGATCCGCTTCGTAGCGCGCTCTCTTGACCGGCGCGCCGAATGAGACCACACCACCGAGGCCCTCGATGGCGCGCACCATCCCCCACGCGAGCTGCCCAATACCGCCCTTCACATGCACCGCTCCCCGGTGATGGTAGTCGAGGGCCGCGAGCGCGATCGGGGCTTCCGCCTCACGAACGCCGCACTGCACGGTGATCTGGCACTGGGAGTCGAGCCACGTGATGAGCGGCTCAAACTCCGTCAGATCGAAGCGCTTCAAGACGGCCCAAAGGGGCTTGCCTGCCCAGCGCGCCAGGGGCCAGTAGCGCGGCAGACGCAGCCCGTGCCGCAGGGCTCGACGGGGCGTCAGCGGCGGCAGCAGCGTCGTATCTTCCAGCGTGGGCCACAGCGCGGCAGCGACGCGTTCTTGCAGTCGAAAGAACCGGCGCAGGTTCTCCACCGGCGCCCCAGGCAACGACTCGAACTGCTCGCGGAGCGCGTTCCGATCACGGCGCGCCTCAAGCGTACGCCCGGGCGTCCGAAGCTCGAGCGGCGGATCGAGGTGCTCGAACTCCACGTCCATCGAGTGCCGCTCGATCCAGCGCCGAAAGAGCTGTCCTTCTTCGAACCCAGAGAAGAGCGTCGCCCCACCCTCGAACCAGTCGCCCTCGTGCTCGAACGTACAGGCGCAGCCGCCGGGGTACTGCAGACGCTCGACCAGCATGACGCGCGCCCCTTCCTCGGCGAGGGAGAGCGCGGCACCCAGCCCGCCGAAGCCGGCGCCCACGACGATCGCGTCGTAGTCTGCGCTCACAGGGGAGCCCCGGGGTCGGGCAGCGCGCGCGTAAGCGAATCCGCCCAGCGCACAACGATCCAAAGAAGCACGACGCCGCGCGCCGTCCATGCGAGCGTCCTCACCAGGTTGCCCCGCATCAGTGCCGCATGCACTCCGCCGTCGAAGCCGCCGGTTTCGAGCCGCCCGTGCTGGGGCACCGCGAAGAGCCCCGTCTCGGCCCAGACAACCCCAAGGAGGACAAGGGCAACGAGCCACATACGCTGCTCGGTCCCCGCCGGCGGGTTCAACCACAGGTACACGGCCCCCAGAAGCTCCACGAGCATCAGCGGCCCAACGACGAGCGTGATGCGCTGCATGTGCGACTCGTGGTACGCGCGGAAGCCCGTCTTCACCGCGGCGAACAACGGATAATGGACGACGTGGATCGTCCAGATCAGACCGATGAGCGCCCAGGTCGCGGCGACGTGGGTCAGGAGTATCCAGTGTGGAGTCAAGAGCGGCCTCGGGAGACGATCTTAGCGCGGGCGCACGGTGCCGAGGCCACCATCCACGCCAACGATCTGACCCGTCACGAACGACTGGGTCGGATCGAGCAGCCACTCGATGGCGCTCGCCACTTCGTCCGGCTGACCGATGCGCCCCATGGCGTGCATCGCCTTCGAGGCCTCAAGGGCCTTCTCCGATCCAGTGATCGCGGCGGCGAGTGGCGTTTCAATCAAACCCGGCGCAACCACGTTGACGCGAATCCCGGCGCTGGCGTAGGTGGACGCGGCGGAGAGGGCGAGGCCCTGCACGCCGGCCTTCGCGGCGGCGATGGCTTCGTGATTTGCGAGTCCGGTGCGGGCCGCGGCCGTGCTCACAAGGACGATCGATCCGCCTTCCTTGCGCAGCGCCGCCGCCGCCGAGTGAACGACTGCGAAAGCGGAGCGCAGGTTCACCCGCACCGTCGCATCGAAGTCTTCGATCTTGGTGAGGTGCGCGGGACGCAGGAGGATCGAGCCCACCGAGTTCACGATCCCGTCGAATCGCCCGTGGGTGTCAACACAGAGCTTGATGGCCGCCTTGACCTCGTCAGGCTCAGCCGCGTCTAGGGAAAGAAATGGCGACCCCACCTCGGCCCCAAGAGCCGCAAGCCGCCCCTCGTCCTGGGCCGCGAGCACAGTCTTGCCGCCGCGGCCGTGAATCCGAGAGACGAGGGCGGATCCAATTCCGCCCGTGGCGCCGAGAACGACGAAGGCATGGTCTTGCATGCGCGTGCGTTCGCCCATAGAGGGCATCCGGATGCAGTCAGCGCGCCTCAGTCCGCCCCTTCGATCGCTTCACGAACCCCCTCGGGCGACAGTGACCCGACCCCACGCCTCGCGGACCCCAGTCTAGACCCCCCGCAGCCTCCGTGGAGCCTGCTGGGACCCCTCGCCAGCCCGACCCGCGGCCGCGGCACCAACGACCAGTAGCCAGCACCCCTCCCCCGAGGTGCTGGGTGGACTTTCGGGCGGAGCGCGCTATTCGGGGCTCTTCGAGCAACGCTGACAGGACTGCGATGGGCACTATTGCAAAGCACGGACTAGTTCAACGGCCTCTTAGCGTTCCTCCAGATGCAAGACGCCGAGATCTACTGTTCCCTGTTTCAGTTCTTCGTAGGTGAAACTGAGCCATTTGGACTCGGAGGGTTCAGCGGAGTTGCCGCTTCCGTGGACCCGCAAGCGCAGGGTGGGCTGACGTGCAAAGTCCAAGGCAACGCTTGCCGCAAAGTTGCCTTCGGTGTCCAGGGCGATCCTTGTACTCCAAGCCGAGTTCTCGCGGCCATGGGTGAGTCGAATCACCAGGCTGTTGAATGGACGGGTACTGTCCAGTCGCCCTCGAACCCAAACCTCGTTGGGCCGTGACTCTCGGGTGAGGTGCAGGTCCCGTGTGCTTTCCCCGACGGCGAGGGGCTCTACACTCGCGCTTTGAACGATCCGATCGTCGTCGACCATGGCCGCGAGGTAATCGTCTGTGCCCTTGGCGTACCTCCACGTCGCTTTCACCTCGAGGGGCAGTCCGAATCCCACATAGGGGAAGCGGGCGATGCCATTTTCATCCGCTGTCACGGTGGTCCAGCTAGCAGCCACCTTCCCTGTTTCTGCAGGAACAGCTCGCAGGGATACACGGTCTCCCAAGCGTGAAGGTCGTCCCTGTCCATCCATCAGCATGACGGACATAGATCCCGTTCTAGGCAGCTTCAGTGTTGCACGGTGAGTGGACTCGGGCAGGGGAGTCATGGATGACTCTGCCAGTGGCGCATCCAGACTCAAGACTCGGTTGGGTCCGTGCACATCGAACCAAGCCTCCCCCTTCTCGTCGCAACGAATCGTTGGCGCCCTCGATTCCGGTCCGTGCAGGCGAAACTGTGCGTGGGGAGCCGGCTGCCCTTTAAAGTCGAGGACCTTCGCCCAGCCCGCATGGGGAATGCGCAGCTCCACGCTTCGAACAGCCTCCCCTCGTGCATCGTCTCGCAGCGCTTGCACGACATGCCTGTAGGGAGGGGTCTCACTCGTCGATCTCGGACGCTGTGTAGCGAGGCGGCTCACCCCATCACGGCGCTCCCACTGGACCTTCCCTTTGGAATCGGTGACACCAAGGAGCTCCCCATGGGCAGGGGCCATCAAGTCAATTGGGCCCCGTACGTATTCCTCAAGCCAGACCTTGCATCCAACAAGGGGTTCGCCGGATAGGGCATCCAGCAACGTGCAATGCGTCGTGACCTTCTTCTCCTGGACCCCTGCCCCTTCAGAAGTCCACACCAACGCGAAGAGGATGAAGATGAAACAGACGGTTCGCTGCATGGGATCGTTTGGGAAGGCAGAGGGAAGGTGCCGTGGTCTCCTGCAGAAGGGTCACCAGGACCGGTATAGCGTTCTCAGATCCTAGTCACGCCGCGAGATCCTCCTGAGGGATGGGTTTCCAAGCTGGCGGTCGATCAGAGCATGAAGGGCGCTTGGCAGGTCGGTCTATCGTCGCACCCTCCCCGCTAACCTAGCGTTGGCCGAGGATTGGCGGGGTTGACTCCGGTACGGGACAGGCCCTACCGCCGCGGCCGTGAATCCGAGAGACGAGGGCGGATCCAATTCCGCCCGTGGCGCCGAGAACGACGAAGGCATGGTCTTGCATGCGCGTGCGTTCGCCCATAGAGGGCATCCGGATGCAGTCAGCGCGCCTCAGTCCGCCCCTTCGATCGCTTCACGAACCCCCTCGGGCGACAGTGACCCGACCCCACGCCTCGCGGACCCCAGTCTAGACCCCCCGCAGCCTCCGTGGAGCCTGCTGGGACCCCTCGCCAGCCCGACCCGCGGCCGCGGCACCAACGACCAGTAGCCAGCACCCCTCCCCCGAGGTGCTGGGTGGACTTTCGGGCGGAGCGCGCTATTCGGGGCTCTTCGAGCAACGCTGACAGGACTGCGATGGGCACTATTGCAAAGCACGGACTAGTTCAACGGCCTCTTAGCGTTCCTCCAGATGCAAGACGCCGAGATCTACTGTTCCCTGTTTCAGTTCTTCGTAGGTGAAACTGAGCCATTTGGACTCGGAGGGTTCAGCGGAGTTGCCGCTTCCGTGGACCCGCAAGCGCAGGGTGGGCTGACGTGCAAAGTCCAAGGCAACGCTTGCCGCAAAGTTGCCTTCGGTGTCCAGGGCGATCCTTGTACTCCAAGCCGAGTTCTCGCGGCCATGGGTGAGTCGAATCACCAGGCTGTTGAATGGACGGGTACTGTCCAGTCGCCCTCGAACCCAAACCTCGTTGGGCCGTGACTCTCGGGTGAGGTGCAGGTCCCGTGTGCTTTCCCCGACGGCGAGGGGCTCTACACTCGCGCTTTGAACGATCCGATCGTCGTCGACCATGGCCGCGAGGTAATCGTCTGTGCCCTTGGCGTACCTCCACGTCGCTTTCACCTCGAGGGGCAGTCCGAATCCCACATAGGGGAAGCGGGCGATGCCATTTTCATCCGCTGTCACGGTGGTCCAGCTAGCAGCCACCTTCCCTGTTTCTGCAGGAACAGCTCGCAGGGATACACGGTCTCCCAAGCGTGAAGGTCGTCCCTGTCCATCCATCAGCATGACGGACATAGATCCCGTTCTAGGCAGCTTCAGTGTTGCACGGTGAGTGGACTCGGGCAGGGGAGTCATGGATGACTCTGCCAGTGGCGCATCCAGACTCAAGACTCGGTTGGGTCCGTGCACATCGAACCAAGCCTCCCCCTTCTCGTCGCAACGAATCGTTGGCGCCCTCGATTCCGGTCCGTGCAGGCGAAACTGTGCGTGGGGAGCCGGCTGCCCTTTAAAGTCGAGGACCTTCGCCCAGCCCGCATGGGGAATGCGCAGCTCCACGCTTCGAACAGCCTCCCCTCGTGCATCGTCTCGCAGCGCTTGCACGACATGCCTGTAGGGAGGGGTCTCACTCGTCGATCTCGGACGCTGTGTAGCGAGGCGGCTCACCCCATCACGGCGCTCCCACTGGACCTTCCCTTTGGAATCGGTGACACCAAGGAGCTCCCCATGGGCAGGGGCCATCAAGTCAATTGGGCCCCGTACGTATTCCTCAAGCCAGACCTTGCATCCAACAAGGGGTTCGCCGGATAGGGCATCCAGCAACGTGCAATGCGTCGTGACCTTCTTCTCCTGGACCCCTGCCCCTTCAGAAGTCCACACCAACGCGAAGAGGATGAAGATGAAACAGACGGTTCGCTGCATGGGATCGTTTGGGAAGGCAGAGGGAAGGTGCCGTGGTCTCCTGCAGAAGGGTCACCAGGACCGGTATAGCGTTCTCAGATCCTAGTCACGCCGCGAGATCCTCCTGAGGGATGGGTTTCCAAGCTGGCGGTCGATCAGAGCATGAAGGGCGCTTGGCAGGTCGGTCTATCGTCGCACCCTCCCCGCTAACCTAGCGTTGGCCGAGGATTGGCGGGGTTGACTCCGGTACGGGACAGGCCCTACCGCCGCTGGCGTGAATCCGAGAGGCGAGGGTGGATCCGATTCCGCCTGTAGCGCCGAGAACGACGAAGGCATGGTCTTGTATGGAGCGTCATTCGCCCACTGGCCGCGCCTGAATGCAGCCTGCGCGCCTCAGTCGCCGCCTTCGATCGCCTCGCCGACGCTCACAGTTGGACGCTCACCCCATCCGTGAAGTTGGACGTCACCCCTGGGTTGGCATCGCGGTACCAGGCCTGGAAATTCCAAGTCTCGCCCGGCAGGGCAACGGCTGGCCCGTTGGGCTGCGGAATCCCCGTAAGCTCGAGCTGGAGGTTGGCACGCCCTCCCGAATTCGCCGACTGCACTTGGCGAGGCCCGACGTAGCGGCCGACGGACCCGCCCAGGCACAGCGTTCCCTGACCTGACGCCGCAGGTGTGAAGCCCTGTGTTCTGGAAGCTAGGAAGAGCACGAACGAACCTGGGGGAAGCTGCTCGGCCACTAGGGACACGTTGTTCACCGCGACATCGCTGGACCCAAGGGCACCGAGTTGACTAGGGGAGCCCGTCGAATTGGGAGCTGCAGGGCCGCAGTACGGAGCGCCCGCCGTACCCTCCACGACCTTGACTAGGTTCACCGCGGCATCGGTGCCGCTGATATTTTCGGCGGTAGCCGTCAAGGCGTTTCCACGGACGTCTTGCGTGATGCGGGGGCCCGTGTCATAGAGGCCGGTGGGGGTCAAATCGAGGTTGGGGATGAAGCGGCCAGCCCATCGTCGGGCCATCGTTTCGACGCCAGAAGCGTCGAAACGCGCCGCGAACATGTTTTCGCCTCCGCCGTCTATCGTCCCGATGGCTGTGACGGAACCGTCTGCGGCGACGACCATGCGCTCCGCTTGGCTAACCTCACAGTTCCCCAGCGCACTGGGCGTCAGCGTTCCGGTCCAGTTACCTGATCGGTCAAACTTCAGGACTGAGAAGCCAGGAGCGAGGCTCCCACAGGTCGGTGAGGTGAGTCCAGCCGTGACGTAGTAGCCACCGTTCGGGTCGAGGGCGAGACTTGTCGGATAGACCGTGCGGCCTGTGCCGTCGAGCGGACGCGCCTGCAGTACCTCGTTGCCGGAAGCGTCGATGCGCTGCAGCACAAGCTCGGAGCTGAGGCTAGTCCTCGCCCCGGCGAGGAGAGTGAACTCCCCCATGGAATCCACTGCGGCGCCGATGGTGCGATAGTCCGCTACGGGGTCCGGAAAACTGGTCTGGAAGAGACCGTTGACCCAGTGAGTGTCTCCGTTCGCCTCGAGAGCGACCACCTGGATCGACCCTGCATCTATCGACAGCGTATCGTAGCGACCCCATAGGAAGATCCTGCCCTGGGGGCCCCGCGTCAGCCCAAGCGGCGTGCAGTAGTTCCCCGTCCGGCTCCACTGGACGTTCCCGCCAGAATTGAACGACTGGGCGAACCATGGCGTATAGAGAAGCAGCGCAAAATAGTAGCCGGCCACGATCACTTCACCCTGCACGCTCGCGTCTAGGTGAGTCGCCACCGCTGTTCCCTCGCTGCCGAAGCCCGCGCTGGCTTCCCACAGAATCGTCCCGGCGGCGTCGAGCTTTACGAGGTTAGAAGCGCCCGCCGAGGGCTCCAGCAGGTAGATGTCGCCCGCAGGGTCGACATCGATGGCGATCCGCTCGGCCGTCGATTGGAGGTGATCCACCCCTACGAGATCAGGTCGTACCAGCTCCCACTCGCGCACCCCGTTAGCATCGAACTTGGCGAGGACATGCTCTCCCAAGAGGCTACGGTCGTTAGAGGGCTGCGGCCGCCCCACGGCGGCCAGCAGAAAGCCGCCATCATCCGTGGGGTGAATTTCCACCGGCAGCAGTGCGGGGAACAGCGATGATTCGTAGGACACCTCGAACGCGGTCGCCTGGGAACATGGGTACGCAGAGCTGAAGGAGGTGATGGTGAGACAGAGCCCCAAAGCGAGGGCGGCACGAGTCATTTTCATAGCGAGCTTGGCAAGTTGGAAGTCAGACGGGGAAGCGTCGGATAAGTAGTCCAGGATCGCAGTCGACCGGAGCGCCGTGGACTTGCGAGTGTGCATCCTACCGCAACACCTTCCTCCACGCCTCGCGGACCCAAATCTAGACCCCGCAGCCCTACCTCACTTTGCCGATGCCGACCGCGCGACTGGCGCCCCGCTGGACAGGTCGGGGAACGCCGCTGGCTCCGGCCAACCCCCTGGCGCTGTGGTGGTCTTCGATCGCCCTTTCGGCGACCACGTCTGTGATGGAGTCCCCAACAGCACCGGAGTGTCCGCCACCCTTCAGATTCTCGGTAACCACAACGCGTCGGCGGGAGCCATCCGCAGCGAGGCTGTGACGGTCACGTTCCGTTAGGTCGAGTGAGCCCGACCGTCTGGCCTTATGACCCCTCGATCGCGTCTCGCACGCCATCCGGAGTGAGGGCCTCTCCTTTCGAGAGGGTGCCAAGCACGTGCTCGTACACCCGCTCGTCGGCCTCACGCTTCTCAGGCGCTCGCTTCGCAGCGCTCCGCAGGGGCATCGCGATCCGCTGGTTTCCGGTCAGCTCCTCGGTATGGCGAGCTAGGAACGCCCAGTAGAGGTGAGTGATCGGGCAGGTCTTCTTTGGATGAAACGCACACTTGCCGCAGAAGTCCCCCATGCGGTCGATGTAGGCGGCGCCCGAGATATAGGGCTTCGTCGTCATCGTGGGACCGGCGCCGTAGGTGCCCATCGCTAGCACATTGGGTTCGACCACCCAGTCGTACGCGTCGATGTACGCCGACCAAAACCAATCCGTCAGCTGGCGCGGGGAGACGTCCAAGAGAGTCGCAAAGTTCGAGAGCACCATCAGTCGTTCGATGTGGTGCCCGTAGCCGCTCTCCATCACTCGGCCCGCGGATACGTCGAGACAGTCGAGGCCGGACGTCTGCCCCCAGTACGCGGGCGGAAGTGGATTCGCCGCGCCTAGGACACTCGGCGCTGCGCCGACATCCGCCGACCCAGCCCACGGCTTCCCCGTCCACTGCTTCCACCCCGCATCGCCCGTCGGCTTCGACTCCTTAACCGTTCCGTCGGAGAGCTCGCGAAAGCCGTCCGTCGCCCGGTGCACGTGCCGAACGAACTCGCGCCAGCCTAGGATCTGACGCACGAAACCCTCACGCGATGCGATCGGCGCGTCCGACTCTGCGACATCTTTCACGACGTCGGATGGGAGCAGGCGATGCAAATGGAGGAGCGGCGAGATTCGCGTGTGAAACAGGTTGTCCTCGTCGCGCGCCATCGCGTCTTCGAAGGGGCCGAAGTTCTCCATACACTCTTCGCGCGCCCACGCCCACAGGCGATCGGCTTGGCTCTTTCGCGTCGGCACCGCCGCGGGATCGAGCTTCCCCGGATGACGAGCGAAGTCGCGCTCGATGAGCTCGGCGACTTCTAGCTCGACGTCCCCGGGACGAAAGCGCGGCACCTTCGGCGCAGCGGGTTTCCCTGGCCACGGCTTGCGGTTGTCGCCGTCGAAGCTCACCTGACCTCCCTCGTAGGCCTTGCCCTCCATGAGAATGCCGGTGGACTTGCGGACGGCTCGATAGAAGCTGTCCATGCGCCAGGGCGGCGCTGGGCCCACTGCACCGGTGAAGTCTTCGGGACTCGTGAGCCAACCCGCGTGGGGCACCGCCGTGAGTACGCCATCGTCCACGAGCGGACCCAGCTCTTCCCGAAGCTCACGCTCCGCGGGTTCCATGTGCGCGAAGGCACCGAGCTCCTCCGCCGCGCGCCGCAGCGGCTCGGCGTAGCCCTCGCCCTCCTCCGCCACGAGATAGCGCACGTCCACCCCACGGGCGGCCTGCTCTAGCGCGAAGCGCCGCTGGTTGGCGAGCACGAGGAAGAGCTTCTGCTTGTGGTAGGGCCGCCGCGCAGCCTTGCCGGGGCTCTCCACCATGACGATGCCGAGGTCCTCCGGGGCGTGGGCCGCTAGGGGGCCGATGGCATCCGAAAGCTGGTCGTAGGGGACGTAGACCCAGGTCCTGGGCCGTGACGTCTCCATCCCAGACGTCGCGCCTTTGAGCTCAGAATAGAAGACTTGCATGGTGCAGCTACGGGTCGCGTCCAGAGGGTTCCCGCGGGCGAACACCGCCCGATGAAGCACCTCTCCCTGCCCGACCTTCGGTCCCGGTTCTTCGCCGGGCCCTGCCCCTTGGACGCACATGCCGGAGCGGACCGTTGAGCCGCGGCCCCCTCGTCCTCGGAGATATGGGCCACGCGCTCTGCCGCCTGAGCCGCGCCCGCGCCACCTGCCGCCCCCTCGGGTTCGACATCAAGGAGGTCCTTTACCCTGGCTTCGAGGGGCGCCCCCGCTCTGCAAGCCTCGACGAGTTCTTCGAGGCCGTCGAGCTGCAGGTCGACATCTACCGCCTCTCCCATAGCCGCCCGCTCATCTACGCCACAGGGTTCGGATCGCTGGTGCTCCTAGGGCTGCGGGCACGGGGGAAGGTCCGCGATCTCCCCTCCGTGATCCAGGGGGCCGTCCCGTGGCTTTGGGCAAGGGACGAAACCCAGGGCGGCGCGGCCGCTGGTGAAGAGGCGAGGCTGGGCCTCGCGAGCCCCGCTAAGCGAGAGGCGTTCATCCACCAGCACATTCACTCTCCGATGGACCAGGCCGAGCGCGACGCGTTCTTCGCTGGCTACGGGACCTGTACCGCGTTTCCCGACGTCTACGAGTGGTTCGACCGAGGCTGGCTCGCGTCGCTGGAAGGTGCACTCGCCGGACGTCCCCCCGCCATCGACGACATTCGAGTTTGGGCCTGCGGCGACGACGATTACACGGACGAAGCCGAACAGGATGCCACCGAGCGCGCCCTGGGGGCGAATTGGCCTACCGAGCGCGCCGAGTCGTGGGGGCATTTTCCCTACCTCGACGCGCCCGGACCCTGGACATCGGCCCTGGGAGCCTTCATTCCTGTCTAGTCGATTAGAAGGCCCGGACGAATCCTAGCTCCAGGTTTGGATCAGATGGACGCAGTTGAGACACTCAACGGCAATCCGCCCCATCCCCAGGCGTCGCCATGCGTGGCGATGCGCGTCCCCCTCCTACCCCCAAACAATCAACATGGGCTTTTTCCAAGAGTTCAAAGACTTCGCCATGCGTGGCAATGTGGTCGACCTGGCGGTCGGCCTCATCATCGGCGCTGAGTTCGGCAAGATCATCAACTCCGCCGTCAACGACCTGATCATGCCGCCGATCGGCAAGGCACTCGGTGGCGTGAACTTCACGGACCTCAAGTACTCCCTCGGCGAGTCGAGCGCTTCTATGCAGCTCGCCAAGGCGAAGGAGGCCCTCGCGTCGGCGACCGGTGACGGCCTCGTTGCCGCCCAAGAAGCAGTGACGAAAGCCACCGCGGACGTCGAGACCTTCGGCTCAACAGTCTCCATCAACTACGGCAACTTCGTTCAGAACGTCCTGAACTTCCTGATCATCGCCATGGCCGTGTTCATGGTGATTCGAATCATGAACTCGATGAAGCAAGAGGAAGAGGAGGCCCCGGCAGAGACACCGGCCAACGAGGTCCTCCTCGGCGAGATCCGCGACCTGCTCAAGAAGTAGGCCACTCGGCATCTCCCTGCTGCGAAGGCGCTCCGAACTGAGGTTTGGGGCGCCTTCGCGCGTATAGTGGGGGCATGCCTAGTCCGAAGCACACCGAACCGCCGTTCATCGGCCGCTCCGAAGAGCTCGCCGTCCTCCAGGAGTTGGCGAATTCCGGCAAGCCGGAGATGTTCGTGCTCTACGGGCGCAGGCGCGTCGGTAAGACCGAGCTGCTCCAGCGCCTCTGCGGCGGCGAACACCGAGCCGTCTACTTCCAGGCGGCCCAGGTCCGTGAGAAGGACAGTTTGCGCAGCTTCAAGGAAGCCCTCAAGGATGGGCTCGGCGGCGACCCGCTCCTCGACGGCATCGAGTTTCCGGACTGGCCGACAGCCCTGAGCTTCGCGGCCGAGCGCGCCGGAGACGAGCGACTCATCCTCGTCATCGACGAGTTTCCGTACCTCTGCGATTCGAGCAAGGGCCTACCGAGTCAGATCCAGCAGTTCTGGGACATGCGCGGCAAGAAGTCGTCGATCATGCTCGTGCTCTGCGGCAGCCAGGTGTCGTTCATGGAGAAGGAAGTGCTGGCGGAGCGCTCGCCACTCTTCGGTCGCCGAACCGGCCAGCGTCGACTCGAGCCCCTGCGCCCCTCAGAAGCCATTGCGTTCTTTCCGGGGTGGTCCCTGCGCGACGCAATCATGGCCTACGCCATCGTCGGTGGCATGCCCGCGTACCTGCGCCGTTTCACCGAAGAGCGCACGATCCCCGAGAACATCGCGGCCGAGATTCTCAGGCCCGAAGGCTACCTCTTCGACGAAGTGCAGTTCCTGCTGCGGTCAGAGCTCACGACGCCGCACACCTACAACTCGATCCTCGCGGCCGTCGCCCGCGGCGTTCATCGCATCGGCGACATCGCGCTCCACGTGGGCGTCGACTCCCCCACCGCCAGCAAGTACCTGCACGTTCTACGTGAACTGCGCCTCGTGGCGCGGGAAGTCCCGGTGACGGATCCCGATCCGCTGCGCTCGCGCAAGGGCCGCTACCGCATCAACGACCGCTTCCTGGCATTCCACTTCCGCCACCTCCAGCCGCACCTTTCCCTGGTCCACGCCGGCCGCGGCAAGCGGGTCCTGAAGGAATTCGTCGAGCCCGACTTCGAGCGTCTCTTCGACGAGGCCCGCCTCGACTTCATCCTCGACCACCTCCAGCGCGACGCGGCGGAACTCGTGGGAGAAGAGATGGCCGAGGTTGGCCGCCACGAAGGGGTCTACATCCGCGCCGTTGGCCGCACCGTCATGGACCAAACCGTGGCTGCCATCGTGGTGCCCGAGGGCTCCAAGGACACCGCCGCCCTCCAGGCCGAACTCACGCACCTGCGCCAAGTCTTCGGCGACGAGCCGATCAAGCTGGTGTACGGCATCACCGATCGCCGCGAGCGTCCCCTCGACGTCGAGCGCGTCCCGGAGGGCGAACTGGTGTGACCGAAGAGATTGAGGACGAGTTCCAAAACTACTTCGAGTCCGTCGGCGACGGCCCCGATCGCTGCTACCTCTGCCGGCGAACCCCGGCCGAAGTGAAGCACTTCTTCGGCTTCGACGAGGACGGCGAGCCCTTGGACGCAGCGCGCCACGGCATCGAGGACATCGTCCTCGAGAAGATGGACATCATGAGCTACCGCGGCGAGCGACCTGTTTGCGCGGTTTGCCAGCTGAACATGGACGCGATTGCGCTCTTGGATGAGATGCCTGTGCTTCGGGAGCTGAGCCGCCAGATGCGTGAGGAGCGGGAGCGGCTGTGGCCGCCGGAGACTGAGCAGCCTTAGGGGGCTGGGGGGCGGCGGTTGGTTCGTCGCTATAGAGGACAGGGGTCGGCGGAGCCGACTCAAGCCCAGCCCCAGCCCACCCCACATCCCAGGTTCTCCCATCTCCAGGGATCCCCCAGATCCGGGGTTCACTGGGTTTTGCCCCCGGACTAGGATCTGATCCAGGCCTGGCCCTTCTAGCCTTGCCTCTACCCCCGAAACGACTCAGCAGAGAACGGGCCAAAGCGGCCCGCACCACGATGTACGACCCCCAGATGGTTCAGCCCTTCCGCGACGAGCTCACTTCGATCGGCGTTCAGGAGCTCATCTCTCCCGAAGACGTGGACACGGCTATGAAGGAGCCGGGCACCACCCTCGTCTTTGTGAACTCGGTTTGTGGATGCGCCGCCGGGTCGGCTCGCCCGGGCCTGCGCCTGTCGATGCTGGAGGGCAAGAAGCCCGACCGCGTCGTGACCGTGTTCGCGGGCATGGAGCGCGAGGCGACTGAGCGCGCGCGCGAGTACTTCAAGCCGTACCAGCCCAGCTCGCCGCAGATTGGCCTCATGAAAGACGGCCAGCTCGTGCACATGATCCAGCGCCACGACATCGAAGGCCAGTCCGCTGACGCCGTGGGCCGCAGCCTCGCCGAAGCGTACGCGAAGCACTGCGACTGATCGAATGACGGAACCCATCGATGGGGCCCGGATCGCGCTCGCTGAGTCGTTCCTGCAGGAAGCGGTTTACCGCTCCCGCGGCGACCAGGCGGGCGCGACTCTTTTGGCCGCGGGCAGCGCGAGCTGCGGACTCGGGGAAAAGCCCAGCGTGGTCCTCGACCTCTCGCCGCGCGCAGAGGAATTGTTCCAGCAGCTCTTCAGTGGCGAGGGCGTGGTCCTCGGGGACCTGAAGGCCTCGATGGCCAGCTGGGTCAAACGCCAAGACGCTCTCGACCGCAAGCGGAATCACTTCCTCAAGGACTTCCGCCAAGCCAACGGCTTCGATCGCAACGCGTACTCTGCCGAACAGCGCGAAGCGTTCGAGCAAGGACTCGACGCCGTCAACGCTGAGGTAGCGGAGGCGCGGAAGCAGGCGGCGGTTGCGCTTCTCAGCGCGTAGGGGTCTTATCGACCCACCCAGAGAGAACTCAGCCTGATAGCCCGACGAGCAGTGTCAGGGCGCAGATCGTGAAGAGAACGATCTGCGGGAGGCTGCTCAGGGGACCGGGTGTACGGTCGGGGCGATCAGACGAAGGAAGGGGCTGATTCAACATGGGAAGAAAAAAGACGGCGGTTGGGGGGAACAGGAGAGTTAACGCCGACGCAGGAAGTTTGCCCTCTTCCGACCGCTGCGGGGGAATTCGTTGAAGGACTTCGAGGGACATCCCCCTTCATGAATGAACCATCATGAGACTCAGCGCTTCACATGAGGACAGTGTCGGCACTGGTTCTCGCAGCAACGCCGGCCCCAAAGACTGCTCGCCGTCATGACCCAAAGACCCGTCGAGGGATCTTCATACATGGCCTGGCCTGCTTGAACGGCCGCCCGGTGTCTCGCGCAGATTTCCTGGTACCCGGGAGCCGCTGGGCTCAGCCGCTCTGGATGCGGGTCCACGAGGTGGTCGGGCAGCGGGCCCGAGCCGGCAGCGCCTGAGGGCGAACCAGAGCTGGATGAGGAGGACATAGGCCGGGAATTGAATCCGGCTCAGCGGCCCTGCGCCCCCACGACCCGGGGATTCTCTGTGTTTTCGCGAAGGGATCGCGGGCTGAGCTGCACAAAGTCTGTGCCTGGCCTCCGATTCGAGCCGCGCTTCACCCCGCCTACCGCCGACCTCCCTACGCCATGAAACTCCCCCTCATCGCAGCCACCTCAGCGTCCGTCAGCCTCGCCGCCCTCTTGGGCCTCGCCGCGAGCCCTGTGGATGACTCCGTCAAGCTCCACTTCGCCCCCGCCGTTGGGTCGACCATTGAACACTTGATGACAGTTGAGTCGGAGATCGAGATCGGGGACCTCGCCGTCAAGATGGGTGGCAGCGACGTCCCGGCGCAGTTCCTCCCCAAGCTCGAGATCGCCATGGAAACCTCCACCCGCGTGAAGGTCACCGACGAGTTTTTGGAGGCGGAGGAAGGCATCGAAGGTGCATGGCGCAAGCGCACGATCGCCGACACCGCCGAGAGCTTCGAGATGGAGATGAACATGGATACGGAGTCGTTCGAACTGGGCGCTGAAGGCACCAGCGACCTGAACGGCCTGCCATTCCTCATCGGCCGCGACAGGGGTGGCGACAAAGTCGTGCGCTGGGCCGACAAGGACTCGGACCTCTCCACCGAACTGCTCGAGCTCCAGCAGCCCGAACTCGATCTCGCGGGGATCCTGTCCGAGGACGCCGTGACCACGGGTGACACGTGGGAGGCCGACGCCAGCGAACTGGCGAACGTGCTCGACATCAGCCGAGGACTCCCGTGGACCTGGAACGGTGCTGACCCCGCAGACATTCCGGCGCCCGGCACGGCCGAGTGGACGGGGGACCTCGAGCTCACCGTCGTCGAGATCACCAACGAGGAGGACCAAACTCACTGCATCGTCGCCATCGAAGGTGAGGCCAAGGAAGTCGTGACGAAGCCCGGCGACCTCAGCCAGGTTCCCGTAGCCGAGGGAACCGCTACCGAAACCACCACGACCACCTACCAGATCGAAGGCGAGTTCACCTGGAACGTCACGGCGGGGCACCTCGCGACTCTGACCATCGAAGGCGATGGTGAAGGCGAGCAGATGACCGTCAAGGACGCCGGGCAACCGGGCCCGGAGTACCAGTCCACGACGCAGCACACCGCGAAGCTGGCCTTCGAGCTCAACTAGTCCGGGGGATCCAGGCTAGGAAGCTCTCACGGGTAGCCGCTTCCCGCGAAGCGCAAATCCAGGGCAGGCCCTGACTCCGGCGTGGATCGCGCTAGAGTTGGGGCCTCTTTCGTGCGCGCTTCCCCACGCGCCCTCACCGCAAACGATCCTCGACCGCCATGCTCTACACCCTCGCCGCCCCCGCCCTTCTCGCGCTCATGAGCCAGCCGCAGCTGGATGACACGAACATGGACTGGACGGGGGTCCTCGACGAAGCGAGCTTCGCGGCACTCCACGATCTCACCGACCGTGAAGTCCCTGCCCTTACGGGCGAGGCCATCGAGGTTGGCGGCATGAACTGCTACCTGAGCCAGCCCGCCCTCGGCGAGTCGGTGGGCGCGGTCATCGTGATCCATGAATGGTGGGGCCTGAACGAGCACGTCAAGCACTGGACGGACCGCCTCGCTTCCGATGGCTACACGGCCCTCGCCGTGGATCTCTACGGCGGAACAGTGGCCACGGATCGCGAAGGCGCCATGGCCGCGATGCGCTCGGTGAACGGTGACGACGCCACCAAGAAGCTCCTCGCCGCCCACGCGTTCCTCACCGATCCCAAGGGCGACATCGCCGCCGAGCGTACTGCGTCCATCGGCTGGTGCTTTGGCGGCGCGTGGTCCCTGCGTCTCGCCATGGCCGAACCCGAGCTCGACGCGGCCGTCGTGTACTACGGACGTCTCGTGACCGAGCCCGACGAGCTCAAGCCCATCGGCGCGAAGATGCTCGGCGTGTTCGGCAACGAAGACGGTTCGATTCCGCCCGCGGCCGTCGCCAAGTTCAAGGACGCGATGAAGTCCGCCGGCAAGGATCTGCGCCTGCGCCAGTACGACGCCGCCCACGCCTTCGCGAACCCGTCGAGCGGCAGCTACGACGCGGAGAACGCCACGAAGGCCTGGAAGGAGTCGCGCATGTTCTTGGCCGAGAACCTCTGGCCGGAGCTTCCCGAGGGCTCGGTGAGCGCCAAGACCCGCGAGCTCGGCATGTGGTCGCCGGACGGCTGGGAGCCCCAAGAAGTGGGCGCGTTCAGCTCGGCCGCGTTCAAGGTCGGCACCAGCGCCAAATGCACGGTCACGTTCCTGCGCGGCGAAGGCGGCGGGATCCTCCCGAACATGAACCGCTGGAACACCCAGATGGGCGCGGCGGAGTTCACTCAGGCTGACGTCGACGCGCTCCCAACGTTGCCGGTATTCGGCATCCTCGCACCGACGATGCGCGCAACGGGCAGCTACACGCCCATGGGCGGCACGAAGGTCGACGACGCCGCGCTCGTAGCAACCATTGCCCCCATCGAAGGCGAGTCCGCGTTCATCAAGCTAATTGGACCGGCAGACGAAGTGGAGGCTGCGATCCCAGCCTACACCGCGTTCTGCCGCAGCTTGCGTTAGAGAGCTGGAGCCCTAGAGATCCAGCTCGAGGTGGAACGCGTTGTTCGGCGCAGGCTCGTCCAAGACCCGGTCACAGCGGGCGTCCACCACGTTGAAGAAGCGACTGCTCGTCGCTCCGGGGAACTGACTCTTCCCAAGGTCGACGACGCTCGTCACCGCGGGATCCGCACAGTGGCGTGACACGTTGGACGGGCCCAGCTCGAAGATCTT
>CAYQKK010000015.1:76960-85779 GCA_964417955.1 uncultured Planctomycetaceae bacterium
CCAGCTTCCCGAAGCGCGTCCTCGACGATGTCAATCATCGCAGCCGCCACGACGGACGCATCGGCCTGGGCACCGAACCTGACCCTCACGTCGGGGGTCGACCCAAGGCTGGTGGGACTCGTATAGGCGACTAGGAAGGCTCCGTTCTCCGGATCGTCGGCGAGAGCCGCTCCGTCGATTCGAAGAGCCATGCCAGAACCAGCAGGAGTTCCCGCCGGAATCGTGTGGGTCAGGAGTGGACTACCGATGACCGAGCCGACGTTCGCCGACGACGCCCATGCCACGTTGAGGTCAACGCCGTCCATCCCGAGCTGCTCAAGGACTTCGTAGTTGACCTGCAGGCCCCCCTCGACGGGGTCCCAGGCGATCGACTGAGTCACCTTGTCGATGCGCTCCTCCACGAAGTCGAGGACGATGGACGAGTCGAGTGCGCCATCCCCAACGTTGGCTACGGCCGCCTCCACCTGGATCTCGTCGAGCGGCTCGAGCTGAAGTCCCACGCTTCTCCAGGCCGTCGCGCCCGTCGCAAAGTCGAAGGCGCCAAGCCCCAGCCCGTTCATGGTCTGCGTCTCGTTGATGAACTCCCCCGACGAAGAGGTCCGCACTCTGATGGCGTAGTAGTCGTTGTACTGGGTCCCGAAGTAGCCCCCGGGAACCTCGCTTGTGATGAAGCGAAAACGTACGGCGGTGTAGGTTGAGCCCAGTGACGGCGTGAACGTTCGGTAGACCGTCTGCGGGCCCTCCCCGGCCGTCCTGACCTCAAGATCCTGATCCATGGACCCCGACGGTGGGCCGGCGCCTGGGAGCCCTTCCTCATGCGAGACGATGAAGGCGTTGGCGTCGTCAACCTCCCAGCCCTCCAAGCCGAGGGCGAAGTCGTTGTTGTCTACGTCGCTGACATCGCCGAAAGGAACAACCGCCATGGTGACCGTCCCCTGCCCCCCAAGCCCACCGGTGACTCCAAGGAGTCCGTCCGGTGTCGTTGCCTCTAGTAAGAGCGTTCGATCCGGCAGGTTCGGAACCTCGACCGTCGACGTCGCGGAGCTCACAAGGCTCGTCACGCGCTCGTCATCCCCAAGAAGAACTCGTACGTCCACGGGACCCGCCAGCGGCGTACCGTCCTGATCAACGGCTACGACGGATAGTGTGTGAGATCCGAACCAGATGTCGTCCTCCCAGAAGAGGGGCCTTCCGACCGCGTCGTAGGCCTTCAGCTTCACCCGGTTCAACCCGCTGTTGAACGATGCGCTAAGGTCGAGGTGGCGCGAGTCTGAAAAGACAGCGTCGGCCGCTTGTGACTGCCCGTTGATCCAGAGGGCGGTAGAGCCTGCGCTAGTGTCGAATGCACTCTCCGAGAGCTCGAACTGAAGCGCCGGGACGATGGCGTTGAACGACTCCAGATCGATATTCGCCAGCGTGAGTGCCTCATCACTGCCGAGGAGCGTGTCCTCGACGAATTCTCCACTGGGCCCCTGCTGAACGACCCCTTGGTCGTCGTCACCGGAGCTACAACCGGCAGACATCAGCGTAAGGACTACGAGAGCGGGGGGGATCGCGCTGGGGTGCTTCATGGGATATCGGTCTTCTTGGGAAGGATGTGCGGCGCCGCGTGCGCCTGGGTCTTCATTGACACAACGCAGAGCCGCGTTCATTCACGCCGCAAATCCGCCGAGAAATTGCCCGCGGTGAAGTCAGGCCAGCTCCTAACGTGACAGGCACGCCGCCCTCTAGTCGAGTACCGTGAAGCGGAGCGGCTTGGATTCGACGTTGGACGGGTCAGCACTCGAGGGCGAACCGCTGAACTTCGCTCCGTCGCTCGTCAAGGCGGTGATGCGATAGGGGCCCGCGTCTAGTTCGTCCAGGTCGAACGGAGCCGTCCAGCGACCGTCGGCGCCGCGGGTCCAGTGGACCGTAATCCACTGTTTGCGGCGCTCGACGCCGTCGAGCTTCTGGTCTCCGGCTGGATTGGCGCGCACGAAGACCGTGTCCTTGAATTCACCGGTGTTGCTTGTGACAACGCCGGTGAGCCGAAAGTTCTGCCGCGGACCCGATGACGCGGTCGCGGCGGCCTGGAGTTTCAGCTCGGTCGCGTACCACGCCTGGAGGATTGGCCCCGGAAGCCCGCCTGCGGTGGCGGCCGTCGGAGTCATCTGAACGGGCGCTTCCCCAAGGAGTGGCAGCTCGGGCACGAGCGTCGACGCGACGAGTAGCTGGCCTTCCGCCGCGACTACGGCGACGAGCTTGCGGGTCACCAAGCGCTGACCTGCGCGCTCCTGCTTCCAATCCGAGAGCCCGCCCCCCACACCTGCGATCGTGATGTTCCCAGGCCGAGCCTCGATCATCGTCAAGGCGTCCAGCTCGATCACGTGGGTCGCTCCCCGGAGCTGGTCAGCTGGAGCGTTCTTGAGTTGATCGACTCTCAGCGGCGACTTCTGCTGTGCGCCCTCCTCGGCGGCGCTGGCCAACCAGATCTCCACGTGGTCCAAGAGCGGCGCCGGCACGTCGATCTTGAGTGGCACCAGCCGCTGAGCCTTGATCTCCCAGACGCTTGGTTCTTCCTGGTCTCCCCCGTGGGGAAATTTCGGCTGTTCGAGTCTCGCACCTCGACGGACCGTTCGAGCTCCACCAAACGCGAGGTCGTCCGCGTGGGCGCCGATCGTCAAGTCAACGTGCACCGTCCCGACGCTCAGTTCCTCGTAGCCCCGAACGCGCCCATCGATATCGGTACAGCCAGCCAGCGTCTCACCCCGCTCGTCGCGGGCGGTGAAGCTGAGGAACGGAACCCGCTCGCCCGAAAGGCTGTCGATGACCTGCACGTTGAGGGGCGCGAGCTCCCAGCCGGTCACCCCGTCGTCCTCTGGAACGGCGGTTGTCCAAGCAGGCGATTCAGGCTCGACCTCGGCCGTCTCAAGCAGCTCGCGCTCTCGCTCTGGAACTGCCGGAAGCTGAACGTCCTTCGACGCCGCTGTCGTCGTAGCGGGCGGCATCTGCGGTTCCAAATGGGCGGCGCTGCCCCCCTTCGACGAGCTTCGCCCGAACCAAAGCAGCATCGCAGCTGCAAGGGCCAAGACGGAGACGAACGCGAGCATGCGAGTGTTCATGGCTAAGGCCTACGGTCCAAAAGCTCGGTAGTTGGCGAACTCCTTGGGTTACGCAAGCCGCTAGATCGCGCGGCGTGCCGTTTCGGAACGCCTGGTCCTACGCGACGTGCAGCCCAACGCCCCGCTGAAAGCTCCATGACTCAGAGACCACGGGCCGCATCCAGCTTTCCGACCTGGAAACGGATCCCTTCGAGACGGACGATCTCTTGATCAGCCAGCCCGGCCCGGCGACGGACGCCTTGCGGGACCGCCTTCTCGCTCTGATGCCCCAGTTCCCTTCGGAGCGGGGCTTGCATCGGCTATTGGAACTCGATCACGAGGCGGTCCGAGAGCCGCGACGCCGGGAGGCCGTTGATCAAGTCGCGGTTCCAAGATTGGAAGTACCGCGTCTCGCCCGCGAGGACGCTCATGAAGCCGAAGGGCGAGGGCCACTGCGTAAGATCGACCTCCAGCGAGAAGCGCCCGGTCGCATCGGCAGCCTGAATCTGCCCTGGGCCGACGAAGCGCCCGATCGGTCCGATCATGAAGAGGAACCCTGCGCCCCTTGGGATGGAAATGATGCTGGGGTTCGGGCTCGTGATGAAGTAGCCGAAGGACCCCGGCGGCATGTTGCGCGCGAACAGCGTGACGTCGTTGTCGGCGGCGATGGGCGAGCCGAATGCTCCGATCGTGGTGTGGGTGCCGGTGCTGTTGTCGAACTGCGTCAATCCGCCGAAGAGAGTGAGCGGGATCGTGTCCACGGGGCTGACGATAGCGACGTACCCGGGGTAGGCGTCGCCGGGCGCTAGTTGCCGGCTGCCGCCGACGATGAGCTCCGACACTCCGTCCTCGTTGAGGTCCGCGGCAATAGCGACGCTCGCGCCGTAGTTGGAGTCCACGTCGCCGCTGATCGAGCCAAGCACGGCTCCCGTTGCGCTGGAGATGAAGTCCACTCGGCCCGCCGCGCCGGTGCGCGGACTCTTGGGGCGGACGCCAACGGCGAGGTCGGCGAGGCCGTCCCCATCGAGGTCGTCCGCGCGCGAGATGCTGAGGTCGTCGCAGCCGAGCGAGCCCCCGGGCTGCAAGAGAATGCTGAGCGTACTGCCCGTCGCGCCGGAGACGATCAGGACCCTAGGGTCGAGTTGGGGCGACGAGCCATTCCCGTCATACACCCCCGCGATGTCCGCCGTTCCGTCGCCGTCCATGTCGTCGAGGATGGCGAGGGAGGTTCCAAAGGACATACCGCCGCCGACGCCCCAAAGGATGCTGCCGGTGGCACCGGACACCGCGAAGATCGCGCTGGGTGGAGGGCTCCCTGGACTCAGTGCAACGGACGCGGAGAAGTCCTGAACGCCGTCCCCATCGAGGTCCCCTAGCGGCAGCAAGAAGCGACCGAAGTCTTGCTGGCCGCCGTTCGGAGCCAGCACCGTGTAGAGCAGCTGATCGTTGGCACCGGACAGGACGTACACCGACCCGGTGCGGCCGAGGGAAGCCGGGCGCTCGGGCTCGGACACGGCCAGGTCCCTGATGCCATCGCCGTTCACGTCACCCAGGTCGAGCACGTCGGCGCCGAAGGAGCGAAAGCCCAGGCCGTTGGGCAGTGCCTGGATCTGTTGGCCAGTGGCCGAGCTAAAGATGAGCACCTCGCCGACCTCGGGAGGCAGTAGCCCGCTGTGGACCGCGACGTCCCGGAGCCCGTCACCATCGCGGTCGGCGATCGGCGTCGCTCCCAAGGCGGTGACCCAGCTAGCGGGCACCGGATACGACTGCAGGGTCTCGAGGGTCAGCCCCGAGAGCGTCTGGACGAAGAGCGGCTCGGTGGCGAGCTGGCCGAACTCGCCGCCGCGACTCCAGACGAGGAGGTCGGCGATGTTGTCGCCGTCGAGATCATCGATCGGCACGGCGTCTAGGCCGACGTCGACGGAGAAGCCGTCGTTGATGGCGAAGTCGCGCTCGACGAGCGTCGTCTGCGCGGTCGCAGAGACTGCGAGGGCCGGAAGGAGTGCGAGGAGGGAAAGGGCGACTCGTCGGTGGGAGCGGTGAAGAGTCGCGAACGCGGGAAGCGTAGTGTTCTTCATGAAGCCGACGGTACCCCAGGGCGGCGCTCTCGGGTTCCAGAAAAACCGAGGGGTGTCCGGGCGTGTCCCTTAGCGGTAGTAGTCGCCGTAAAAGGCGACAGAATGCCGCTCGTCACGGCCGAACCAGCTCTTCTTGCGTGCGGTGCGGCTCGTACGGCGCTGGGGTCCTTCCGAGGAGACCTCGGTCTGGACACTGTTGTCGTTCTCGGCCGCTGCAGCGCGCTGGGGAACGTTGAGGTTTTGAAGGTCGACAGAGTCGCCGGATGCAGAGGGTTGGTCGCTCATAACTTGGCCTTGGGTGGCCGCCCGGGTGAAGGAAGCCTGGGGCTGGGATCTAGACGAAAGAGGCGCATTCAAGGTCGTCTCCAGGAGGAAGCAGAGGTGGGTCGAAGGGGGCCTTCGACTTGTGGGAAACGCGCCGCCGACTGCGTCGGGCAACGCGAAGCACTTACGGCTCTGCGTCCTCAGGGGAGAGGCGCCGATAGGTGTACTCCGAACCCGGCGATAAATTGGGGGTGCCAGCGCAAATCCCGCCGGTTGTCCCGGAGACCAAGGACCACTGATTGCCGCCTGAGCCCCGGCAGCCTACCTTGGCTGTCATCATGGCCATCTTCACGTCCGCGACTGAGACCCCTGCTCCCTACAAACCCTCGCAGCCGATTCGAATTGTGACAGCGGCGTCACTTTTCGACGGACACGACGCGGCCATCAACGTGATGCGTCGCATCCTGCAGTCGTCGGGCGCCGAGGTGATTCACCTAGGGCACAACCGTTCCGTTGCAGAGATCGTGAACTGCGCGATCCAAGAGGACGCCCATGGCATCGCGCTCACGTCGTACCAAGGTGGGCACGTCGAGTACTTCAAGTACATGGTCGAGCTGCTCGCCGAGCGCGGCGCCGACATTAAGGTGTTCGGCGGCGGCGGCGGAACGATCCTCCCCACCGAGATGGAAGAGCTTCATGAAGCCGGCGTCGCGCGCATCTACAGCCCGGACGACGGTCGGTCCATGGGTCTGCAGGGAATGATCAACGACCTCATGTCCCAGTGCGACCGTGTGGCCGAGGGGCGGCTCAGCGTGGAGGCCTCGCTCAAGCTCCTTCCCGAGCGCGACCCGCGCGCCATCGCGCGCTTAATCTCTGCCGCAGAAAACGAGCCCGGCGCCGCCGACACGATCAGCACGGCCCTCGGCGAGCTGCCCGGCAGCGCCACCACCCCCGTGCTCGGCATCACCGGCACGGGCGGCTCCGGCAAGTCGAGCCTGGTGGACGAGCTCGTCCGCCGCTTCCTGCGCGACCAGCCCCAGAAGACGATCGCGATCCTCAGCGTCGATCCGAGCAAGCGCAAGACGGGCGGCGCGCTCCTCGGCGATCGTATCCGCATGAACGCAATCGACAACGAGCGCGTCTACATGCGCAGCCTCGCGACCCGCCAAGCGAATCTAGCGCTGTCCAAGCACGTCCAGTCCGCCATCGACATCTCGAAGGCCGCCGGCTTCGACCTCGTCATCGTCGAGACGAGCGGCATCGGCCAGTCGGACACCGAGATCACGGACCACAGCGACACGAGCCTGTACGTCATGACCGCCGAGTACGGCGCCGCGACCCAGCTCGAGAAGATCGACATGCTCGACTACGCCGATCTTGTCGCGATCAACAAGTTCGACAAGCGCGGCAGCCTCGACGCTTTCAGAGACGTCAAGAAGCAGGTCCAGCGCGCCCGCGAGCTGTGGGACGTCTCCCCCGACGAGATGCCGGTCCACGGCACGATCGCGAGCCAGTTCAACGATCCGGGTACGAACCGTCTCTACATCGCCCTCATGGAGGCCATCGTCGAGAAGACGGGCGCGCCGCTGCAGCCCCACAAGGAGGACATGATCACGGAGGACGGCGACAAGCGTTCGGTGATCCCCGCCGACCGCGTCCGCTACCTTGACGAGATCAAGGAAAGCGCCGCCCGCTACGACACGTGGACGGAGCGCCAGAGCGATGTCGCGCGCCAGCTGTTCAACCTGCACGGCTCGGTCCGCGCACTCCGCGACCAGAAGCCGAACCACGACGTGCTCCCCGAGCTCGCCGCGAGGCCCGACGACCTCCCCGCCGTCGCGGCGCTGATCGAGCGCTACAACGAGCTCAAGACCGAGCTCGATGGCCGCGCCGTGAAGTCCCTGTCCGAATGGCCTGCGCTGCGCGAGCAGTACAGCGGCGACGTTTTTGAATTCACCGTGCGCAATAAGGTGCTGAAGCAGCCGCTCACAAGCACGAGCCTGAGCGGCACACGCATCCCCCGCGTCGCGCTCCCGCGCTTCCAGGACTGGGGCGAGATCCTGCGCTGGCGTTCCCAAGAGAACCTGCCCGGCCTCTACCCCTTCACCGCCGGCGTGTTCCCTCTCAAGCGTCAGGGCGAAGACCCTGCGCGCATGTTCGCCGGTGAAGGCGGTCCGGAGCGCACGAACCGTCGCTTCCACTACGTGAGCCAAGGCATGCCCGCCGCGCGCCTCTCGACAGCCTTCGACTCAGTCACGCTGTACGGCGAAGACCCCGCCGTCCGCCCGGACATCTACGGCAAGGTCGGCAACTCCGGCGTGTCGATCGCGACGGTCGACGACGCGAAGAAGCTTTACAGCGGCTTCGACCTGTGCGCCCCGACGACGTCGGTCAGCATGACGATCAACGGCCCCGCGCCGATGGTCCTCGCATTCTTCTTCAACGCAGCGATCGACCAGACCTGCGAGAAGTACATCAAGGAGCACGGCCTAGAGTCCGACGTCGAGGCCGCCTTCAAGTCGAAGTACGACGACGCCGGCCTCACCCGCCCCACTTACCAAGGCGACCTCCCCGAGGGCAACGACGGCCTAGGCCTGATGCTCTTGGGCCTGAGCGGCGACGACGTCCTCCCCGAAGACGTCTACGCCAAGCTCAAGGCCGAGACCCTCTCCACGGTCCGAGGCACGGTCCAAGCCGACATCCTCAAGGAGGACCAAGCCCAAAACACGTGCATCTTCAGCACCGAGTTCGCCCTCCGCATGATGGGCGACATCCAGGAGTTCTTCGTCCAGAACGACGTGCGCAACTTCTACTCGGTATCGATCTCCGGCTACCACATCGCCGAAGCGGGCGCGAACCCCATCACCCAGCTCGCGCTGACCCTGGCGAACGGCTTCACCTACGTGGAGTACTACCTGAGCCGAGGGATGAGCATCGACGACTTCGCCCCCAACCTGAGCTTCTTCTTCTCGAACGGCACGGACCCCGAGTACTCCGTCATCGGCCGAGTCGCCCGCCGCATCTGGGCCAAGGCCGTGAAGGAGCTCTACGGCGGCTCGGCCAGAGCCCAAAAGCTGAAATACCACATCCAAACCAGCGGCCGCTCGCTGCACGCGCAAGAGATCGCGTTCAACGACATCCGCACGACCCTGCAAGCCCTCTACGCCCTGTTCGACAACTGCAACTCGTTGCACACGAACGCGTACGACGAAGCCATCACCACCCCCACGGAAGAGTCAGTCCGCCGCGCCCTGGCGATCCAGCTGATCATCAACAAGGAACTGGGCCTCTCAAAGAACGAGAACCCGATCCAAGGTTCGTTCATCATCGAGGAGCTCACCGACCTGGTCGAAGAGGCGGTGATGAAGGAGTTCCACTCAATCTCCGAACGCGGCGG
>CAYQKK010000016.1:0-15255 GCA_964417955.1 uncultured Planctomycetaceae bacterium
GGACGAATACGCTGCAGGGGCTCTTCATGATGGTGCTCGCCTGGGTGCTCGGGCTTTATCTCCCCCACGCGCTCCACGGTGGCGTTGGGCCGATGTTCGCGTCCATTGACCCGGAGTTCCTCCGGCTGCCTGGGCGCACCGCCGCGGGGGAGCCTTGGACGTGGGCCATGTACGGCAGCTCGATCGCGGTCATGACCATAGGCTTCTCCTTCTGGCCGCACCTCTTCCAGAAGGCCTTCGTCGCCCGCTCCGAGAAGGTCCTGCGCCGCACCGTGGTGCTGTACCCAACCTTCCAGATCTTCCTGCTGCCGATCCTGCTCATCGGCTTCGCGGCCGTTGGCTTTGAGCCCGCGCCCGCCCAGGCAGACCAGGTGCTGCCGCACCTCTTGATGCAGCTCGATCTTCCCGCCGTCGTGGTCGGCCTCTTCTGCGCCGGCGCCCTCGCGGCGTCCATGTCCAGCGGCGACGCCATCCTGCACTCGGCCGCGTCGATCGTCGTACGCGACGGCTGGATCCTTGGCGCGGGCAAAGAGCTTTCGCCCCAGGCCGAGCGCACCGCCGTGCGCTGGACGCTGCTGCCCGTCCTCGTCCTCTCCTACGGCGCCGCCACCACCTTCCACAAGGACCTGGTGGGCATGCTCGCCTATGCCTACGGGCCGGTGGGCCAGCTCGCGCCGCCGGTGCTTGCAGCGCTCTTCTGGGCGCGCACCACGGGGCCCGCTGCGCTTGCGGGCCTCGTCTTAGGCTCTGCCGTCACCCTAGGCCTGCCAGAGATCCTGAAGGCGTACGAGATGAGCCCGCTTCCCGTCCACCCAGGGCTGCCCGGCCTAGCGGTCAACGTCGCCGCCATTGCAGCGATCTCAGCCCTTTCCAAGGGACAGCCCAAGGGACAGTCCAACTAAAGGCGCTGAGATCGCGGCGGACGGTTCTAGTTGCGGCTCTAGCGCTTGTCGATCGAGACGTACTCGCGCTCGCGCTCGCCCTTGTAGATCTGGGCCGGGCGGAAGAGCTTGTTGTCGAGCATCTGCTCGCACCAGTGGGAGCAGTAGCCGGACACGCGGGCCATCGCAAAGATGGGCGTGAAGACGTCGGTGTCGAGGCCGAGCTTTTCGTAGACGAGGCCGCTGAAGAAGTCGACGTTCGGGTAGATGCCGCGGGAGCCGAGCTTCTCCGTGACGATCTGCTCGAGCTTGAGGGCGACGTCGTACTTCGGCGTATTGCCGAGCTTGCCGAACATCTCGGTTGCTAGGATCTGGAGGTTCTTGGCGCGGGGGTCCTTCGTCTTGTAGACGCGGTGACCGAAGCCCATGACCTTCTCCTTGCGCTCGGTCTTGCCCTCGAACCAGGACTCGACGTTGCTGATGTCGCCGATGGTGCCGAGCTGGTTCAGAACGCGCTCGTTGGCGCCGCCGTGGAGCGGGCCGAACAGGGCGCCGACGGCGCCGCTGCACGAGGTGTAGGGATCGTTCTCGGTGGAGGCCACCACGCGGCACGCGAACGTCGAGGCGTTCATCGTGTGCTCGGCGTGCAGGATCAGGGCGCAATCGAGGGTCTTCGCGGCGACCTCGTCCGGGGTCTCCCCGTCGAGGCACCACAGGAAGTTCTCGGCGGTGCGCAGCCCAGCCTTCGGTGCGACGTATTCCTTGCCCGCGCGAACGCGCTCGAAGGCCGCGACCAGAACGGGCGTCACCGCGATCACGCGGCGCGCCGCTTGATCACGGGAGTCGGCGTCCTTGATGTTGACCTTCGGGCTCACCATGCCGAGTCCGGCGAGGGATGCCTGCAGGGCTTGCATCGGGTGGCCCGTCTTCGGGAAGGCCTGGATCATCGCCACGAGGGCGTCGGGGAGCACCCGGAGCTCCTCGAGGTCCTTGTTGAAGGCCGCCAGCTCGTCGGCCGTGGGCAGCTCGCCGTACAGAAGCAGCCACGCGACCTCTTCGTAGGTGCTGTGCTCGGACAGGGCCTCGATCGGGTAGCCGCGGTACTCCAAGATGCCGGCCTGGCCGTCGATGAAGCTAACCGATGACTCAGCAGCCGGGATGCCGGCTAGGCCTGGAACGAGTTCAGTGGATGACACGTGGTGACTCCGGAAGGAAGTGAGGGAACAAGAAGCTAGTGAAAGGGAAGGGTCCGGGGATCGTGGTTATCGACCAGAATCCTAGGAGCTGAAGAGCTGCCGGCCCAAAGACCGGGCTCCCCTACCGCTTTTCACGGTGAAGAAGGTACTCGACGAGGAGCCGCGCGCCGACCCCTGATCCGGTGGACCCGCCGACCCAGTCGCGGTCGAGCGTGTTCCAGGCCGTTCCGGCGATGTCCAGGTGGGCCCAGTCGCGATCTTCCGAGACGAAATGGGAAAGAAACGCAGCCCCTTGGCTGGGGCCGGCGCCCATGGCGGGGGACCCAATGTTGGCTAGGTCGGCGGACTTGCCCTTCATCCCATCCTTGTGGGAGTCCAGGAGCGGCAGGGGCCAGACGGGCTCCCCGGCGGCCCGGCCAGCGGACAGCAGGTGATCCCGGAGCTGGTCGCTGCTCGCGAACATGCCTGAGATCTCGTGCCCGAGGCCCACGATGACGGCCCCGGTCAGGGTGGCGAGGTCGATGATCGTGTCCGGCTTGATCTTGGCGTCCACGTAGTTGAGGGCGTCCGCGAGGATCAGTCGCCCCTCGGCGTCCGTGTTGAGGATCTCCACCGTCGTGCCGTTCATGCCCGTGTGGACGTCCCCCGGCTTCGTGGCGTTGCCATCGATCAGGTTCTCCGACGACGGAACCACTCCGTGGACCTCGAAGGGCACGTCAAGGCTCGCCAGGGCATGCATCGCACCCAGCACAGCGGCGCCGCCCGACATGTCGAAGCGCATCTCGTCCATCTTGGGGGGCGGTTTCAGCGAGTAGCCACCCGCGTCGAACGTCAGGCCCTTACCCACGAAGGCGATTCGGCCCTTGGACTTACCCTTGGGCTTGTAGGTCAGGTGGATGAGGCGCGCGGGTTCCACGGATCCAGCCGAAACGCCGAGGAGCAGCCCCATGCCGAGCTTCTTCATCGCCGCCTCGTCGAGGATCTTGGCGGTGATCTGGCTGGAGTTCTTGGCGATTCCCTGGGCCGCTTTCGCGAGGGCCTTCGGCGTGATGACGTTGCCCGCTCCGTTTTGCAGGTCGCGGGTGAACATGTTGGCGTTGGCGAGGATCTCGCCACGCTTCGAGCCGCGCTTGAACTGGGCCCCTGGGCCGCCGATCGACAGGCTCTTGAGCGAGGTGGCCTTTTCCTTCCTGACCTTGGTGCTCTTGGAGATGAGGTACTGGTAGCTCGCCATCAGAGCGCCTTCGGTCGCGGCACAGCCAGCAATGCTGCCACCGCCCGCAGCTTCGGACGCGACGCCGCTGACCTCGACGTGCAGCGATCCGCACCCGCGCTTCATCGCCTCGCTCACCGCCACGGCTGCGCCGCGCCGCAGGGCTTCCGCGTCGATGTCCGACGCTTCGCCAAGGCCCACGAGGAGCACCTCTTTCGCGGTGCCGCCGCTCGTGTAGGTCGAACGAGTGGCCCGGGGCCCCGCGTCAAACTTGGCGACGAAGCCCTCAGGGACGTCCACGTCGCGGGGCACGGCGACGTCGGAGCCCGCGGGAACAAGCAGGGCGAGCAGGTCGACCCGCGCAGCCTTGCCGGCGTCTTTGATGGTGAGTTTCATAGGAGCAGTCATTGGCGGAAATAAAACGGACGATGACGCCCAACCGGCTACATGCCGAGGTACTTGGGCCCGCCGCCGCCTTCAGGCGCGACCCACTCGATGTTCTCGTAGGGATCCATGATGTCGCAGGTCTTGCAGTGGACGCAGTTCGACGCGTTGATCATCACAGCCTCGGTGCCCTCGGGCCACTCGTAGACCGCCGCCGGGCAGAAGTGCTGGCACGGATTGCCGTACTCCTTGGTGCAGCGCTCCGTGCAGATCGAGGGGTCGTTCACGAGAAGGTGAGCCGGCTGGTCTTCTTCGTGGATCGCACCCGACAGGTACACGTCGGTGAGCTTGTCCATGGACGCGCCGTCATCGAACTTCGGCTTCGTCATCTTGGACTGTCCGACGGGAGCCATGGTTTCGTGGTCGCTGTGGCCGGCGCGGCGAGCCACAAGGCCCCGGCCGCCGGTGATCATCTGGAACGCGAAGTCGAAGCCGCCCTTCACCATGCCGCCCGCGAAGGCTTGGCGGTAGTTACGGTACTTCCACAGCTCGTCCTTCGCCCACGAAGCCTCGTAGGCCTCTTGATAGGCCGCGAGGCCAGCCTTCGAGACGTCGTTCTTCTGCAGCGCGGCGAAGATGCCCTCGGCTGCCAGCATGCCCGACTTGATGGACAGGTGAATGCCCTTGAGCGTCGCCGCGTTCAGGAAGCCTGCCGTATCCCCCACGAAGACGAACCCGTCCCCGTGCAGACGCGGCTGGGAGAAGTAGCCGCCCTCGGGGACAGCCTTCGCGCCGTAGTTGATGGGCTTGCCGCCTGCGAGCAGGCGCGCGATCTTCGGGTGCTGCTTCCACTGCACGAACAGCGCGTGGGGGTCGAGCTTCGCGTCGGGGTGGTCAAGCCCCGCCACGAACCCGATCGAGATCTTGTCCTCGGCGAAGCCGTAGACCCACGAACCGCCGTAGGACTTCATGTCGAGCGGATACCCGCCCGTGTGCATGACCTTCCCGAACATCTCCTTGCCGATCTCTGGGGTCACTTCCCAGATCTCTTTGATGCCCGTTCCGTAGGTCTGGGGGTTCTTGCCGTCCATCACGTCGAGGCGACGGAAGAGGTTCTTCGCGAGATTCCCGCGGACGCCTTCGGCGAAGACGGTCACATCTGCGGACACGTCCATGCCCGGCTCGAAGGTGGCCTTCTTGGATCCGTCCTTCGCGATACCGCTGTCGCGGGTCTGCACGCCAATGACGCGGTCAGTGCCGTCCTCGAAGCGCGTTTCGGCCACGGGGAAGCCCGCGTAGATCTCGACGCCGAGCTCTTCGGCTTGCCCAGAGAGCCAGCCGACGACCTCGTTCAACGAAACCATGAGGTTGCCGTGGTTGCGCAGCGGCGGCGGGCAGAGGATGCCCTTGAGCTTCGTGCTTCCACCGCCGGGCTTCAGCATCTCGGCCCAGTCCTCTTTGATCTCCGACTGAATCGGAAAGCCGCGCTCCTTGAAGTCGGGGAACAGCTCGGCGATACCCTTAGGGTTCATCACGGCGCCCGAAAGCGTGTGGTGCCCGATCTCCTCGGCTTTGTCGAGAACCAGCACGGTGCGCTCATCGTCGCCGGCCTCCTTCAGGAGTCGGGAGAGGTGAATCGCGCAGGACAGGCCTGCCGTGCCCGCGCCGACGATGCACACGTCGACGGGAAGTTCTTCCCGCTCGACATCAGGAGCGTTGAGGGAGATTCTGGTGGGCTTCATGGAGGCTCTTCTTGGGGGAGAAAGTCGCTGGAAAACCGCCAAGGCTGGCGGCCCTTCCCAGTGGACTGTCGGCGAAACAGTATAGGGAGAACCGGCCTCAGGAACGATCCCCGATCCAGTGGTGCCCCCCCTGATAGACCTCCTTTTTCCAGACCGGGAGCCGCTCCTTCAGGGTGTCGATCAGCATCCGGGCGGCCAGGAACGCAGCGTCCCTGTGGGGACTTGCCACAGCAATGACGACGGATGGCTCACCCACGCCGACGACGCCGGTCCGATGGATGGCGAGCATGCGCAGCGCCAGCCGCGTT
This sequence comes from uncultured Planctomycetaceae bacterium, assembly GCA_964417955.1. Taxonomy (GTDB): domain Bacteria; phylum Planctomycetota; class UBA1135; order UBA1135; genus Saltatorellus. The sequence continues at coordinate 5,725 of CAYQKK010000016.1, forward strand.
TTGGCCTCAGGATCATCGGGCGCGGAGCTTGGACCGTGGGCGGCCCGGCAGTCTTCGAAGATCCGCCCCATCTCAGGTCCCGCCATTTCGGCGAAGGCCTCGTAGTCCAGTTCCACCACGTCTTGACCGCGGTTGGTGTCCCGCGTCGTGCCCGTGAAGAGGACGATGGCGCCGCAGGCTGGATGGCCCACCCGGGCCTGGATAACGGCGATGTCCAAGGGCTCTGCGCTGAGCTCGAAGACACCCTCCGCAAGCGCAGAGTCGTCGTCAGCACGGGGAGACCCTCCGCTGACCGGGGGCAGGAATGCGACATCGTCGCCCTCCGCCACCACCGTATTCGGCGCTGCGTAAGCCGTCCCGATGACACCCGCGACGGACCCGAGGTCTCCAAGGCTTGGACATTCCTCGGCAGCAAGGCTCTTCAGCTGATCGATCGTCGACCCGACGGGCACCCCGTCGAGGTCGATCCTGTCACGCCCCGCACGCTCCCGAAGGGCTGCGAAGAGGCGAATGCTCACGCGCATGGTTCAGGCAGAAACTAGAACGGAGTGTCGTCGTCGCCGAGGAATGCAGCGCTCCCGCCGCCGGAGTCGGCAGCGCCGCCGCCTCCTCCCCCACCGTAGCCGCCACCGCCGCCGCCAGCCGATGCTTGCTGGTAGCCGCCACCGCCGCCGCCGCCGCCGCCGCCGTAGCCGCCGCTTTGGTTGTCGTAGCCGCCGCCTCCGCCGCCGCCGCTGTTCTCACCGCGGCCGCCGCCGACGAATTCCCAGTTGTTGGCCACCACATAGAGCTTGCTGCGCTTCTGCCCAGACTCCTTGTCTTCCCACTGGTCAAAGCGGAGCTCGCCGTCAATGAATGCGGAAGCGCCCTTCTTGTGGAACTTCTCGAAGGCCTCTCCCCGCTTGCCGAAGATCGTGACGTCGACGAAGGTGGCCTCTTCGCGCCACTGGTCCGTCTGGGAGTCCTTGACCCTGCGGTTAACCGCAAGGCCCACCTTGCAAACGGCAAGGTTGCTCTGGGTGTAACGGAGTTCGGGATCACGGGTCAGATTGCCCATGAGGACGACCTTGTTGTAGGAAGCCATATGTCTGCTTGCGAAGAGTCGTTTCGTTGAGTCGGATAAGGAGCGAGCTTCCGCGCCGGAGCACGCATTCCTGGCCCAGGAGTGTACTCTTTGGACCGCACCAGAGCCCACCCCAGTCTGTGTCCCCCGCCCAGCATCGGATTTCTCTCCTATGACCCCGTCATCTCCCAACGCCTCCGACCACTCCCACAGGCCCCCCCAGGGCCGTGAACGACGCCAGCACGATCGCGCGCGGGCGGACCTCCCGATCACGGTGGTGCTTGACGACGGCGTACACGAAGCAAAAATCCGCGACGTGAGCCGCGGTGGCGTGTGCTTCTTCCTGGACCGGCCCGTCCCCGAGATGACGGCGCTAAAGATCGAGTTCGACCTGCCCGTCAAAGTGGGCGTTCGGCGCATCAGCGGCCAGGGAGCGGTCGTGCGCTGCGAGAAGATCGGAAAGCACGTCGATCACTACGAGATCGCCGTGTTCATGCAGGACATGGCGACGCCGGACCGCGACACGATCGCGCAGTTCGTCGAGACTGTTTAGTAGCCGAACTCAGCGACGCGCGGGATCCCCGCGAGGTCCTCGTGCAGCGTGACTTCAAGGCTGCCTGCGAGGCGCGCTCCCCGGAGCCGCTCGTACTGGAGATGCCCTAGCTCGACGAGGCAGCGCCCGCCCGGCTGCAGAAGCACACCCGTGGCCGCCTCGGCCAGCGAGCGGACCCAGAAGTCAGGGTCGTCGGGCGGCGCATAGAGCGCGAGGGGCGGCTCGTGCTCTCGGACCTCTGGACTGAGATCATCCCGTTCGCGCGGCTCGACGTACGGTGGGTTGGAGACGACAAGGTGGAAGGGGCCACCGTCCGCGGCCGCTGCGCGCGCCACGTCAAGACCTTCGCCGAGCCGGAAGTCCACGCTGGCTCCGAGGGCCTCTGCGTTCTTCTTGGCCCAGTCGAGTGCGCCTTCTGAAAGGTCGACGGCGACGACCTCTGCGCCTTCGATTTCCAGAGCGAGGGTGACCGCCAGACAGCCAGAGCCGGTCCCCACGTCCAGGATGCGCGGAGCCTCCCAGCCTGATTCCTTGGCGATCTCGCGGGCGCGGTCGACGATCAGCTCGGTCTCGGGGCGCGGCACAAGGACCCCTGGCCCCACGAGGAAATCACGCACGTAGAACTCGCGGCTGCCGACAATGTAGGCCGTCGGCTCCCGGCGGCCGCGGCGCACGAGCAGGTCGCGGGCGCGATCGACCTCTTCGGGCAGGAGCGGCTGATCCAGCCGCATGAACAGCCTCAGGCGATCGATGCCGAGGGCGTGCCCCACCAGCAGCTCCGCCTCCAGCCGAGCCTCACCCAGCCCCTTGCGCTCCAGAAACGACCGCGCGAGGGCGAGCATCTCCCGCGCGTCCTTCGGCGCGGGAGGCCTACCGGTCGCGGGGCCGCCGCCAGCGGCGCTCTCCGGTGCGGGAGCTGGGCTAGGGTCGGATGAGGTCACTCCTAAGAGCGCCTTGCTGCGCGATCCGCTTTGCGCTGCTCACGCATTGCAGCCTTCTTCAGATCGCCTTCGACCTTCGCCTGCTTGAGGGACACGTACATGGTGTACATGGCCATGATCCCGCCGGCCGCGACGATCAGCGAGCCAAGGATGCCGATGATCTTCAGCGAGCTCTCGCTCGTCAGCGCCGTGAAGACATGCAGGGCACCGGCGACAGCCGGGCCGAGGAACATTAGGGGGAAGATCGGGTTGAACTTCGTCTGGTAGAACTCGTACGCCTGGATGTGGGCGAGGGTGGCGACGGCAAGGAAGAGCGTGCCGATCTCTAGGAGCGCCCTGAGTCGATACGTCTCTTCGACGCCCTCCCCTCCAGCAGCGACGAGCTCGCCGTTGAGGAAGTAGGTGCCGCCCATCGTCCAAGCGACTGCGAGGGCCGCAACGAAGCAGACGAGCCCGAAGATCGTCGGGGCCAGCGCGTGTGCGTTTGCGATCGAATCTGCGAGGCCAAAGGCCTTCCGCCCCGACTTGGCCTTCGCGCCCTCAAGCATGATGAAGCCGCCGAGCAGAACGAGTGCCGTCGCGATCGCCCAGGCCTTCCAAGGCATGTTCCCGAGGGTCGAGATCGACGTCATCCAGGGCAGGATGGCGCCGCCGATCAGGATCAGGCTGGCCTTGCGCAGGAGCAGCGGGGCTGCCTCGAGCTCGCGTGCCGGCGTCGGGCCGTCCTCGATATCAGTTGTTGCGTCACTCATCTGAGAGTTTTCTTTGGGGGGAAAGGGAATGATCAGGCGCCGGAAAGGCTGGAGAGGCGCGCCTTGCGCTCCATCTCGTCGAGCGCTTCGAGGATGGGCTCGATGCGGCCCTCGATGACGCCGTCTAGGTTGAAGTTCTTGCGATCACCGTCCTCAAGGCGGTGCTCGGTGACCCGGTTCTGGGGGAAATTGTACGTCCGGACGCGGGCGTTGCGATCGCCCGTGCCCACGAGGCTCTTGCGCGCCTCCGACCGTTCGGCCGCCAGGCGCGCTTTCTCCCCTTCGAGGATGCGCGTGCGCAGAATCCGCATCGCCTTGGCCTTATTCTTGGCCTGGCTCCGCTCATCCTGGCAAACGACGACGATGCCCGTCGGTTCATGGGTAATCCGAACAGCGGACTCGACCTTGTTGACGTGCTGTCCGCCCGCGCCGCCCGCGCGCATGGTGTCGATCCGGAGGTCGGCGTCGACCACGTCGATATCGGCCTCTTCGGCCTCGGGCAGCACCGCCACGGTGGCGGCCGATGTGTGGATGCGCCCCTGGGTCTCGGTGGAGGGCACGCGCTGGACGCGATGGCCGCCCGACTCAAAGCGCAGAAAGCGCCACGCGTTCTCGCCGCTGACGCAGAACACGATCTCCTTGAAGCCGCCAACGTCGCTCTCGTTCACGTTGAGCATCTCGACTTTGAGCTTGTGCACATCGCAGAAGCGGCCGTACATGCGGAACAGGTCGCTGGCGAAGAGGGTGGCCTCGTCGCCGCCCGTTCCGGCACGGATCTCGACGATCACGCGCGAGCGCTCGTCCTCTGGGTCCGCGATCAATGCAACCTTGATCTCTTCGTCGAGCGTTCCCTCTTCACTATCCAAGCTAGCGAGGTCCTCCTTGGCAAGGTCCACGAGGTCAGCGTCGCTGCCGTCCTCGAGGATGCTCTCGGCCTCGGTCCGCCTCTCGACCATCGCCATGGCCGCCGCGTACATCTGATGGGAATGCTCAAGGCTCCCACGCTCTCGAAGGAGAGCCGGGAGCCTCTTTTGGTCTGAAGCAATTTCGGGCTGACTGATCAGCCCAGTGATTTCTTCAAACCTCGCAGCGCGTTCACGCAGCGCCTCGATGAGAAAGGGATCGAAGTTCACGGGTGAGCCTCAGCTGAAGAATCAGCCTATCGAGGACAGGGTGATCAGCCTTCCTTCGTCGCGGACTTGGCGCTTTTCTTGGCGAACTTGCGCTTGAAGCGGTCCACGCGGCCTGCGGCATCCACGAACTTCTGGTTACCCGTGTAGAACGGGTGGCACACGTTGCAGATCTCGATCTTGAGTTCCTTGACGGTGGCGCGGGTTTGGAAGGAGTTACCACAACCGCAAGAAACGGTGCAGTCGACGTAGTTCGGGTGGAGGTCGGTTTTCATGGCTGAGTTAGGTTCCGTTTTGGCACTCCGTCGTGGCGGAGCGGCCCGGAGATTGGGTTCCCTTGAGATAAGGGGCCGACAAGCATAGGCCGTGGACCCTCAAGTTGCACCCTCGGGCAGGGGGAGTCTTTGGACTTTGAGCGATCCCTAGCTGGGGAGGCGCCCGAGGAGCCTGAGGGTGCGCTCGACCGGAAGGCCGACCACGTTGTCAAAGCCCCCACCGTCAAGGCCGTCCACGAAGCGGTCGGCGGTCTCCTGGATGGCGTAGGCCCCAGCCTTGCCTCTCCACTCGCCGCTGGCTACGTAGGCCTCGATCTCAGCCCCTGTGATCGCTCTCATGGTGACCCAGGTCGTCTCGTGGTCGGATAGCTCGAAGCGGCCGCCCGGCCCCACGGAGACCACGGCCACGCCGGTGATCACCCGATGGCGTGTGCCCGAGAGAGCGCTGAGCATGCTGTGGGCCTCGGCCCCATCGGCGGCCTTCTCCAGGAAGCGGCGTCCGGCGTCGCTATCGTCCCCAAGGACGACCACGGTGTCGGAGCCGAGCACCGCGGCTGCGGACTTGGGGCTGGCGCCCCTCCGCCGTTCAGCCACGATCCGGGCCTTGCGCAGCGCGAGGTCCTCGGCGATCGCTCCAGCCTCAAGATCGTGCTGGATGGTCTCATCGGCGTCCGCCGGCTCGATTTCGAACTGGAGGCCCGTGCCACCCAAGAGCTCGTGCCTCCGCGGGGAAGCAGAGGCGAGCACGAGGGTCCGACCCGATAGCCGTGACTTAGCGGTGAGGGCGAGTGCGTCCATGGCGTCGAGACAGATCAGCGCCGGTGAACCGGCCTATCGGCGACGGGCCGAAGTCTTCTTCTTGGCCGGCGCCTTCTTGGCGGGAGCCTTCTTCGCAGGGCTCTTCTTGGCAGCGCTTTTCTTCGAAGCTGGCTTCTTCTTGGGCGCGGCCTTCTTGGCCGGCGCCTTCTTCTTGGCAGCGGATTTCTTCGCGGCTGGCTTCTTGGCCGCTGCCTTCTTCGCCGCAGCCTTCTTCGGAGCTGCCTTCTTGGCGGCGGGCTTCTTGGCTGCGGGCTTTTTCGCGGTGGCCTTCTTGGCCGCGGTTTTCTTGGCGGCGGCTTTCTTGGCCGCTGCCTTCTTCGCTGCCGCCTTCTTGGCCGCAGCGGCCTTCTTGGCAGCGGCTTTCTTCGCAGCGGCTTCGCGCTTCACGGCCGCCTTCTTCTCAGCGGCGGCGCGCTTGACAGCGGCCTTCGCCTCGGCGGCAACGCGCTTGGCCTCGGCTCGCTTGGCGGCGGCTTCTTGCTTCTTCTTCTCAGCTGCAGCGGCTTTCGCCTTGGACTCCGCGAGCTTCTTCTCCTCGGCCTTGCGCTTGCGCTCGAGCTCACGTGACCGCTTGCGGGCCTCGGCCTCGGCCTTCTTCCGCTCGCGCTCCTCTTCCTTGCGGATGCGCTCTTCTTCCCGGCGGGCCGCCGCTTCGGCGCGGGCGATGGAAGCTTCACGCTCCTTCATCGACTTGGTGCCATACGGCGTCGCAAGGAGCGAGGGAACGGAGAGGTAGATCGGAGCGTTCTCGTCTTCCCAGCAGTCGATGATCTCGTGGAATGCGAGGGTGAATTCGAGCTCTTTGCCTTTCGGGACGATGCCGTCGATCGAAGCGCGCGCCTTCTTGACCGAGGTCGTGCGGGGAATCAAGTCCAGGCGATCGAGCAGCTTCATCAGGGCGGTGTGGACCGGAACCATGCCGTCCGACGCCACCCAAACCAAATACGCGGCCCCCGGCAGCCCGAGGGCCTGGAGGCTCATGGCGACCTTGCCGGCCGTCTGCTCATCCTCACGGAGCTCCTCAAGATCCAGGTGGTGCGTCTCCTGGAAGACGTCCTGCAGATAGGCCTTCAAGGCCATAGCAGCGTCCTTACGGTCGCGGAGAAGCGCGACGCCCTTCTTGCGGCCGCTCGTCTTCAGATGGGACGCAATCTCCTGGGACTGACTCACGCGGATCTCGTTCCAATCGTCGAAGGCCGCCTTGAGCGCCTTGACGGACTGCTTGGCCTGAAGCTCGGTCATGTGCCTCATCAGCACGATCGCAGCGCCCTGCTCCAGCAAGTTGACGCCTTCGATCGGTTCCTTCGGAATCGGATGGCGAAGCTGCACCTCTTTGATGAGGCGAGAAACGAGTTCAGTCTTCTTACTCACGTGGCGGTTCTCGTGCTGGGGTGCGGTATACGAACGGACCGCCCGATGACCCATGGGGTCGAGGGCGGCCCGCTTGGACGGCTAAACTAGGGTGTGGGCCCGGTGGACGAAATCCGGACCGGGTCGCTACTCAGCGTCGCTGGCGGCGGCCGCTTTCGCAGCGGCGCTCCGCTCGGCCTTGCGGGCGGCTTGACGGGCGGTCTTGCGCTCGGCGCGCATCGCCTTGTCGGCCACGCGCTGCTTGCCGGTGGCGGTCGTCTTGCGACGGCCCTTGCGGTCGCGCTTGGCCTGGGGCTTCTTCGCGAAGTCGCCCGTGTAGACCTCTTGGCGCTTGAAGATCGAGTTGACCGTCGCGCTCGGCGTGGCGCCCACGCTAAGCCAGTGCTGGGCACGCTCCACCTTCAGCGTGATCTGCTTCTCCTTGTCTTCAGCGATCGGGTCGTACAGACCGAGCGTCTCGAGGACACGACCGTCACGCGGCGAGCGTGAGTCGGCAACGGAGATGCGGTAGCAGGGTCGGTTACGGCGACCCGTGCGCTTCATTCGGATAACGACGGCCATGGAGGTTTTAGAGCTACGAAAGTTCGGGCGGAAGACGGAAATGGACCGGGAGGAGCTCTTCCCGATTGGGCGGAGTTCCGGGACGGCAGCTGGTCCTCTTCGGCGAAGCCTAGGCTTCGGCGGGGAGGATGGGGCGTCCGGGGTGGGCGGACTCGCTGCGATCGACCGGAAGGGAAGTTCCCCTCCCGGATTCCAAGCGGAAGAGCACACAAAGACCGGAGCCGGATGTCCAGCTTAGGACCCCAAAAAGTGAATTTTGTCGGCCACGACGACCCGGCTCAGGGCCCCTATCTGAGCCCCTCTCCGGGCCGTGACCTGGTGCCCGCCCCGGGAGCGGCCCTCGACGCCGCTAGCGCTTCTTGCGATTCTGCTTCCGCTGCTTGGCCTTGGCCTTCTCTTTCTTGCGGTCGCGTGTTTTCGCGGGGCCCCGGGTAGAGGAGCTGCCCATGGGCCTGGCGCCTCCAAAGGGGTTTCCGTCACCGGCGGCCAACCCCTCCATGCCAGGGGGCATCTGCATGCCCGCTCCCGGACCGCCTCCGCCGCCAAACATGCTGCCGAGGCCACCGAGGAGGCCACCGCCCTTGCCGGCCTTCGGATCGATCATCTCGCCGGTGGGAGAGAGCCCAGCGAGGGCCTCGCGCTTGCCCTTTCCGCCTAGCATCGACCCCATACCCATCTTGTTGAGCTGCTTCATCATCTTGCGCATGTCCTTGAAGCGCTTCAGCAGCTCGTTGACGGCCCCGACCTCCTGGCCTGACCCCTTGGCGATCCTCCGCCGACGACTCATGTCGAGGATCTCGGGCTCGATGCGCTCCTTCAGCGTCATCGATGTGAAGAGCGCCTCCAAGCGGTTCATTTGTTTGTCGTCGATGTCGAGGCCCTTCGTGGCGTTGCCCATCCCGGGCATCATTCCGAGGACCTTCTTCATCGGGCCCATCTTCCGCACCATGCGGAGCATGCCGAGCATGTCCTCCAGGGTGAAGGAGCCCATGACCATCTTCTCGTAGGCGGCCTGGGCCTCGTCCTCGTCGATCTTCTGGGAGGCGGTCTCCACGAGGCCGACGACGTCGCCCATGCCCAGGATCCGACCGGCCATGCGGTCGGCGACGAAAGGATCGAGGTCGTCCACTTTCTCGCCGGCGCCGAGGAAGAGGATCGGCGCGCCCGTGATTTCCTTGAGGCTGACCGCCGCGCCACCGCGCGCGTCACCGTCCATCTTCGTCAGGATGACGCCCGTCAGACCCAGGCGCTCGTGGAAGACCTTCGCGGACTGGATGGCGTCCTGGCCGGTCATCGCGTCCACGACCAGCACCTGGTTGTGGGGCTTCGTGACCTTGGCGATCTCCGCCACCTCGTCCATCAACGAGTCGTCGATGTGGAGGCGGCCCGCCGTGTCCAAAATGACGACGTCGCAGCCCTGGGCCTTGGCGGCGGCCACGCCGAGGGCGCAGACCTTCGGGGGCGTAGCGCCTTCTTGGTGGAACACGGGCACGTCGAGGGCCCTGCCCAGGACCTTCAGCTGCTCTACGGCAGCCGGACGCTTGATGTCCGCCGCCACCAGCATCGGGCGCTTGCCGTGGCGATCCCGCAGGTGCTTGGCGAGCTTCGAGCAGGTCGTGGTCTTACCGGCGCCCTGGAGGCCCGCCATCAGGATGATGGTCGGCCCCTCTTTGGCGATCTCGAGGGTCGCGTCCTCCGGCCCCATGAGCTCGACGAGCTCCGCGTGGACCGCATGGACGAACTGATCCGAGGCCTCGACGCCCTGGAGACGCTTGTCCCCGAGGGCACGCTCCTTGACCCGTTCGGCGAATTCCTTCGCCAGCTTGAAGTGGACGTCGGCCTCCAGGAGTGCCTGGCGAACGGCCTTCAGGCCCTCTTCAATGTTGGCGTCCGTGAGCTCCTTCTTGCCACGGAAGAAGCCAAAGGACCCGGTCAATCGTTCTGTCAGCGTCTCGAACATGGCGAGAACGTAGCACGTCCCAGACTTGCTTGAAACGAGCAGCAGGGGCTATCCCCCGCCATATTTGAAGCTAGTAGCCCAGCCCCAAGCAACACAGCCCCAAGCA
>CAYQKK010000016.1:15355-34026 GCA_964417955.1 uncultured Planctomycetaceae bacterium
CAGCCCCAAGCAACACAGCCCCAAGCACCCCAGTCCCAAGCACCCCAGTCCTAGGAAGAGGGGCTACTCCTTCGCTCGACGGATCTCCGCCCCAATCCCCTGGAGTCGCTCTTCGATCGCTTCGTAGCCGCGATCGATGTGATAGACGCGGTGGATCTCGGTCGTGCCGCGCGCCACGAGGCCCGCCATGACGAGGGCCGCGGAAGCGCGCAGATCGGAGGCCATGACGGGAGCGGCGGAGAGCTCACTGGTTCCGCGAACGACGACGGCGGACTCTTGGCGGCGTACCTGAGCGCCAAGGCGCTCCAGCTCCGGCACGTGCATCCATCGGTCGGAGAAGATCCGCTCGGTGATGATCGAAAGGCCGTCCGCGAGGGTCATCAGGGCCATCCACTGGGCCTGGAGGTCCGTCGGGAACCCAGGGTAGGCGTGGGTGGTGACGTCCGTGGAGCGCGGCGGGCGCTCGCGCAGGTCATTCGCGTCCGTCTCGATCCAGTCTTCGCCCACGGTGAAGGGCACGCGGGCCTCGCGCATGCGGTCGAGCAGGGCGCCAAGATGGTTGGGGACGCAGCCTTCTACCCGGACGTTGCCGCCGGCCATGGCTCCGGCGAGGACGTAGGTGCCCGCCTCGATCCGGTCGGGGATGACCGGGTGAACGGCGCCACCGAGCTCGTCCACGCCCTCGATGGTCAGCATGGGCGATCCATGGCCCTTGATCTTGGCTCCCATCGCGTTGAGGCAGTTGCAGAGATCGACGATCTCAGGCTCGCAGGCCGCGTTTTCAATCACCGTGACGCCCCGCGCCAGCGTCGCCGCCATGGCGACATTGGCGGTGCCGAGCACGCTGGGGCCGTTGGCTGAGCCGAGGAACACGCGCGCGCCGCGCAGGCCCCCGGGGGGCGCCTCGGCGATGACGTAGCCGTGCTCGACCCGGACCTTGGCGCCGAGGGCGCGCATGCCCTTGAGGTGCACGTCGATGGGCCGGACGCCGAAGGCGCAGCCGCCGGGGAGGCTGACCTCCACCCTGCCGAGTCGGGTCAAGAGCGGCCCAAGCACGCATACCGAGCCCCGCATCTTCCGCACCGCGTCCCACGGGGCGCGGCCTTCGATGTCCCCCTCGGCGCACAGATGGATTGTCCCGTCCTCGTCTTGCTCTGCCTCCGCGCCGAGCTCTCTGAGGATGCCCAGCATGGTTCTGACGTCGGCCAGCTGCGGCGCGCCGGTGATCTCCACCTTCTCGCGGCTCAGGAGCGACGCGGCCAATATCGGCAAAACAGCGTTCTTAGACCCGGCGGTCCGAATCGTGCCTTCCAAGGGCTTCCCGCCCTCGATGATCAATTTGTCCATACAGTATCCCCCCTCGAAAAGGCACGCCCAGCAGGATGCTGGACGCTGCGGTGCGCGCGGCCACGTGCCTCATCATCCCTGGGCCCCTCGCCTGGGGAGTGATCGACTGCCGCGCGATGGGAGCCTACCGATCGAAGGACCCCCATTTCACGCCTCCTCTGCCGTCATTCCCGCCTTCCGGACAAATCGGCGACCTTTCTGACCATTTCCCACTGGGCTTGACCCCGGGAGGGTCCACGGACTACTATTCCGCGCTTACAAGTAGGCTGGCGAAAACCCGTGGAGCACCACGTGACGCCCTCCGCCCCCATCGACGCAGCCCGGTTGCACCTTCAACCGAGCGTCTACAGCGCCACGCATCCGCGACAGGCCCATTCGCGACAGATATGGAACAGAGCGACATCCGTTCGGACGAACAGGATCAAGACTTCATCGCAGGCGAGACGAACGAGCCGGGCCCCGGAGCAGGTTCTGACCCGGCTCCTGAGCAGCCCGTGAGCACCTTCGTTCCGGACGCCCAGTCGCGGGGTCTCTCGGATGGGGGTCTCTCGGATGATGGCCCTGCGCCGGCCGTCTCTCCCTCGCCGTCAGGTGAGGCAGCCCCGGCTGAAGAGTTTTCCGGCAGCGTCTCGTACGGCGGCAGTGACGATGACGATGACGATGACGACGAGGACTACTCCACGAGCTACAGCTCCGGAGGAGACGCCGGGTACTACTCCCCCGAGTCTGCGGGCGAGCCCGAAGAAGTCGTTGAAGAGCCCGAACCGACCTTCGAGTTCGACATCGAGAAGGACGAGATCCCAAGCTTCGGTCAGCTCCTCGCGGTGCGCGCCCCGCTGTACGCAAGCCAGCGCGCCCATGACGTTTTCTGCCGCACGATCGAGGCCATGGGCAAGAGCGGCGACGAAGGACGCCGTCGCGGACTCGGCTTCTGGCTGCTCGGTCGCTACGAAGACGCGGCGGCCGCCTTGGAGAGCTACGGGGACGACGATGTCGCCAGCTACACCCGGGGCCGGTCTCTGATCTCGCTTGGCCGCGCGGGCGAAGCGGTGACCATTTTCTCCCGCCTCGCAGAGAAGTACAAAGAAGAAGCCCGCCCCCGTGGCGACATGCTCGACGCGAAGCTCGACGACGATCTGTCCAAGGGTGACGTCGAGGCCGCCGTTGCCGCGCTTGAGTCCGACCTCGGCACCTACGGCGAGATGCTCGCTGAGAGCGCTGAAGGCCGCTACCTCCGTGGTCGCGTGGCAGAGCTTTCCGGCGACTACCAAGAAGCGCTCGAGCAGTACCAGGCCGGCCGCGCCGCCGATCCCACCCACAGGCGGAACCTCTTCCGGCTTGCGTACCTTTCGGAGCGCACTGGTCAAGAGGCCCTCGCCCTCGACGCGTACGAGACCCTGGCGATGATGCTCCCCGTGGATCGCGCGGTGATGATCAACCTCGGCGTTCTCTACGAAGACATGGGCCGCGACTCCGAGGCTGCCTCCTGCTACGACACGATCACCCGTACCGATCCCACCGACCGCTTTGCGCGCCTCTACCTTGAGGACGCCAAGGCTGGCATGGAGATGTACTACGACGAGGATCTGGAGAAGAAGGAGGATCGCCTCAACCAGATCCTGCGCATCCCGATCACCGACTTCGAGCTGTCCGTTCGCGCACGCAACTGCCTGAACAAGATGGACATCATGACCTTGGGCGACCTGGTCAAGAAGACGGAGTCCGAGCTACTGTCGTACAAGAACTTCGGCGAGACATCCCTCACCGAGATCAAGGAGATCCTGGCAAGCAAGGGTCTGCGCCTCGGCATGGCCCGCGAAGAAGCCGTCGCGAGCATCGCGAAGGCACGCAACGCCCAAGAGGGCCGCGATCTCGACCCGAACGATCCGCGCAACAAGCCCATCGGCGACCTCAAGCTCTCGATCCGCGCGCGCCGCACGGTCGAGAACCTGGGCTGCCTGACGCTTGGCGACGTGACGCAGCACTCCGAAGAGGAGCTCCTCGGCATGCCGAACTTCGGCGTGACTTCACTCCTCGAGCTACGCAACCGCTTGGCGGAGTACAGCCTCGCACTCAAGGGCGAAGGCTAGCCAGCGTACGTGTACGAATTCATTCGAGGCGAGATCGCCGACCGAACCGGCACCGCCGTCATCCTAGATGCCGGCGGTGTCGGTTTTGAATTGGTGGCACCGCTGGGCGCGACGTTCCCAGCGAAGGGTTCCCAGGCCAAGGTCTTCACGCACCTGTCGGTGCGAGAGGACAACCAAACGCTCTACGGTTTCCCCCGCCGGGAAGACCGAGACCTCTTTCGCATCCTCCTGCGCGTGCGCGGCGTCGGGCCCTCCATGGCCCTCGCCATCCTGTCAGGGCTGACTCCCGAAGAGCTCACGCGAGCCGTGGTAGGCGAGGACCTCAAGGCCCTCACCCGTATCAAGGGAGTCGGAAAGAAGACTGGCGAGCAGATCCTGTTGGACCTGCGCGACAAGGCCGGTCAGCTAGCCGCCGTCGCGGGCGACGTCAAAGTTGTCTCCGCGCCCAACGAGACGTCTACAGCGTCGGCCAACGTGGCCGATGCGATCACGGCGCTGGTCTCGATTGGGTATTCGGAGAAGGAGGCCACGAAGAACGTGGAGAAAGCCGTGCAAGACGTGGGTGATGACGACCTTGAGGCGCTGGTGCGCGCGGCGATGCGGGCATAGCGAGTCAGTCAGGCCTAGGAGCTGCTAACTAAGGGACCCGCGGATGTCGTCCATAAGATGATGTCCGTGGAGCCCAAGCCCGTAGTAGGTCGAAGGCGGGCAACCGCTCGAGGCCGCTGGATCGTTCGGGGCCGTTTCGCGTCCGGAGTTGGCGCGACGAGCTGATTGAAGAGCGACTTCTCGGAGTTCCTTAAACCCAGTGAATGCGCCTGGAGCCGAGTGGCTGAGATCGGTCTGATTGGAGGGGATGATGACACGCTGGGTCAGTTCCTCGCAGAGCTCTACGAACCGCGCGGCTGCGGGACCGAGCTCGGCAACGTCGACAAGGGTTGCTAGCTCCTCCGGCCTCCAGTCCCGGTCGCTATTGTGGCGGTCTGCGCCCATCATCTCCGCCACCAGGTAGGCGCTCATGCGAGGACCCGCGACGCCCACTAAGAACTCGACCTTGGTCGACCCCACATCTGGATAGAGGACGACGACGGCCCCACCGGTGGATAAATCCGTCTGACTCTGCCAGCGAGCTACTGCCAGCGGAAGAAGGCGGTAGAGCTCGGACTCAAGCTCCCTCGCGAGGGCTGATAGCTGTGGATCAGGCTGTTCCCCTTGATCGGCTCCGGTAGCGCAACACGTCTCATAGATGGTCCCCATGCCGCTGTGTTGGCGCGGCGACTCGGGAGCCTTACAAGCAATTCGAAAGAATGTTCGCGCAGATCAACGGGCCGCAACGCCACGTGACTTTGCTTCCCGCAGCGCGAGCCCGCGGAGCCGTTCGGGTTCCACCCGATGGAGCTGATCGATCCAACGCGCCGAAGGATCCAAGGCTGTTTGACGCCAGCCACCGTCCTGCCATTCGGCATCGAGTCGATCCAAGAGATCGCTCAGCAGTCGACGATAGGCCGCAGCGTGGGGCGTAACGCCCCCCCCGTCGCTCTCCGCGGCATCCAAGAGATCGATCCAAGCGAGCCGCGTGTCATCGCACTCGCAAAGGGCGACAAGCTGAGCGCGCTCTTCGAGGGCCTGGGCGATACGTCCGCTCTTGAATCGATGGGCACCCGCGAAGCTGATCAGGCGGATGAGTCGACCAAAGGAAATCGGATACCAAGAAGCGCGGTCGCAGAGGTGACCTTCCTCGTGGGTCGCGACGACGTGGGCCAATTCTGGCAGGGTCATCTTGCGCAAGGCACCACCCGATGGGGATCCCATGACGGCGAGGCGCATGCGGTCTCCGGCCCCCAAGGCTGGCGAGGCCTCGGCACGGAATCGCTCGGGCACCCTCGCCGCCGGGGCGTCGAGGGCGGAACGTACGCCCTTCGCGTCCCCCTGGAACCTGGCTCGGACGCGATCCCACTGGGCTTCTTCCAACCGGACCATGGCCAAGTCGACATAGTAGCCCTCGTGGAGTGCAGCGCCCGAGATGCTGGCGCCGCTCCGCCCAAAGCGTCCAGGCACGTCGGCGCCGTCACACCAGAAGACGGTCCCGCGGAAAGCCCGGCCTAGATGCTCGCCGCTGCGCTCCTGAACCCCCACCACGCGCAGCACCGTGGCGTCGGGCCCGCCCTGTCCAACACCCAAACCCAACAGCGCGAAACGGCCGAGCCGGGCGAACAGTCCAGCTGTCCCAAGCACCGGTTGTCCTGCCACTCCCCGGCCCTGGGAAGCGTCTTCGTCCGAGAACCGCGGGCCTGGGTGGACGATGCTGCCGAGGGGGCCATAGCGGATCACGGGCGATTGATCGACGGCGGGCAACGAGACGGATTGGCCGTAGCGCAGGAAGAGATCCGCGATCTCCCCCTGGAGCTCCCTGAGGCTGTCTACGCGGCCCCCCTCCACCGAGTCTTCATCCTCGCTAGCGAGGGCCCCGGCGTTGACGAACGCCTCGCGGGCATCCAAACGCTGGGCCAAAGCCCCGATGCCAGCCAAGATCGCCCGTGCGGCGATCGCATCACGCTGGAGCTGCTGCGCCTCGCGCACGAGCGCGCCGCCTGACGCCTGAGAGTTTGCCGCGCCGCTCGAGCCCGAACGAGCCAGAACGCCCTCGGCAAGTGCGCGAGCCTCTCGAAACCACCCCGCGTCCATGAGGGCCGCACCCGTCTGGGCCAGCGACTCCACGCTCGGCAGCGATCCTGCCTTCGGACCGCGTCCATTCGAACGAAGGACACCCATCAGCCTTTCCAACGGGGCGCGCGTGAAGGTGCCGTCGGGGTTCATGACCGCGGACGGGAGCTCGGCGGACCACGCTTCAACGGCTTGGAGCGCCGCGCCGCTGTGGAGTGGCTCGCGGAAGGCCGACACCAAGCGGCTCTCTGGGGCCTGCGCGCGCCGCTCGCGATCGCCCGAGGTGGCACCCAGGAGACGTCGCACATCGTCGCCGGATGGGCTGGCCTCTGCGCCTTCCAGTACCGAGAAGGCAATCTGCTCCTCGGTCACCGCCGACTCGCTCGTAGGCTGGCCGCGCAGCGCTAGGATCAGGGACAGGCGCTCCGCAAGGGTGAGTCCGGGACTCTTGAGAACCCCTAGGGAACGGCGCACGCCGCGCCTGACGTCCGCTTCGGCACTGGACTGTAGCTCGAGGCGACTTAGCTCAGCCTCCAGCCGCGCCCGCTCGTCCTGTCGCAGCGCCTTCTCCCCGGGGGCACCGAGGCTGGTCATAAGCACTCCTTGGGCGGCGGTGTTGAGCTCCTCCGCCGTGAAGTAGCGAGCCAGCGCAGAGGAGAAGTGCGTCAGCTCATGGGCGTCGCGGGCCAAGGCCACCGCGCGTTGACCAGCGCTCATCGCGCCGCGCGCATCACCGCGGCTGAACAGGCGCCAGGCGGAACCGTGCCAGGCCCAGCCCAGGCTCGGGTCCAGGTCTAACGCCAAGTGAAGGCGGCGATCCCCGTGGTCGCCACCAAGGCGCCCGGCCAGATAGCTGCTGCGCGCACGAGCCTTCTTGCTCGCATCGGCGTCGTAGGCTGCCGTCACATACCGCCCGTACTGCTCTGGCAGAGTGAGTGCCGGACGACGGATGAACTCATCCAGGAACCGCTGCGGCGCGACCCAGTCGGGCTCAGCCGCCGCAGCAGATTCCACCGCCAAGCGCCCTTCATCAGAAAGCCCGCCGCCGCGCCGCTCGGAGGACCAAACGCCGTAGAAGGCCTCCGACGCCGAAGGTCGCACGGGCTCTGCCACCGGCGTCCGAGCGGATCGACAGGCAGCGAAAGAGAGCGCCGCTGCGAACACAACGCATAGAGCGCTCGACGGCCCTGGAGACCAAACACGACTCGCCATGCTGTTGATTCGGCTGATGGGCCGCTACTGAAGGAAGGCTTCGAGAACGGCGTCTTGGCCGGACTCGCGGTGATCACGCTCTAGGAGCTTCGCCTCGGTCAACCAAGGCGCGAGCGACTCGCCCTCGCCGCCGCGGACGTTGCCCGTGTAGATGCGCAGCTGGTCCACGAAATTCGCGTCCAACGCATTGCGCAGGAGCGTCGGGCCCGTCTCCAGCATGATTCGCTGGTAGCCCTCCGACCAGAGCCAGGTCCAAAGATCGCGGAGGTCCAGCGTGAAGCGATCCATGCCGCGGTTGGAATGAACGATGGCGCCGGCTGCCTCAAGGGCGCGGCGACGAATCACATCCGCGCCCGGAAGCGAAACGAGGATCACGGGGCCCGCAAGCTCGCCCTTTCCTGGCTGTTCGAAGAGTCGCGCCGTGGGCGGAGTCCGGAGCCATGAATCCAGGATGATCCGCGCGGGGCCTCGGGGGCTCGGGGCAGTCTCCTTCCCATCGGACGCTGGGCGTGGCGCCGCGTGCATGGGGGTCGCTACCCCGGGGGCACCCATGGGGCGAACCGTCAGACGTGGATCGTCATGGAGCACCGTCCCTACGCCGGTGACGATCGCGTCGACCCGACCACGGAGCTGGTGCACCTCGGCTACGGACGTGGGTCCTGAGATCCAGCGGCCGCCGCCAATGTCCGAGGGAGGCGAGAGCTGACCCGTCAGCGTCTGCGCCCACTTGGCGATCGTCCAAGGGCGCGGCCGGCGCACGCGCTCGTTGTCGTTCCAGTGGAGAAAATGCGGCGCTACGTCCTGGAGCGGCGAGGGCACAAGGTCCACGAGGACTTCGATCCCAGCCTCTTCCAACAGCTCGAGACCCCGTCCGCGGTGCCGGGGATCAGGATCGAGGGCCCCCACGATGACTCGACGAATCCCTGCCTTCCGGATGGCGTCCACGCAGGCGGGCGTCTTGCCCTCGGTGGAGCAAGGCTCCAGCGTCACGAGCATCGTGTCCCAGGCGTCGTGGGGCACCGAACTCTCCTTGGCGAGGCGCAGGGCCTCCACCTCGGCGTGGGGCCCGCCCCACACCTGATGAAACCCTCGACTGACCACCTGGCTCCCAGCGAGTACCGCTGCCCCGACGCACGGATTCGGAGCGACCTCGAACCGGAAGGTTCGGGCGCTCTGGCCGAGCTCGTGCAGGAGGCTGCGAGCCACGGCTGGCTCAAGTGTGTGAGAGACTCCGTTCATAGACCGTTCGTAGGGAGCGCTGCTGGATGACCACGGGCGACGCCCCCTCGATCCTAGTCGACGGAGGCCAAGGCTTGAATCGACCGTCTCGTCTCCTTTCGGGCGTTTCTCGGCTTATCCGCTCGCCAGGCTCGGCAAACTCTCCGCTGAAGATCGCTTTACAGAGCCCTTCTGCTCTCCTCACCGAGAGAAGGCGCTGGCGGGCGACGACCCCTCTCCTAAGACCGAAGCGCCCCTCCTGGGCGCATGAGAAACGCTCATGTCCAAGTCGCCAATCCATGTCGCCGTTACCGGGGCCGCGGGCCAAATCGGCTACGCGCTCCTTCCTCGCATCGCTAGCGGCCAGATGTTCGGCCCCGACCAGCCGGTCGTCCTGCGCATGATCGAGATCCCCCACGAGAAGGCGATGGCCGCCCTCAAGGGAGTCGCCATGGAGCTCGAGGACTGCGCGTTCCCGCTTCTCCAGGACATGGTCCTGACCAGCGACGTCAACGATGGTTTCAAGGACGCAAACTGGGCGCTCCTCGTGGGCGCGAAGCCCCGCGGCCCGGGCATGGAGCGCGGCGATCTGATCAAAGAGAACGGTCCCATCTTCGTGGGCCAAGGCAAGGCGATCAACGACCACGCGGCCTCGGACGTCCGCGTTGCGGTCGTCGGCAACCCCTGCAACACAAACGCCCTCATCGCGATGCACGCGGCAAAGGACATCCCGGACGAGCGCTTCACCGCGATGACGCGCCTCGACCAGAACCGCGCCGAGGCCCAGCTGGCCCTGAAGTCGGGCGCAGCTGTGTCCGACGTCAAGAACATGCTGATCTGGGGCAACCACTCGGCCACCCAGGTGCCGGACTTCGAGAACGTCACGATCGGCGGCAAGCGTGCCACGGATGTGATCACCGATCACGAGTGGCTCAAGGGCGAGTTCTTCACGACCGTGCAGAAGCGCGGCGCCGCGATCATCGCTGCGCGGGGCCTCTCCAGCGCGATGTCTGCGGCGAACGGTCTCATCGATCACGTGCACGATCTCGTCAACGCCACGCCGGATGGTTCGTGGCGCTCTGTCTGCGTCCCGTCCGACGGAAGCTACGGTGTGACGAAGGGTCTTATCTCGTCATTCCCGGTCGCAAGCGACGGGAAGGGCGGCTACAAGATCGTGCAAGGCCTCGAGCTCTCCGAGTTCCTCGAAACCAAGCTCAAGGCGAGCGTGGCGGAACTTGAAAGCGAGCGCGAAGCCGTCGCGGATCTCCTTTCGTAGCCCTCCCCCGGTCGACGCTATGACCGGCACCACCCCATGACCGACGAGACCCCGGACGCCGCCGGCGACTACAGCGTTCATCCCGCCAGCCTCAAGCCCCTTTCGCCAGGCTGCCTCGTCCCGGTTTTCCTGGCGCTCGTCGTCATGGGCCTGGCCTACCTCGGTCTCCAGAAGATCGTGAACAACACGGGCCCTTGGGCCCTGTCGGCGGCGGACAACGCCCTGGCTGACTCCGGTATCCCGGAGAGCCAGCGCGTTCCGTTCTCGCTGGAGGTGACGCGCTTGCGCGCCGCGTTTGAGGCGGAGAAGCTGGACTCGGCGGACGTCGTGAACGGCGTCGCCGGATTGTTGGAGACGCCGATTCTGCCGCTACTGATCGTCGACGACGTGATCGACCGGCGGCTGCCTGCGTCTGGGCTCGATGAGGCTCAGCGCGCAGAGTTTGTATCCGCCCTCACCGGCTTCAAGGCCGCCGCGGACAGCCGAGTGCTCAAATACCAAGAGCTGCTCACGGTGCTCGGCCCACTGGCGCGAACCGAAGAAGAAGGCGGCCCCAAAGCTGACCTCACGGACGCGGAGTTCCTGGAGATGACCGAGCGGGCCAAGGCGGCCGTTCTGGACAAGAAGATCCCAGAGTTGGACGAGGCGCCCTCCTACGATGTGCTGCTCGAGCGCTATCGGAGTCACGTGAGCGCGGTGCTCGACGGGACGGCCGAACTGATCGAACGGTCTCAATAGGCGAACCGCCCATCGGCCCTCAGCTTTGGGCGCCGTTCGCGCTAGGCTATGGGCATGCGCGCCGCCCTCGGAGTCCTGGCCTTCCTTGTCGCCTTCGTGGCGGTCAACAGAATGGTCGTCGCGCGGGTCCCCCTTCCGGCCGCGTCCGGACTGCGAACGAAGACGGAGTTCTTGCTCGAGCATCTCGAGGACTACGACGCCATCTGGATCGGCTCCAGTGCGACGCTCTACGGCCTCAAGCCCAAGGTCTTCAATGCTGAACTCGAGCGGCTCGGGCACCCAGGGTTCCGCGTTTACAACCTCGGCGTTGGCGGGATGGGTTCCTTCGAGACCCTCGCGGTACTGAGGCGGGTGCTCGCGGCCAAGCCGCAGCGCCTTGCCTGGGTATTCTACGAAGAGCCCGCTTTCGATCCGCTGCTGTGGTACGCCGACGTCGTGAACCAGCGGTACATCCACTGGCACGACGTGCAAACAGCGGCGGACGCGATCGACGCGCTCCAGTACGCGGCAAAGCCGCCGTCAGACGAGAAGCAGAAGAAGTACGAGTCGTCGTGGGTAGCCGGCGGCGACGGCGAATGGAGACGTGGCGCGGCTTTGGAGCACGTCGAGCTGGGCCTTCGCCGCGAGTTCGCTGTGGGCCAAGGGCCGAGGATCTTCGAGCGCATCTTCGGGGGCCCAGACGAAGCTTGGCCTACGCCGGCCGAGCTGGCTGCCGGGGACGGCTGGATGGACATCGCCCTCGACCCCGCCCCTAACGCCAAGAAGGCCCACAGGCGTTTCAAGGAGAAGCCGAAGGCGTGGGACAACCGCGTCGCGCACATGATCAGCCTTGAGGCCGCGCGCCCGAACCCCGAGAAGGGCTACGACTTGGAGTCCCTGCGAGGGCTCATCGCCGAGATTCGCGCAGCGGGGGCCGAGCCCATCATGTACACGCCCCAGCGCGGACTCCCGAGCGCCATGATGCTGTCGCTGATGGATCGAGGAGAACTGCCCGCTCTCTTCCCGTTCCACCTGTCGACCGAGTACCCCGAGCTGATCCCCATCGACGTGCACTACGACGAAGCGCACCTCAACAGCGAGGGCGCGACCCTTTGGTCGGAGCGTTTCGCCCAGAGATTCCATCAGTACCTGAGCGAGAAGGACTGACCCTTGCTGTTCGTCGAGTTCCGATTCCTGTTCTTCTTCGCGGCCGTCCTGGCCGTGAACTGGTCGATTCGCAGGAACACACCGCGCAAGGTGTTTCTCCTGCTGGCGAGCTACGGCTTCTACGCGGGCTGGGACTGGCGCTTTCTTGGGCTGATCTGGTTCTCGACCTTGATCGACTGGATCGCGGGAGCGGGCATCCACCGGAACGTGGGCCAGCGCGCGAAGCAGCGCGCGTGGCTCGCGCTGAGCCTAGCCGGGAACCTCGGCATGCTCGGTACGTTCAAGTACTTCGACTTCTTCTCGACGTCGGCCCAGGAGTTCCTCGGCTGGTTGGGAATCGGCGCGTCGCTCCCGGTGCTGAACCTCGTCCTGCCCGTGGGGATCTCGTTCTACACCTTCCAGACGCTGTCGTATTCCCTCGACATCTACTTCGGCAAGCTCAAGCCCGCGCGGTCGCTGCTCGACCTCGCGCTCTTCGTTGGCTTCTTCCCGCAGCTCGTGGCCGGGCCCATCGTCCTCGCGAAGGAGTTCCTGGGCCAGCTCGAAGAGAAGCGAACGCTGAGCCACGTGCGCGTACGCTGGGCGCTCGTCCTCTTCTTCGTTGGCTTCATCAAGAAGTCGTGCCTCTCCGACGCGCTGAGCCCGTTCATTGACGCGGTGTACCAGGCGCCGGCGGCCGTGGACAGCGCTACGGCCTGGGTCGCTGCCCTCGCCTTTTCGGCACAGATCTACTGCGACTTCTCGGGCTACACGGACATGGCCATCGCGTGCGCGGCGCTGCTCGGCTTCCAGCTGCCGAAGAACTTTGACGCGCCCTACCTGAGCCGCTCCATCGCCGAGATTTGGAAGCGCTGGCACATCACCCTCGGGCGCTGGTTCTTCGAGTACGTCTACGTGCCGATGGGCGGCAACCGGCACGGGCTGCCCCGGTCCATCTTCAACCTCTGGGTCGTGTTCATCCTGAGCGCGATTTGGCACGGGGCGGGCATGAACTTCATTCTGTGGGGCGCCATCCACGCGACCTTCATCATGTTGGAGCGCCTTGGCCTCGCGGGCGTGCTGGAGAAAGTGCCAACGCTGGGACGCCTTTTCTACGTCAACGTCATCTGGGTCATCTCCTTCGCCATCTTCCGCAGCGACTCGATCGCTACGGCTTTGGACGTCACGGGCGCTATGCTGCTCGGCGGGCCGGCGCTGGTCCCGGACGGCGTCACGGTACCGCCGATTCCTGCGTGGATCCTGCCGACACTCGCGGGGGCCTTCCTGGTGCACTTCATTTGGCAGAAGGCCGAACTGGAGCGGCGCTGGGCAGCCTTGCCGCCGGAGCTCTTCGGCGCGGTGCTCGGGGCCGCCGTGGCCCTGGCCATTCCGTGGATCAGCACCAACCCAGCGCCCTACATCTACTTCGCTTTCTAGTCGGCTCCTATGCAAACAGACAACACGCGCGAAGTGGACGAGCGCTGGCAGACCTCGGGATCGGGCGAGCACTACGTCTCGGATCGGTGGCGGGGGTCCCGCGCCAAGGGCCGGGATCCGCGACTTATCCGTCGCCTCCTGCGCGCGCTGCCCGCGCAAGAGGAGATCCGTTCGATCCTCGACGTCCCCTCGGGTACGGGTCGGCTCCGGGGGGCGCTCGACGCTCCGCTGGTGGTCCAGGCCGACATCTCCCTTTCGATGCTCCAGAACATCCCGCGCGCAGCCCAGGGCGCAGGCCGCCTGCAGGCATCGGTGCAGGCCCTACCCTTCCAAGACCGCTCGTTCGACCTCGTCGTCTGTTGCCGCCTGCTCCACCACCTGAAGAGCGCCGAGGATCGCGCCCAGGTTCTGCGGGAGGCGCTGCGCGTGTCCAACAGGTTCGTGATCGCGTCGTATTGGGACACCCAGAGCTATGGCGCATGGAGACGGCGAACACAGGGACCACTGAGGCGGCGCAAGCGGCAAGACGTACGTGAAGCGACCGCCTACGCAGACCTCGAGGCCCAGGTGGAGGTCGCGGGCGGCCGGATCCTAGCGCGCGCGCACTCCCTCAGATTCGTTAGCCAGCAGTCGTTCTTCCTGGCGAGGCGAGCGTAGCTGGCCGACGAGTTACGATGGATCGCGCCCCACGTCCTCTGCTTCTACCTTGCTACCTTGTCGTCACCCATCCGTCATGCGCCTTGAACACCCCACCGGCCTAGGGCCCAAGAGTCCCTGGGTGCTCGCCTTGCTCTTCCTCCTGGGAAGCTGCGGAGGTAACGATCCGTCGAGCGAAGAGAGCGCCGGGTCCTCGGGCGCCAGCTCAACGACCAAGGGAGTCAGCGCGGGTACCGGGCTGGAGCGGCTCATGGTGACGTCCGACCAAGCGCGGCCGCCTTCACCGCGAATGATCGCCCACTGCGCCCCGGATGACGAAGGGCGGCCATGGCGTCGCCGCCGTGACGAGTTCTACGACGTCATCGACTCGGGCAAGGGTGCGATCGTGCGCATCGAATCGGACACCCCGTCCAACGTCGGCGTTGCGCTGCCGCTCACCATGGACACCTTTGACCGGGTTGACCTAGAGGTCCGCATCCCCGAGGGCGAAGAAGAGCTGCTCCGGGTGACCTTACTACGAGGCCAGACCCAGGTTCTGCTCAGCGGCATCAAGCCAACCGCGGGCACCGGGCAGTTCCAACGGGTCAGCTTCCCGCTGCCAGGCATCGAACGACAAACCGGCAGCATCACGGACGTCACGATGCAGATTGGAGGCGAGGCGAGCTGGACCGAGGTGAAGAGCATCGACGTTCTGCGCCAGCGCGCCGCCGCCCTGCTGCCTGCTCCTGGGGAGGAGCCTGGCCTCGTGGACCACGGCTCGGATGCTCGCCGGGGATGGGGCCTGGACCCCGAGGTGGGCGCGATTTGGAAAGTGGCCAAGACGAGGAAGGAGGGCTCGGCGCGGCTGCGTTTCTCCTACGCGACGGGCCCCGAGCTCGAAGGAGCCCAGCTCTTGGTGAATGGCTTCGGGGACGCAGAGCACGCGCTGGATCTCGCGGGCGAAACGAAGGAGTGGAAGCGATTCGACGAGTCGCTCCCCCAGCTGGAGATGGGCGCCGAGATTCACTTCTTCATCGCGGCCAACTCGCCGAGCACCGTGGGCCCGAGCGCGCTCGCTGAACTCCACTTAGAGGTCCCGTCGGAGAGCCCGTCTGGAACGGGCGCAACGGGCGCGGCCGCTGCCCCGCTCGTTCTCTTGGTGACTTCAGACACACACCGCGGCGACCATCTGGGTCGCGGCGGCACCGGCGGCTTGGTCTCGACGCCCAGAATCGACGCCCTCGGCCGTCGCGGCGTGCAGTTCACGAACGCGCTCGCCCCGGCAAACATGACCAATCCCTCCCACGTTGCATTGATGACCGGGGAGTCTCCCCGCGACACGCGCATCGTTGGAAACCAATCGCCCCTAGGCTTCGACGCCGTGACCCTTGCCGAGCGCTTCGCGGCGGCGGGCTGGGCCACGGCGGCCGCGGTCAGCGTGCACCATATCTGTCACCCCTACAGCGGTCTCGGACAGGGCTTCGATCGCTACGACGGGCCGGAGCCGCGAACCGACTACAGGAACCAGCGTCGGCCGGGCGAAGTCGCCGTAGAGAAGGCGCTGGGCTGGATGGACGAGCGCAGGGATCAGCCGCTGTTTCTCTGGGTCCATGTGTTCGATGTGCATGGCCCCTACGAGGCCGAGCCTTCGTACGTCGAGCGGTACGACGGACAGAACGGAGCGGGGATCGCCCCCGGTCTAGACCCGGTCCCCACCGCGCCCCTGCCCACTTGGATTGCCGAATCGAAAGAGAAGACCGCCCACGTTCGCGGTCACCACGACCGCTACCGAGCTGCTGTCGACCAAGTGGATGCGCTCCTCGGAAGGCTCTTCGACCATCCACGCGCCAGGGGACCGCGCGGCATCGTCGGGCTCACCGCCGACCACGGCGAGTCGTTTGGGCGGCATGAACTCTGGTGGACCCACCACGGCCTCTACACCGACCAGCTCCACGTCCCCCTGATCGTGGCCGGGGGAGGCCTTCCGGAAGGACTCCAAACCGACGCACCGGTGGAGATGGTTTCCCTCGGCGCGACGCTGATGGAGCTTGCCCAGCTGGATACGAGCGATCACCCCGCCGCGCCCCTCGATGTCCACGGAGATCGTCCAGCGGAGCCGCGCTATGCACTGGGTTACTCCGGAGAGAAGGCCGCGATTGATCACGAAGGCTGGCTTCTGATGCTGACCCTTCGCGATCACAAGTTCGACCTCGGCCCACGGAAGTTTGCGAAAGGCGAATTCGAGCTCTACCACGTGGAGACGGACCCGACCTGCGACCTCAACCTCGCGGACGTCGAGACGGAGCGAGGCGCGCGCATGAAGAAGGCGCTCATTCGATGGCTTGGCGACGCTCGAGCCGAGGGCTACGCCACGGTCTTCAACGTCAGCGAAGAAGCCGTGAAGCGTCTGCAGGCCCTTGGGTACGGCGGATTGACCGACAGCCCCAACAGCGGCGCCTGGTACGTGGAAGACGAGTGACTGTAACTACGTGAGAGGCAGATGAGTTCCGAGTGAGCTTGCGACGCGTCGCCGCGCGAAGACTGCCTTCCTGTATCCGCACGGGCGGTGTAAGTTCATTTTGGGAGCGAGCCCCGCCCCCGGGCCTTCCAGTCGCGCAGCTCGTGGACCATACGCTGGTATGCTTTACGACATGAACGTCACCGCTCCCTTCGTCCTCGCTCTAGCTAGCGCTGGCGCGCTTCTGTCCACGGCCTCCGCCGCTCCGGTCCACCCGGCTCCGGTGCAGGGCGGCTCCTACTCCCTGGTGTGGGAGGACAACTTTGACGGCACGACCCTCGACGCGTCGAAGTGGACACCGATGATCGGCAACGGGTGCCCGAACCTCTGTGGTTGGGGCAATAACGAGCTGCAGTACTACCGCGCTGAGAACGCGACGGTCGGTGGCGGCCTTCTGACGATCACAGCTCGCCGTCAGTTCTTTGGGGGCTCCCAGTACACCTCGGCTCGCCTGCGGTCGCTCAACAAGGCGGACTTCACCTACGGCCGCTTTGAGATGAGCGCGAAGCTGCCCGCCGGCCAGGGACTCTGGCCCGCGTTTTGGATGCTGCCCAGCGACAGCGTCTACGGCACCTGGGCCGCGAGCGGCGAGATCGACATCATGGAGGCCGTGGGTCAAAACGAGAGCCGCGTCCTCGGCACGATCCACTACGGCGGGACCTTCCCGA
The DNA here is from genome assembly GCA_964417955.1 of uncultured Planctomycetaceae bacterium. Taxonomy (GTDB): domain Bacteria; phylum Planctomycetota; class UBA1135; order UBA1135; genus Saltatorellus. The sequence goes on from CAYQKK010000016.1 coordinate 32,285, forward strand.
ACAACACGTTCTCAGGCGAGAGCTACACCCTCCCGAACGGCAATCTCACCGATAGCTTCCACACGTACGCGATCGAGTGGGAGCCGACGGTCATCCGCTGGTACATCGACGGAATCCAATACGCGACGAGGACGAACTGGTTCTCGTCGAACGGCACCTACCCCGCACCGTTCAACGAGCGCTTCCACATGCTCCTGAACCTAGCCGTCGGCGGCAACCTGCCGGGTCCACCCAACCAAGCCACGCCCTTCCCCGCCACCTACGAGATCGACTACGTCCGCGTGTACCAGCAGGACGTCCCCGACCCCGAGGACTGCATCACCGTCTTCGATAACATGGACCACGGTGATCTGGCCGCGAACGACTACTTCGAATTCAATGGGGGCGGAAGCGGCAGCATCAGCCCGAACTTCACTGACCTTCCCCCGTCGCAGGGCGGAGTCGCTTCTCTCGGAGCGAGCTGGTCGAACTCTGGCGTCGCGGGCTATCTCGGCGGCTTCGGACGAACGCGCACCATCGACTTGGCGGCGTCCACGCACTTCGAGATGTGGATCAACCCCGATGCGGGCCAAGAGTTCGTGATTGAGATCAATCTGCAGGACGACGACAACGGCGACAACGAGATCCCAGCGTCCCCTGACGGCCAAGACGACGAGTTCCAATACGAGCTCCTGATAGGCCCTCCTGGCTCCCCCGTCGTGAGCGGCGGCGGGTGGCAGAAGGTCTCCATTCCCCTGGCGGACTTCTACGACGACAACACCTTCCTCACCGGAGGCAACGGCGTACTCGACCTTCGCAGCACGGGTCTCGGCGGCAACGGCCAGCTGATCAACATCGTGATGACCCTGGTGACCCTCAACGGGCAGCCCGCATCCTTCCGGACGGACCACTGGTCCTTCGTGCGACCGGAGAGCGAGATCGCCGGGCGCGTTTGGGACGACCTCAACTCGGACGGCCTCTCGAACGGCGAACCGGGTCTCCCGGGCGTGACGGTCGAGCTCTTCGACACGTCCCAGAACGCCGTCATCGCCACCGACACGACCAGCGCCCAGGGCGCCTATTCGTTCCCGAACCAAGTCCGCGGCAGCTACGAGGTGCGCGTGGACTCGGCAACCCTCCCCGTGGGCGTGACCGCTACCTTCGACCCTGACGGCATCGCGACCCCGGGGGAGTTCATGCTCGAACTCGCCTGCGACGAGCTGATCGACGGCCAAGACTTCGGCTTCGAGCCGGACATGCTCGGCGAGAGGATCTGCTCCCCGGCCGTGAACAACTCAACCGGTGAGTACGGACGCATGACCGCCGGTGGCACAGCGGTCGTCGGAAGCAACGACCTCTCCCTGACGGCCTCTAGGCTCCCGGTGGGCTCTCTCGGCTACTTCCTCGTGTCTCCCGGGTCCGGCTTCATCCCAAACCCCGGCGGCAGCTTCGGCAACCTGTGCTTGGCGCCTCCTTTTGGACGCTACGTTCAGTTCGCAGGGCCGGTGGGACCCGACGGCACCATCTCCATCGACGTGGACGTGACCCAGTTGCCCCAGCCCAACGGCGCCGTGGCCGCGCAGCCGGGCGAAACCTGGTACTTCCAGATGTGGCACCGGGACTCGGTCATCGGCCTCGTGACCTCGAACTTCTCGGAGGGCCTCGGCATCACCTTCGAGTAAGCCGACGCTGAAAGAGAGAGGCCCCCCCCCCCCGCGCCGGAGCCCCGGGGGGCGCGGCTGGTAGGATAACCTTGGCCGCCG
>CAYQKK010000016.1:34036-81845 GCA_964417955.1 uncultured Planctomycetaceae bacterium
CGCCCCCCCCCCGGCGGCTGGGGCGGGGGGGGCGGGCCTCTTTCTTGCTACCGGTGCGCCGTGCGCCTACTGCGCTGGCTCGGCGCGACGTCCCGCCATGCCGTAGGCAGTCGTTTCATCGATGGTAACGTCGACGTCGGTCCCGACGAGTTCACTCGCACCCGTGAACGAGACGGGCATGCCCCAAGGGGTACGACCGAGGAGGGTCTTCTCGTCACGCTCCGACTGGGACTCCACGTAGACCGGAACGGACTGGCCCCGGTAGACCTGGAACCTTGAGCGCTGGGTCTTCTCTGCCATGCGAAGAAGGCGCTGGTTGCGTTCCTTCTTGACGGCTTCTGGGATGTTGTCCTCAAGGCGCTCATCGGCCCGGGTGTTCGGGCGCGGGTCGTACTTGAACACATAATTCACGACGAAGCCCTGCTCTTCCAGGAAGGCCTCGGACCCGTCGAAGTCCGCGTCGGTTTCGCCGGAGAACCCGACGATCCAGTCACTGCCGAGCTCCATGTTCGGAACGATCTCGCGCAGGATGTCGGCGCGACGACGGTAGAGGTCGAGGGTGTAGCCGCGCTTCATGCGCTTGAGCACGTCGTCGCTTCCTGCCTGGGCCGGGAGCGGCAGGAACTTCTCGACCTTGTCGTAATCGCGAATCGCCTCGGCGAAGGGCCGGTTGATGTAGCTCGGGTGCAGCGTGATCAGGCGAATGCGCTTGATGCCTTCCACCTCGTTGAGGCGCTCAAGAAGATCAGCCAGGCTCGGTCGTCCCTGGCGTCCGCGCATGGACGGTGCCGCCGTGCCGGGCTTCTCAAAGTCCTCGCCGTAGCTGTTGATGGTCTGTCCGAGGAGCGTAATGACCTTGACCCCTTGGCTCGCATACCACTCCGTCTCGCGCACCAGCTCGTCGATCGGGCGCGAACGGACGCGGCCCCGGGTGGTGGGAACAATGCAGTAGGTGCAGTTTAGGTCGCACCCGCGCATGACGGCGAGGTAGGCGTGACTCCCGCCGGTGTAGACCTCGCCCGCGCGGTCCACAACGACGTCCTCTGCCATGTCGGTGGCGAGCAGGCGCCGCTCCTTCGCGGTGAACTTGTCGGGGGCGAGACGGCGCTCACGGAGTTCCTCCACCATCTTTGGCAAGAGGTGAAACTGGCGCGTGCCGGCGACAAGGTCGACGTGCCCGGCGCGCTTGAAGATCTCCTTCTCGACGCGCTGGGCCATGCAGCCCATGACGCCGACGACGAGATCGGGACGCTCTGCCTTGACCTTCTTGAGCTCGCCTACCCAGGACCAGGTCCGCTCTTCGGCGTGGTCACGCACGGAGCACGTGTTGAAGAGGACGATGTCCGCGTCCCCCATGTCGGCGACGGTCTCGTAGCCGCGGCGCTTGAAGCGCCCCTCGACGAGCTCGGAGTCGTACTTGTTCATCTGGCACCCGAAGGTGACCACGTGGAGCTTGTTGCCGCTGGAATCGGCTACCGCGGCGGCTTCCTGGGAAGTTTCGTCGGGGCGGCTCGTTTGGCTTTGGTGGCGTGATATCGACATCGCGCGCGCATGATGCCAGCAGCGCTGGAGGATGCCTGTCCTTGAACCCAAGAACCGGCGGTTTCCCGCGGCGCTGTGCCTTCTGTCCGTGACCCAGGAAGGGGGCACCAAGTGTCCTCTGGGGAGTCGTGCTCGGTTGGGGTGCCGACCTGCGCAATGGGCCCGGGAGGCTCAAATCGAGGCAAAATGTGCCCTATCGGGCTCAAAAAGGGGGATCTGAGTGCCCTAGGTGGGCCCTGGCACACCCGTTGCACCTCCATGGACGTATCCCCCTCTTGGAGACCCACGTCATGAAGCACATCCTCACCACGACGCCTGCCACGTCCTTCAGCCTCGCCAGCCTGCCCTCCGCGCTCAAGCGTAGCGCTACGGTGCTGGCCGCTGTCCTCGCGGCCTCATTCATGACCAGCTGCGAGCGCTCACGTGCCGTGCACGTCCCGACGCCCCAGCCTGACTACTTCGTCGAACTCGAGCCAAACGACAGCCCCGACTTCCCCGACTTCGTGGGGATCCTGGACGACCGCAGCTTCCTCGTTGTGGACGGCTACGTCGAGGCCATCGGCTTCGACATTGTGGATCACATTGAGTTTGAGTCCGACCGCCCCATCGAGATCGACTTCACCCTGGAGGCCTTCGGTGCCTTCGGAGACGTGGATGTCTCGATCTATGACCCGGTGGCAGATCAGATCGTCGGAACCTTCGCCACCAGTGGTCGGTATGAGACGGGCACCCTCATCATCCATGAGTCAGGCCGCCCCTTTCAGTTTGTGATCGACGCCTTCGATACGAACTCGGACTGGAGCCTTGAGCTCGTCGCCTATCCCCATGCCTGCGCTTGCCGCACCGGGGCGAATCTCGACGGCCCTGGGGACAGCGGCTCGGATCACGATGCCCAGTCCGATGCAGAGGCCGCTCCCCTGCCCGCATTCTCCATCCGGAGAGAGCATGAGATCCTGCGACTTGACCGCGACGCGATCGCGAACTGAGACCGGTTGGATCGATGCGGGACGAGGACAATAGAATTCCTCGCCCGCCCCTAAAGCGGGGTACGGTTTTGTGTGAGCAACCGCACCAACCACCAAGCAGACCGAACCACTCGCCGCCACGCTGGCCTCCGCCTTGCACCCATTGCAGGCGTTGCCAGCGTGCTCTTCTTTTCCTGCATGGCGACGCCACCCTCCGAGGTGCTGGCGTTTGATGGTGGCCGCGTCCGCGCCGCCAACGTCGTCGAGGCTGAGCGCGTCGAGAGCCTGCTTGAGAACCTCCGCCCGCGCCTCATCGAGCTGCTTCCAGATAGCACCTTCGAGGACCTAGAAGTTTGGGTTCAGGAGCGCCCCACGCTCTACCGCTACGCCTCTGAAGCTACGGCCGATGCCGAGGGCCTCTGGTCACCGACCCACCGTCGCATCATGCTCTCGCGCCACGCCGACCACGTGGAGCGGACCCTCGCCCACGAACTCACCCACGCCGTTCTCGGCGAGTCCTGGGCCATGCTGCCCGGCTCCCTCGAGGAAGGCCTCGCGGATCACGTTTCAGCCGCACTCGTCGAAGACGGCGCCACCCGCCTTCGCGCCGGTCGACTGTCCAGCGCCTGCCTCGCGACGGGCGGACTGGAGATCGACGTCGACGTGAGCCGCGCCCTGACGCCCGGCGCCGAGCCCTCATCGGCCGCGCGCCGCGGCTGGTCCGCACGGGTCAAGCTCAAGGGCGACACCGAGAGCACCGACCCCCTCGACGTCTTCCGCCTTTCGGCAGGACTGTCATCCACCAAGCTCGACACGGGCGCGAAGCGCGGCTACTACGGCCTTGCCTTCCTCGTGGTGTCGCGTATCGCCGCCGCTGAGAACGGCTACGACGGCCTCCAACAACTCTGCGAAGAAGCGAGCGCACAAGGCCTCGATCACGTTCCTGTGCGCGACATCCTTGCTGCCGCTAACCTCGGCGAGACGCCTGCTGAATGGCGCCGCGCCGCTGCCCAAGCCATGGGACCTGAGGAGATCGTCGAGCTCGTCCGCATGTACCCCGACTTCCTCGTCGACGCCTTGACCACCTACCTCGAGTCACTTCGTCCGAGCGGCCCGGTGGAGGGCTGGCTCGACCAGATCAGCGTCCGAGTCAGCCTTGTGGAGGGTGGCGCGTCGATCCCGCTGCACCGCCTCCCCTTCGTCCAGGAAGCCGTCGTCACCGAGCTCCAGCGCGGCCGCACCGAGCTCGTCGCCCAGCGCTAAGAAGACTAGCCCATCGCCGAGTCGTACCGCCGGAGGCCCGCGCGGAAGACCCGCGCGACGATCCAGGCAAAGGCCAGCAAGACCAGGGGGAAGGCAATCCCCACAACGGGATCGAGCTTCCCAAGGACGAGCGCCGCGGGATACCAGGCGAGTCCGGCCACCGGCACCACGAAGGTCAGGAAGCGCTGAATGCCCGACGGGTAGACGTCCAAGGGGCGCTCCCCCATCGAACTGAACAAGTTCCAGGTGAGGTGGCCAAGGTCAGAGTGGGTCAGCCACAGCTCGACCAGGTTGTATGCCATCATCATGAAGACCTGGCACCAGGCCAGAACGACGACGGACAGCGGCAGCGTCCAAGCGAGGTGCAGCAGCGAAACCTGGGAGCCCACCACACCGCTCAGCGCGTAGACGAGCCAGCCCGACGCGATGATCAGGTTGGTGAGCCCCTCCGGGCTAAAGCGCTGGAAGAAGTAGAGGAACGCCGTGGGCCCCGGCCGGACGCGGAACGGATCGAGGGCACCGTTCTTGAGGTCGCCACCGAAGTGCCACTGTTGACCGAGGAAGGTCATCATCAGCGCGTCCGCAACAAAGGCCATCCCCAGGTAGACCTTCATGTCGCCGTAGCTCCAGCCGGCTAGGCTCAGCGCGCCGGACTCAGCGCCTTCCCCAAGGCCGTACAGCATCTTGAACGTCAGCACGAACGAGACGTAGAACATCACGTCCATGATCACCTGGTTGACGAACTCCCACCGAAACTGGCTCTTACGAACCCAGCCGATGCGCGCGTAGCCGCGCAGCACGCGCAGCCCCCAGCCCAGGCGAGCCACGGGCCCCTTGTCTGTGGTGGTATCCGCCATCACATCCCGGCTCCCACGTAGCGCGCGAGTCCACGCCGCCAAACGAAGCGCCGCAGGAGATCGAGAGCCACAAGCTGCAGCCCGACGATGACGAGTCCACGCAAGAAGGCCTCGGTGCCAAGCCTCCCCATGAGGATCTCGATGGGCGCGGAGATCGCCCAGTAGGGAAACAGGTAGCCGAAGGACGTCGCCGCCCAGCCAGGCATCTGGGACACGGGCATCACGGCCCCGCCCGTGAAGGTGATCACGAACGATGCCATCACCAGAAGGCTCCAGACAACGTCCAGCCAAAAGGCCAACGCATTGATCGTCACATAGAGGAGGAACGCGCAGTAGCTCCCGAGCAGAATCAGCGTCACGGCCTGTCCAGCCGCGGACCAGCTCACAGGCACCAGCCAGCGATCCCCCACCAGCCCATAGCCGACGCACCATACGAGCGACGCGACCACGACCTGCATCAACGTGAACTGCACAAAGCGCGCTTGCAGCAGCACGAAGTAGCGGACGGGCATGGTCAGGTACTTCGTGATCCGCCCCTCGAAGATCTCCGTGGAGAGCTCTAGGCCGCGGTTGTCGAAGGTGAGCTTCATGACTATCAGGAGCCCTCCGATGTATTTGAGGATCTCGTCGAACGTCCAATTGCGCAGGGCAGCGTCCCCGAGCTCGCCGGTACTCGAGGCGCTCCGGTAGAGAGCTGCGTAAACGAACAACATCACCAAGGGCTGCACCACCCCGTTGAGGACCTCGCGCACGAAGAACCCGGTGCGAAACTGAATTCGCTTGCGGAACTCATAGCCGACGGCCTTGCTGAGCAGCGCGAGGCTTCGGGTGGCGACGGGCTTGAGGGCGAGGCTTGTCATGCCGATCCGGCCTCTGGCCGCGCCGCCTCCACCGAGGCGCCGTCGCGCTCGCTCCTGCGATAGATCTCCCGAACGAGGTGCTCGAGGGGTTGTCGCTCGACCGAGAGGTCCCGCACGTCCAGCAGCTTGAAGAGGGCGGGCACGAGATCTGGCAGCCGGTCCGCGTCCACGATGACGGTCACTGCCGCCGCGCCGCGTCCGGCGATCTCGGCCCCAAAGGCTAAGAGATCCCGACCGAGCGCCAACTCATCGATGGGCACATGGGGATCCACGTGAACCTCGATGGCGCGCTTGCCCGTCACCTGGGCCGTGAGCCCCGCTAGGTCTCCGTCGAAGGCCATGCGGCCACTATCGAGGACCACGATGCGCTTGCAGGTTTCCTCGATGTCCTCGAGGTCGTGGCTTGTCAAAACGAAGGTCACCCCGCGCTCTTCACTGAGCCGGACGAGGAACTGCCGGATCACCTCGCGGGACACTAGGTCCAGCCCGATCGTAGGCTCGTCCAAAAAGACCACTTCGGGGTCGTGCAGGAAGGCACCGATGATCTCCATCTTCATCCGTTGACCCAGCGAGAGCTGTCGCAGCTGGATCTTCAGTCGATCCTCGACGTCGAGCATTTTCGTGAACTCCGCGACGCGCCGATCAAAGGCCTCGGTCGGGATGGAGTAGATCTCTTTCAGAAGCCGAAAAGAATCGATGGGCGGGAGGTCCCACCAAAGCTGGCTCTTCTGACCCATGACAAGCGCAAGACGTGCCTTCTCCTGATCCCGAAGCTCGAAAGAGTCGCGCCCAAAGAGCCGCGCCTCTCCACTGGTCGCTGGAACGATGCCGGTGAGGATCTTGACGAGCGTCGTTTTGCCGGCACCGTTGGCGCCAATCAACCCGATCGTCTCGCCGCGACGAACCTGAAGGTCGATGTTCTCCAGCGCGTGCACCACCACGCTCTGGCGCGCGACGAAGTTCTTCAAGACCCCAAGAACCCCCGGCTGACGCTCGAAGGTGGTGAAGGACTTACCTACCGCCCGGGCCTCAAGCACAAGGCTCTCCGATTCAGCGCCCGTCCGAGATCCGGTCCCGCCGGTCATGAATCGGCTTTCCAGTCTGCATAGCAGTTGGGCGTTTCAAAGACGCGCAGCTCCACGAGCTGAACTCCGCGTCCCGAGGCCTCCGGTAGGGAGTCGAAACCCTCCTGGAAGCGCCCAGCCAGCCACGCGCAGAGGTTCTCCACCGTCGTAGGGAAGGCGACCTCGCAGCGCTTGTCCCCCTGGCCTATTAAGAACTCGAGAAGATCCGTGTCCCGAACGTCCACGACGCACGCATGGTCCAGCGACCCGTCCACGAAGGAGCTCATCACCCGAAACACATCCGCGAAGTCGAGGACCATCCCAAGATCGTCCGTCGTCTTGGCGGCGAGGGTCGCTATGGCCACGTAGCGGTGGCCGTGGAGGTTCTTGCACTTCGTGGTGCACTGGGGGCCAAGGCGATGGGCCATGTCCCATTCGATGCGCCTAGAAATTGTCACCGTGCCGGTCATTACGGGAGCTTAGCGACGTTTTGATCTAGAGCGGCGACGCGGTGGCAGAAACTGGACGATGGCCTCCCCGGTGATGAGACTTCTGCGTTCCAAGGAGTATGATTTCGGCTCGGTCGCTCGCCGCCACCGTCCATGAGCCTATGAAGGAATCCGACCCAGCTAAGCCCGCCGAGTCCCCTCGGGGACGGAGCTCCGGGACCAGCCCCCTCGAGGGCCTCGACCTCGTCACCATCCGGAACCTGCGGGCGTGGACCCTCATAGGTGTCCACCCCCACGAACGCGAGACGCGCCAGGAAGTGCGTCTAGACGTCTGGATCGGCACCGACACCTCGGTGGCGGCAAAAGGCGATGATCTCTCGAAGGCCATCGACTACTCCGCTGTCGCCAAGGCCTTCAGGGAGCATGTCGGCCAGGCCCAACACCTGCTGGTGGAGACGCTGGCCGAAGACTTGGCGCAGATCGCCCTGGAGCGCTTTGGGGCGCTCGCGATCAGGATCAGCCTTGAGAAACCTGGAGCGGTGTCTGGCACCGACGCCGTGGGCGTAGACATCGAGCGGCCCAGGTAGACCACCAAAATGAGTAGCGCATCCTCAGAAACGCGGTTCCCCAGGGGACGCGACACTCGTCCGGGCGCAAGGCTCATCGTCTTGGGATTGGGCTCGAACATTCAGGGCAAGGAGCAGATCGCCAAGGCCATCGAGCGCATCGAATTCTGCTTCGATCTCTTGGTGAAGTCCACGCGTTACATAGGCCCAGCAGAAGGTGGGCCCAACGATCAATCCGACGCGGCCGCGACGGACGCTTCGAACGATGGAGCTTCCTCTGCGTCATCTTCCGATTCATCCCCGGCGTCATCGTCCCCGGCGTCGCCTTCCCGGGGCCGAGACCTGACGAGCCAGGATGAATCGATCGACGACCTGAGCATCTACTCGAACGCCGCGGTGCTGATCCGAACCGCCGATTCGTTTAAGGATGTCCGCAAGACCCTGCGGCTCATCGAGAAGGAGTTGGGTCGAACGCGCGAGGATCCGCGACGGGTCGAGATCGACATCGACATCCTGCTGATCCAAGGCGAGATTGTCCGCAACAAGCACGACGAGATCGTCGTTCCCCACCCCGATCTCGCCACCAAGCGGCACGCCGCCATCCCAAGCGCTGAAGTGGCTCCTTCCCTGACGCACCCTAAGACGAAAGAGCGCCTTGGCGAAATCGCGGCGCGGCTTGCGTAATCGCTCCTAGAGCATCCAGCCGCCGGCAATCTCCAGGTTCTGACCGACGATGTGGGCCGCGCTCGGTGAAACCAGGAAAGCTGCGGCCTCGGTGACCTCGCGCATCTCAGCGGGGCGACCGACAGGGATTTTCTCGTGCAGCTCTTCGGAGTGAGTGTCCGCAGCGGCCCCCGCATGGGGCACAAACCCTGGGGAGATCATGTTGGCGCGAACGCCGTATCGCGCCTCTTCAAGGCTGAGCCCGCGCATCGTGACGAGCAGCGCCGCCTTGGCGCTGATGTAGGCCGTGGTCACCTCCCGGGCGCGCCAGCGTTCAAGCCCGGCGCAACCAAAGAAAAGGTAAGCGCCCTTGGCTTCGCGCAGCGCCTCGCGCGCCGCTTCGATCATGTGCAGCGCTGTGTAGAGGTTCCCCTGCAGCATCGAATCAAAGTCCGCCGCGGTCGACTCGGCTAACGGCCGGGTCAGGTAAGGACCCACTGCGTGCACAAGCACATCGATTCGTTGGCTCTGGGCGAGGACGTCGGTCACCACCCGGGACGCGTGCACCGGGTCCGTCAGCTCCGCCTGGTGCGCGCGCTCAGCCCCCACGAGTTCCTCTGCGACAGAGCGGCTCGCCGCTGTGTGGTAGGCCACGTGAACGTCATAGCCGCGGGCCATCAGCTCGACCGCGACACCGTGACCGATGCCCTGGGAGCCCCCTGTGACGAGGGCCACCCGCCCCGCTCCTTCTCGCGTTTGGGTCGTGGAATTCATCGTCGCGGTTTGTAGCAGAAGCGGGCGACGATCGAGCTAAGATTAGGCAGTCGCTGCCCTGTTCCACGCCGCTCCCATGACGCCATCCACCACCCCACCGATCACGGACTTCCACGCCCATATCTTCGCGCGGCCGTTCTTCGACGCCCTGGCCAGCCAAAGCCCGCAGCCTGGCTCGCCCCAAGAGAAGCTAGCGCGCGTGATCGAGAAGACGGGCATTGAGCTCCCCGAGCCAGGAATCGACGCACACCTCGCCCGCTGGATCGGAGAGCTGGACAAGAACGGCGTCCACCGCCTCGCTGCATTCGCGAGCGCACCCGAGGAGATCTCGGCCGTGTCAGAAATGGCAGCGCGTTCCGAGGGCCGTTTGGTTCCGATCGCCGTCTGCAACCCGGCCGCACCAGGCGCCGCCGAGAGACTTCGCCCCCTCCTGGAGACCCAGGGCTTCCGTGGCGTGCTGCTTTTCCCGGCCATGCACCACTACCACTTATCCTCGGATGAGGTGCGCCCGGTCCTCGACGTACTGGAGGAGTTCCAAGCGATCGCCTACGTGCACTGCGGCGTCCTCGTGGTGAAGCTCAAGGACCTGCTTGGCCTTCCCCGACCGTACGACCTGCGCTTCGCCAATCCGCTCGAGGTCATTCCCGCTGCGAACGCTCACCCCGGTGTCACTTTCTGCATCCCCCACTTCGGCGCGGGCTTCTTCCGGGAGACGCTCATCGCCGGAGCCCAGTGCCCGAACATCGTGACGGACACTTCGTCCACCAACAGCTGGACCAAGACCCAGCCCGACCACCCGTCACTGAAAGACGTGATGGCTCGTTCGCTGGATGTGTTCGGCGTCGAACGCGTCCTGTTTGGCACCGACTCCAACGTCTTCCCCCACGGCTGGCGCACGGAGCGCTTCCAAAGCTGGCAGTCCATCGCGGACGAGCTTGGCCTTTCCAAGGACGACCGGGGCCATCTGTTTCATGGCAACGCCGATGCGCTCCTGAACCAGCCCGTCAGGGCCAGCGCGGTCTAAAGATGCCGTCGTCTTCCCCTAGCCTCTCGAGCCGCAAGGCGTTCGGCCCACGGGGACGGACGATCGGCGCCGCTTCCCTATTGGCCTTGAGCGCTGCCTGCGCAACGAGTCACGCCCCACGCTCCCTGGACCCGCTGGTACCTTCCACCAGCGCCCAGTCCGTGATCCTCGGGCGCGGCCTGCGCCAGACCCCCTCTCGCTTTCGCGAGTCAGAGTTCCACACGACTCCGTTCTCCGTCGACACCCATTTCGGCATCCGCATGATGGATGACAGCGATGTTTGGGCAGAGCTGGATCGGCAGACCGAGCTCGGGGTGAGTTTCCTGGTTCCGCTGCTCCTCGACGACCCCACGCAGATCGAAGACACACGCACAGGTTTCTTGAGCCTTGTGTCCTATGACTTCGGGGCGCGCTATGCGTTCGATCGATCTGAAACCACGACCGGCGGCGCCGTCGTGGAGCGGCTCGACTCCCAGACGTTCGACTTCCACGCCGGGCTCCTCGTGAGCCCATTCCTGTGGACAAGCCGCTTCCAGCCCTATCTTGCGGGCGGACTCAACTTCGCCTTCGTCGACACCGATCTCAATTCAGGCGGCACCACGAGGAGCGATCGCGACTCGGTACTCACCAGCTACCTGCGCACCGGCGCCCGCGTGCTGCTCGACTACGGGAGGCACGTCGGCCTCGACGTCCGCTGGCTCAACAACGCGGACGTCAGGCTCGATGGGATCGGCGCCGATATCGGCGCTCTCTCCGTCTCACTTACGTTTGGCGCGAGCTTCTGAAGCCATCCGCCTTCAGCGGCCGCCGGTGACGTCGAACCAGGACGCCGTTTTCGGCACAACGACGCTCTCTGGCAGACGTTGAAAGATGACCCCGCCGGCGCTCGGGGAGTAGGCGATTCCGACTTCCGCATCCCCCACGGGCACCAGCGAAGGATGATCGACGCCAACGCCATCATCGAGCAGAACTCGGTGCTCCATAGGCCATGAGGACGCGCTGTCGCTGGACCCCTTGAGGGTCATGTGACGCATGGGGAGTCGCTCGGTTTGGGCGTTCGCGAACACAAGACGACGGTCTGGACCCTTGCCGCGGGCACGGCCAAGGTGGATCAGGGCGCCATCACTACCGACGCTGCGGTGAAGGTTCGACAGCGCCTGCTGGTTGCGACGAATCCAAGACTCTCCAAGGTTACGCGTGATGCGTTCGCTCCTCAGCGCGCCGCGGTTGTCGGTCATGTTGAGCATGAGAGCGCCAGGACCCACCTCGACTGCCGCAGAGGTGGTCGTGTTGGGGAAGGCAGCCTGGTTGAGCTCCCAGCTGTCGCCACCGTCGCGGCTGAAGACGATGCCAGCGCATGGCTCGTCTTCGATCCGGAAGCCCCCGTAAACGATGCACGGCACAACGAGTTCACCCGTCGACATGAGGATGCCAGAGCTCCCCGCGCCGCCGACACGCTTGGGCCCAAGCGCGTCCAATACCTGGGGCTCCGACCAAGTGGCTCCCTGATCCACGCTGGTCGCATGCACCAGGCCCGCGTCCTTCTCCGCGATCAGGTGGAGCTTCCCGCGGCTGAGGTCAAAGGTGAGCGCGGCTTCCCTCAGGCCCGAGGCATCCACCGATAGGGTCGCGCCCGTCCAAGTCCCGCCGCCGTCCAGGCTGCGCCGGAGCACAAGGCCCCCGGGAGTACTGATGGCCGCAACCAGAACGGCTTTGCTCTCTCCCTTCCGAGAAACGGCGGCGAGGGAGACCCCGTCCACCTCCACGTCTGCGCCCAACACGCGGGCGGCGGGCCATAGGGCTGGCTGGATCTCGCCCTCGGTGGCGGCGTCGAGGCTCAGGCGTTCCTCGCCAAGACTGAGGGCTAGGCCGTAGCGCCTGGGCGTCGACCAGGAGGCCTCGGTCGCGGTCGTGGTCCCCTCGGCCTCCGACTCCGTGCCCCATAGGTTTGCGGTCACGAACACCGGGATTCGATTGATCCCGGAGGCAAGCTGGAGCGACGGGGCACCGTCCCCCAGGGAAAAGCCAGCCATGAGCGGGGACGGCGCAGCTGCGTCGCTCTCCGAAGCCGCCACGACGCGCTCAGCAACGACGGCCTCAGAGATGACCAGGGGCTCAAGGCCGCCTGAAGTTCGAACTTCTAGGAACCCGACCTGCACGGGCTCACCGTGAATGAGCGGGCGCGTGAAGGGCTGAAACTCCGACGACTCCAAGCGCATCGGCACCGGAGGCACAAACCGAAGGTCATCGATCCAGACGCCACGCCGCACCGGAGCCGTCACGCTGAACCTCACCTGGGCTAGGCCAGCCGGAACGTCGACGACGACCGAGCGGAGCTCCTTCGCGTTGATCTGATCAGTGAGATCCCGAACCACGTCCACGCCGTCCCGCCCCACCAGGGTCACCGTGAAGACGAACGGTCGCTTGCGACCATCCCGTTGACAGGTGAACTCCATCGTGCCCCCAAACGCGCAGGCTGGCGCCACCTCGATCACCGTGCCCATCGCATCACCACCCGGGAGGCGCAGCCCGAGCTCGCCCTCCGGCCAGGGACGAGGCGTGAGGATCTCAAGCGTCGCGTCCCCCTCTACGATGAAGCGGCCCAGTGCAGAGACGAGCACGCCGTCCTCACCAACCTCGATGGACTGGAAGTCCTCTCGGAACCCGCTCGCCTCCTGGGCGCTAGCCGGGCCCGTGACGGTTCCAGCCAGCACGCACATCCAGAAGAGGAGATCCGCGATAGCGCCGACGATCGCCCGCGCCCAAGCCCCGATCAATTCGGCACTTCCTCGTCGATGCGGGCCTCTTGCCCACGCAGCACCGAGTTGTCCATGAAGAGCTGGGACTGGTCGATCACCGGCTTCGCGTTGAGCAGCTCGAAGTCAATTTGACCCGAGTGACCGTAGGCCGTCACGGCGTTCTTCCACGTGGTCATCTCCACCGCGTCCGCAGGCACGCCCTGGTCGAGCATCATCTTGGCGGTCTTCGGCACGGACAAGGGATCGCTGACGCCCCAGTCGCATGACGAGTCGACGATGAAGCGGTCTGCGCCGTACTGCTTGGTGAGATCCACCATGCGCTGGGACCCCATCTTCGTGTTCGGGTAGATCGTGAACGCTGCCCACGCGCCAGCGTCGAGCACGGACTGCACCGTCTCTTCGTTGTTGTGGTCGATCACGAGCTTCTCCATGTCGATACCCACCTCCTTCGCCACGTCAAGGGAGCGAATGATCCCGCGCTTCTTGTCGCGGTGGGGCGAGTGCACCATGACCACCATGTCGTGCTCTCGGGCAAACTCAAGCTGCCACTGGTAGGCCTTCTCTTCAGCGGGCGTGATCTCGTCGTATCCGATTTCGCCGATGGCGACCACGCCCTCTTTCAGCGCGAAGCGCGGCAGGATCTCGAACACGTCCTTCGCGAGTCCCTCGTCGTTGGCCTCCTTCGAGTTCAGCCCGATCGCGCAGAAGTGCTGGATGCCAAACTGAGAGGCGCGGAAGCGCTCCCAGCCCACGAGGCTAGAGAAGTAGTCCACGAAGGACCCGACGTTCGTCCGCGGCTGGCCCAACCAAAAGGCTGGCTCGATCAGCGCGCGAACGCCCGCCTTCGCCATGCGTTCATAGTCGTCGGTGGTCCGCGACGTCATGTGGGCGTGCGGATCGAAGAAGCGGAATGAGGACATAGCTAGCGTAGTGGGTTGAGAGGTGCCTTTGGGGGTCCCGACAGTGGAGCGATATGAGGTCTAGTCATCAAGTGAGAACAGGGGAGCGCCTGGCGCGCCGCCTTCTTCGTGATGGTGGGTCTTTGGCTCGGCCCCTTCGGGCGGCGAAACAGAGGCGAACGAGGTCTGGTCATGGCGGCCCATCAGGGCCCAGCCCGCGACCGGACCGAAGTAGGTTCCGCCGTCGGCCTGGATCTCTTCCAGCCGCTTGGACTGACCCAGACGCCCAAGCGCGAGGATCGCCCCCTTGCGCGAGAGCTCGTCGCCGCCGGCAAGCTCGGCTTCGACGGCCTCTAGCTTGCGATCGTTCGCTTCAAGCCCGCTTTCTTCTGAGCCCAGGCACATCCAAAGCTCGGGGTACACGGACCGACCGGCGCTACGCCGCTCGTCGGCCAGGTCGAGGGCCATGCGGGCGAGCTCCTCGTCAACCCGCGCGTCGAAACCGACCACGCGCCAGAGCGGCGATTCGACGAACAGCGCCTTCACGCACAGCTGGCGCCACGCAACGTCATCGAAGTGCGCCGCCGGAAACGGCGTGTCGCAGCCGTTGGCCTCGAAGACCGTCTTCATGTTGGTGCGGCAGCCCTCCGCCGAGCGCGCCACGAAGCGCTCTGGCCCCGGAAGGAACTGCAGTGAGCGATAGAGCGCACAGAGCTCCCCCTCGTCCGCAAAGCGGAAGGCCTCTTCGAGCGCGGTCGCCAACCCGTCCGCGTCCGCCTGGGCGCGGGCCACAATCAATCCGACGCGCACGGCCTCTAGAGCGGTCCAGCGTGAGGGATTCCAACCCGGCAGGAGATCGTCGGCGTCGGCCACGAGCTGATGCGACGGCGCGAGCTGTCCCTTCGGGCCGTAGCGGCTTGCAGAGGAAAGGGCCTGGCAGAAGCGATTGTGGTCGAGTCCGCCGTCGATCGCCGCCAGCGTCTTTTCGCTCCACTGGGAGTACTGACTGGCGGCCCCCATCCCGGGGCTCTGGGACACAGCCTGCGCCATCCAGGCGCTGATCTTGCCTAGGTCAGGCAACGTAGAAGAAACGGTATTGGACGACATGGTGAATCAGTCGCTTAGCGCCCCTCGGTCGGGGCGAGCTTGGGAGATGAACCTGCGCTCGTGGGGGTCAATCCCTGACGTAGCGCAAGAACGAGGAACGACGTGCTCGCGTTCACGAGGTAGTCGGAGTCCAGGAAGTCAGACGTGGACCCATCGGTCCGCTGGGTCTTGATCAGATGCGGCCTGAGCCGAGCGTGCCATTCCTCGCGCTCTTCGGCGGGAAGCAGCTCGATGGCCTTGGCGGCGTAGTAGTGCGCGAAAAAATAGAAGTACCCCGCGTTGGCATGGAAGCCTTCGTGGGGAATCGGTCGCATGCGCGCGTGGTCGAGGAACCCGTGACGCTTGAAGAAGGCGCGCAGGCCTTCGCGGATGACCTCGTCCGTCGCACGTCGGTCGCCGGTGGAACGTCGCGCCCAGTTACCGACCTGCGTGCGCCCGAGGCTGCCTTCGATGAGGTTGATGTGCTCCACACCGTTCAGGCGCAGAACCGGGTCGAGGTCGTAGCTGTAGGCCCCGTTGGGCAGCACGCATCGGCCAAGGTAGCGGGATGCGCGCTCCTTCATCGTCGGCGGCACCTCGATGCCGACCTCACCAGCCCGATAGAGAGCGGGCAGGACGAGCGCCGTACAGAAACTCGTGGCCCACGTGGGCTGCTCGCTGAACGGTGGGTCGTCGTAGTAGGCCCAGCCGCCGGACGCTGCCTGGTGCTTCGTGAGAACAGAAAGGAACTCCTGGCCGCGCTTCAGGAGCTGAGCGCGCCAGGGGTCCTCCTTGAAACGTGGGTCTTCCAACAGCTCGACGACCGAGGTGAACCCGTAGAGCGAAGACCAGACGTAGTCGATGTCCCAGTCGCTGTCGCGCTTCGGCAGCTCGGCGGTGCAGAGCCAGCCGATGGACCGCTCTAGCGCCGAGCGTCGCTCCGGCGTCTCGTCGAGGGAAGCCAGCGCGAGGCACACGATCCCATGGGAAGCGATGCGCCACGAGCGGAAGGTGTTGATGGCAAAGCCCAGCTCCGACAGCGTCGGCGCGTCGTTGCCCCACGAACCGTCCTCGCGGATCTGTCCCACCAGATACGCCGCGGCCTTATCGATCACTGGGCCCGCGGCTTCCCGTGGCATGCGGTCGAGGGTCGGCGTGGTCTCAGCGGGAAGGGAGTCTTCGGCGCCGGGCAGTCGCTCAGCCCCACCGGAGTCCTGTGCCAATGCGCCAGCGATGACGATCGCCACCCCGGCGCCGATGGACACGCAGAAGGAGGCCAGCCTCACTTCTTCTCCCCCGCGGCCTTGGCCTCACGCTTGAGCTTCTTCTCCGCTTGGTTGGCCTTCTTCAGCTTGCGCTTCGCCTTGTCGAGGGCGTGCCCCGCCTTGCGCACTTCGAGGTCAGCGGCCTGGCGCTTGCGATCCGCGTGGATTTCCTCCGCCTGCAGCTTGGCCTCTGCGGTGCGCACGGCGCTGCTCAGCTTCGCCAGCTTGCTCGGCTGCTTCGCGTCGACCATCAGCTCGCGCTTCCCCTTCTCAATGGCGAGGCCCTCCTGGGCGAACCGATACGAGGTCTCATACCGGCGGATGATCTCTTCCTTGTTCTTAGCCTCGGCCTCTTCGCCCATGATCTCGCGCATATTGGCGAGGTCCGTCTCGGCCTTGAGCACGCGCTCGCCGGAGCGTTCGAGACTGAGGTCCGCCTCGCGCCTCTCCAACGGCATCTCGCGGCCTTCGAACCGAGCCAGCTCATCGCGCGCGACCTTGAGAGCCTCGCGCTTCTCGCGCAGCGACTCCGCCACCTCGATCTCCCCCGCCTGCTGCTTCAGCTGGGCAAGCTGAGACTCCGTGTCTGCGTAGGACCGAGCCTGCTCGGCGAGCACTCGCTTCTCGGTGGCATCGTCGAGGCGCTCCTCCGGGGTGGCCTTGTCCTTGGACTTGTCCCTTGACCCGTCCTCGGCCTGGGACTCTGACGGGGACCCCATGGCCTCGCCGTCTTCCTGCAGGGAAGCACCAGCCTCGATAGCCGCCGCCGCGGGCCGGATCAGCTCGGTCGTATGAGCGTCCCCGGATTGACAGCCCACGAGGCTGATGGCCGCCCCGGTCAGAAGGATTTGGAGGACCGACGGGCTCCCAGTGGAGTGAACTTTCATGGTCTGAGGCGTCAAAATAGGGGGATCTAGATGCTGTCAGCCCAGAAGATGGGCCGCGACAAGCCACCATCATGGGGCTATGCATCGACACTGCAACGCGCATTTGGGAGACTCATCGCCCTCAACTCATCCCGCCACCCTTCTCCCCCCAGGCAGCTCCTCGTCAAGGGGGGCCAGCCTCGAGTCGAAACAGAGCCATGACACACGGCGTTTTCCGCGTTCCCACACCCACCAACGAGCCCATCAAGGGGTTTGCCCCAGGCAGCCCTGAGCGCGAATCGCTCCAGAGCCGCCTCGCCTCCCTCTCCGGAGAGGTCCCTGAGATTCCGCTCATCATCGGCGGCAAAGAGATTCGCACTGGCAACATCGAAGACGTGGTCATGCCCCACAAGCACGGGCACGTCATCGCGAAGGCCCACATGGCCGGGCCCGCCGAGGCGCAGCTCGCCGTGGACGCCGCCGAGGCAGCTCGCCACGACTGGGCTGGCCTTCCCTGGGAAGAGCGCGCCGCCGTGCTCTTGCGCGCCGCCGACCTCCTGTGCGGCCCCTGGCGCGACACGATCAACGGCTCGACCATGATCGGTCAGTCCAAGACCTGCCACCAGGCCGAGATCGACGCGGCCTGCGAGATGGCGGACTTCTTCCGCTTCAACGCGCAGTACGCGACGCAGATTTACGAGGAGCAGCCGCAGTCTGCGCCGGGCCTTTGGAACCGCCTTGAGCACCGCCCCCTCGACGGCTTCGTCTTCGCGATCACACCGTTCAACTTCACCTCCATCGCAGGCAACCTCTCATCGGCGCCCGCGCTCATGGGCAACACGGTGGTCTGGAAGCCGTCCACGACGGCGCTGCTTTCCAACTACTACACGATGCGCCTGCTGGAGGCCGCTGGCATGCCCCCCGGCGTCATCAACTTCCTCCCCGGCGGCGGCGCACCCATCGGCGACGTCGTGACGCCTGACCACCGCCTCGGCGGCGTGCACTTCACGGGCTCGACCCGCACCTTCCAGCACATCTGGAAGCAGGTCGGCAACCAGATTGAGGGCTACGGGCAGTACCCGCGCATCGTCGGCGAAACCGGCGGCAAGGACTTTGTCTTCGTGCACCCCAGCGCATGCGGCGCCCGTGAAGTGGCCGTCGCCCTCGCGCGCGGCGCCTTCGAGTACCAGGGCCAGAAGTGCTCCGCCGCGTCCCGCGCCTACGTTCCGAAGTCCATGTGGCCGGACGTGCAAGAGCACCTCGCGGAGATCCTCCCCCAGATGAAGATGGGTGACGTCTCTGACTTCTCCAACTTCCTCGGCGCCGTCATCGACCAGAACTCCTTCAACAAGCTGAAGGAGGCCATCGATCGGGCCAAGTCCGAGGCCAACGTGGACGTGGTCTTCGGCGGCGGCTGCGACGACAGCGAGGGCTACTTCGTGGAGCCGACCGTGGCGGTCGTTCAAGACCCCAAGCACGACCTCATGCGTTCCGAGTACTTCGGCCCGCTCTTGGGCGTTTACGTCTACGACGACAACCGCGTCGAAGAGACCCTCGAGCTCTGCGCCAACACCTCGCCGTACGCTCTCACGGGCGCCGTGTTCGCCGACGATCGCTACGCCGTGCGCCAGGCCATGGAAGCGCTGCGCTTTGCGGCCGGCAACTTCTACATCAACGACAAGCCCACGGGCGCCGTCGTGGGCCAGCAGCCGTTCGGCGGCTCGCGTGCCTCGGGCACGAACGACAAGGCGGGCTCGATCCTGAACCTCCTGCGGTGGGTCAGTCCCCGCACGATCAAAGAGACGTTCGTCCCGCCGACCGACTGGAGCTACCCGTTCCTTAAGTAGGGCGTTGAACTGGCCCTTAGTTGGGCAGAGTCTCCGTGGCAGAGTCACCGTGGCAGAGTCACCGTGGCAAAGTCACAGTGCCAAACTCACAGATAATAGGCGGCGCGGGGATCAGCTTTCCCGCGTCGCGATCATGTCCACAACCATCGGGCTGTAGAACAGCGCGTCCGGGTTCGTCTTCAGAGCCGCCCACTCGGTCAGAAACTGTGCCTGCTCCGCCACGGTGATTAGATCCTCCTCGAGGAAGGTCCCGGAGAACCGCGGGAAGAAGACGTCGAGCCACTGGAAAACCGGGGACTGATTGCCGCCAACCATGACGTTGGGGTGCAGCTCGGTGAGAGTGAGTCCCGCGCGCTTCGCGGCGGCCGGAAGGCTGCCCATGACCCAGGAATTCCCGCCTGCGCGCCGGTAGTACTCGCGCGTGGCGCGAATGACCGCTTCGAATCCAGCGCTCTTCGGAAAGACGGACACGCCCTCGTGGTTGTAGTCCTGAACGACGAGCCGGCCGCCGGGCCTGAGTGCGCGCTGCACCTGCGAGCAAACGGAATCGAGGTCGTCGAAGAAGCTGAAGACCCAGCGGGAGAAAACGGCGTCGAAGCGGTCCTCCCCCAGGTCTGCTTCCTGGATCTTGGCCTGGACCAGCTCAACCGGAGCAGCGAAGTCACGGGCACGCAGCACCTCGTGCCAGCGTGGCGACTCATCGAGGGCCACCACGCGGCCGCTCGGTCCCACACGGCGCGCGAGTTCTTCGGTGACAAAGCCCGGACCGCAGCCCAGGTCCAGGACCGTCATCCCGGGCCCCACCCCGGCCCGGTCCAAGACGGCCTCGGCGAGGTCGCGCCAGATTGCGTGCTGTACGCCGAGGCGGTCCAGCTCGGAGTCGTTGGTTCCTAACAGGTACTCGGCCGATTCAGTCATGGCGGCAGCGTACTATGGGTAGACGTGGAAGACACGAATTCAAAGACCGGAAGACTGACGCCTGAGGACCACTCCAGGGACTCTGCGCAGCTCGTCTACGTCTACCCGGTGGTCTCCAGGCGCGCCCGCGGAGTCTCGGTCGGCGTCAACCTGAACCCAAACAACGCCTGCAACTGGGCGTGCGTCTACTGCCAGGTCCCGGACCTCGTGCGCGGCGCGGCCCCGGACATCGACGCGGACCAACTCGAGGCCGAGCTGCGCGGCTTCCTGTCCGAGGTCACCACCCCGGAGTGGATGGAGGCCCACGCGCCGCCAGAGTCCCGCCGCATCAACGACATCGCGTTCTCCGGTAACGGCGAGCCGACCACCGCGAGGGACTTCGACAAAATCGTAGCCCGCGTCTTGTCGGTACGCGGCGAGTTCCCCGCGATGGAGGACACTAAGACCGTCCTCATCACCAACGGTTCCCAGGTGCATCAGCCCCACGTGCTACGGGGTCTAGAACTCATGGCCGCCGCAAGCGGTGAGGTCTGGTTCAAGATCGACTCAGCCACGCGCGACGGCCGCCGCGAGATCAACGGGATCGACTCGCCGCTCGAGCGCGTCACGCAGAACCTCCGGGCCGCGGCCAAGGCCTGTCGCACCCTCGTGCAAACCTGCGCGTTCAGACGGGACGGCAGTGCGCCGACGGAGCTTGAGGTCGATGCGTACGTCGAACTCCTGAAGACCGAGGTGGAGCGCGGCACCCCCATCGCAGGCGTTCTGCTCTACGGCCTCGCTAGACCGTCTCTCCAACCCGAGTCCGATCGGCTCTCACGCCTCGACGAGGAGTGGATCCTCGCGCTGAAGGAGCGCATTGAAGTCGCCACCGGCCTCACCGTGGATGCCCATGCCTGAGGGCGTGCCAGACGAGCTGTCCGCGGACGACCACAACGCTTCGAAGGCCGAGCGCACCCTCGTGTACCCGGTGCACTCCCGGCGCGCAGGCGGGCTTTCGATCGGGGTCAATCTGAACCCGGGCAAGGAATGCAACTGGGCGTGCGTGTACTGCGAGGTCGAGGGGCTCGTTCGCGGTGCGCCGGATGCGATCGATCTAGCCGTCCTGGAACAGGAGCTCGACGACGTAATTCGTGAAGCACTGGCGGGGCGCTGGCACGGGGGCGTCGAGGGCAGTGACCCGCGCACCGGCATCAAGGACATCTGCATCGCTGGAGACGGCGAGCCCACTCTTTCCCCCGACTTCGGGGCGGCCGTGGCCCTGTCCGCTCGACTCCGAGAACGGCATGGGCTCCAGGCGAGCACCCAGCTCGTCGTGATCACCAACGGCAGCCGAAGCCAGCAGCCCGCTACCGTCGAGGCCTTCGAGACCCTAAGCGCGGCCGGCGGAGAGATATGGTTCAAGGTCGATGCGGGCGATGAAGAGAGCCGCGCCAAGATCAACCGAGTCCCCATGGGCAACGCGCGGGTCATGGGGGCACTCGTGGGCGCGTCTGGCGCCGTCCCCACCTGGATTCAGACCATGGTGGTGCACCCACATTCGGATGTCGAAGCCATCGCTGACTTGATCCGCGAGGCGTTGACGGCTGGGGCCGTCCCCAAGGGCATCCTGCTGTACGGGCTGCGGCGTCCCTCCCATCAGCCGGGGGCTGAGGGTCTGAGCGCATACTCACAGGCCGAGCTGGAGTCGGCGGCCGACATTCTTCGACGCCAGACGGGGCTCGACGTGCGCGTCTTTCACTAACTGTCCCTCCCGTCTGTAACGAAGCGACCTGGGTCCGTAGACTCTGCCGCCATGGAGACAGAGGAAGAGATGCAGCGCGCCGTCCGGCACGGCGACGTCGCCACCGCGACCCGACTCATGGCCGACCACCCGGCCCTTGCCAACGCGCCGTCCACGAGGGGCGGCTCTCTTCTTCTTGAGGCCTACGAGCGCGAGTCGTCGGACATCGTCGACCTCATGCTGGCAGCCAGGGACGACCGCGGAATCACCGAGCTCGATATCCACGAAGCGTGCGCGCTCGGCCGCGCCGGCATCGTGCAAAAGCGCTTGACGGATGACCCCCTCGCGTTCGAAGAGGTCGGTCCCGCGGGCTTCTTCCCCCTTCACCGCGCCGCGTACCGCGGGCACGTGGATGCGGTCTCGCTGCTCTTGCAAATGGGGGCCGACGCCAACGCGCGGTCAGAGAACGGTGCATCGCTGACCCCGTTGCACAGCGTCGTCGCCGGCGCCGCGCGCTTTGCGAACTCGGGCGAAGAGCACCCGGGCTTCGCGGCCGTCACCGAGCGGCTCCTTGCGGCTGGCGCCGACGCCTCGCTGAAGATGGAAGGGGATTGGACGCCTGTCTCCGCCGCCGAGCGCAATGGTCTCTCCAGCTTCGCTGCGCTGCTCCAGCCAGCGCCCGCTAGCACCCCTGGCGGAGACGAGTGAGCGCTGGGCGCCGAGCTGACGATGCCCATCCGACGGATGGCGTGTGGCGTCCGCTCGACGCCTTCGTCGCCACGGGCGCCGACCCAGCCGCCGCCTGCCCCCGCGGATTCACGGGGTTCACCGTCCGGTTGACGACGGTCCGAGAACACGCGGAAGCCTGGGACCGGTTCTACGACCGACTCGTCGACACGGACGCGCCGCTGCGCATCGATCTCCCCGACTCTGCGCCCGCCCAGCGCCACCGGGACTTCGAGCGCGCGCTGGACGAAGGTCCAGACCTCGTCGGCTTGGACGGGGCTGCGGACCCGTGGACAGCGGCATCCATCGAGCGGATCGATAGCGCTGCGGCTGCCGCCAACGTCGCGCTCGTGCTCACCGCGCACCCTAAAGAGCCACTTGCGGATGAAGCCCAGCGACTCATCGACCGCTTCCACGGCGCCGAGTCGGTCGTCGCCTTGCGCATGGACCCCTATGACGAGGACCGAGCCGAAGCGCTCGGGCGACTGGAGGGAGCAGGCCTGTTCAGCCCAGGGTTCGAGTTCGCAAGCGCCTTCCGCCGCGGCGCTGGTGCCTTCGAAGGCCGATTCGGACTCTTGGGCCCTGCAGCCGCCGCCCAAGCGCTCGAGATGCTTCGCACGGACCTCCCCGGCGCCCTGCTGCTGGAGCGCAAGCTCCAGCGTTTCGCGGAGGGGGCCTTCCTGCAGGCTACCCGCACGCTCGCAGAGGCCGATCGAAACCGCGCCATGGCTGAAACCTTCGCCTATTTCGAGAATAGTAGAGGCGTCCCGGCCCCCGGCATCGCACCGGATGACTGGGCCACGCTTCTCGCAGCGAACGAACGGCTCGAGCTCTTCCCCTCCTAGGCCCTCAGCACCCATGGCTCTCGCAACCTCTAGACAGCAACGGAACGCCTTCGCCGCCCTCGGAGCCACGGCCGTGCTGGCCCTCGGCGCGGTCCTCGCATGGCGCTGGACGGGCCAGCTCGACGGCGGTGGCTCGCTCGCCGAGGTCGCGATGGATGCCAGCACGCCCGAGCCCGTTTTCATTCCCGAGACCAAGCCGACCCTCGTGGACGTGCTGGACATCCCGGAGGCCAGCGAGCGCACGTCCGCCGCCACTCGCGTCAAGGCGTCTTCTACCCCGCGAAGCAAGAGCGAGCGGCCGAGCTCGAAGAAGAAGCGCACCAAAAAGGAGAAGTCCAAAAGCAAGCGTAAGGCCGGCGCGGACGAGGTCATGATCACCGGCCCCAACCGGCAAATCAGGTTCACGCCGATCATCGACGCCTACAAGGTGCCAGACATCAACCTCGGCGTGCCCATGACCCTCAGCGCGCGTGCCATGGCAGGCGACGTAGGCAAGACGCACTCAAAGTCGGGCCTCATCCACGATGCACCAACGCTCGCGTTTCCGTACGGGCGCGCCCAGAACCCTATGGACCGGGGGCATCTCGTGGTGGATCACCCCGGTGCACTGCCCGTGACCCTGGACCCGCGCCGAATCCGATGGAGCAGCGACGGTTCCGACCTGGTCGCAGCACCGACCGTGAGGCTTCAGCCCATTGGGCTTCGCGTTGCTTTGGGCGGAATCTTGATCAAGAAGGGTCGAGGGCAGAGCGGTCGCGCTAAGGGGGCCGTCACGCCCTTCCACGGCACCGCCTCCCTCGTCGCCATCGACAGGCGTGGTGACCTTGAAGTGCTCGACAGCATGGGCATCGGATTTGGGACCAGCAAGAAGGACGGTCTGCGTTACGGGACGAACGCGGGGAGCCTCTACGTTCTCGGCATCCCCGAGGCACCGTCCATGGCCGCAGACCTCATCGAAATCACCCGCGAAGTCGCAGCACAGAAGATGGACGGGTCGACGCTCCAGCTCCCAACGGGGCTCCGCGGTCGACGGCCCACACGCCTGAAGTTCGAAGTCCTCGATCCGTTTAGCCAGCCCCTCAAGGACGCCGAGGTTCGCGCCGTGGTGGACCCTGACATGATCGGGCTGCGAGACCGGAGAGGATCACCGATTCGCTTTGGGCAGTTCTTGTTCGTGAAGCAGCCAGGGGACGCCAGCGGCCAAGAAGTGAGCGGCGGCAAAGCGCTGCGGCTTGGACTCGGCCTCGCGCGAGAGACCGTTGTCGGGGCCACAGCCGAGAACGGACAGGTGGTACTCCAGGGAGTGCACCCCCAAGTTTGCCTGTTCAAGGTCAAGTCGCCTTTCGGCGACGAAGCCTTTGTCGAGTTTCCGGTGACCGATACCGAGGCCCCCCAGCTGACGGTCGCCCCTCTCGCCGCCATCGAAGTCCACTGCCCAGCGATCTGGCGCGAGGACGACGCAGGCCGCGAGGCCTGGTCCCGCGCGAAGGTCAAGCTGAGTGGCCGCTCGAAGATGCTGCCCTTTCTGAAAGCCGACAAGAACGCCCGCGGCCCTCGGCGCTACCTCGTCCCCGCGAAATCTATGGTCACCATCACCTGCGAAGCGAAAGGGACACCGAAGATGTCCGCAGAGATCCGGGGCCCTGGGCAAAGAGGCCTAACCACCCACTTCCCGAAGCCAGACGAGTAGGACGACTTCCTGCGCGGCTTTCCCACGGATTGCTCGATCCTCCCCCATGAACGGGGCAAACTGCTGGGACCTATGTCCCCTCGGGCCCTCTTCCGCCTCGCGCTCCTCCCCTGCGCCACCGTCCCTCTGTACGCGGGCTGGATTCTGACGCGCCCCCTGGCTTGGCTTGTGCCGAAGTGGGACCCCGGGCTCCAGCGGCTTTGGATCGGCACCTGGGCCAAGGCGATCCTCTGGATCATGGGCGTAGAGACGCGCTTCGAGGGTCCCGTTCCAGGCCGCGCCAACGGCGACGACGGAGCCTACTTCCTGGTGGCCAATCACCTGTCCTATCTGGACATTCCCGTGCTCCTATCGCGCCTCGATGCGCGCTTCCTCGCCAAGAGCGAGATCGCTGGCTGGCCGGTCCTCGGACTACTGGCGAGGAGCACCGGCACGCTCTTCGTCGATCGCAGCCGCAAGCGAGACCTCACGCGGGTCATCGGCGAGGTCAAGGCCGTTCTCAGCCGCGGCACGGGCGTGATTGTGTTCCCAGAAGGGACGAGCACCGACGGATCCCAAGTGGACCGATATAAGCCGTCACTGTTTGAGGTTCCCGTCGAAACAGGGGTGCCCGTGCGCGTTGCCGCTCTCCACTACGACTCCCCCCTTGGGCCGAAGCCCGCGTGGGAGGCAGTCTGCTGGTGGGGCGACGCCCCTTTCGGATCCCACTTCATGACCTTCCTAGCCCAGCCCCGAACCGTCGCCACGGTGACGTTCTCGTCGGAAGTTCTGCGCGCGCCCGAAGAGCGCTCCTCGGGCGCAAGGAAGGTGCTCGCCGAAGCGGCTCACTCGGCGACAACGGGTGCCTTCAAGCCCTGTCGGATTCTTGAGGCAGCGGACCAGCACGCGGATCCAGAAACGGAGACGGCATCGGCCGGGACCCCATGAGAGCCGAGGCGAAACGCGCGTGTGCACGCTGACCTGGACTGCCCATGCGACGGGCAATGCAGCGACTCCGTCCACTGGCTCCGCTACTGACCTGGGATACAGGCTCTGGTTCAATCGTGACGAGCAGCTCTCGCGCGCGCCGGAGGTGCCGCCGAGGAAGCAGGTCACCGAGGACGGCACGGCCTACATCGCGCCTGAAGACAGCGAAGCCGGTGGGACCTGGCTCACCGCGAACGAGTACGGCGTCACCGTCGCTCTCCTGAACGGCTACGTCGAGTCCCGCGCGGCAGAGCGCTCTAGCTACACCAGTCGCGGTGTGCTCGTGCGCAGCCTAGCTGGCATCAGGAGGCCGAAGGAAGCGCTTGCGCATCTTGCCCCCAAGGCGCTGGCGTGCTTCCGGCCCGCGGTCATCGTCATCAAGGCGCCCGGTCAGGCCGCGCTGATTGTGCGCTGGGATGGGCTCTGCGCTGCGATCGATTTCAGCGGCGAGCGACAGCTCCCCCTCACGTCCTCAAGCCACGCGCAAGACGAAGTACAGCGTGCGCGCCGAGCGCTCTACCGACGCATCGTGCTCGATGATCCCAACGCAGCGCGACTGAGCGAATTCCAAAACTACGTCGACCCCGAGGAAGGTCCGACGAACCTGACGCCGGTCATGCGTCGTAGCGATGCGGCCACGCGCAGCCAGTGCGTCATCGACGTCGCCGCAGACCGCCTGACGTTTGAGTACGCCCCGATCTCGAACTTGGTGGCGCAGAGTTCCCCCGAAGACTCGGTGACGGTCAAGCTATCCCGGGTGGGCCGGTAGCTTGACGAGCGTTCCCCGTACATCGGAACCGTCAGCCAAGGGCTTCCCCCTCTGGAGGACGCTGCTCGCGGTTTACCTAGTGGCGCTAGTCGCCTCGTGGGTGGTCATGCTCACGCAGTCGAAGGAGCCTGGACCTCCGCGGCCTGGCTACGCATACGCCGAGACCCCCGCGTTCGCAGCCGACGGTCAACCGGTGGAATCCACCGCCGCGCGGCTCAGCTACCGCGACGACGGTCCACGGGATGCGCCGGTGATCCTCGCGCTCCAGGGGAGCCCCGGGTCCGGGGACGACTTCCGAAGCCTGCGGCCCCTTCTCAAGGATCGCTTCCGCATCATCGGCCCGGACATGCCCGGCTTCGGTCAGTCGTCCAAGGACGTACAGAGCCTGTCCGTTCGAGCCCACGCCGGCTACTGCTTAGAGCTCCTCGAACAGCTCGGCATCGATCAGTTCCACGTGCTCGGGTACAGCATGGGCGGCGGCGTTGCGCTGGAACTCATCGATCGCGTGCCAGAGCGCATCGAATCCCTCACGTTGCTCGCCGCGATCGGCGTGATCGAGCTCGAGCTGTTGGGGAACCACACCCTGAACCACGGCGTCCACGGCCTGCAGCTCGGCGCCCTTCGGGTGCTGCGCTGGGTAGTGCCGCACTTCGGCTTCCTCGACACCTTCCCCATCGGCGTCCACTACGCCCGGAACTTCTTCGAGACCGACCAGCGGCGCCTGCGGCCGATCCTCGAGAAGGTGTCCCTGCCCACGCTCATCGTGCACGGCGAGGAAGACTTCCTCGTGCCCTTAGCGGCGGCCCAGGAGCACGCGCGAATCGTGCCACAAGCGGAGCTCGTGGTCCTCGGCGCCCCCGCAAGCCACTTCATTCCATGGACGGATCCAGAGGCGGTCGCCGGCTCGATCGGGAACTTTGTGGAGCGCGTCGAAGACGGCTCGGTCCTAACCCGCAGCGAAGTCTCAAGCACCCGCCTCGCGGTGGCGGCCGAAGCCTTCGATGCCTCTGAGGTGCCGCCATTCGAGGGCCCGGCGCTCCTCACGATTTTGCTGCTCTTGGCCGTAGCCACCTTCGTCTCGGAGGACCTCGCGTGCATCGCTGCGGGGCTGCTAGTGGCCGATGGGCGCGTGGGGTTCGTCGCGGCTTCGCTCGCGTGTTTTGCGGGCATCTTCGTCGGCGACCTTGGCCTCTACCTCATCGGCCGCGCGTTCGGTCGCCCAGCTCTGAGGCGGCGCCCTCTGCGCTGGTTCATCTCCGACGACGCGGTCGAGCGCGCAAGCGGTTGGTTCGAGTCGAAGGGCATCGGGGTGATCTTCCTGTCGCGCTTCACCCCTGGACTGAGGCTTCCAACCTACGTGGCCGCCGGAGTCCTGCGGACGAGGCTCACCTCGTTCGCGTTCTTCTTCGCGGTGGCCGGC
Organism: uncultured Planctomycetaceae bacterium; assembly: GCA_964417955.1. Classification (GTDB taxonomy): domain Bacteria; phylum Planctomycetota; class UBA1135; order UBA1135; genus Saltatorellus. The sequence continues at coordinate 61,840 of CAYQKK010000016.1, forward strand.
ATCCTCTGGACGCCCGCGCTCGTTGGGATCGCGGCGGTGGCCGGCGAGCGCCTCGCCGAGGCCATCGGCGGCCTCGGCCCCCGCCAGCTTCCCTTCGTGATCGCCCTCGTGGTGGTCCTGTTCCAGGCCTACCGCCTCCTGCCCCTCACGTTCACCCACAAGGGCAGGCGCCTTTTGCGCGGCAAGTGGCGGCGCCTTCGCTCGTGGGAGTTCTGGCCCCCGTACATCACCTACCTGCCGCTGATTCCCTGGCTCCTTTGGCTGGCGGTCAAGCACCGCGGACTCTTCAAGTTCGCGGCGTCCAATCCGGCCATGCCCATGGGCGGACTGATCGGCGAATCGAAGGCCGAGATCCTCGAGGGGCTCGGCGCTGACAGCCCCGAGGTTCCGCCCTTCCTGCTGCTGACCCCCGCCATGGGCGCCGAAGAACGCTCGTCCAAGGCGGCTGCGTTCATGCGAGAGAGCGGCGTCGACTACCCCGTGATCCTGAAGCCGAACGAAGGCCAGCGCGGATCGGGCGTCGCAATCGTGCGCGATGAAGCCGACCTCCTAGAGCGAGCCAGCACCCTCGATCATGAAGCTCTCCTGCAGGCGCGCCTCGACGGCGAAGAGTTTGGTGTGTTCTACACGCGCCAACCCGACGAAGACACCGGCACGATCTTCGGCATCACCACCAAGGTCCTGCCCGAGGTCACCGGCGACGGCAAGCGATCCGTCGAAGAGCTGCTGCTCGAGGATGGTCGCGCCTGCGCCCTGCACCAGACCTACCTGAAGGAGCTAGGCCGCAGGGCCGACGACGCCCCAGCCGCCGGCAAAACCGTCCGCCTCGTCAACGTCGGCACCCACTCCCGGGGCGCGATCTTCCTCGACGGCGCGGCGCTGATCACCCCAGAGCTCAACGCGGCCGTCGACCGCATCTCGAAGCGCTACGAGGGCTTCTACTTTGGCCGCTACGACTTCCGGGCCCCCAGCGAAGAGCACTTCAAAAGGGGCGAAGGCCTAGGCGTGATCGAACTCAACGGCGTCACCTCCGAGGCAACGAACCTCTACGACCCCAGCCATTCCGTACTGACGGCCTACCGAATCCTGTTCAGGCAATGGCAGCTCGCCTACGAGATCGGAGCCAAGAACGCAGCCATGGGGACCCCCACCGCCTCCCTCACCCAGGTCATTCGCGAGTGGCTGAGCTACCGCAAAAAGCAGCGCCTCCACCGGCCCTAGCTCTCTCCCGTCCATGATCCAAGGCCAAGATGAAGCCCGTCGCCTCAGCGACCTCCTCGCTGCTTCCCCCGCCACCCAGTCTCTGGCGGATTCGGGCGAGAAGCCGCGGCTTCTTGAGGCCATGCGCGTGCGCTACTGGAGGTTCTTCGAGATCTGCTTGGAGGACCAGCGCACCGACTGGAAGTACCACCGAGGGGACATTCAGGTGGACGGCGATCTGTTGGCTGACGAGATCGTTTTCGTTGACGGCGACCTCCAAGTCAGCGGCAGTGTCTACGGCGTGGCGGGCATGCTGGTTGTCCTCGGATCGTTCCGAGCCAAGAACGTCATCACCTGTTGGTCCCTGGCGGCCCTTGGGCCGGTTGTCGTCGAGGGAATGCTCTTCGTTCACTACAACGACCACGTATTCCGCGCCGGCGATGTCGTTCGCGCGCGAGCCTTCATCGTCGACGACATGGACGCCTCCTACCCGCGGGGCAAGCTGGAGGTCGAGGCGTACATCAGCGACCAAGCCTGGAACCCGGAGCAGGCGGAGGCTGCGTGCCGTGTCTTCGTTCCCGAGCTGGTGGACGTCGAGAAGATGATGGAGTCCATCGAAGAGCACAGCCGAGATGATCCGTTCCTAAAGGCCGCCCTCGTGCCTGATAGCGACGTCTGCTGGACGATGCTGAAGAACGGAGAGCCGATCTTTCGAGACGAAGCGCCTCCAGCCGAGCTGACCTCGTGGATCATGGGCGCACTGGAATCCGGAGCGGACGGAGACGAAGGGCGCCTGCGATCTTTCGTTGGTCGCGATCCGCTCGTAGACCGCATCGTCGACGCCTACGAGACGGCCTTCCAAAGCCGCATTCCGCGGACCACTCCGAGGATGCGCGCAGTGGCGGCTGACCGAGCCAAGCTCGGTCCCACCGGGGCTGATCTCCACGCCCACTGCCAGAGCTTGGATGAGGGCGTCGAGTTCACGGGCGTCGACGCATTCCCGGCCCTCGCCAAGCGCATCGAAGGCATCCAGCACGTTTGGATTCGATCGGACTGCAACGCGCTTCTCGAAGACTGCGCCGAAAACGCCGTCGTCGTCCAAGGGGACGTGAACGTGACGCAGTCGTGCTACCTCTCGGCCACAGTGATCATCGATGGCGACCTGAGTGTGGAGGGAGCGCTCTTTCTCGCTGGAGGAGCGCTGCTCGTCACCGGGACCGTCGCGGCGGACCAAATTCTTCTGGACGGCTCACTGCACGTCCTCGGGGCGCTCTCGGTCCAAGGGGCACTCGCTGGTCGGGCGCGGACCCGTAGCCGTCCTGCGCTGCATGTACTTGGCGCCTTCACCGCCCAGAGGCTCTTCCTAGACGGAATCTATACCGAGTTTGCCGCGGGTGACCCGACCAGCAAAGACTCTCCAGGGCCCGACGGGGATTGGACCGCCGAGACCCTCGCCGTAGAGCTCGCGACACTGGCCCCTGAAGTGCTGGACTTTGAAGCGCTTCTTGAGGATGTCTACCCAGGCGACGAGGAGCTCCCCGAGGTGGAGCCGCGGCTGAAATTCCCGGCGGCGTGGGATCAGGTCGCGACCCACGGAACGCTGCTACGTTCGAACCCACCGTCCGCGGATTTCGCAGCTCAACTGCTGAAGCTACTGCTCGCGGTGCATGGGCGCTCATGGAACGAGATCACGGCCCTGCGCAGCAGCGACCCTCTCTTCGAGCGCATTGCGGTGGCGTACGCACACCTCCAACCCGACCCCTCAGCCCCCGCGTGATCGAGTTCGCGGGACTGGCGGTCCTCGTAGGGGTAGCTCGAGCGGCCTCTCCAGGAAGACGAAGAGAAATGAGAGAGGATCGGGAATAGCGCGAGGCGCTGTCCGCAGGCAGAGGGTTCCAGTCCCCATTTTCCTTGCTTCCACCCCGCCTACCCATGGTCCTCAGCCCCTCGTCCTCCGGCACTAGCATTCACTCGCACCGCGCATTGCGCATACGCAGGCGGGCGAGCCTCAAGAGATGGGCCCTTGCGCCGGTCGCCCTTGGGCTCTTTCCCGCGCTTGCTACCGCTGCACCGCAGTCAGCCTCGGATGCGTTTCACCGCGCCTACTACCTAGAGCACGAGAAGGGCGATCTCGACGCCGCTATGGAGCTGTACCGCAAGGCGGTCAAGAGCGGGTCGCTATCGGGCACGGAGCGCGCGGAGATCGAAGCTCACATGGCGGCCTGCGCCGAGGAAATCGCAACCGTCGACCTATCCCAGCTGATGCCAGCCGACACGATCGTCTACGCCGAACTCAACGACCCAGGCTCCCAGCTGGAGAGCCTCATGGAGCAGCTGGGCCTCTTGCAAGGAACGGACAGCGCGGGCGACATTGCGGTCAGTCCCCACCTTGTGCGAGCCGCGCTGGGACTCAAGGGCGCCGCCGTGGCGGTCACCCGCGTGGACCCCTCCGCCGGGATGCCCGGCGGCGTCATGATCCTTCACCCCGGGGATATGGAGGCGGTCCGCGGACTCATCGAGACCGCCCTTCCCGCCGGCGGACGATCCGTTGACCCCATCGCGGGGCAGCCCACGTTCCTCATCGAGAACATCGTCTACGTCACGATGGGGAGCCGCCTCATCCTCGCGAGCACCGAGCGCCAGCTGATCGAAGACTCCCTGCGTCGGGTCGCCGGCGACCGCTCGGACAGTCTCGCGGCGAACACGGATCTAGCCTCCGCATTCAGTGGGCACCAGGATGACCTTGCGTTCTTCTGCGCCAACGCAGAGCCGATTCTGCCCCTCCTCGACGGTGCCATCGGCGCCATCAGCCGGGAGAGCCAAGAGGCGGCGATGGCCATTCAGTTCCTCGACCCCGAGAGCCTGCGTACGGTTTCGGGGGGTCTCACCGTCAACGGTGATGGACTCAGCCTCGACGTCGGTCTCAGTCTTGAGGAAGGACACAAGAACATCGTCTTCAATCTCATGAGGATGCCGCACGTCTCGAAGAGCACGTTCGACCTCGTGCCGAGCGGCGCCGCTGCTTTCCTGGCGACTTCCCTCAACGAGCGCAACTCCGGCGGCACGGGCGTCACCGACTCTGAAGGGCAGCCCGTCGTCACCTTCATGGACCTGGGCCGAGAGGTCTTCGGCAATCTGGTCGACGTCGCTGTGTTCGCGCTGCCGTCGATGTCCGAGGGACCGGACGGCATGGTGATTCCCGACGCGGCGCTCGCCATGAGCGTGAACGACCCGGAGCGTTCCAAGGCCATCTGGCGACTGGTTCTCGGCGCGGCCCAAGGCGCCACAGAGGCGGGCAGCAACATGCGGGCGCGGCCCAGTCGCGCTGGCGACCACGTGGAGCGATTCCGGATCGAGGGCGTCGACGTCTTCCTCTATAGCCATGGGGATCGCTTGGTTCTTTCGCCCTCGCTGGAAGCCATCGAGGCAGCCCTCGCCGCTGCGAAGGGGGAGAACCTCCACCAAGATCCCGTGTTTGCCGGCCTCGCCCAAGAGACTCTTCAAGATCACACGTCGGTTCTCGGCGTCAGCATCGGACGCATCGCCCAGGTGGCTCGCCAGGTTCTTCCAGCCAGTGAGTTGGAGGAGGTCGGGCCGATCCTCGAGCTCCTCAGCGAGACCTCGATGGTCGCTACTACGCGCCACTCCGATACGGAGCTGCGCTGGGCCGCAAGTCTCACCGGTCTCCCCAACGTGGGCCCGCTCGTCGATCAGTTCGTGCAGGCCGAGCTCCATGGCGGCGCTCCGCTTCGCATCGAGCAGCCGACCCGGGGCCAGTCCATGGCGCTCGCCGTGCACGAGGCTGATCACGATCACGCCGCGGTGCACTCTGCCAGTCACGCCGAAGGTCGCAACGTCGGGCACTCAGCCAGCCGCTCGAGTACCAAGAGCCACTTCGAAGCTCTCCTTGCCGAAGGCAACGTAGAAGCCGCCGGGGCCCTCCTTCCCCTCCTCGCCGCCAAGCTGGACGGCAACGCCATGGGAGTGAACGACTTCGTGTGGGAGCTCATCAGCTCCGACTCGGGCAAGGGCCTCGCGCCAGATCTGCTGCCGATCATCCAATCGGCGGCGGACGCGACCCACGGCGAGAACTGGTACATCCTCGACACCCTGGGCCACGTGCAGTTCGCAGCAGGCGACATGGGTGCGGCGATCAAGACGGAGCGCAGCGCCGTCCAGCTCGCCCGCCAGCAAAACGACGCAAGGGGCAGCGAAGCCGAAGCGGCGCTTGCGCGCTTCGTGAAGGCCGCGAAGCGGGAGATGCTCCGCTAGCCGGTAGAAATGGGCCACGGTGAGGATTCCGCCACCTTCTGATCAGTTCGTCACGTTCCGGTATTGCCAAGCGGAGCGAGCAAACGGATCCTCTTGAAGCGGGCCCTTGTCGCGGCCCGTCACACCGTCCCTTCCCCCAACCGATTCCATCATGCTTCGTACTCGACTGATCCAGACCGTTGGCGCCATCCTTGTGGGCGGCGCGGCCTTCGCTGCCATCACGCCTCTTCTCCCCTTCCAGGAGCCCATGAAGCCCGACGCCGAGCACGGCAAGGTGACGGCTGGCGTTGGCGAGTGGGAAGGCTCACTCTTCATGGCCATCCCCGGCATGGACGAGCCCATGGAGATGCCCTGCAGTGAGTCGATCAAAGCCGTCGGCGAGTTCTGGACGACCTCGGAGTTCTCCGGCAACTTCGGCGGCATGCCCTTCACCGGCGCCTCGACCATGGGCTACGACCCGAAGAAGAAGAAGTTCGTTGGCACCTGGATCGACAACCAGCACCCCTACATGGCCATGATGGAGGGCGATTGGGACGCGGAGAAGAACGCGATCGTCATGCACTACGACATGTTCGACACCATGTCCGGTGGCTGGCTCAAGATGCGGAACGAGACCGTACACGCCGACGGTAAGTACGTGATCACCTTCTACCAGCTTGCCGACGAAGGCGAGTCCGAGATGATGCGCATCGAGATGACCAAGAAAGCAGCCGAGGCCGTCGAAGCGGGCTCCGGCCGCTAGGGCGAGCCGCCTAGAGCGACCCATTGAAGCCAAGGCGGCCTCCCTCGACCGGGGAGGCCGCCTTGGCTACTTCTAGCCCGCAGCGCCCGGAGGCCCGAAGAAGCCCAGATTCAGCGAAAGCACCCGTCCCAAAGGTCGTAGTCGCGCGTAGACCACCACGGAAGCCGGTCCAGGCGGCCGCCAGCGCCTCTTTGGCTCCTCCTGAGCTGATCTCTACATCGTCTTTAGGAGGGTCTTCATTGAGATGAGGGCCTGCCGACGTATAACGGCATCTGTCTTCCATGCAGGGACCGGCGCGGCCCCGCTTTTCGCCCCCCAAAAGAAGCACAACCAAAGGCAATCCGTCCATGCCATCACGTAGTCACAGCTCGCGCCCGAACGGCCCCCACATCCCTCGGCCGAAGCCGCCCATCGTCGGGGACGCGGATCTCCTCTACGGCATCGATTTGGTTCCGACCATCGATGTAACCCTCGGCGACTACAGGCTGTGCTTTGCGCGAACTGGGGCCGATCTGGAGGCCGTCCGCAGGCTCCGCTACGCGGTCTTCAACGTCGAGCTCGGCGAGGGTCTCAACGGCGCCCACGAAACCGGCCTCGACGCGGATGCCTTCGACCGCCAGTGCCAACACCTGATGGTGATCCACGTGCCCACCGGCGGCGTGATCGGAACCTACCGCATGCAGACCGCCGACTCGGCGGCCCAAGGCCACGGCTGGTACACCGCGGGAGAGTTTGAGCTCGACCGTATCCCTGAAGAGACGCTCAACCGCGCCGTCGAGCTAGGCCGCGCTTGCGTGGCACGACCCCACCGCGAGAAGAGCGTTCTCTTTCTCCTCTGGCAAGGCCTCATCGCCTACCAGCAGCACGTGGGCGCCGACGCGTTCTTTGGGTGCAGCTCGCTCACCGGAACTGACCCCCTCAAGGGCATCGCGCTCTACGCGAAGCTCGTCGCGGACGACAAGGTGCACCCGACGCTCTACGCGCCGCCGCGTCTTGCCCTCGCTTGTCCTTTGCTGGACTGGCCCCTCCGCAAGGGCGGTGCCGACGTCAAGGAGATCGAGATCCCGAAACTCTTCGCTTCCTACCTGCGCAACGGCGCGCTCGTGCTCGGCCCCCCCGCCATCGACGAGGAGTTCGGGACGATCGACTTCCTCACCTGGGTCCAGGTGAAGAAGAAGCACCTGCGCCGCTTCGGGCAGCTGGTCTAAGAAGCGCCCCACCTCGGGGACGCCTACTCGTCCTCTTCGCCGTCATCTTCTTCCGGTACGGGCCGCGCGTATTCAGGCAGCTGACGCTCCGGCCGACCGTAGTCGCGGAAGACGGTCAACCAGTGCTCAAGGGTGTCTTGACTGATGGCCCGTGCGCTCGTGAACGTGCTGGACATGCGGATGACGTTAGAGCCGTCCACGAAGAAGATCCAGCGCCGCCCGCGATCGCCTGAGCGAAACCGATCGAGCGGCTCGTTCCCCTCGTCAGGCGCATCGGCCTGAATGTTGTGGAAAATGATCCGCGGCGCTACGCCCGCCTCGTGGCTGGCCTCGAGCATCTCCGCCTCAAACCGGGGGCGGTCGAGGAGATCCTTGTAGGCGAGTGGGAGCGCCACAACCAAGGGTTGAGCCACACCGTTACGCGCCATGCGATCTAGCAGCTGAATCGCGCTGCGCTCCGCCCGCGCTAGCTCCCGGTCTGCGGCTTCCGCCGCGTCGGATTCAGGTTCAAAGGAAGCAGCCTTGGACTCAGCCGGAATCCACAGAATGAGCGCTCCGTTGGTGAGCGGCTCCATCTGGTCGCCAAAGAAGACGGACAGGTTCGAGAGCCGAGCGAAAGGCGGCGCGGTCCCGCGCTCGAAGTCGAGAATCTCCACCGGGCGGCGGTCTTCCCGGGTCACGATCACCGGCGCCACCGCCGCAGACCCGCTGGCCGTTCCGAATCCGACGTAGCCCTCGATGGGAGCACCGTCGACGCTGTGGTAGGACCCAGCGAACTTTCCGCCGATCCAGGCGTTCACCACGGGGCCCGTGACGACGAGCTCAAGGGCCACGGAGGCGCCCGCCGGCTGCAGTTCGATCGCTCCCCCCGTCACCGAGGTACCAAGGCCCCCCTCTCGGGTGCGCATGCCGTTGAACCGCCAGCGAACGGAGTCAAACTCGGGCTCTTCCTCGGACTCCCCCACCGCATAGTCAAAGTCCCCCGCCGTCAGCCGCAGGCGCAGGTTTCGATCGCGCGTCTTCCAGCCAAGGACCACGATGACCGAGCCGTGGGAGGTCGTGAAGTTCACGCGCGTCTTGATCCGGTAGGTCCCAGGCATCATCCAGCGGTTCGCACGGACAAACGCCCGACCACCTCCCGAGCGATCAAAGCGCCCAGACCCCTTCCGGGCCGTCTTACGACCAAGGAGCAGAGTCCCGTCGTCTTCGACGAAGTAGAGCCCGCGCGCGCGGTTGTCGTCCAGTCTCGTGAGCGACTCATCGGCCCACCCTTCGAGCTCGTCTGACTCGCCGCGCGGGATGGGCGCGATACCGTTTAGCTCAGGTAGGAACTCTGTCGTCCTCCCGGCCCAAGCGGCCACGCGCTCATAGTCGCCGAACACCCGCTGTGCGGCCCCGCGGGCCCCTGCTACGCTCAACTCGGCGGCTGCGGTGCGCAGATCGGATAGGCACTGGTCCACGGCCTTCAGCCTGCCGGGGAATTCCGAAAGGCGCCCGCGCGCCACGGAAGCGTTGACCCGCGACGTGAACGGCTCAGCGTTGCGCTCGTGGTGAACGGCCCAGAGAGCCTCCAACTGAGTGCGCGAGGGCGCCTTCACCGATCCGATCGCCTCCAACAGGCCCTCGGCGGTGCGCAGGTCGTAGCCATCCACCGAGCGGGCCCAAACGAAGGCGCGAATCGCGTCGGCACCTGCCCCTGTCTCCAAGAGCAGCTCGCCGGCCTCGCGCGCTTGGTTCTGACCAAAGCTCGGCTCGGCCCGGACCCAGTCCCACGTCCACGTGGGCTCGTCGTAGATCCACCTACGGCCGCCGCGACCTTCGACGGCCGACACGTAGCGTTTGGTGAACGGCGCGAGCTTGCGGGGAATGAAGCCGCGCAGGAACTCGTGAAACACCGTCTCGAATTCCTCCAGGGAGTCAGGCCGGCCCGCTTCACCGTCGCAGAACTGATCGAGGAAGTCCTCGAAGACGTCCTTCGACTTCGAAGGGTGCTTGCCGCGGTTCTCGTAGTCGTGCAACCGCTCCAGGAAGATCGGCGTCCCGTCCGACATGTCCGTCTCGTCCCCCGGGAACCACGTAGAGAGGAACACATACAGCGCCACCCCAAGCGTGTAGTTGTTGCGGTACTCCTCGGGTTGACCGCTGAGCACCCCCTCAAGGCGCGGGCCCCGCCACAGTCCTCGGTTGAGGACGTTGAGCATCCCGATGGACGAGCAGTAGTTGTCGACGAACTCCGTCGCTGAAATGCCGCCGTACGCCGACCCTGTCCAGACGGCTCGGCCCTCCGCGAGCCAGGCGGGGATGCCCGGATGCAGCGCTCCGTCGAAGCGGTGGGTCAGTTCGTGGGTGAGGGTTCGACCGAGGCCTTCGACCGTGCCAGCGGCCAAGCGAACCACGGTCGTGTCGCCGCTTTGGAAGCCACCGGCCCAGAAGAATGGCGCTCCCTCGGCCTCAAGTCCGTTGGGGTCCGGCACGATGCGGATGGTCCCCTGGCGCAGTACATGGGTCTTGTCCCGAACGAAGGGGTCCTCGCCGAAATAGTCCACGAGCCGAACGTGGTGATCCTCGATGGTGGAAGCCACCGCGAGCAGGGTCTCGTAACCGCAGTCCGATTCGATTCGGTAATAGCCGCGGGTGGAAACGGCGACGCCGGGCTCCGCGAAGCTTTTGTGTCCGCGGGTGAAGGACTCGCCTTCCTCACCGCTGAGCCACTCGAGGTCCTCGACGGTCCACGGCTCCTCGCTCTGCTTCTCCTGGCGCTCGCGCGCTCGTCGAAGAATGTCCGCGCCCTTGGCCCGCCACGAGGCCATCCCGGACGGACGATCGCCCAGGAGATCCTTGAAGTCAGCCTGCACGCCTAGCCCGTGTATGATGCGGGCAGCGCGGATCACCGTGCCGATGTCCCCCTTGGCCAAGGAGCGAGCCGCAAGGCGATCCAAGGCCTTGAGCACGGGTCCGTGGGCGCCGGAAGGGATCGAGACGCTCGTCTTGAGGGCCCGCGCCATCGCCTTCTCTGCGACGGGCGTGCGCTGAACGAGGTCGAGGGCGAAGCGGCGCGCCCAGGCCGCGGTGATCAATCCCTCCGGGGCGCGTGCGCCTTTGCCCTCGCGCTGCTTGGCGAGGCCCACGAGGGCGTCGGCCAGCTTGACGCGGGCGCGGGCGGTGCGGACGGCCAGCGCCCCGAGGTCGGTCTCTCCGTCTTTCGCCAACCACGCCCCACGGGGCCCCGAGCCCACCGTCCCGCGAACGTCGACCGTCGCCTCCGCGAAGTGCAGGGCCGCCGTGGCCAACAGGTCCGTGTCGCCGCTTTCGCGTGCGATCGTCCCAAGCTCTAGCGCCGCCTCGGCCCGCGTCACAGCCGATGCCAAGGCGCGGTGAAAGTGCTCTGCCGCGCGGTCAGCATCTCCACGTTTCACGGCCGCACGCCCTGCGGCGAGGGCCAGCTCGGAAACGGAATCGGGGACGGGCGCTGTGGTGGGGACGGCTGGCGTGAGGCTTGCCGCAAGCAGAAGAGTCACGGACACGAAGTGGACGAGCATGGTCCTATTAGAAGCGAACCACGGCCAGCTTGTCTCCTCTCGATCAAGCGAGGCGGTCGGTGTCTCGATGCGGCGCTGCAACGCTGCGAAAATGCCAGAATCTGAGCATGAAGATCGAGCCCTTCGCCCTCGGGGAGAGACAATCTATGACCCGCACCCTCACCGGCGACTCTTCCCTAGATTTTTAGTAGCCATGTTGACGACCCTCGCACTTGTGGCCTGCGCCTCCGCCCCCATGACCGACTGGTTCGTCGATGACGACGCGCAAGGTCCTGGCACAGGCACGATGGCCGATCCCTACTCCACCATCCAAGCCGCCGTCGACGCCGCCACCACGCTGGACGGCGACACGATCATCGTCCTCGACGGGATCTACCGGGAGTCGGTGTTCATCGACGCCAAGCGGGTGAACATCCACGCGTCGCCCGCCGCAGCCGTCACGGTGGAGCGCACCGCAAGCGACGAGACCGCCCTTACGATTCGGGCAATTTCGTCCCCTGGCATCTCGATCCGCGGGATCACCTTTGCGGACGGTTCCAGCAGCAGTAGCGGCGACGGCTGCGCCGTGGACCTCTTGGCGGCGGACGTGACCCTCGAGGACTGCCACATCACCGGGAACCGAGGTGATGGATTCTTGCCCGCGGGCATCCGCGTCGCGGGCGGGTCGCTCCAGATGACCGACTGCACCGTCGAGCGCAACGACGGCGGCCAGTTCGCGGGCGGACTCGGAGCGTTCGGCAACAGCCGAGTCACCATTGACTCAACCGTTTTCGACCGCAACCCGCCTTCGTTCGCCGCCGCCGATGGAGGCGGGATCTACTTTAATGGCGCAGAGCTCACCGTGCGCGACTCCACCTTCACAAGGAACAACGCCTTCGCCGGGTCCGGCATAAAGATCGCGTCCGGCACGGCGCTGATCCAAGGCTCTGACTTCGTTTCCAACGGCGACGGCTTCAGCAACCAGCAGGGCGGAGCCCTCGACGGAGCAGGGACGATCGAACGCTGTACGTTCGTGCAGAACACCGCTCGCGACGGCGGCGCCGTGCGCGGCATTTGGGTCATCCGCCATTCCGGGTTCGACGGGAACACCGGCGCCGACGGCGAAGACTGGGCCACCGCGGTTGCAGGCTTGCAGGCCACAGAGATGACGGATTGCGTGATCCAGAACCATCGCGGGATCACGTTCAGCACCAACCAGCCCTGCTCGTCGGTCGTAGGCGCGACGCTCCTGCGGTGTAGGTTTGAGAACAACCAAGTCTTCCGCGCGAGCATTCCAGGGACGGCCTTCAGCGGAGGCGCGATCACGGACTGCGTCGCGACGGAGTGCCGCTTTTACAGCAACGGCGCGTTCGGAAACTCAAGCGCGGGGGTGAGCCCCTCCCGCGGGGGCGCGGCGCTCGATTCAGTGCTAACGCGCTGCGAGTTCTTTGACAACTTTGCCGATCGTGGAGCAGCGGCCTACGGCTGCGAGCTCCAGCAATGCACCGTCGTGCTCAACTCGACGCTCCAAGGGATCGACGGCGCCGTCTCGGACTCCCAGCTCAACAGCTGCATCGTCTATGACAACGGCGGCCCGTCACTCGCGAACTCAAGCGCGATCTACAGCTGCATCGAAGGCGGCGCGCCGGGCGTCGGCAACATCGACCAGGACCCCATCCTCCGGTCGCCCCCCGCGAGCGACTACCGCCTGACGGCTGGCTCCCCCTGCATTAGCACCGGCGACCCGGTCTTGCCCAGCTCCACGGGCATGACCGTGGACATGGGTGCGGTTCCATTCGACCCGAACGATCCGGGTGGGTCAGGGGCGTTCTGCCCTAGCGGCCCCGACGGCGCCGGGTGCTCCGCCTCGTTGGAGGCCACCCTCCAGCCGAGCCTCAGCGGCGGGCTACAAGCGATCGCGTCGGACATGCGATCCACGAGCGTCTCCGTGATCTTCATGGGCTTCGCGCCCAGCTCGCCCCCCTACTTCAACGGGACGCTGTGCCTCGGTGGCGCCCTGGCGCGGGGGTCCATCGGCTTGCAGACCGCGTCGGGGGCTGGCTGCTCGAACGAGTACACGTTCGACGTGCCCGGAGCGCGCCTTCTGTCGGCCGGCTTTGTCCCCGGCGACCTCCTGTACGCCCAAGCGTTCTACCGCGACTCTAGCGGTGGAGCAGCGACGATTGGAGTCACGGGCGCCATGGTGTCGGTCGTCCAGCAGTAGACATAGGCTGAACGCGGATGGTTCGTCGAAGGTGAGCATCCGCGGCTCGATTCTGCCACGATGGGGCCATGGATCGATCGAATGCGCGCGCCTATGCCGTCCTGAAGCCGGCCCTTCTTCTTACCCTCGTTAGCGTCGCCGCGGCGTGCTCCAGCACGGGCACGGGACTCAGTCCGCTCGGACTTCCTGCCAGGATCAAAGCGGCGACAAACGGGACCGGCGACGCCATCCTGATCCGCACCCCTGAGGGGCGTTCCGTCTCGCTCGACGAGGCGGTGGACCAGCTTGCGGACGCGGATGTTGTCTTCCTAGGCGAGCAGCACGACAACGGCCTCGGCCATGCTGTCCAGCTCGCGCTCACCCAGGCGCTCGCGGAGCGACGCGGCGAGATCGTCCTTTCCATGGAGATGTTCGAGCGAGACTCCCAGCCGACCCTCGACCTCTACCTCCGCGGCGCCCTTACGGAAGCCGAGTTCAAGGGCATCGCGCGCCTCTGGCCGAACTACGACGAGCACTACCGCGCGGCGGTGGAGTTCTGCAAAGGCGAGGGGCACCCAGTGGTCGCCGCCAACGTCTACCGCCCCATCGCGTCCCGAGTCGCAAGGCAGGGCCTCGGAGCGAGCGCCGGTGACACATGGGCCGCGCGAACCGTCTCTGCTCCCCCAAGCGGGGAGTACCGCCGCCGCTTCGACGAGGTCATGGGAGGGCACGGGGGCGACGTGGACTCGAAGATTCTCGACAACGTCTTCGCCGCCCAGTGCGTCAAGGACGACACCATGGCCGAGAGCATCGCCGCTGCCCTCGCTGGATCCCCCGCTGGATCCGCCCAGGTGATCCACTGGAACGGCCGCTTCCACAGCGACTACGGCCTCGGCACAGTGGAACGGCTCAAGAGCCGTCGCCCAGATCTCAACATCGCGGTCGTCTCCATGATCGAACGGAGACCCACAGGCGCCGAGCCCCTGACCGAGGACGAGCTGAACCAAGGCCACTTTCTGATCGTGGCCGAGCGCTAGCCCTGCAACGTCAGTTGCGCTTGCGGATCACGACCTCAGTGTCGTTGGCCTGGGCGCTGCCGGGCGTACTGCGGCCACTTTGGACTTGGGCCTCCAGAAGAGCGGTGAGCCGGGCGACGACGGCAGGGTGCTCCGCCTGGAGGTTCACGGATTCAGGCAGGTCCGCCCCAAGCTGATAGAGCTGCGACTCCGGGGCTCCCTCCTTGCGCGCCTTCGCGTCGGTGGGCTGGCTCCAGCCTCCCGAACCCGGGGCCAAGAGGAGCTTCCAGTCGCCGTCGCGGATCGCGAAGTGGCCGTGGATGGAATGGTGGATCATCGACGTGCGCTGGGCGCGCGACGGGTAGTCGAGGATGGTTGGGAGAAAGCTGATGCTGTCTTCGCCTGCGTTCGCGGGGAGGTTAATGTCGAGCAGGTCTGCCACCGTGCTCAACACATCGGTCAGCGAGACAAGCTGATCCGTGGATCGATCGGAGCGAACGCGGCTGGGCCAGCGCACCATGAAGGGAACGCGGTGTCCGCCTTCCCAGAGGTCAGCCTTAGATCCCCTCAGTTCTCCCGTTGGGTAGTGACCTTTCGACTGCAGCTCTCGAATGCGCGCCACCCTCGACGTGCCGTTGTCCGTGGTGAAGATGACGAGCGTGTTCTCTGCGATTCCATTGGCGTCGAGGGCCTCAAGCACGGCCCCAACGGACGCGTCCGTTTGGGCGACGAAGTCGCCGTAGGCTCCGAGGCCGCTCTTGCCCTGCCACTCCTCGGTGGGAGCGATGGGCGTATGGGGCGAGCTCATCGGGAAGTAGAGGAAAAACGGCTTGCCTTCCTTTGCAGCCTCAGCGCGTCCATCGATGTAGGCGATCGCTTCCCGTGTGATCGCGGGGAGCACCTCGTCGACCTCGAGTTCTTGGACAATCGATTCACCGCGCGCGATGCTGCTCATCTCGCGGGCGTGGTGGAAGCCAAAGAACGAGTTGAAGCCGCGGGTGGTGGGCCCTTCGAGGATCGACGAGCCGATAGGGAACGCTGCGGGCCAGAAGGTCTTCGTCTTCCGGCCGTCCTCGGGCATTTCCGCCTCCGCGGGCGCCTCGTAGCCAAAGTTCAGGTGCCACTTACCGACGATAGCCGTGTCGTAGCCCGCACCCTGCAGGAGCCCCCCAAGGGTCAGCCGATCCTCGGCGATGAGCGACCGCTCCTTCCCCGTCACGACGCCTTTCTGCAAGGTGGTACGCCAGCAGTAGCGGCCCGTCAGTAGGCCGTACCGGGTGGGCGTACAGACCGACGACGGCGAGTGCGCGTCCGTGAAGCTCAGCGACTCCGCGTAGAGGCGATTGAGGTGGGGCGTCGGCACCCTCGAGCCGTCGGGATAGAGTGCCTGCACCTCGCCGTAGCCCATGTCGTCCGCCAAGATCACGACGATGTTCGGCGCGGTGTCCGCCTTCTTCGCCAAGGTGCGCGTCGGCACGGGCTGGGTCTTGGCGAGGTGCTCGTCCGCGACGCGGCGCAGCGTCTGCACCACGTCCGGGTGCTTCTTCGCCACGTTGCGCGACTCGGAAGGGTCTTCGTCGAGGTGAAAGAGAAGCGGCGGGTCATGCTCCGTAAGCTTGTCCCCGACGTACGCAATCTGCGTTGCGAAGTGCGCCTTGTACGCGCCGTGGCGCACCGCCATGAGCCGCGAGCCCTTGTAGTAAAAGAAGCTCTTGGGTGAAGCGCGTTCTGCCTGAGAAGCCCCCACAGGGTCGAGTAACGACGAAACATCCTCACCGTCGTAGACGCGGTCTGCGGGGAGCTCCCCGCCCGCAAGCTTGACGAAGGTCGGCATGACGTCGAGCGCGCTCGTGACCTCGGCGCAAACCGTCGCCGCAGGCACCTTGGACGGCCAGCGCACAATCGCCGGAACGCGCATGCCGCCCTCGAAGGTGCAGCCTTTCCCTTCACGCAGGAGCCCCGCCGAACCTCCTTGGGCACCGTAGGTCAGCCACGGCCCGTTGTCGCTCGTGAAGAGCACCACCGTTTCCTCGTCGAGGCCCGTCTCACGCAGCGCGTCGAGGATCTCCCCCACGCCCCAGTCGATCTCCTCGACGACGTCGCCATACAGGCCGCGTCGGCTCCGCCCCTCGAACTCGGGCGAGCGAAAGAGCGGCACGTGGGGCAGGCTGTGCGCAAGGTAGAGGAAGAAAGGCCGCTCGTCCTGTTCCTTGATAAAGCGCACCGCCTCCTCCGTGTAGCGCCTCGTGATCGTCGTTTGATCCGCGGGCCGTTCGATCTCCTCAAGGTCGCGCAGGAGCGGCACTTTGAAGTACTCGATCTTGGAGTTTTGAAAGCGATTGGATCCGTCGGGCAGCGGCCAGACCGCGTCCATGTCGTTCGAGTACGGGATCCCGAAGTACGAGTCGAATCCGTGGTTCGTGGGAAGGTACTCCGGCAGATGACCGAGGTGCCACTTGCCCACGCACGCCGTCCGATAGCCAGACTCGCGCAGCGCCTCCGCAAGGGTCACCTCGCTGGCGGGCAAACCGCTGGTGGAGTCAGGAAAGAGAACGCGCCGCTGGTCCCCATATACGCCGCTGCGCACGGGAAGGCGCCCCGTCAAAAGCCCCGCGCGGCTCGGCGTGCATACGCTGGCCGCCGCATAGAACTGCGTGAGCTTCATCCCCTCCGCCGCCATACGATCCAAGTGCGGCGTCTGAATCGTCGGATGCCCAAAGCAGCCGAGATCGCCGTAGCCGAGGTCGTCGGCGAAGATCACGATGAAGTTGGGCGCCGTCTGACGCGGGCCCGTGCCTTCTTGACCGAACGCGGTGACGAAACAGCTCAGAGCGACGAGGGCAACCACGGGGATTCGCATGGTTCCAGCCTAGACGACGGCTTGGTGAATGGTCAGCTGTTGGAAGGGGATCTCCCAGTCGTTCTCATTGCAGGCGTCCACGAGGAGGCGCGCCGCGGCGCGCTCGACGTCCTCGTACTTGGCCGCCGCTGAGCCCGCCACGTCGATCTGGATCTCATAGTCGAGGGACGAAGCAGCGGCCGCCTTGAACTCAACGTCGACTTCCACGAGCTCGCTCTCCTCAAGAACGTCTAGCAAGCCCGACTGAAGCTTCGCCCGCATGGCCCCGGGGATCGAGTAGGTGCAGTCTTTCTGGTGCTTGTAATCGATGCCAAAGGTGAACTCGACGCGGAAGTCAGACGACATGTTCTGCGGGCTCTGATCCAAGAATGCGCCGGTGGCGTAGGTCTTCTTCGCTCCCCCAAGGAGGCCAAGCTGGACGACGCCGGGCGTCTGTAGATCCACGCGGCCGATGGTGCCATCGTCCAACGAAACCCAGTCGCCCTCGCAGCACGGAAAGAGCTCCTCGCGCTCCCCCAAGGGACGCGAATGCAGCCCGACGAGATCACGGACAGGTAGGACCTGCAGGCCGCCGCTCAGGCGCTCGCTCACGAGCTGGGCCTGGAAGCCGAGGGTCTCGACCCGCCAGGGTACGTCGTCGAAGACGAGTAGCTCGCCTTCCTTGACGGCCCCCATGTTCAGCACGAGGCGGACCTGCTCGATGTACTGCGGCAGCGCCTTCGCGACGATCCACGCGACCCCTGCAAGGAAGAAGAGGCTGATGCCTAAGAGGAACCAGTCCCCCGCAGCGTTGAACACGAAGAGCACGGCCGCGATCCCCAGAAGGATGCTGAGGCCGTGGGTCAGGAGCGCAAGAAAGCGATCGCTGAGACGCTTCCTCTTCGGCGCCGGGCGCACTCGTCGAACGAGCGCAAGCAAACCCCGTATACCAAAGAACACGAGGCAGAACGCAAGGCCGGCCGTCAGCAGATGGAATCCCCGCGTGCGCACGAAGCCGCGAATGAAGCCGCTGACGGAGTCCACCAGCGGGCGCTGCTGGGCGCGTCGCTCGCCGAGTTCGTACTCGATGCTTGATAGCTGAGCCTTCGCAGCGTCGCGCCGCGCGGTCCAAACCTCAAGCTGTTCGTCGACGCCGGTGCGAACCTCGGCCGCGAGTTCTTTGGCCCTGAGCGTTTCGATGTTGCGCACGGCCTTGGTCGCCTCCGCGAGCCGAGCCCGCTGCGCCACGAGATCTTCCTCAAGCTGACCAATCTCGCGGGAGTTGGCCGTCATTTCATCCAGCTCGTCGAACACCGGCTTGAGGAGACCGAGGACCCGGTCCTTCGGGTCAAACGGCGTGGGCGGTGCCTCGACGAACAGCGACTCATCCGCCTGGGACGTCAGCCGCGCAAACCGAGCCGCCAGCCCCAGCCGCTCCTCATGCAGCTTCTCCAACTCGGCCTCGCTGGAGGCGCGGGTCGTTTCATCCGCCGCGTCCCGAAGCGCGGCCTGCTTGACCTCGATCTCGGCTACTTTGGCCGCAAGGGCTGCGCGAAGATCGGATAGCGCGTCGACGAGGTCCGGCTTCTTCTCTGCCTCTTCGACCGGGGGCTCCTCTTCTTCCGCCGCGGCCCCCACCGCGGCCTCGCCTCCCGCCTCACCTCCCGCCTCACCTCCCTGGGGGGATAGCGATGCTGCACCGAGCGGCACCGCGAGGAAAAGGGCAATGGGCGGGAGAAGCGCGATCAGTCGAGGGATGGCCATAGGCGCTACGGTAGCGCGCCCACCCCTCACCACAAACGCACTTGCCCAAGGAGCTGAGAGGCGGCTTCCTCAGCCGTGAGCTCGTCCGTGTTCAGCGTCACGTCCGCCTGCTCGTATTGGCCTTCGCGGCGAAGGAGAATCTCGCGCAGTTCCTCTAGTGCGCGCGGATGGCCTTCCACGGGGCGGTGATCACCTTGGGCGAGGACGCGCTCCAGGTGAGCCTCCGGGGCGGCTTGGAGCCAAACCGTGCGGCAGGACTCGCGAAGGCGGGCGAAGGTCTCCGGACTGGTGACAATGGAGCCGCCCGTGGCGATGACCTGGCGCTGGCCCTCGGCGAGGACCTCTTCCAGGGCTTCGCGCTCCAGGCGGCGGTAGGTCTCCACGCCCTGAAGGTCGAAGATGGCCGTCAGGGAAAGGCCGGCGATTCGCTCCACACGCTCGTCCAGCTCTACGAACGGCGTTTCGAGCTCCTTCGCCAGGAGGGCGCCCACCGTGGACTTGCCCGCGCCGCGCAGGCCTACGAGGGCGATGCGCTCGGTGCGCGGGGCGGCGGCCGGGAGGTCGCACAGCTCGGACAGGGAGAGCCGTAGGGCCCCCGCCATGGCGGCCAGCTTGAGCACCGTGAGGTTCGCGCGGCCTGCCTCCGCCTCCGTGACGTAGCGGCGCGAAACGTCCGCGCGCTCCGCCAGGGCGGTCACGGTCATCTCCAGCTCCTCCCGGGTGCGGCGAATCCGCGCACCCAGGGCAAGCAACAGGGCTTGGTCCGCTTGATTTGACATGCAATGGAAAGTATACTGCATCCAGAACGCTCCAGTGAGCGATATCCTGCTCAGACCGCCATTCCTACCCTCGGATCTCACCGTGACGACGACGCAAGAACAGAGCTCAGCCACCGCCACCTCGGACGCCATCGCAGACCTGAACATTCAGTTCGCGACCCATCCGAGCCGCTACAAGCACTGGGAGCTCTCCGTGGACGGCGATATCGCCACCCTGAAGATGAACGTCGAGCCCTTCGGCGGGCTCCGAGGTGACGACTACGAGCTCAAGCTAAACAGCTACGACTTGTCGGTGGACATCGAGCTGGCGGACGCCATGCAGCGCCTGCGCTTCGAGTACCCCGAGGTTCGCTCCGTGGTCATGACCGGCGCCCTCGACCGCGTCTTCTGCGCGGGCGCGAACATCGTGATGCTCCGCAGCAGCGCCCACAGCTTCAAGGTGAACTTCTGCAAGTTCACCAACGA
>CAYQKK010000016.1:81945-83620 GCA_964417955.1 uncultured Planctomycetaceae bacterium
CGGAAACACATGGACGTACGAGTACGTCACGATGGAGCTCGACCCCGCCCAGCGCACCGCCAACCTCACGATCAACGCACCGGACACCTGCGCGTCGACGATCGACGAGGCCTATGCCCAGGGCTCCGCCTGGTGGATCTTCCAGGCCTTCCGCGAGCTCGACGACGCGATCCTGCACCTGCGCACGAACCTGCGTGACATCGCCCTCGTGCTGCTGCGCGCCACCGGCAGCGCTGCGACCCTTGATACGACCGACGGCCTGATGGCCGGTAGCTCGGACGACGCCAACGCCTGGTTCGTGAACGAGGTCAAGCACTTCGTGAAGCGCTGCCTCAAGCGCGTCGACGTCACCGCGAAGAGCTTCTACGCCCTCGCCAACGAAGGCACGACCTTCACCGGCACGTTCCTTGAGCTCGCGCTGGCCAGCGACCGCATCTACGTGCTCGACGACCCCGACTTCGAGGTCAACCTCGGCGTCACCGTCGCGAACGCGGGGATGTTCCCCATGGCCAACGGCATCTCGCGCCTCGAAACGCGTTTCCTCGGTGACCCGCCGGCAGTGGCCGCCATCCTCGAAACCATGCGTCAGATCCCAGCCGAGGAGGCCAACAACCTCGGCCTCGCGACCTTCGCGCCGGACGACATCGACTGGGAGGACGAGCTGCGCATGGCCATCGAGGAGCGCGCGAGCTTCTCGCCCGACGCACTCACCGGCATGGAGTCGAACCTGCGCTTTGCGGGCCCCGAGACCATGGAGACGAAGATCTTCGGCCGTCTGACCGCTTGGCAGAACTGGATCTTCCAGCGCCCCAACGCCGTCGGCGAGCGCGGCGCCCTGAGCTGCTACGGCACGCCAATGCGCCCCGAGTTCAGCGTCGAACGCACCTAATCCAACAACCAACCTCACCCAAGCGCGAGCGCGACGCGGCCACCTCGGCCCCGTGAATCGACGCCACGCAGCGGGACACACCAATACTTTCGCTAAGGAGACCGATCCACATGTCAACCATCGACTACAGCCAGAAGATCCCGAACAACGTCGATCTCAAGTCGGACAAGCGCCTGCAGCGCGCCCTCGAGGCGTGGCTTCCCGACTACATCAGCTGGTGGCGCGAAATGGGCCCCACCGACTTCAACGAGAACGACGTGTACCTGCGCACCGCTATCAGCGTGGACCGCGACGGCTGGGCCAACTTTGACTACGTCAAGATGCCCGACTACCGCTGGGGCATCTTCCTGACGCCGACCGAGCCGGGCGGCAAGATCGGCTTCGGCGACCACATGGGCGAGGATGTCTGGCAGAACGTGCCGGGTGAGTACCGCAACTGGCTGCGCCGCCTCATCGTGACCCAGGGCGACACCGAGCCCGCGTCCGTCGAGCAGCAGCGCCTTCTCGGCCTCACCGCGCCGTCGCTCTACGACATGCGCAACCTGTTCCAGGTCAACGTTGAGGAAGGCCGTCACCTTTGGGCCATGGTCTACCTGCTCCAGAGCTGCTTCGGCAAGGACGGCCGCGAGGAGGCAGGCGAGCTCCTCGAGCGCCGCTCCGGCAATGCCGACAGCCCGCGCATCCTGACGACGTTCAACGAGCCGTGCCACGACTGGCTCAGCTTCTTCTGCTTCACGATGTTCACGGACCGTGACGGCAAGTTCCAGCTCCTGTCCCTCGCCGAGT